>NZ_JAWFXN010000001.1:0-610593 GCF_032575955.1 Veillonella parvula
GAAGCCGCTGATTGACTAAAAGAAAAAGGTCTACCTAAAGGTAGGCCTTTTTCTTTTTGCTAGTCTTCGACTAGCTAACTCTGCAAGAGCCGTCTCCAGCCAAGGTTGTAGAAGTATTGTCTATGTGTATTAATCAATAAGATGGCGTGGGAAAAGTAGGGCAGTAGAAGATGGAGGAGTGAAACGACGACAGATTCACTGCATCACTTTCTTCCGAACGTAAGATTTACCGAACTGCGAAGCAGTGAAGGAAAATCCACAGTGAGAATTGATAGGAAGCCGCTGATTGACGTAAAGGCACACCTGAGGGTGTGTCTTTTTTATGTATGGCTTTTCTTCTACTAGAAAATCTGATGAGTGGGGATGTAGAAGATAGAAATGCTAGAGCGATGACCGGTTTACTGTATTAATTATTTCATTTTTTTTAATCATATTTTTCAATTAATTGAGATTAAATAATTAATGGAGGTTCAATTATAAATTTTAATAATTACTATTTATTACATATTCTATTCATGCATAGAATTATCACTATTTTATATAGATATCTGTTTAACCTAGTAAATACGTGCGTTGTAGATATTTTTCTGATATTTAATAATATACCAAAATGTACCAAAAATTACTCGTTTTGATTATATTTCATATCACTTTCACTATGTTTTCACGAACTATCTATATACTAGCTATAGTTGATTGAGATCAACTAAGGAAATGGAGGTCTACTACTAATAACTTTTACCTGTCCCTTTTACAAATAATACAAACAACACAAAACAATACAACACATAAAACAACACTTAAATACACAACAATACTCTCCCTGTGTATAAACAAAACAATACATATACAAAACTCTCTAATTATATATACCATCTCCCGTATATATAAAGGTAAAAGTTAGGTAGACATAAGAGCCCTTGAAAGAGGGCTCTTTTCCTTTAATATTTCTTATTATTTATTGATTAATAAGCCTATATTTCTTGACATAGTATGTAATATTTGTTAAACTAATCAAGTATCAAGCAAAGCTTGATGAATATAGGGGTATAGCTCAATTGGTAGAGTAGCGGTCTCCAAAACCGTTGGTTGTGGGTTCAAGTCCTACTGCCCCTGCCAAAATTTGGATGGCGGTCTTCGGGCCGCATGTCCATAAAATTACTCAAAAAATATTAAAAAATGCTTGCGTAGCCGCAATCATTATGTTAATATAAGTGAGTACCTTGTACATGACTCAGTAGCTCAGCTGGATAGAGCGTTTGACTACGAATCAAAAGGCCAGGGGTTCGAATCCCTTCTGGGTCACCAAATTAAAGCATCACAGTAATGTGGTGCTTTTTTATTTTTTATATGTATATAAAGGACTCTACATATTTATGTAGGGTCCTTTTATGAGCTAATGATCTTTATTTAATAGACTAAGTCTGATTATTTCGCATGTGGCTGATCTGATTCAGCTACTACGTTAACGACGATTTCTTGATCTGCAGAAATAAGATTCATAATGATGGGGAGTGGCTGTCCGATGGCTTCAGCTATAGCTTTAATTTGTCGCATTGCAACAGGATGAGGTGTCGTTCCATCACTTTGAAATAATTCTTCCAATTGGTTGATTTCTGTTTGACTTAGACTCGATTTATTTGCAAATTCTTCAACCGTCATATTATGTTGTTCGCGATAGCTTTTAATGATTTCACCGATATACATAATCGCCTCCACTTGAATTATATTAATACATTTTTATTTTATGTGAAAGTTTGATAAAACTCAAGTTAGATTAAAATGATACTTCATATTATTGATACATAATGGTTTTATATTATAAGATGAACATACAATGATACTGAAATATATGGAAATGAAAAGAGGTTTGCTATGATGACGAATAGAAAACAACTTTTAATTGTTTATATATGTTTAGCATTAGGGGCTTGGAGTGCTAGCGCGGGCGTCAGTTTTAGTCAATCAAACGGCGATGCAAATCGAACGAGTCGAGATAATACGACAGTACAGCATAGGTCTGAAAAAACTGTTGACGATTCTGACCAAGGCAGTTCTGTCATTGCATCGTATTACAAGGATGGCAAAAAAAAGAAGAAAAAGAGCACTGCTGCTGAAGAGCCTAAGCTTTCAGAGAAACAAAAAGCAACTAAAGAATTGAATGAACATTCTTGGGTAGAGGAATCGGGAAAACATCCGTTACCGTATGAGGTTGTAGAAGGGAAAGCGGTCAGTGAAGAAGAATTAGCCCACTGGTGGAAGGTTTTTAACGATCCTGTCTTGGATCAATTAATTGATTTGACCCTCAAAAATAATCGGCAGTTAGAGGTAGCTCGTTCTCGAGTTAGACAAGGGCGGTTACAGTTGGGAATTGCTGAAGCACAACGATTACCTTGGCTAGATGCTTCCGGTTCATGGTCGGCTAATAGAGGTCAGGGCGAATGGGATTCGGACCGAGAAGCGATAAAGAATTTGCCTATACCTGATAAGATGACAGGAAATGTAGAAACCGGTAAATTGGGAATTGATGCGCGATGGGAAATTGATATATTCGGGAGACAAAAAGCAAAATCACGTGCTGCATCGAATTCGTTACAAGCATCACAGGCGGATTTATATTCCACCTGGGTATCATTGAGCGCGGAAACAGCATTACAGTATATGTCGTTAAGAACTTTACAGGAGCAATTGCGCATAACGGAAGAGGATGTGAAGCGTCAGCAGGAAGCGTTGGAGCTGATTAAGATAAATTATCAGTCTGGTATTATCAACGAATTACCTGTACAACAAGCTACATATGCATTATCTCAGACTCAAGCGGAGATTCCTTCATTAAAGAAAAATATAGCTTCCACAATGTCTGCTCTTTCTATATTGACAGGAACAGTTCCAGGCGAGATTGACGCGTTATTGATGGAAAATACTTCATTACCTACGGTGGATCCACATATGTTTATCGGCATACCGGCGGAAGCTTTACGACAACGGCCTGATATTCAGGCGGCGGAAAGACGTATTGCGGCGCAACAACAGAAAACCAAGGCTGCAAAGGCTGACCTTAAGCCTAGATTTTCACTAAATGGCAGTATAGGCTTGGAGTCGTTTTCATCGGGAGGTCTTATTTCGGCTATCGGTAAAATGATAGGAATAGGACCATCTATCACTATGCCTATTTTCAATGCCGGTGCTATTCGTAAGAATATAAAAGTACAAACGGAAAAGGAACAGGAATACTTGGCACTTTACGAAGAGACTGTTTTGAAAGCTGTAGGGGAGGTCCGAAATGCGGTGACGGATGCATCTCAGGATCATATTAAGTCTGAGGAATTGAAATCTGCTGTAGAATCTGCACAGCAAGCGGAATCATTGGCACAAATCAATTTTGACTCTGGTATTAGTGACTACTTAAGTGTTCTTGATGCGCGACGAAATGTATTGTCTGCAAGACGGCAATATATCATGAGTCGGGGGCAAGAGTTTGCTGATACCGTTCGTTTATTCAAATCCTTAGGCGGTGGCTGGGAAGCCATGGACATGAATCAGGAGGCAGAGGCGGACTCGCATGCTAAGAAATAGTGTGAGAAACGGGGAATGATTATGAAAGAAAAATTTGATGTCCTTAAACGGTGGATGGCGAATAATAGAAAAAGATGCGCAAGTATAATGATTGCCTTTTTAATAATTTTGGGTGGAGTAGGTTATTATGCTTATAATCAATACGAAGCGTACATGGCCTCTCATCACATCGTGTTGCAAGGTAATGTGAATTTGCGGGAAGTGAATGTTGCATTTCGGGGAAGTGATCGGATTGCTAGCCTGTTAGTGGATGAAGGTGCGGTCGTGAGCCAAGGGCAGATTTTGGGGTATTTACATTCTGATGAATTGAATCTCGCTGTACAGCAGGCTAAGGCTACCATTGCGGCACAGAACGCTATAGTGGACAAGTTGCAAGCAGGCAGTAGACCAGAAGAAATCGCGCAAGCATCGGCACGAGTTACATCTGCAGAAGCTGCGTTAGCTCAATCGAAACAAGAAGCAGAGAAGTTACAAAAATCATATAATGCTTCAAATGGTAAGGCCGTCAGTCGACAGTCTGTAGATGATATACAGGCGAAGGTGAAAGTATCGGAAGCCAAATTAAACGAGGCTCAGCAAGCATACAATTTAGCTGTCGCAGGGCCAAGACAGGAAGATATAGCACAGGCCCAAGCCCAATTGGATGCGATGAAAAGCGAACTGGCCCGTCAGGAGTTTTTGTTAAACCAAACCGTATTAACAGCTCCTATAGACGGTGTTATAACGGCCCGATTATTACAGGTCGGTGATATGGCTTCACCGAATACACCTGTATTTAAATTGGCTGAGAATACTAAGAAATGGGTTCGTGTATATGTGAACGAACGGGATTTAGGAAAAATTTATAACGGTATGGATGCGAATGTGACGACGGATACCAATAAGAATGAACCGATTCACGGTACAATCGGATATATATCCTCCGTAGCGGAATTTACACCTAAATCGGTAGAAACGGAGGATGTGCGTACTACACTTGTATATGAAGTACGGGTATATGTAGATGATCCTGATAATCGTCTCCGTTTAGGAATGCCTGCCACTGTTTCCATTGATATATAGAGGTGTGCAGTGAATGATGTATATGCAATCGAAGGGTCACAATTATATAAAGAATTCCCCCTTGTCGGAGCTGATCCTATAATAGCATTGGACCATTTGGATTTTAAAATCCGGAAAGGCTGTTTAACTGCGTTGGTTGGTCCAGATGGGGCGGGAAAAACGACTTTGATTCGTTTGATAGCCGGTTTATTGGATGCCACGTCTGGTTCTTTAGATGTCCTCGAAATGGATGTGAAAGCACATTCACAGGCAGTTCAAGATAGACTTAGTTATATGCCTCAGAAGTTTGGGCTTTATGAGGAATTATCCGTCAGTGAAAACATGAATCTCTATGCAGATTTACACGGTATTCCTTTGCATGTGAGAACGGAGCGGTTTGAAAAATTACTACATATGACAGGGCTAGCCAAATTTACTAAGCGTCAAGCCGGTAAATTGTCAGGTGGTATGAAGCAAAAGCTTAGCCTAGCCTGTACATTGGTGCGTTCTCCGGAGCTTTTATTGCTCGATGAGCCTACCGTAGGGGTAGATCCATTTTCAAGGCGGGAGTTATGGGAAATCTTAGAGTCGTTAGTACGTACAGATGGAATCAGCGTACTTGTTAGCACTGCATACTTAGATGAGGCGGAGCGTTGTAAAGATGTTTTCGTCCTCAATAAGGGGCACTTTTTAGCAACTGGGACACCGCATGAGTTGACTCAAATGTCTGAGGAACGATGCTTTCAGGTAAAGATTCCGAAGTCGTTGAGCATGAGAAATGTACAGGCCGCATTGATGGATGACAGGAAATGCGTGGCGGATGCCGTTCCAGAGGCCGGTGCCGTGAGGTACATAAAAACAAAAGAAATGCTTTCGATTCCTTGGCTTAGCGAGTACGGTATGGAGGAACAACCAGTTCAGAGCCGTTTGGAAGATACCTTTATGATGTTGTTAAAAGAGGATGAAATTGCCTCAAAACAAGGGGCTGAGCCTTTAGATAGTATCGATATGGATTTGAATGAAAGTGTGATAGAGAAAGAACGAAAACGTTTGTTGTCCCCAAATGAAATGGTTGAGCGTCCAGTAGAAATTTCCGTATCTCATTTGGTGAGGACATTCGATGATTTTACGGCGGTAGCTAATACATCATTTACGGTGCAGCGCGGAGAAGTATTCGGATTGCTTGGACCAAACGGAGCCGGCAAGACGACGACATTTCGTATGTTGTGTGGATTATTACCTGTAACGAGCGGGGATTTACGTGTAGCCGGTGTTGATGTCGTTAAATCTCGTACGGCAGCAAGAAGCAATTTCGGATATGTAGCGCAAAAGTTTTCTTTGTACGGCAATTTGTCCGTTATGGAAAATCTAGAATTTTTTGCTGGTGTGTACGGTTTGTACAGTCAAAAAAAGGATGATCGAATAGAGGCTGTTATCAAGGAGTTTCGTCTAAATGATGTGCGAGATATGATGGCCGGTGATTTGCCTGGTGGTTATAAACAGCGCTTGTCCATGGCGGCTGCCTTAATGCATGAGCCTAAAATTCTTTTCTTGGATGAGCCCACAAGTGGTATTGATCCTCTTACAAGGCGTAATTTCTGGCGACAGATTACTTCTTTATCAAAGCGAGGAACAACGATTATTATTACGACTCATTTTATGGATGAATCGGAATATTGTGACCGTATTATGATTCAGGATGCAGGAAAACTCGTTGTACTGGGAACACCTGATGAAGTTAGACGGATTGCCGGCGATGAGAATTGTACTATGGATGAAGCGTTTATCTCCGTCATACTAAAAAAACGGGAACAGGAGGATTACGTATGAACGGATTTATAAGACGGTTTTCCTCATTGGTATACAAGGAGACCTTACAAGTATTGCGCGACCCTAGCACTATTTTGTTGGGTGTTGTGCTACCTATACTACTTATCATCCTCATCGGCTCAGGGGTTACTTTGGATGTTAAACACGTGCCGATAGCAGTGGTTATGGAACGGCAAGATTCTATGACCCAGAGTGTGTATGACTCCTTATACGGCTCTGAGTACTTTCAACCTATAGCGGTTCGCGATAGAAAAACGGCGGAACTATTGATGGAAAAACGAAAGGTAGATGCCATATTGGTGATTCCACAGGACTTTTCTGCTCAAGTTATGCGTGGACAAGGGAAAGTGCAGGGGATTTACTATGGTGTCGATACTTCGGTAGCGATGAGCATAGAAAGTTATGTAAACTCAGCTATTAACTTATGGGCCGTTAAGAATATTCCGTTTATGCTACGTGGTGGATATATAACAATGAACCCTCGCATGTGGTTTAATGAGGCAAATACAAGTACCTGGTTTTTGATTCCTGGGCTCATCATGATTATCATGACGATTGTATCCGTTTTTCTTACGGCTGTCGTTATGGCTAGAGAATGGGAACGTGGTACTTTTGAGTCTTTATTCGTTACACCAGTTAAGCCTATTGAAATTATTTTGGCTAAGGTAGTGCCTTATTATGTATTGGCCATGTTGGGGCTGTTGTTTTGCCTCGGTGTTTCGTATTTCTTTTATGAAGTACCTATGCGTGGTTCCTTATGGATCATCTGCATCGTGTCCACATTGTATTTAATTGTTTCCTTAAATATGGGACTACTTATATCTGCGTTTACGAAGAAACAGTTCTTAGCTTGTCAAATGGCGTTACTTACCAGTTTTTTACCGGCGTTGATATTGACGGGGTTTTTATTTGATCCACATTCACAACCTGTGGTGATTCAATATATTTCACGGCTTTTACCTCCTACATATTTTTTAGAATTACTGAAATCATTGTTCCTAGGTGGAAATAACTGGTATTTGATTATTAAAAATAGTGCCGTATTATCGGGGTTTGCTATTTGCTTTACAATATTGACAATTTATATTACGCGGAAGAAGGTGGAATAATGAATTGGCGACTGTATTGGAATCAAATTGTCTCCATCATATGGAAAGAGCTATTAGCCACCTTTAAAGATCCGAAAACTCGTATAATCTTATTGTTACCGGTTATTATTCAAGGGTTCCTCTTCGGTTACGCCGCAACCTATAATCTCAACAAGGTTCCCTATGTATTGATTGATGAAAGTCATACGCAGACCGCAGCTGCATTAGAATCGACTATTAATTCATCCGGTGTTTTTGAATTGTATCAATCTGCGAACTCTCCGGATATAATCGCACCACTAATAGACTCCAACAAGGTTATTATGGCGGTTATCATACCTCAGGATTTTGAAGAAAACTTAAAGCATAAACAACCTACATCTATTACTGTTATTGTAAATGGAACGAATACAATGACTTCAGGTCTTGCCACAGCCTATATGGGGCAAATCATTTCTCAATTCAATCAGACTTGGTTAGGTGTTGAGCATAAGGGAATCACGATTGAATCTCGTACCTGGTACAATGAAAATCAGCAGTCTTCCTGGACTTTCTTGACAGGTCTCGTTATATTGATCAGTATGACACAAGTTATCATGTTGGGGGGCTTATCTGTGGCGAGAGAACGAGAGCAGGGGACCTTTGATCAATTATTGGTGACGCCCGTATCATCTATGCAAATTTTGATTGCAAAGTCTATACCACCCATGATAATAGGACTGTTTCAAAGTACTGTATTGTTATTAATAGCCATGTTTTGGTTTAAAGTTCCATTTCGGGGCAACATATTTCTTGTGTATGCCGTGTTGTTTACGTTTATAAGTAGTAGCATTGGATTGGGGTTATCTATTTCGGCTATTGCAAAAAATATGCAGCAAGTTCTCGTATATGTTTTTGTTTTTCTTTTTCCACTAGCATTATTGTCCGGATTAATCACACCTGTACATAACATGCCGAAAATATTGCAATATCTTACATATGGAAATCCTATGCGGTTTTCTGTTGATGCAATGCGCAGGATTTATTTAGAAGGTGCAGGATTGACGGATATTTGGTTTAATTTTATTCCTATGATTATCCTAATCATTATAAGCATGTCCATAGCAGGATGGCTATTTAGAAATCGCGTTGGATAAAGCTAATGATTAGATTGTTAAACTTTTTATATTTTGTTATAACAATACGGCAGACCTATATAGCATTTTTTTATTAATAAATATGCTACTGCCGTATTGACTAAATGAATGTAGACTGTTAGAATAAAGGCATAGAAAATATCATATTTGGGAATAGGTGCTGAAAAGCATAATAGAGAAGCCGGTTAAAGGCCGGCACGGTCCCGCCACTGTATGGTCGAGCGAGTCTAAATTAAGTCACTGGGAAACTGGGAAGGCTAGATGAGCGATGACGCCGAGTCAGGAGAACTGCCTATTCAACATTCACCATTTGACCTACGAGAGATAGGGAGGAGAAGTTAATAGCTCCTTTTTACGTACCCGTAAAAAGGATTTTTTAGTTCTATTGAATCTAAATTGTATTATGGTTGATTTAGATTTTAGTTCTATACGACCTAAATGTCGTGCTATGGTCATGGTGGATTACCTTTTTGGTATTACCAGCATGACATATGTTATGACTGTTAATATATTTTATGGTAAATGTAGGGCATGCATTTATTCATCATCATCCTAAAAAAGAGGCTGACCCAGGGTTCTAGTAGTTCGGATTCTGGGTCAGTCTCTTTTTATTTTGCAAATATTAGTTATCAGTAATACCTTTTAGATTGAGACCTGTAGAGTTAAGGTTTAGATGAGGCTTTAAGCGTTAATAGATATAAAATTGTAGAGTTAAGAGTTTTTAGTTTTAGAATTTGATTTAGGTTTACGTAAATCATAAGGTTTAGATAGTTATTTTCCTTGGAATTTATTTTTAGATATATGGATTTTAAGTCATTTATAAAAAAATGATTGACGATGAATTCTATACATGATATTATTATTTCAGTTGAGACGCGGGAGTGGCGGAATTGGCAGACGCACCAGACTTAGGATCTGGCGCCTTACGGCGTGGGGGTTCAAGTCCCTTCTCCCGCACCAACTTTATTGCACCTTTAGAGGTGTATTTTTTTTGCTTAAAATTAAGTAGTTAATGTGGATATTCATATCGATAAACACTTGTAATTTAATAGTAGGGTAGGTACAAAATTAACTACTACATTATATGTTATAATAAATGAGTTAGAACTATTTAATTAATACAATTATAGTAATACTATATGGTGCAGTATGAATAATACATTAACAAAACTGCTTTCACAGAACCCATCCTTTGTGGATGGGCTAAACGCATTTCAGAGTAAGGGAAAGTCAGTCATATATGGTCTTAGTGGATCTCAAAAGAGTTTTCTCTTAAGCCAATCTTTTTCTGCAGGTCTTACAAAACCTGTAGTCATCGTAGTCCATGATAAGGATCATAAGGAGATGTGGGAGCGAGATTTAGCTTTCTTTTGGCCTAATGTGCCAGTCCAATCATTTCCTATAACAGATCATGTAGACTTTACAACTGTTGCACGTAGTCTTGAAGACCAAGGTGCACAAATGCGAGCATTAGCATTATTAGCATGGCAAGAGCCGGCAGTAGTCATTGCCAATGCTGAAGAGGTTACACAATATGTTGTATCCCCTCATTATTTAAAGGGGCAATCGTTGCATTTTGCTTTGAATGATGCAATTGAACGTGATGTAGTCCTTGAACAGCTCGTAACAATTGGATATGAACGCGTAGACCAGGTGGAACAACGTGGTCATTTTGCCGTGCGTGGAGATATTTTGGATATTTATCCTGTAAATAGTGATCATCCGATTCGCATTGAGTTTTTTGGTGATGAAATCGATACATTGCGTTTCTTCTCTGTTGAGAATCAACGTTCTATTGAGCAAATCGAATCCTATACGGTGACGCCTTTCTTTCTTGGTAAAAGTGATGCGGACAGTACTTTATTATCTTATGTGAAAGAGGGCACTTTGATTTATGATGAGCCAGGTCGTATTCAAGAGGCGTTAAAGAAATTCTTAAAAGAAGATCCTACACATCGGAAAAATCATTGTGATTGGAATGAACTACAACGTACTGTAGATGCTACGAATCAAGTGGCTTTCACATTTATGCAACAACGTTCTATTGGACTTGCAGGATTTAATCTTATTGGCATTCAAGGGAAGACGATGACGAGCTTTGAGCGTCAAATTCCTCTATTAACAGACGAAATAAAGCAATGGCATCGTTTAAATCACCAAGTGGTACTCATATTAAATAATCAGCAACGACGAGAAGGTATTGAGCGCGCCCTTGAAGGGGAGAATATTGCATTTATTCATAGTGATACATGGATAGCAAAGCCAAACACCGTCGTTATTTTAAAGGGCTTATTAACAGATGGTTTTGAATTGCCCAATAGCCATCTCGTAGTTGTCGTAGAAGGTAATATTTACGGACAGCAAAAGCGCAAGCTTCGTAATAAGCCTAAAAAGGGCCAAGAAATCAATTATTTTACAGATTTAACGCCTGGTGACTATGTAGTACATAATATGCATGGTATCGGCAAGTATATTGGTCTTAAAACAATTGAGACGGAAGGCATTCACCGCGATTATATTGAGATTGCTTATGCTGGAACGGACAAACTGTTCTTACCAGCTAATAATTTAGATCAACTGCAAAAATATATTGGCAACGAAGGTGATGTGCCACGTATCAATAAGATGGGTGGTCGTGACTGGAGCAAGGTTGTTACAAAGGCAAAAAAATCCATTGATGATTTAGCAGATAAACTCGTTGAGATATATGCACAACGAGAAATCACAGAAGGTTTTGCATTCTTGCCAGATCAACCATGGCAGCAAGAGTTTGAAGATGCATTCCCCTATGAGGAAACGGAAGACCAATTACAGGCTACCGCAGAGATTAAAGAATCCATGGAAAGACCTGTTCCTATGGATCGCTTGCTCGCTGGTGATGTAGGTTTTGGTAAAACGGAAGTGGCTATGCGCGCCATTTTCAAGGCTGTTATGAGCGGAAAACAAGTAGCAGTACTTGTACCAACTACGGTTTTAGCACAGCAACATTTCCAAACTTTTTTGAATCGCTTTGCTCCATTTGGGGTGAAAGTAGATGTGCTTAATCGATTCCGAACTACATCAGAGAAAAAACAAATTCTTAAAGGCGTAGAGGATGGATCTATTGATGTTCTTATTGGAACTCATTCATTACTTAACAAAAAGGTGGTATTCAAAGACTTAGGAATGCTTGTTGTAGATGAGGAGCAACGTTTTGGGGTAGCACAAAAAGAAAAGTGGAAAGAGTGGGCTAGCAATATTGATGTACTCACTTTGAGTGCTACACCGATTCCGCGGACTTTACATATGTCCCTCGTTGGGGTTCGAGAAATGTCTGTTATCAATACTCCGCCAGAGGAGCGATTGCCTGTTCAAACCTATGTGGTGGAATACGATATGAATCTCATAGCAGATGCTATCAAACGAGAACTTGCAAGAGGTGGACAGGTCTATTTCGTATATAACCGTGTCGCGTCCATTAATCACATGGGAGAATTATTAGAATCCGCATTGCCTGGCTTGCGTTATGCTGTTGCTCATGGACAGATGACAGGCCGTCAAATTGAGGAGATTATGACCGATTTCTATGAAGGTCATTATGATGTACTCTTGTCCACGAGTATCATTGAAACCGGATTAGATATTCCTAACGCCAATACTATCATTATTTATGATGCAGACCGTTTAGGTTTATCTCAGCTATACCAAATGCGAGGCCGTGTAGGACGTTCTCGTAGACGTGCTTATGCATACTTTATGTATCGGCCAGATAAAATACTTTCAGAGGCAGCTGAAAAGCGTTTAAAAGCCATAGAGGAGTTCACCGAGCTCGGCGCAGGATTTAAGTTAGCCATGAGAGATTTAGAGATTCGCGGTGCTGGTAATCTATTAGGTTCACAGCAACATGGTAATATCGCATCCGTGGGCTTTGGCATGTACGTGAGCATGTTAGAAGAAGCGATTGCAAAGGCTCAAAATAAAGAGGTTGAGCGAGATGTATCCATTGATCCAGCTATCGACTTAGAGGTAGATGCGTTTATTGATGATGCGTATATCAAAGATAGTGCTCGTAAGATTTCTGTATACCAACGATTGTTACATATTAAATCTAAAGAGCAACTCGACGATATGACGGATGAGCTCATTGATCGCTTCGGTACACCAACCGATCCAGTAGACCGTTTGTTGCGTATTGCTCAAATTAAGGAGCAAGCACGTCTACTGGGCATTAAGAGTATCGTCCGTAGAGATAAGCAGCTCACCATCCATTGGTATGACGATTCTAAAATGGCCGATTGGGACATGGGGGCTGTACGAGAAGATTTATGGAAAAAAATGAAGTTTATGGACACCAAGCCAGCCACATTATATGTGAATCTTAATGGCATGAAAGGTTCTGTTTTGACCATTACGGAAGCGGTGATAAAGGCTCTTAGCCACAAGTCACCGACTAAGGAGGGCCTATGAATCGATTTTTAAAAGGAGCCATGATTTTAACCTTAGCCGGTATTATCGTGAAGGTCATCGGTGCGTTTAGTAAGGTTCTTATTGCACGGATTTTAGGTGGTGAAGGAATTGGCCTATATATGATGGCCTATCCAATCTATCAAATTATCATTAGTATTTCTGCTGCAGGTATTCCTGTAGCCATATCTATTATGATTGCAGAGAAACTTGCTAATGATGATATGCGAGGCGTACAACAAGTATTTTCCGTATCTTTAAGGGTACTCGCTATATTAGGGCTGGTATTTAGTTTGGCCTTATATGGTAGTGCGCAATGGCTCGTAGACAATCAAATCATCACCGATCCACGTGCTTTAATTGCTATTCAGTTATTATCTCCAGCCATTTTTGTAGTGACCATCCTGAGCTGTTTTAGAGGGTATTTCCAAGGTTTCCAATATATGGTGCCTACTGGTACGAGTCAAGTATTTGAACAAATCTTTCGCGTGTCTTCTATGGTAGGTTTGGCATACTACTTCATTGATCGTGGACTCCATTTGGCGGCAGGTGGTGCGACCTTTGCTACATTCCCAGGCGTATTGGCAGGGTTACTGGTATTAATTTATTTTTACTACCGACAACGCAATGTTCGAGAGAAGATGCTTTCACAACAGAATCCTAATGCTATTTGTGAAAGTAATGGCACCGTAGTTAAACGATTGTTTAGCCTTGCTATACCTGTTTCTATGGCGAATATTATGCTTCCTATGGTATCACTCATTGATACATTTATCGTTCCAAAACGATTGATGGATATTGGATACTATCTCAATGAAGCAACCACACAATTTGGCTATTTAACGGGTATGGCAACATCTCTGATTGGGTTGCCAATCATTCTAACTACGTCCTTAGCCGCTAGTCTTGTGCCAGCCGTATCTGAGGCCCATACTCAAGGTGATGTACATCGCATCGTGAAACGAGCGGAAACGGCGATTAAAATTGCTAATATGTTTACGATTCCAGCCTGTATTGGTCTCTGTGTACTAGCTACGCCAATATCGCAATTAATATATGCAACACCCCACGCAGGGCCTGTTATTGCTGTTATTAGCTTGAGTATTGTGTTCCTCGGTTGGCAGCAGGTTACTGCAGGTGTTTTACAAGGGTTAGGAAGGACAGTAATTCCTATGGTGTCGATTTTTATCGGCTTATTAGTGAAGACATTCTTAGATTATGAATTGACAGGCAGTGTTGAGTTGGGCATTAATGGTGCGGCTTGGGCGACGAATTTAAACTTTGCTATTGCAGCGCTTATTAATTATATTTTTGTAAAAAGATATGTAGGTTCGGTACTGAATACATTAGAGTTATTAAAAATAATAGTATCTGCCATGGCCATGGGCGGTGCTACACAAGTCATCTATGTGAGCACTGTTGATTTATTAGGCAATGGTGGCGCTGTGGCTGCAGCAATTGTAGTGGCTATTTTTGTATATGGTTTATCGTTATGGCTTACTAAAGCTGTCGTAAAAGATGATATATACTATTTCCCAATCATAGGCAAGCGCTTACAAGCTCGACGCAATAGGGAGGAAGCAAAGCTATATGAAGAACAATATTGATATTCAACCTTTAGTCGATGTAGTGAAAACTTTGCGTGCACCAAATGGCTGTCCTTGGGATCAAAAGCAAACGCATGAATCTTTACGTCGCTATTTTATAGAGGAAACTTACGAAGTGGTAGATGCCATTGATAATAAAGATATGCCTAATCTTCGTGAAGAGTTAGGTGATGTATTATTGCAAGTTGTCTTTCACAGTCAATTGGCAGAGGAGGCTGGTCATTTTACACTTCAAGACGTAATTAATGATGTCGCTGAAAAAATGATTCGTCGACATCCTCGTGTTTTTAGCCCAGAAAATGATGAAAAATCATACACTTGGGATGAATTAAAGGCACAAGAAAAGAAAAATATTCAAAATTCTGTATTGGATGGTGTATCGAAAAGTTTACCTGCTTTAATGGCGGCTTATAAGCTCCAAGAAAAGGCTGCAAAGCTAGGATTTGACTGGGATGAGCTTGATCCTGTTTGGGCTAAAGTTTCCGAAGAAATGGGGGAATTTAAGGAGGCTATTGACCAAAATGATAGAGAAAATATGGAAAAAGAAGCAGGAGATGTGCTTTTTTCCTTGATTAATCTATTCAGATGGTATAAAATAAGCGGTGAAAATGCACTAAATCGCACAAACACAAAGTTCCGACAGCGTTTTTTACATGTAGAAGCTTGTGTTAACCAAAGCGATCGCTCATGGGAAGACTTTTCATTAGCTGAGCTCGATGCTTTTTGGGAGGAGGCTAAAGTGCAGGAAAAGTAACCTAGAGGTTTATACACTTCTAAGGTATTGTAATTTTAAGGAGGTTCTGTCATGAACAAAACAGAATTAATCGCAAGTGTTGCACAAAAAACTGAATTAACTAAAAAAGATGCTGAAAAAGCAGTAAAAGCTGTATTTGACACAGTAGCTCAAGAATTAGCAGCTGGTGGCAAAGTACAAGTTATCGGCTTCGGTACTTTCGAAGTTCGTGAACGCGCAGCTCGTGAAGGCCGTAACCCACAAAACGGTAAAACTATCACAATTGCAGCTTCCAAATCCCCTGCATTCAAAGCTGGTAAAGGTTTGAAAGAACAAGTTAACGCTGCAAAAGCTAAAAAACGCAAAAAATAATCCATATTGGATGTGAAAGAGACCTTTCGAGGTCTCTTTTTTTTATCTATTTATGGTATAATGCACAGAGAAAGGGTGCATTATGAATAACGAAACATCAAGGAAGGTTCTCATCGTGTCTGCCTCAATCGGCACTGGACATATGCAAGCCGCAAGAGCCATAGAAGAATATTGGAAAGAAAAAGAGCCACAAGCATCAATTACCCATGTTGATTTTCTTGATACAGAAACTATGTCTGTAGAGCATTTAATTAAGGGTACCTATATCAAGATGATTGACGTATTTCCCATGCTCTATGATATGATTTATCGCGTATCGAAAGGGGAAAAACGAGGTACCATTATGCAAACCGCATTGTCGTACCTACTTAAAAGCCGCATGCTTAAACTAGTACAACAAGAAGAGCCAGATGTAATGGTCTTTACACATCCATTTCCTTGTGGGGCGGCATCGATTTTAAAACGTCAAGGTCATATAGATGTACCACTAGTGGCTATTATGACAGACTTTAGTAGTCATCAGTTTTGGCTCTATCCACAGATTGATGTTTACTATGTTGCAACAGAATCTATGGTACCTGAAATGGTAGCTTCAGGTATCGATGAATCTCGTATTCATGTATCTGGCATTCCAGTGCGGCGATCTTTTTTCCGTGATGCTATTGAAGAGTATAGCTTAGAGGAACCTGTGAAAGTTCTTGTTATGGGTGGTGGCCTGGGTTTAGGCTCTCTTGAGACGGCTTTAAAACATCTAGATGAAGTAAATGGTATTGGTGAAATTACCGTTGTAGCGGGACAAAATACGTCTCTTTACGAATCGTTAGTTGTCCTTAGTGAATCTATGAAGACGAAGACCACCGTATATGGTTATACTACCAATATTTCTGAGCTCATGAAATCATCGTCTTTGCTCGTTACAAAACCTGGTGCATTGACCTGTATGGAGGCTGTTACAATCGGATTGCCAATGGTATTCTTTAATGCTATCCCAGGGCAGGAAGAGGCAAATGCAGAACTATTAGAGCAACGGGGGTGTGCTCGTTGGGCTCGTGATATTCATAACTTAGAAGATGTGGTAACTGCACTGTTAATTAATTCTCCGCGACTTCAACAAATGTCTGAGCGAGCTCGCGAATGGCATGTGGATGGGGCTGCTGATATCGTAAATAGTCTCATTGAAATTTTAGATGCTAGTGCACAAGATGAGCTTGTGAAAGCTCAAGAGGCAATTAGCTAACCAATATAGAAAAAGCGATGACCAAAAGGGCCATCGCTTTTTTCTATTGATACTGTTCAATATGTTCTTTTCGAAGTTTTTGTAATGTAACTAAGAAAGCATCCGTACTTTCTGCACCATCCAATAGATCTTTTAATTGGTAAGAGTCATCAAGGGTAACACTCCATTGGAAGGAGTCGTTATCGTCGTACACATTGAATACGACTGGTGTCTCTAAGTCCTCTGGCATATAGCCGTCATCATCGGACACAGTTGCATACGTGCCATCCTCTAAGAGCTCAGTAAATAATGTGTCATACCCATCAATGTCGATAAGTTCAAAGTTGATACTTTCATAAAAGTCTAAAACCATATCCGTCGCCATGTGGACCTCCTCATGAATATATATGTTACGTTTATTCTACTGAGGGCGCCTGTTACTGTCAATGGTAATGTGTAGTATAATAAATAACAGAATTACAAAATAGGAGCGGAATATGAACGTTATTAGTTTACAGAACATAGAGAAATCATATGGCACAAGGCTACTGTTTAAAGAGGTGAGTATGACTTTTACCACGGAAAAACGATTAGGTCTTGTGGGCATCAACGGAACGGGTAAGTCTACATTTCTAAAAATATTAGCAGGACAAATGGAAGCTGATAAAGGCACCATTGAGCGTAATGGTAAGGCTAGCATTTATTACTTAGCGCAGACACCTGATTTTGATGCAGAAGCTACTTTGCTTGAGGCCGTTCTTGATGGAAATCATCCTCGGTTGCAAACGGTAAAAGCCTTTGAACGTATTAGTCGTGAGTATCGCCAAATGCAAGAGTCTGGTAAAGACGATGCTAAAATATCTCGTAACTATATGAATGCATTGGAGCAAATGGATCAGCAAGACGGGTGGCAGGTAGAGCAAGAGGCGCGCATTATTTTATCTAAATTGGGCTTTCCTGATGTGGAGCAAAAGGTAGCTATGTTATCAGGAGGACAAAAGCGTCGTCTTGCATTGGGGCAAGCATTGCTATATCCATGTGATCTTTTATTACTAGATGAGCCGACTAACCATTTGGATGAAGATAGTATTGATTGGCTAGAGTCGTATTTGAGTGTACGTCAAGGAGGATTATTAATCAGTACCCATGATAGATATTTCCTCGATTCCGTATGTAATGGTATTTTAGAGCTATCAAATCGTCATATGTATCAATACGATGGCAATTATGAAGAATTTATTGCCTTGAAAGCAGATCGAGAGGCTCGTGAAGCTGCTACGGAAGAAAAACGACGTCAATTTTTAAAACGAGAAATCGAATGGGTACGTCGTGGTGCTCTGGCTAGAACTACAAAACAAAAGGCTCGTCTTGACCGTTACGAAAAATTAAAGAATATGGAGAAAACCCGTCGTCCGGATCAAATGGATCCTATTGCGCTGAAGACACGTTTAGGAAAAACCATCTTTGATATTGAGCATTTAGAGTTTTATTTTGATGAACGTCCTATGATTAAGGACTTTACCTATCACGTGGTACGCCATGATCGTATTGGTATCGTTGGCCCTAATGGTGTTGGTAAGTCTACCTTTATGAATATCCTTGATGGCACCTACGAAGCGACGCGTGGAACTATCGGTAAAGGTGAGACCGTTCGCATCGCTCACTTTAAACAAGAGTTGCCAGAATTTGATGAAGATATGCGCGTCCTCGATTATATCCGTGAGGACCACTCTTATATGGTACTCGGTGATGGATCTACATTGAGTGCAGGACAAATCCTTGAGCGATTCCTTTTTACCCCAGAATTACATGGTGTACCGATTCGAAAACTCTCTGGCGGGGAACGTCGTCGTTTATACCTCTTAAAATTGTTGATGAGCGCCCCTAACGTATTATTGCTGGACGAACCGACGAATGATCTTGATATTCCAACATTGGAGGTATTAGAGGATTTCCTTGACTCCTTTAGTGGTGTCATCATCACAGTTTGCCACGATCGGTACTTCCTAGACCGCGTAGTGGATAAACTGTTTGTCTTTACCGGCGATGGGCATATTGAAATCGTTCATGGCTCGTATTCTGACTACAAAGATGCTCTTGATGAAAGTAGTGGCAGCAAGCGCCCATTCTATATGCCAAATGATAATATACCGGCTAATTCCAAAGTGGTACGAGCTGTAGAAGGTGGAGAGGCTGATACCGATGACTCTGTTGATAATCAATATGATAGGTTAGATACCCTTGGAAATGATAATGTTGTTGCTGGTGATAAAACAGATACTTTCAAAGAAATACCAAAGAAGGGTCTCAATAAAGCAGAAGAAGCGGAGTATGCCAAAATTATGGATGAATTGCCTAAGCTAGAACATTTAGTGAAGGGCCTCGATGTTATGATAAGCCAAGTGGCTACTGATTATGAAAAAATGCAGTCACTGATGGAGGAACGAGAAGAAACACAGACTCAAATAGATGCGCTCACTGAACGGTGGATGGAATTAGAGGAACGCCTATAACTCCTTTTATCATGCTGTTTTTTAATATCTGTTATGCAAAGGAATTACGTGTAAGTTTATTGATAAAACTCACAATGTATAGTATAATTTCTACGATTAACGATAACAACGTTACCTAAGTAGGAGGAACTCATGAGTAAGTACCAATTTTTAGACCGTCGCGTGCCAATTGAAGACGGAAATATTGCATTAGTACAAGATTTAACTAAATGTAAAAACTGCTCCTTATGTCGTAAAGCTTGTGCTGTAGACATGGGTGTATTTGATTATTATGATTTAACAACGAATGGGGATCATCCAATTTGTATTCATTGTGGTCAATGTGCATCTATTTGCCCATTCGATTCCATTAATGAACGCTCTGAAATTGATGAAGTAAAAACAGCTATTGCTGACCCTAATAAAATCGTCATTTTCCAAACTGCGCCTGCCGTACGTGTTGGTTTAGGCGAGGAATTTGGACTTGAGGCTGGTACATTTGTAGAAGGTAAAATGGTGGCTGCTCTTCGTAAATTGGGTGGCGACTATATTCTTGATACAAACTTTGGTGCGGACATGACTATCATGGAAGAAGCATCTGAGTTATTAGAACGCGTTATTAATAGTGATGCAGTATTGCCTCAATTCACATCTTGTTGTCCTGCTTGGGTTAAGTTTGCGGAAACATTCTATCCAGAATTCTTGCCAAACTTATCTACGGCTAAGAGCCCGATTGCTATGCAAGCGCCTACACAAAAAACATATTTTGCTGAAAAAATGGGCCTTGATGCAAAACAAATCGTTGCCGTTGCAGTAACACCGTGTACAGCTAAGAAATTTGAAATTCGTCGCGATGAAATGAACTCCTCTGCGGAATATTGGAATACACCAGAAATGCGCGATACAGACTACTGTATTACTACACGGGAACTTGCAAAATGGTTGCGCGCAGAAGAAATCAATTTTGATGACCTTGAAGATTCTGCTTTTGACCCATTGATGGGTGAAGCTTCTGGTGGTGGTATCATTTTCGGTAACACTGGTGGCGTTATGGAAGCGGCTATGCGTGCGGCTTACAAGATGGCGACAGGTGAAGATGCACCTCAAACATTGATTCCATTTGAAGCTATTCGTGGCATGGATGGTGCTCGCGAAGCAGACGTAGTGATTGGAGATAAAACATTACACGTAGCGGCAGTTCATGGTACAGGTAATTTGCGTAAGTTCATCGAACGCATGCGTGCAGAAAATATCCATTATGACTTCATTGAAGTAATGGCTTGTCGTGGTGGCTGTATCGGTGGTGGTGGTCAACCACGCGTTAAATTACCGATGGCTGACAAAGCTCGTGAAGCTCGTATTGCATCCTTGTATACTCGTGATGCAGAAGTAACTGTAAAAGCTGCTTGTGATAATCCAGATATCCAAAAATTGTATGCTGAGTTCTTTGATGGCAAACCTATGAGCCACAAAGCACATCATATGTTACATACTACCTTTGTAAATCGTTCTGAAGATTTAGGCCCTAATGGCGCTTGTACGCCTGCTACATGCCCTACATCCGTACCTAATTTGAAAAAGGCGGCAGAGGCGGCTAAAGCGGCGGCGGAAGCTAATAGCTAAGAGTTGATGGTTATTAGTTAATAAAAAGCACAAAGATAGCTAAGAAATATATAGCAGATAGTTGATATGTTAGTCAGCTATCTGCTTTTTTATCTATTTTATATAGTGGAAATATGGTCATAAAAGCTTTCACAGATGTAGATTCTATATATGCCATATACGCATAGGGGTTAAAATATAGAGATTGGTAAATTGGTTTAGGAATTACCTGTAGTATGCTATAATTAAATTGTTATTATAGAAGCAATCAATACTGGTTCGGGAGGATCTTCATGGCTTTTAAATTAAAAGGAAAAGAAGAAAAATTTTTCAGTATTTTGGAAAAGCATGCTGCACTAACTTATGAAAGTGCGGAAATGATGGAACGCGTGTTTAAGGGGGATATCTCTAAGGAAGAGGCATTTCTTGAAATTGATACAAAGGAAAAAGCTGCCGATGAATTAGTAAATGAAACTGTAGAGCGTTTGCGCAAAACATTTATCACTCCAATGGATCGTGAGGATATTCAGCTTTTGATTGACCAACTGGATACTACATTGGATAATATCAAAGAAATCATGGATAAAATGGTTATGTATCACGTTGGCAAACCAAGTGATGGTGCTATTCGCATGAGTGAAATTGTTGTTAAATGCGTTAAGCATATCAATAAATCCATTGGTTATATGGGTAGTCTTAAAAAGGATCATGTGAAGGTAGAGGGGCGTGTTCACCAAGTATTGAAACTTGAGTCTGAAGCGGATAATATTTATCATGAAGAAATGGCTAAGCTCTTTACAGAGTGTACAGATCCAATTGAAATTATCAAATGGAAGGAAATCCTTAGCGCTATGGAAGATGTAATCGATGGCTGCGAAGATTTGGTTGGTACATTCCGCCGGGTAGTATTGAAGTATGCTTGATGCTCATTATTTAGTATGGCTAGTTGTATTTTTAGCATTAGCCTTTGACTATATCAATGGCTTTCATGATACGGCGAATGCCATTGCCACATCCGTTTCTACACGAGCTATTGAGCCTAAAAAGGCAATTATGATGACCGCTGCTCTCAATTTTTTGGGTGCAATGGTTAGTACAGGTGTTGCAAAGACTATCGGTGGTGATATAGTAATGTCGCCATCTCTTATCGATAGTGGTATTATTTCTGCAGCCCTTATCGGTGCCATTACATGGAATCTTTTAACTTGGTATTGGGGAATCCCAAGTTCCTCATCCCATGCTTTGATTGGTGGTATCATCGGTGCTGTGGGCTGGTCTGTAGGATTTGATGCGTTGAATGAGACGGGGATTTTAAAAATCTTTTTGTCTCTTATTTTATCTCCGATTGTAGCCATGATTGGTGGCTATATTGTGATGAAAGTATTGTTGCTTATTTTCGGTAGATTTTCTCCAATTGCTTTAAATGATCGATTTAGATCCATGCAAATTGTATCAGCAATTATGATGGCATTTTCTCATGGCTCTAATGATGCACAAAAAGCGATGGGTATAATCACATTAACTTTACTTAGCGGTGGTTTCATTGATACATTAGATGTACCGATTTGGGTAAAACTTTGTTGTGCTACTGCAATGGCTATGGGGACTGCTGTAGGCGGTTGGAAAATTATCTCTACAATGGGAACCAAGATTTTCAAACTAGAAACTATTAATGGGTTCGCTGCTGATTTAAACTCGGCGATTACTATTTTTACAGCTACATTCTTACATTTGCCTGTAAGTACTACACATGTAGTAAGTGGTTCTTTACTAGGTGTAGGCTCTTGTAAACGCATTAAAGCCGTTAACTGGGGCGTAGCAAGATCTATGGTTATGGCTTGGTTTGTAACGATTCCATTATCTGGCATCGTTGCTGCTATTGCTTATGAAGTAGGTCACTTACTATTTGGCTAATTCATATACTTTTTATTATAGTAAAAAAGACTGCAAACGCAGTCTTTTTTGTTTATCAAAATATTCTTGCTATATTGTCATATTTATAGATAATTTGCTTTTCTATTTTAAAATTCTATTTACTATATGTGTACGTGATAGTATCTAAATAGTCTAAAAATATAGAAATAAACTGATTTGTAAATACTATATTCTATAAAAGAGATTTATCTATATTTGGCAACATTAATGTTACAATTCAAGTTGAATAGGGGAAAATACTTATAAATATGTGTTTTGTTGATTATGCATTTTACTAATAAATGAAGTTTATTACTTGTTTATAGGCTGTTAAGAGGTTGTTTAAAGTGAATGGCTATTGCATACTTATGTATACGAGGTTATACTATCGGTAGAAGGAGTTTTTCAAGTGAAAAGTGAGGTATGTATATGGCATGGGGTGGATCTAGACGCGGTGCCGGGCGCCCACGTAATCCTATTAAACGTATTGGTAGAACCTTTCGACTCAGTGATGAAGAGTTTCTTTCGCTAAAGCCATTGATCATGGCTATTAAGGCAAATAATGATAAACGATATAGGCAACAATATAGTCGAGAAGTATAAATAATCAGGCATTGTCACAGCATATACAATTTAATACATTTTAAATCTATTTTACAATAATTCATTATTTCTAAATCTTTCAACTACAACACATCTTTACTCTCTAAACAATATGCTGTGTGCAATACAAGTAGTACGAAGAAGGTCCCAATTCATTTGAATTGGGACCTTCTTCGTTATATATAATATAATATAATATACAATACATATTACATATTACATATTACTCTATATCTTGTTATATTAAATTAGTCTACTTTGATGCCGTGAATTTCTTCAGCTAAACGTTTTAAAGCATCGACGGTACGTACCCCAGGTGTGATTTCGGAAAGTTTTACACGAATG
Source organism: Veillonella parvula (assembly GCF_032575955.1). Taxonomy (GTDB): domain Bacteria; phylum Bacillota; class Negativicutes; order Veillonellales; family Veillonellaceae; genus Veillonella; species Veillonella parvula_J. The sequence continues at coordinate 23,999 of NZ_JAWFXN010000001.1, forward strand.
AAGTGACCTTCTTTTACGGCTGTGATGTCTTGAAGTTGAGGATTAGCCTTGATCTTTTCAATTTTTTGTTGGAAATCATCATCGTTGCGAATAGAATTACCATAGTCGGCGATAATAATGTAGTCAGGGTTTTGTGCAATTACTGTTTCCCAAGAACCTTTAGCCCATGTTTTATCAACGCCTAAGCCGCTCATTACATTATCAGCACCGATAAGTTTTAAGATGTTAGTAGTATAACCCTCGAATGCTGTGAATGGTTGACCGTCTTCAGAGTCATAAATGAAAACGCGTTTACGAGGTAAGTCTTTTAGTTTATCCTGGATAGCTGCCAATGTTTTACGTTGACCTGCAACCCATTCTTCAGCTTTAGGTTTTACGCCGAAAATCTCACCCAATTTAATCATGTCGCTGAAGTTCGTTTCGAGGTCAGCTTTAGTAGATAACATGGATTCAGGGATCCAAATATTAACCTTTTGGGAAATCATTTTATCTGCAGGTATAGCTCGTTTGCTGAAAGAATCAGGCCATCCCGTAGCGAAGTCAGGCTTTACGGACATGAATACTTCATAGGAAGGCCATTTATCAGATAATACTTTTACTTTGTCGTAAGCCGCTTGTAAAGGTGGGTAGATTTCTTCTTCTTTGAAAGCGGTCCCAGCCATTTTGTCTTCAAGGCCTAATTGTAACATCATTTCCGTTGTTGCTTGGGACATGGACACTGCATGAGTTGGGGCGGATTTTACGGCAAAGTCTGTTTTTGTACCATCAAATGTTTCACTCCATGTTACAGAGGTCCCGTTATCAGCTGTAGTTTTTGTAGAATCAGAACCACAACCAGCAATAGCGAATGTAGCACATGTCATAGCGATTAATAATAATTTTTTTGACTTTCTTAAATTCTGAAACATAGTAAGTCCTTTCTTTACTAATTAATAATATAAATGATAGCGTCCTTCATCCCAAGAGGTTTTAAAAGGAACTTCAAAAATTGGTTCAAGAATTTCAGGTGTGAGCACCTCGGTAGGGGAACCTTCTTTTAGGATAGTTCCGCTGTTCATGATGACAATATGATCGCAATATTGAGCCGCTAGATTTAAGTCGTGAAGGACTACAATTGTAGTGCCTTTAAAAGCACGCAATTGCTTCATAAGTGCTATTTTATACTTCATATCTAAATGATTAGTAGGTTCATCTAAAAGAAGTATTTGAGGTTTCTGGGTTAAGGCTTTAGCAATGAATACGCGTTGCTTCTCACCACCTGATAAATGATGAATTTCTTCATTTGCTAAATGGGTGATGCCTACTTCATTCATATAATGCTCTGCAATTTTAACATCCTCAGAACTATAGGTGCCAAAGTGTTGTTTGTACGGATACCGGCCCATAAGAACGATATCTTTTACGAGAAAATCGTCGATCATAGCATCTCTAGATTGTGTTAAAACTGCTACCAATTGAGCAAATTCTCGACCTTTATAAGATTCTAAAGGTTTTTCGTTTAATGTGATTTTATTTTTTGATGGATGAAGTCGATATAGATGGCTAAGTAGTGTAGACTTACCACATCCATTCGGTCCAATTATGGCTGTTATTTTATTGGTAGGAAATGTTACAGAAATATTCTTTAACACTTCTTTTGTTTCATAAGAAAAAGACAGCTGATTAATTTGATACATAGTATCTCCTATAGATATGATATACACTAACCATTGTGTTTATAACGATTCATGATAATCCAAATGAAGAGTGGAGCCCCTAATAAAGATGTAAGCACACCAATAGGAATTTCTTCTGGACTGTAGAGTGCTCTCGATAATACGTCTGACCAGATCATAACGATGCTACCGATGAGTGCACTAAATAGTAATGTATGTTTATGTTTAGGTCCACCTATAATCCTAGCAAGGTGCGGGATGATAAGGCCGATAAAGCCAACTACACCGACCTTTGATACTAGTGTGGCAATTACAATAGAGGATATGATAACGATGCTTAATTGTAACTGCTTAACGGAAAGTCCCATTTGTGCTGCTTCATGATTACCGAGTAGCAACACATCAAGGTCTTGATTAAACATATAGATATATAGCATAAATAAGATTACGATAATTGCTGTTAATGGTAAATCACTCCATTGTATGCCTGCAAAGCCGCCAAGTAGCCAGAACATAGCACTTCGCACTTGAGCTTCGTGTTTGGCTCCGTAAATAATCATCATCGTTAAGGCTGAGAATACACCAGTCATACCCATACCTATGAGGATAAGTTTTACGGGGCTGTTGCTTTTACCAACACATAAGAGGACTAATATAATTGAAAGTGCTGCTCCTAGGGCCGCAAAAATAGGCGTATTGTACTGGCCTAAGAATGGAAGCCCACCCATGATAATAGCGAAAACGGCACCTGTGCTTGCGCCAGAAGAAACACCTAATACATAGGGATCTGCGAGGGCATTGCGCGTGACAGTTTGCATTAATAGACCTACAAGTGATAGACCTATACCTGTTAGAACAGAGTAAATAAGTCGTGGTAAGCGAATATCTGTAATAATTGTATCAGTCATAGATGCTGTAGTATTTGCATCAATCATAGACATAAGAGCTGAAATAATTTGGTCTAGAGAAATGAATTTAGCGCCAAACTGTAAAGCTGTTACTAATGAAATACAGAGGATTAGACAGAGTACAAATACTTTTACCGAAGTCTGCATAAAATCTCCTTATTCTATTTTTTATTTAGGCAGTTTAAGTCTTATCTAAGTATAGAGAAATTTCAATATATATACAATATTAATACCTGTATAGGTATTATACGTATAAGGGTTTATTAAATTATAAATAGCAAAATCTTATGTTAGCTTTATTCATTTTTATAAGTTCATTGTTATTTTGATATATGAAAAATTTATTATAATAGCTATAATAGAACTATATGTACAGAAGTACGTTTAGGAGGTGTTAGTTTGATACAAGATTTATTATCTGAGGATAATGTATCCTTTCATTATCCCGCTGAGACGTGGGAGGATGTTATTCGTCATGGTGGTCAACTGATGGTTGATGCGGGTTTTACGGAGCCATCTTATACAGAGGCTATGGTTGAAGTAGTTCGCGAAATGGGCCCATATATCGTATTGGCTCCAGGTCTTGCTATGCCACATGCTCGCCCAGAACATGGTGCAAAGCGTGTAGGGACAGCTTTAGTGACATTGGAAAAACCATTGAATTTTGGCAGTCCTGATAATGACCCTGTATCTGTCGCATTATTCTTATGTGCTCCCAATAAAGATGAGCATATTCAATTGTTAACAGATATTGCTACTTTATTTGAGGATGAAGAATTCTTAGATGCGGCCGTTGACTTTGAAAGTATTGACGACGTACAAGCATTCTTGGCAGAGCATTTAGACGAGCAATAAACATTTAGAAGGAGGCAAGTATGATTTCTGTATTAACTGTATGTGGTAATGGTATTGGTTCTAGCTTGATGTTAAAAATGAAAATTGAAGAAATTTGTGCTGAAAATGGTATCGATGCACAAGTCGAATCTATCGATTTTAACGCGGCTCAAGGTCGTAAGGCAGACCTCATTGTAACTGTGAAAGAGTTGGCTGAACAATTTGACGATAAAAATGTTGCTATTGTTCGTAGCTATATTAATAAAAAGAAGATTACAGAAGATGTTCTTGAAGCATTAAAACAAGCTGCTCAATAATATGTAACAATTATATAGGAGGTAGTGCCATGGAAATGGTATTAGAGTTCTTGCGTGATGTGCTGTCTCAACCGGCACTTTTGATTGGTATTATGTCATGTATAGGCTTGATCGCCTTGAAACGTCCGTTTCATAAAATAATGACGGGCACATTAAAACCTATTCTCGGGTATTTAATGTTAGCTGCAGGTGCGGGTGTTATCGTTAGCAATCTTGACCCATTGGGAAAAATGATTGAACATGGATTCCATATTACTGGTGTAGTGCCAAATAATGAAGCTATCGTAGCTGTTGCACAAAAGGTACTTGGCGTTGAAACAATGTCTATTCTTGTTGTAGGCTTATTGATGAACTTATGTATTGCACGTTTTACCAAGTTTAAATATGTGTTCTTAACAGGTCATCACAGCTTATTTATGGCATGCCTTATGTCTGCCGTACTTGGTACAGCCGGTTTATCCGGTATGGAACTCATACTTGTAGGTGGTTTCTTAATGGGGGCTTGGTCTGCTATTTCTCCAGCTATTGGCCAAAGTTATACATCTAAAGTGACAGATGGTGATGAAATTGCCATTGGTCATTTTGGTAGTTTAGGCTACTATTTATCGGCTTGGGTTGCCAAATATGTTGGTAAAGCTGAAGATAGTACAGAAGATATTGAAATACCAGAAAAATGGGGCTTTTTACGTGACTCAACATTATCTACCGCATTAACTATGATTGTATTCTACTTGATTGCAGCCTTTGCGGCAGGTTCCGAGTTTGTAGCTACTTTATCTGGTGATATGAGCCCATATTTATACGCTGTTATGAGTGCTATGAACTTTGCTGTTGGTGTAACAATTGTATACTCTGGTGTGCGTATGATTTTAGGTGATTTAATTCCAGCATTCCAAGGGATTGCTACAAAAATCATTCCTAATGCAATTCCAGCTGTAGATTGTGCCGTATTCTTTACCTACGCTCCAACTGCAGTAGTATTAGGCTTCCTTAGTTCCTTCATCGGCGGTATCATCGGCATGCTTATACTTGGTGCAGTAGGTGGCGTATTAATTATTCCTGGGCTTGTACCACACTTCTTCTGTGGTGCTACTGCAGGTATTTATGGTAATGCTACTGGTGGTCGCCGTGGTGCAGCAGTAGGCGCTTTCCTAAATGGGTTAGCCATTACATTCCTGCCAGCTTTGGCGCTTCCTGTTCTTGGTCAATTAGGTTTCCAAAATACAACCTTTGGTGATGCGGACTTTGCCGTAATGGGTCTAGTATTGGGTAATGCTTACGAATGGGTAGGTATGGCTGGTATCTATGGCATTGTAGCTATTGCCGCTTTAGTACTCATTGTTCCTAACTTTATTAAAACCAAGGGTAAAGTTATTAACTACGTAGAAGAGGATTAATGAAAACAACTGAGCAACATCGTAATGTAGTTGTTCGATATGTATTCCTGACTATTGGGGCCATAAGTTTTGCCCTTGGTACAGCAGGTATCGTACTACCACTATTGCCAACAGTCCCTTTTTATATGCTAACGTTATTTTGCTTGGCTCGTGGATCTGAACGGCTCCATAAAATGTTTTTGGCGTCTAATTTATATCAAAAGACTGTTGCTGCTTATGAACGCGATAAAGCGTTGTCATTGCGGGCAAAGTTGTCCATTCTCGTATCCGTTAGTGCCATAATGACGATTGGTGCCTATTTTAGTCAAGATATGCCTATTGCTCTAATGGTTATGGGTATTATATGGGTAGCTCATGTCATAGCATTAGCTTTTATTATTAAAACAAAAAAATAGAAACTTATATCCGTAGTTTTAAATATAGCCTCATGAATTAAATTCTTACAGTTTAATTCATGAGGCTTATTTTATAGTACCCAGCACAACTTCTAGCGATGATTGTAATTGTTTCATATTACTACAATGAGCCAGCTCATATTTCTGAAAGTAAAATGAATTATTACTATTTTGAAGTTGATAATGACTATCAATAAGTATACTATAATATAATATTATTAATTTATGTTTATAGTATTTGTGTATATGGTGATAGTATGAATCCACATAATCATGCGGTTTCACATGCTGGAACATCTATGTCAAGACATACGATATTTGACGGTATCGATTTGATGTTCTTAGATGTGAAGCAAGAGACGATTCAATTTTATGCTAAATCACATACCAAGACGTTTGCTATAAATCACTGTGAAGAAGGGCGCATTGAGTGCAAGTTCACATCTGGTGAGTATTTATATATGGGTCCAGGGGATATGTCGTTAGGGTGGCATACACGCTCCGCTTACCAACATGAAAATTACTTTCCTACAAAATTATTTAAAGGAATTGTATTATTAGTAGATGTTGAAAAGGCACAACCCGTATTAGATGCACTTGTTAGTGATTCTCGAATTGATTTGACTGAGCTGGCCAATCGGTTTTGTGAGCATTCTGATTTTGGTATGATGATGGAAGAAACGGAAACAGTTCGTCACATTTTTTCCAGTTTATATAATGTGCCAGATCAAATAAAGGAGCACTATTTTAAATTAAAAGTAATTGAAATTTTTTTATTATTATCTGTTATCTCTACAGCTAATCCTGAAAAGAGAAGTACCTATAGAAAGCAACAGGTAGATATTGTAAAAGCTGTAAGTGAATATGTATCGACACAGTTTATGAAGCGTATTACTATTGACTCCTTGTCTGAACAGTTTGATATTCCTACATCTACCCTGAAACGTTGCTTTAAAGGTGTATTTGGTACAACCATACATCAGTATCTAAAAGAATGTCGTATTAATGCGGCAAAGCGATTGCTTCAAGACTCAGATCAGTCTATTTTAGAAATCGCTAATGCGGTAGGGTATGAGAATGGTAGTAAGTTTACTAGTGCATTCAAAGAGGCTACTGGTGTAACGCCAAGTGCTTATCGTAAGGTTTAAATAATTTGGATCTTATATTATTCTAGATAGAAATTTTGTGCTTTAGGCTAGGTTTGATAGTCTATGAAAATTAAATATTGTCCGAAACGTATGTTTTTGGTCTATTCGGAGTAGATATGTATAATACACTTTGCTACCATTAAATCTGTAAATGATTTTCAATGTCATTTGGTTGTGGTGGTAAAGTGTATTTTTATATGCATGGTTAAATATATGTCTGGAGGAAATTTAATGAATAGGAGTTGGGTGCGGGCAAGGAGATATGTTATATTATCCTGCGCAGTAGCGTGCTGGTTGCAAATGCCGGTAGTTATGGCGGATAATGCGACTGTAACAACCGATGTAGTTCATGTTCGCGGTACATGGGCTGAAGAGCAGGCAAAACAAGAGTCTCAACAGACGACGATTATTACGAAGAAGGATATTGTCAAAAAGCAGGCAAAATCCGTAGAAGATATTGTATTTTCCGAAACTGGTGTATCCAGAACCGTTGATTCGATGGGGCGCGTCGGTGTATCTATCCGTGGTGCGGATCCGCGTCATACCTTGATTCTTGTGGATGGACAGCCTGTGATGGGCGATCTTGCTAAATATCAAGGCGCCGGTGATGAATTACAGCGTCTCGGTACAGAAAATGTGGAACGTATAGAAATTATTCAAGGTGCAGCTAGTGCTAAATACGGATCCGACGCCATCGGTGGTGTTATCAATGTTATTACCAATAAACCGCGTAAGATCGCTGGCCTTCAGTTTAATGCAGAAGGTCGTAGAACTAAAGGCGACGGTGATATCGTACCGTTTTCCAATTTCTTTATGCGCGCTGATTCTGGCTCATTAGGTAAGTTAAAAGTTAATATTCACGGTAGTAAACGTGACATTATGCCTATTTATGCCAGTGAGCAGCGTCGTATCAGCGCTATGACCAATGATGAAGACCATGGCTTTTTAAAGAATTCCCTACGGTATTACGGTACAAATTCTAATATAGGTTTGGCCGCTACGTATGATATTAATGATAAGCAGTCTCTGGGAATTCGCATCGATCGGTATAATGAGGACTTAGAACGGTATGTAAAGCGCAGTACTTCTTATTTGGAACCTCAGGTTCATTACAAACGGGATTTAGACAGGAATAATCTCAATTTGACGTATACTGGTCAGGATAATAAGAGTTCGTGGAAAGCGGAACTGAATTATACGCGGACCAAAGAAGATGATGTAACATTAACCAGTGACTACGGGAACAGTACCTATGAAGGGAAAAATACATTAAACTATGTGGATAATGTAGATCATCGTCAATGGAGCATAACACTCGGGGCAGATACGCAAGTCAATAAGAAACATCTCTTGTCTTATGGAATTGGGTTTATACGGGAGACAGGCGAAGGTAGCAGACTTAAAAATGCGCCTCATACCTATAAACGGCATATCGACCCCTGGGATTATGATAAAAGTCTGGCAGTAAAAAACGGTGTTCCCTCATCCACAATTTATGACCATTCTTTCAGAAAAAACGAGGCCGGTGTAGAGCAGTGGAATAAGGAGAAAGAATGGTATAACGGAGATAAAAGCAAGCCAAACACATTGCCGGAATTTACTTACGAAGAATATCTTCAATATTTGGATCCGCAGGCGGGGATTGATTCAGCGGCCGCAATGGGGCTTGTGGACGGCCCCGTGACGGAGCGTACGCTGAAAAAACGGAATCCTGAAGCTTATGCGCGATATCAGCAGTTTGCTAAACGTTTATTAGCGGAGAATAAAGAATTTATTGAAGACTATCATTTTAATAAGGAGGGCCGAAAAGATGAAAACGGTAAGTATTATCCAGCACTTTATGATGCCTATTTACCGAGCTTTTACTATGGCGCCGTACCGGATTTTGATTCTACGAAGTTGAAATTAAACGGAGCTTATTTTAAAGAAGAGTATTTAAAACGCGTTAATCAACAGACCGCAGGACGTGCGGAAATCAAGAAACAGAATTTCTTTATTCAGGATACGTGGCAGGTTAATAAAAATACTACTTTATCACCAATTATAAGACTGGATCATAGTGATTTATTTGGCTCTAACTGGTCGTTTAATTTCGGCATGACTCATAATGTACATGGAAATGTACACCGCAGATTAAAGGCTAATGTGGGTACCAGTTATACGGAACCTGGTATGGGCGAGCTGTATTATAACTGGGAAATGTATGGCCCGAATATTACAAATGCCACAATCGGTGGCGGTGAAGCCCGATTAGGTTGGTATTGGGTCGGAAATCCGAACCTTAAACCGGAGAAATCCATGAATTTTGACCTCTCTTTGGAAGGGGAAAATAAAAATACCTATGGTAAAGTAACCGTATTCCATAATAACATTCGGAATTATATGTCGATTTACAATACGGGATATTTGATGGATTTTTATCCTCAGTATGATGAATCTACCACATATGGAGCGGCGAAATTTGCTCATGCACCAGATATGATTTACAGTTTCCGTAATATCGGCAAGGCCCAAATTACGGGACTTCAATTTGAAGTTAAACAAACTTTGAATAAACACTGGAAGGCCCGTTTGGGATATACGTATTTACGAGCGCTTAATAAGAGCGATAAAGATATGCCTCGTGAATTACTGGATAAACCTCGTCATAAAGTGGATATCGGTGTGGATTTTGAGGATAAGGCTAGCGGATGGAGCGGTAGTCTGTGGGGAGATTATTATATTCATATGCTGGATAGTAACTCTTTGTCTGGTGGAGGTAATTATATGGTATCTTATATTGATCCTAATAATTCCGATCGTTCCGTTATCAGATATAATTTGAATAATAGAAAAACCGCCGATATGTATGAACATAAAACTTATGGCATATGGAATTTGATGATTCAAAAGAAGATTGATAAGGATTCACGAATCTATTTCGGTATTGATAATCTCTTTAATCATCGTGATGATGATCGGGCTTTATCGGCTCGAGTATATCGGATCGGATTAAATATGAAATTCGGTTTCGGTTCAGGTGAAAGTAAAACGAAACTTACGAAGGAGCAGTTTGAATCGTTACCTCCGGTTATGCTGCAGGATTTTATTACGCGTCCTTTCGATACAGACAGAAAACGAGGTATGGAACTTGTAGGTGATTATCGTGTACGTAATGACAGTCATCTTGGATCTGATCGTCCTGCTACGTGGGTGACTGCTACAAGTTACGTATCCGACGAGGCCGCAAAGAATCTGGCGGACCGCAAGGAACATGGCTTGAATCAACGTATACGTGTCGGTGTCGATGCTCGTATTAACGATAATATGAATGTACGTGTTGTGGGTAGTGCTTCTGGTCAAGCTGGTGTAGATAGCAGTCATGAAACAGAAGGCTCTAACGGTTTTAATCATCAACGTCTCGAAGAACTAGATGTAACACATCACGGTTCTAAATGGGATCATAGTGTTGGTCGTATTACTGAATCTATGGGGGTTACAGGTTATTGGTTTAATAAAGAATATGACGGCCTTCGTAGTGTTTGGACGAATAAGAATACTCAAGTCCGTATCGGTGTGGGGACCTTTAAACATAGTACGGGAATTAGCGACAGTGCTTATACTCATGCTATTTATACGCATTTTAAACGGGTTCCAACGGTAGAGGAATTCTTAGGTGTTACTATGGATTCGGACGGTGCCAATAAGGAACTCATCGTACCAAATGCAGGGAATACTATTAATTTCTACCAGCAATTAAAAGCCTTGCGCGATAAGGAAGGCACCTTAGATGCGGAGGTAGGTACATTAAAGAAGAAAATCGACGATATGACTTCCGATATCTGGTCTAAAGAATTTATTGACGGCATGTCCGCGGATCAACTGGCTCCATTAAAAGCGGAGTTGGCAAAGTTGGAAGCATCTTTACCGGATGTGGAAGCTCGTGTGGCGAAAGAACGGGAACCGTTGCGAGCTGCGCAGTTTGATGTGTTGCGCCGGATGCAGGAAATCGCGGTGAAAGCTTATGGTGCGGATGCGGCTAAACAGACTGTATCGATTAAGATGCCTGATGTGTCAGTAACGTATTCTTATAAATCGCGATACTATGATGAAGATGATGAACAATGGTATGAAGACGAACGTACTTTCACTCAGAAAATAGCACCGGGAACGATTGGGCTTGATAAGAAAAACCCATTGTTTGAAATGAAGTTGAGTGATACCACTGTTCTTTCCAATGGCGGAAAAACGTTTATTTCAAATTGGTACAATCAGAATAAGGCGGCTATCGTGGAGGCGTATCGTGCCAAGGCGAAAGATATAGCAACCTATAGCTTCGGCAATAATCCGTATACGATGAAATTTGAAGATAATGCCTTTGACGGGCTGGACAAGTCTATTTATAAGGCGAATGTCGTTGATATTAACGACTCCGGCACGTCTGGTCTTATTAACGTAAAAGGAAGTGCCTATTATCCTTCTATGATAGCTTCGTACTTTAATAGCTTGGCCCGAATGCTTGAAAAAGCGGACGGCAACAGTCGTTTGCCGAGAGAGGCGCTAGGCAAATATACAGGTGCTGTTATTCCTTCAATAGGTGTCGTATTGGAGCGGGATACAATTCCACCAATTGAAAAGGCTACCTATGTTCAAGTTAAACATATGGTAACACCTAGACTTGGCTTAGCTGCGTGGTACTTACGCTCCTTTGGCGGTAGTGACTATCGCTTCTATACGGCGAATGGTAATGCTACAGAAGCGCATGAATTCAACAATATGGCTAATGTTTTTGGCGTTGGAGCTAAGTATCAATTAAATCATAATGTAAGTGTTTCCTTCGACTATGGACAAAACCGTAGTGACTTTGGTCGCTTCATGAATGGCAATACTCATTATGACCATAAGGCTGGATCCTCTCAATTCGATATCAAGGGCCGTGACGTAGGTGGTGTACCTCATTTCTGGGCATTGCGCTTTGATGTTGGTCGTGCCGATATGAATAAACCTGGTTCTTGGAATGCCTATGTAGACTATAAATACTTTGCCCATGGTTCCTTCTTTGGTGGCAATGGTACAGAGGCTGTTCCTGACCGTTACTTAGATGGTATTAAGAGCTTTACCTTTGGTGGTGGCTATGTGCCAACTAAAGATCTTCTTTTACAAGCATTCTATACATTTGATGCAAAAGGGATCAATAAACGAGATACCTTATATGGATCTGAAAACTTTAAACTTGGGAATTATACTCGTTTCCAAATGACGTATAAATTCTAAAAATTTATATCCGATTTGTCCGAAACGTATATTTTTGGTCTATTCGGAGTAGATATGCAAGATACACTTTGCTAACATTAAAATGTGAATGATATTCAATGTCATTAATGTTGGTGAAGTGTATCTTTTTAATTTTTGTGTGGGAGATACAAGACATATGTTTAGTTATAAGTTTAGGAGGGCATAATGAACCGGTGGGGACATACAAAGCGTACCATAATCCTGTCTAGTGCAGTTGCCTTGTGGCTTAGCGCACCTCTAGTGGTTTGGGCAGATAATGCGACTGTCACTACAGATGTTGTTAATGTGAAAGGCACATGGGCAGAAGAAGAAGCAAAATTGAACTCACAGCAAGTGCAAATCATTACCAAGAAAGAGATTGAAAAGAAACAGGCGAAGTCCGTTGAAGATATTATTTTTACGCAAACAGGTGTATCTAGAACAGTTGATGCTATGGGGCGTGTGGGCGCGTGTCCATTCGCGGTGCAGAAGCGCGTCACACTCTTATCCTCGTAGATGGTCAACCAGTGCTAGGTGATTTTGATAAGTACTCTGGTGCGGCAGATGAAGTACAACGTTTGGGTACAGAGAACGTAGAGAGAATTGAAGTTATTCAAGGTGCGGCTAGTGCTAAATACGGATCTGATGCAGTAGGTGGTGTAGTTAATATCATCACTAAAAAAGCACAAAAGAAACCATCCGTACAATTTAATGCTGAAGGCCTGCGTCGCAAGAGCGATGGCGATGTATTTCCGTTCCAAAACTTCTTCATTCGTGCCGATTCTGGTCAAATGGGCAAGTTAAAGGTTGGGTTATCAGGTAGTAAACGAGATCTTATGCCTGTTCTAGCATCTGTTAAACGTCGTGCCTCTGGGATGGCCTTTGATTATGCAAAACATAACTTCAAGCCAAATGTACTTCGTTACTATGGTGATGCGGCAGATATCGGTCTTGTAGCGACCTACGAGGCAAATGATAAAAATAAGGTAGAATTGCGACTTAATCGTTACACGGAAGACCTTGTGCGCGATGTTAAGCACTCCGACTCCGATTTAGAGCCACAGCAACACTTCAAACGTACGGCAGATCGTAATACAGCTAACCTGCAATGGTCCTCTAGAGCTGGAAAGAGTGACTGGACTGTAGAAACTAATTACTCTCGTATTAAAGAAAATGATGTAGCGCTCATTAACTATACAGGTCGTTCCGCTTATGAAGGCTCTAATGAGTTGCGTTATATTGATAACATCGATCATCGTCAATTAGATATTCGAGTAAATGCTAATACGCAAGTCAATAAAAATCATTTGCTAAGCTATGGTGTTAGCTATGCTCGTGAAGAAGGTTCTGGTAGTCGCTTAAAGAGTTCTCCTAATACAAGTACGATGTACATTGATCCATGGGATTACGATAAAAGCTTGTTAGTAGACCGCCTTGATCGTCTCGTGCGACGTAAAGGCGATAATAGTATTAAAGTTTACTCTCACATCCATGACTATAAATTCATTAATTCCGGTGGCGGCATGCCGCAATGGGATATGGATTATGAATACTATGGGGCTGAAACAAAGGCACAAAAGCCGGGCATTACGTACGATGATTATGTGAATTATGGTTTATCGGAAAGCAGACTTAGTGAATGGTCAAGCACATCGCCGAATAATCAACCCGTAACGGATGAATTTAAGAAGCGATATTATGCTTTGGAAAATCGGTTGAAATCGGAAAATCCTGAAATGGCGGCACATCGTGCAAACATCGTAGGTGACTATTTTAAATATGGTGAGTCTAACGATCCAGAAATGCGTAAGAAAGCACCTAAGTTAAATGGTAAGGCTTTCTTGGAAGAGTACCGTAATCGCGATCAACGCTTGACTACTGGTAGTGGTACGATTCGTAAAATAAACGCTTACATTTCTGATACATGGCAAGTTAATAAGAATTTAACATTGTCTCCAATTGTGCGCTTCGACAATAGTAGCTTGTTTGGTTCTAACGTATCTGCATCTTTGGGCATGACATATAACGTTAAAGGTAATACACATCGCAGATTTAAAGCCAATGTAGGTACCGGTTATACAGAGCCTGGTATGGGCGAATTGTGGTATAACTGGGAAATGTACGCTTCTAACCCTGTAGGGATTGGGGTAGCAAAACTCGGTTGGTATTGGGCTGGCAATCCTAATTTGAAACCAGAAAAATCGGTCAATTTCGACATGAGCTTGGAGGGTGAAAATAAAAATACATATGCACGCGTAGGTGTATTCCATAACCGTATTAAGAACTATATGTCTGTATACTTCACTGGTGATTTTATGGACTTTGCACCATATCTTAAGGGTGATGCGAAATACCAACGTGCCCCGGATATGATTTACAGCTTTAAAAATATTGGTAAAGCTGAAATTACAGGGCTGCAAGCGGAAGTACAACAAAAATTTGGCAAATATTGGTCTGGTAAATTAGGTTATACATATTTACACGCTATCAACAAAAGCGATCCATCCATGCCACGTCAATTATTGGATAAACCAATGCACAAAGTTGATATTGGCATTACTTATGATAACCCTAAATCCGGTTGGAATGGCTCCATCTGGGGTGATTACTATATCAATATGCTTGATAGTAATACTCTTAATAACGGTGGTAACTACTGGCCAGATATCTTGTCTGGTGATGCAGGCGTTTATAAGAAACAAATGTATGAAAAGAAAACATTTGGCATTTGGAATGTAATGATTCAAAAACGTTTCAATAAAAATGCCATGATGTATTTCGGTATCAACAATATCTTTAACCATCGCGATGATGACCGTGCTACACAAGAACGCGTATACCGCATGGGTGTTAACCTTAAATTTGGTGGTGGCGATAGTAGTAAAACTATGGCCATCGGCAAAACTAAGGATGGTGCAAAAGTTAATGCTACAGGGGCTAATGTAGCTAATGGTGAAGTGGTAAATTCTGAATCTGGTGTACAAAACGTAGCTGATATAGTTCGTTTAACTGACTTTATTCGTTCTGATTTTGATACTACTAAAGAACGTGGTATTACAATGGTTGGCGACTATAGAGCGCGTTGGATGGCACATGATGGTTCTAATAGACCGCAATCTCCATTTAGAGCAAACTCTGCCATCGGCTCTGCAAAAGCTAATATGTACGATGCTAATCGTCATAGTTTTGAACAACGCTTACGTCTTGGCTTTGATGCTCGACTCAATGAGTTCACAAACCTCAAGGTTATTGGCAGCATGAGTGGTATGAGTGGAGTAGATACAAGCTGGACAAAATCTGATTCCAAAGGTCTCAACCATCAACGACTTGATACAGTTGATCTTACAAGACGCGTTGAGAAATGGGACGTATCTGTAGGGCGTTTAACTGAGCCTATGGGCGCTAGTGGTTACTGGTTTGGTCAATCTTATGACGGCGTTCGTGCTGTTTGGAATGGCCATGATTCTCAAGTTCGTATTGGTGTTGGTACTTTCAAACATAGTACAGGTATCACTGATTCTGCATATACTCATGCAGTGCACAAAGTTATCTTTAGACCACCAACAGCAGCTGAATTGATTGGTATCAATCGCGATGATTATCCATACGATATTGAGAGTGCTACTAAAACCGGTTCTGATGGTGAGAAGAAGACCTCAACAGATCCGGCAGCTCCAGATAGTCCAACTGGTATTTATAACTCCACTTACAAAGGTAAGACAGATAGCCTCTATTTCTATCAACAGCTCAAAGACTTGCAAGCTGAATACGAAGCTTATAAAGAAAGCTTAGACTTAAGATGGAGTAATCCGAACCGTGATCAAGAAATTGAAAAGGCTAATGCTAAATTAGCTGAAACTCAGAAAAAACAAGCTCAAATTATGGGTCGATTACAAGATATTCTTA
Organism: Veillonella parvula; assembly: GCF_032575955.1. Classification (GTDB taxonomy): domain Bacteria; phylum Bacillota; class Negativicutes; order Veillonellales; family Veillonellaceae; genus Veillonella; species Veillonella parvula_J. The sequence goes on from NZ_JAWFXN010000001.1 coordinate 39,812, forward strand.
CAAAAGCATATCCTACAGATATGGCAGGGACTAAATTCTCCCTTGATATCCCATCTGGTGGGTATGCAATGTATGAAATCACCAATAAGAAAACAGGGGAAAAACTGTATAAAACAGGCGACATTATGTATAACGTAAATTCCCCATTGTACCCTGAATCTATGAAAGAAAAGGCAAAAGGTCTTATCGTATCCTCTGATAATAAAGAAGCCTTGCTAAATCCTAAAGAGTATGTTGATAAACATGCAGCTGAGATTAATCAATCGATTACAGAAATTGCCAAATATAATGCAAAAGATAACTGGAGTAATTATAACAATAGTGGGCTTGACGAAGTTTGGGTGAAACAAGCTGATGGTACATTTAAGAGATCTTATGATTACTATGGTCAACCGTCAAGTGATTATGAATTCACTGGCTTCTTAGGTGCAAAGACTTACAAATACGATAGTGGTAAATACGTATTTAGTGATTATGATGCTAAAGATGCCATTTACAAAAAGAACTTCACCATGTCCTCTGGTGATTATGGCGAAGGTGGTTCTTACTATGGTTGGGGTATGCCTAATGCATTGTTTAACTATATGTATAATCTTGAAAAAGTTGTACATGACGCAGAGTCTGAAAATAAATTACCACGCGAAGCAATCGGTAAGGTCATTGGCAACTTGATCAGAACAGAAGGTGTAGTTCTTGAAAAAGATACTGTACCAGCCATCGATAAGGCCGCATTTATTCAATACAAGAAACAAATTGGTGCTCGTCTTGGTTTACAAGCTTGGTACTTACGTTCCTTTGGCTGTAAAACACATACATATTTAAATGCTAATGGAAACAGTAATGATGAATACAGCTTCTCCAATGTAGCTCATGTATTTGGTATCGGTGCTAAGTATCAACTTGGTGCTAATGCAGCTGTTACGGTTGATTACGGTCAAAATCGTTCTAACTTAGGACGTTACCTCAATGGTAATACCGTATATCAACATGAACGTGGCACAGCAGACTTTACTCTAAAAGGTCATCAAATGGGCGGCACACCACACTTCTGGATGGCTCGTCTAGATATTGGGCGTGCTGATTTAGATGTTCCGAAATCTTGGAATGCGTTCATCGATTACAAATACTTTGAACATGGCTCCTTCTTCGGTGGTAATGGTACGGGTGCAGTACCTGATCGTTACTTAGATGGTGTTCGTAGCTTTACATTTGGTGCCGGCTATGTACCGCGCAAGGATTTGCTCCTTGAAGCATTCTATACATTTGATGCGAAGGGCACTAATAAACGAGACACTTTATATGGTAGTGAAAGCTTTAAGTTAGGCGATTATACAAGAATTCAAGGGACCTACAGGTTCTAATGTTCAGTCTGTAAACAGGCAGAAAGGTTACAAATATGGAAAATTTAAATTATGTCATTCACTTATTTCATAGTGGCGGGTATGTAATGTATCCATTGTTACTCTTGTCTTTCATGGTTATCGCTATAGCTGCAGAACGTGCTTTCTTCTATCGTAAGTATGCAGGCAAAACATTTGTTGTAACTCATGCAGTAAATGAATTCGCAAAACTACAACGTTGGGATGAAATCGATAAAGTAATTAAAGAGAACCCTTCTATTGCAAGTCGTATTGCAGAAGCAGGTTTAAAAAATGATTCTAGCGAAGAAGCAATGAAGACCGCTTTTGCTGATCAAATGGGGGTTGATGCAGTTGGTTTCCGAAAATATATGGACTACTTAAGTGCAACAGTTACAATTTCTCCATTATTGGGCTTGCTTGGTACAGTAACAGGTATGATTGGCTCTTTCAGTATCCTTGACTCCGGTGCGGGTGCATCTGCCATTACTGGTGGTGTAGGTGAGGCGCTTATCGCGACAGCATCTGGCTTATGTGTGGCCATAATGGCATTTATCGTTTACACAATTTTTAGTCATCGTTTGGACTCCATTATTAACCAAATTGAAAATATGTGTGTAAATATAGTTACAGCTAAACGAGAAGGGTGGAAATAGTTATGAACTTGCAAAGCTTTCGTATGAAAACTAAGCCGGAATTCATGATCATTCCAATGATTGATATCATTTTCTTCTTGTTGGTATTCTTCATGATGAACAGCTTGCAAACAGTGGCTCAAAAAGCCTTGTCTGTACAATTACCACAGGCTACTAGTGCTTCTGCACCAGCTCAATTACCAGTGGTTTTAACATTAGATGCGGAGGGTCATATTACGATTGATAACAAGCCAATGAGCATTGACGATGCTGAGGCAATGGTAAAACAACGTATCCAAGAAAACCCTAATGCTAGTGTTATCTTACAAGCCGATAAACGAGCGGCTCATGGTCAAGTAGTAGCGATTATGGACATGTTAAAACAATCTGGCGTTAAACGCTTAGCTATTGCAGCTGAACAGAAAGGATAACTATGGGACTAGGCATATCATGGAAAAAAGCAGCCATTATATCCGCCGTAGTTCATCTTATTGCTCTCTTTATTGCTGTAATCTTTTTTGTAGTGGTTCCAGCCATTCAAGAAATGGATACCTATGAAATCGACCTCACACAAAGTGTGCTCGATGATGGTGGCAGTGGACATGCTGGTGGTGGCGGAGGTAACAGAGCAGATCTGTTCCCAAAACCATTGTCAGCAGATGAAGTAGCGGCAAGAACAAAGGCTGTTGTAGCAAATGTTGAACCATCTACAGCAACAGATATTCCTGATGCAGTAGATGTGGCAGCTAAAGCAAGTGAAAATAAAGGCAATACATCCGGTGATAATTCCGCTGTTGGTGGCACAGGCCCTGGATCAGGTGGCGGTTCTGGTGGCGGTCATGGTACCGGTGAAGGTACTGGCGTTGGTGATGGTAGAGGCCATGGTACTGGTACAGGTGATGGTACCGGTGAAGGTGATGGTCATGGTACAGGTAAAGCAGCGTTCAATGTAGAGGGCTTTTATGCAGCTGTAGATAGCCAAAAACAAATTCCTTATGCGGCTATTAAGCGTAAAATGAACGTAGATGTTACAATTAATGTAATGGCTAAATTAGATACTAATGGTAATTTAATAGACGTATATCCAACTAGTGGTGGCGATGAAATATTTGTAGAAGCGGCTCTTGATGCAGTGCGACGAGCGACTCCGTATCCAAATGAAACAGGGGATATACAACCAGTAGAAGTTCCTGTACACTTTGTAGTACAGGCCGATGGCGAAGATGAAGAAGAATAAATATATCTAAGTAATAAAGGAGATAAATATGAAATCTATTATTTTATATTCTTCCCTTACGGGAAATACTAAAAGTGTAGCGGAAGCAATGGCTTCCGTTATGCCTGAAGGTACACCTTGCGTTCCTGTAAAAGATGCACCTGAAAATTTAGCTGATTATGATACAGTATTCGTAGGTTTCTGGGTGGATCGAGGCACAGCGAATAAAGAAGCGGCAAAATTGATTGAAACTTTAAAAAATCCTAATGTAGTATTCTTTGCTACATTAGGTATGTATGCTGATTCTGATCATGCGCGTGAAAGTATCGAAAAAGCATCTGAATTATTGCCTAACAAAGAAGCTCTTGTAGACGGCTTCGTATGCCAAGGTAAAATCGATCCTAAAGTAATCGAAATGATGTATAAAATGTTCCCCCCTGGATCTGCACATGGTCAAAGCCCAGAACGCGATGCGTTACATAAAGCGGCGGAAACTCATCCAGATGAACAAGACTTTGCAAATGCAAAAGAATTTACAAAATCTGTACTTGCAAAGTTGCAAGCCTAATTTCTGAAAGGGGATTGGAGTATGAGTTTAGCAAGTTTCTTTGAATCCATTCCGGAGAAACAACGCAATCTACAACTAGGTTTAGAATGCGATAATCCGATGAGTGGTGCATTTCCTCATAAACGTGTTGTACATGCAGGTCTCAATGGTACGCTCGTTTCTCCAAAAGAAACACAAGCCGTTTGGGATTCGTTAATGAATGGCACTCCTAAAAAGGGCGAAATGCAATGCGCTTACATTCATATTCCGTTTTGTAAGACAAAATGCACATATTGTGGCTTCTTCCAAAACGGTACGAGTCAAAGTGTTGAAGACCAATATATTGATGGTCTTATCAGTGAATTAAAGCTCGCTAGTGAGCGTTCGAGATTAAAAGATGGTTTGATCCATGCCGTATTTATCGGCGGTGGCACACCAACATCTTTATCACCTACAAATTCTGAAAGATTGCTCAAAGCAATTAAAGCGTACTTGCCGTTGGCAAACGATTATGAGCTTACCTTAGAAGGTCGTATTCACGATTTGATTCCTGAAAATCTTGAAGTTTGGATGGCAAACGGCGTCAATCGTATGTCCATTGGCGTGCAATCTTTCAATACAGAAGTACGTCAAATGGTAGGCCGTTTAGATACGAAAGAAACCGTATTAGAACGACTAGCTGCTTTGAAAGCTTATGGTCAATGTTCTGTTGTTATTGACTTGATCTATGGTTTACCTGGTCAAACTATGGAGGTGTGGGAACAAGATTTAGCAGATTTGGTAAGCTCTGGCGTAGATGGTGCGGACTTATATCAATTAAATGTATTTGATGGTAGTGATCTCAATAAAGACATTACAAACGGCAAAGTTCCAGCTGCAGCCACAACAGCGATGCAAGGGGATATGTTTGAATTTGGTCGTAAATACCTTGATGAACGTTCCTATCGTCGATTGAGTGCCGCTCACTGGAGTGCTAATAACCGTGAACGTAGCTTGTATAACACTTTAGCTAAATCGGGCGTTCCAATGTTCCCATTTGGTAGTGGTGCAGGTGGTAACGTCGACGGTTATGGGATGATGTTACATCGTGCATTAAAACCATACGAAGATATGGTTACCCGCGGTGAAAAACCATTTATGGCCCTTATGAAACAAAGTGATTTACAACCTATCGTAAACCGAGTAGTAAGTCAATTAGAACAAGGATTCCTCAATATTATGAGCTTAGTAAAAATGGATTCCAGATTAGATGAATTGAACTGGCTCTATAAATTATGGGAAAAACGAGGTCTTGTTGCCTATAATGGATTGCTTTATAAATTGACTGATGCAGGTGAATTCTGGACTGTAAACCTTACGCAAAGTACATTAGAAGCTGTTGAATATATCATGACTGGTAAGAATTCCTTCGCTATAGAAGCAGTAGCAGCACAAGATACAAAAACAACTTCTAAAGAAAATCCTAACCAAGAGGTACGTGGCATTGGCCAGGGTAAAGCCAATATCTCTGTACCAACTGACGAAGATTCCGAAGCACAACGTAAAGAGGCTCTTATTACTAAGGCTAAAGCTGAAATTGCTAAGAGCGGTGCTTCTGGCGAAGCAGCAGAACGAATGGTACAAGCTATGTACAATTTAAGTGCTGATGAGATTGAATATATGATGGAACGTATGATGTCTTAAACTGTTATGTTACACCTTAATTCTAACAACCTCTCCCAATAACCAACATATAATATACAAGACATATTACGTGACATATACGTGCTCTCTGTAGTACAAAGTAGCCCCAGACTGTAGTCTGGGGTTTACTTTTTATAGAGCGAAAGGTATTCTGTAGGTATAAGACTTAAATGACTTTAAAAAGCATAGCAATAGATGTATAGGAATAGATGTATAAGTCTATAAGGACAATAAAAATCTAATTGCTGTTAAAATCATAAAACAATAAGTGAGATAGTAAATCTATAAGATGTGAAGTGATATTGCTTGTATAGCTGATAAAAGGCTTAGGAGGTTAGTATGAGTACATGTCCTCAAAAAGAAATAGATATATTAGGTATTGGGGCTAGCACATTAGACCGCTTCATCGTTGTGGATCATTACCCAACGGGACGTGAGGTACAACAAGTTGTATCTTCTACCACCGATGGTGGAGGACCTGTAGCTACAGCATTAGCCGTTGCAGGTAAATATGGTGTACGTACGGCCATGATTGACAGTATCGGTGACGATATGGTGGGGCGTCATATTTTAGATGATTTCAAAAAATATAATGTTAATACTGATGCTATCCACATTGAAAAGGGGGAAAAGAGTGGCGTTGCTACAATCCTAGTAAAGCATAGCACTGGCGAGCGTGCCGTATTTTTTGAACGCTCTACTGCGCCAGAGCCAGTATTTTTAGATACTCATAAGCAATTAATTAAAGAAGCTTTCATTTTACATGTTAACGGACGGCATCGACAATTCATGTGTTCTGCCATGGCGTTAGCACAAAAGGCAGGTACTATTATCTCCCTCGATGGAGGTGCACAGCGCTACGATGAAGAGATGAAATCTATTACAGAGTCAAGTCATATTACTATTGTTGCTCGTGATTATGCTGAAAAATATACGGGCACTACTAATTTAGAAGAAGCTTGTCGTATCATTCATGACCGTGGTGCTCTTATTGCGGGGGTTACGGATGGCGCTAATGGTAGTTATTTTGTATGGCCTGATGGAACTTTCTATCGTTGTCAGGCATTCCCTCAAGAATATGTAGTTGATACAACGGGGGCCGGAGATAGTTTTCATGGTGCATTTCTTTCAAAGCTTGTTACATTATTAAGAGAGTTAGCCCCAGTAGAAGGGTTAGAGACCTCTACATATGCTATAGATTTATTACAACATTGTGGACATTCTGATTTAGAAAAAGCTGCTATTTTTGCGTCCGCTGTAGCAGCTTTAAATACGCAAGGGATTGGTGGTCGTAGCGCTTTACCAAGTTTACAAGTTGTATATAAGTTAATGGGATTGGAGTAAATCAGTATGTGGCACGATATTTCCCATTCTCATGTACAACGGTACATGCAACAAAATCCCTATCGATTATTAGCGTTTAGCTTTCTAGGCGTCATGATTATAGGAACAATATTGCTTATGTTACCGATGGCGAGTGCTCAGGGGCAAACGACGGCTCTTGTAGATGCCGCTTTTACCGCCGTATCTTGTGTTTCGGTAACAGGGCTGACCACTGTAGATACTTATTATCATTGGTCTTTATTTGGTAAGATTGTAATGGTTATCCTTATTCAGTTAGGTGGGTTAGGAATTGTATCTTTCACGACCATAATTGCTTTGCTTCTAGGTAAACGAGTAGGCCTTAAAAATCGTGTGCTTTTGTCCGAGGATGTTGGACAGGAGGGTATGACTGGTTTATTACATATTACGAAAAAGTTAACGCTTTATACCTTTGCTATTGAAATTGTGGGAGGCATAATCTATACGATTCAGCTATATCCCTATATTGGACAGGCTGCATTGTATACCGGTATCATGCAAGCTATTTCCACCTTTTGTAACGCTGGATTTGTATTTTTTGATAATGATCTACCTTATGCCATGGTAGGGGACATATTATTTAATATCAATACAGCAGTACTAATTGTTATCGGTGGTTTTGGCTATTTAGCGGCCTTTGACATATGGTCACACCGTAAGGTGCGACGATTTGTTGACTTAAAACTTCACACTAAGATTATGTTAGTAGGCACAGCGATTCTTATCCTATTAGGAACTATCATTTTTTTAGGTGTGGAATGGTCAAATCCAAAAACCTTTGGGTCATTACCGATTTGGAATAAAATAATGGCCTCTTTATTTCAAGCGATTACGCCGCGTACAGCTGGGATTGCAACGGTTGATTATAATGCATTACATCCAATTACCTTGTTTGTTACCATTATTCTCATGTTTATTGGTGCGGGTCCGAACTCTACCGGTGGAGGCGTTAAAATTAGTACCGTAGCAGTAACCATACTTGCATCGCGTACCTTGTTTAATAACCGTCCAGATACAGAGATTTTTGAACGTCGTATTTCATTAGTAACAGTGCTTAAAGCCAACGGAATTATATTTTTATCGCTCCTTCTTATTTTAATAGCCACCTGTTATCTGGCCTGGGATGAGCCTTATGATTTTATTCGATTGTTATTTGAGGTTACGTCCGCCTTTGGGACTGTAGGCCTTACGACGGGAATTACGTCTGATTTATCTGAAAGCAGTAAATGGGTGCTGATGCTTGTTATGTTTACAGGTCGTGTCGGTGTTATGACCGTTATTGGTACATGGGCTCTTAGGACTTCACCAACGAAGCCAATTGGGTATGCAGAAGAGAATGTATTGTTGTAATTGAGTAGAATAGTTAGTCTATCAGGAGATATAGCATGAAATATAAAACAATTGCCGTCATTGGTCTTGGTCAATTTGGTACGACTATAGCCAAGATGTTAGCCTCTATGAGTCATGAGGTTTTAGGTGTAGATATTAATCCAGAAATTGTACAAAAGGTTTCCCCTTATGTAACACATGCTATCGTAGCAGATACTACTGATGAAGAGGCTATTAAAGCCTTAGCTTTGAGCCAATTTGATATAGTTATTGTTGCCATTGGTGATAATATCCAGGCTAATCTCATGACTTCGATGTTGTTGAAAGAAATGAATATGCCTCATGTGGTTTCGAAAGCTGAAAATGCACTCCAAGGTAAGATGCTCAAGAAGATGGGGGTAGATATGGTCATCTATCCAGAATATGATGTGGCACAACGGTTAGCTCAATCGTTGACACGAGAACATGTAATGGATTACTTACAGCTATCTAAAAGCATTAGCCTTATTGAAGTAGATATGCCAAAATTTTTGGTAGGCACCTGCTTAAAAGATTCTAATCTGCGTGAGAAATATAATCTTAATGCTGTAGGCATCAGGCGTGGGGAGGATTTAGAAGTCCCTCCTAATCCGTTTACGATTCTTTCGGCGGAGGATAAACTATTAATCATAGGAAATAATTCTGATTTAGATGCATTAACAGTGTAGTAAGTATACGAAAGAGATATAAATATATCGAAAAAATATGATATAATGAGATAGAATTCAGTATAGGCCATACGTATTCGTATGGCCTTTTTATATAGAAATGAAGGTTATTATGACAGAGGAACAATATATAACGGCGCTGATGAATAACCCACATGGAATTCGAAATATTCCAAATCCTACAGAAGCTATGCAACTTACATGTGTGGGACAAAACGGCATGCTGTTACAATATATTAAAGAACCTACTCAAAAGGTTATTGAAACGGCGCTTTTACAAGCACCACGAGCTATACAATTCGTTGAAAATCCTACAGAAGAATTGTTAAAAACTTTAGTGGAAAAAGATTGGGCAGTTTTAGAATATATCGACAATCCGTCTGATACATTAATTCAAAGTGCATTAGCTCAATCAGGCTGGGCTATTCGCTATATTGCAAACCCATCTGAAGAATTGCAATTAGAAGCGGTGAAGGCGAATTATGATGCCCTACAATATATTAATACTCCAAGTGAGGCGGTGCAGTTACAAGCCGTGCAAGAAAGTTACTTAGCCTTGCGCTACATTGATGAGCCTAGCGTAACTGTTCTAGAAGCAGCAGTAAAGCAAGATCCACAGGCAATGCGTCAGATTACAAACCTCACTAAGGACTTGGCCTTGCATCTATTTAAGGTAAGTGCGGCTATTGTCGGTTATATACCTAATACATTGGGTGTTACAGTAGACGAAATCAAAGCTATAATTGTAGATGCTATTTCCGGCGATACAGTTGATGAAGACTATATACGCGAGTTAATCAACAATAAAGCTATCGGTGGACGTCAATCTAAATGGCCCATCGATTTGTTGTCACTTATAGATGCTTATGGCACCAAAATAGTTAAGAAAATTGCAGTAGGCGAATATTTGAAATATTAGAACGGAGATACGATGAACTTTATAGATACAATGGCAAGCGTTGAATTAGTGCTTGCTGCAAATCAAGTGCCTTTGCTCGTTGGTGAGACTGGCATTGGTAAAACCTCTCTCGCAACGCGTGTTGCAGAGGTACACGACTGGGAATTAGTAACTATCGACGGAAACCTCTTAAAAGAAGGTGAAATCGGTGGTTTACCTACTGTAGAAACGGTGACTCATACGGATGGTCATGGCAATACACGAGATGTGAAAACTACAGTATACGCTGTGCATCATACATTGGAACATGTGGCACAAGCCGTAGATAAAGGGCGTCAAGTATTGTTGTTTATCGACGAAATTAACCGCGCAGAACATGCAGTTCAACAAGAGTTGATGAACCTTATTCTAAACCGTGAAATTAATGGCTTTTCTTTAAGTGATCAAGTGCGCATCATCGCCGCTATGAACCCTGAAGATTCCTTTGATTACCAAACCATCGATATGGATCCGGCACAACAAAATCGATTCGTATGGCTTTATATGAATGCTGATTATATGCAATGGATTGACTGGGCTATTGGTGCTGGTATTGAAGAAAAGGTTATTGAATTTATTTCTTCCTATCCAGAATATTTAAATCAACGTCACGAAGACGATATCGATGCCACACCTCGTTCCTTTGAACGCGTGTCCGGTCTATATAGAATTTATAAGAATCAAGAGGGCACAAGCTATAGTCGCGATATATTTATGAATGTTATCCGCGGTAACGTAGGTAAACTCATTGCGGAGGCTTTTGTAAACTTTATCGAGTCCGATCAAGAACCTCTTATTACCTTTGATGATGTATTAACAGCGGTTCAAAAACCAGGTGCTATTATGTCTATGGCTGAGCAGGTTAAAGGTGAAAGCCCAACTCGCCTTTATGTAGCAGCAAAAAATATGTTGCATCGTTTAAATCGCAATAGCAATGCGCAGGAAGTACATCACTTTGTGGAGTTTTTAACCTTGTATCCAGGGGATTTGCGCGTAGCGGTTATGAAAGATCTTCGTAACACGTATGAGCGCGTTTACGCTTATGCTATTGAAGATGACCTTTTTGTAGATATTTTCTTTGAAGCGCAAAAATAATTCTATGTGTATAGTTAACCAAATCAAAGCTATATATAGATAATCGACTTTAGTAAATTATTAATTATTATGCTAATTGATATATGGCATATGACATATATTAAATTTGTTTTCTAAAGAAAAGGAGGTGTAAATATGCAACGAAACTTAGATAAGGACGATATACGTGATGCATCGGATTTACTGACTCATATCGATGGCTGGGAAAAAACGGGTTCTTATGATGCGAAGGCTATCGAGGCTCTTGATCGATGGCATGCGAAACGAGAGCGCATACATCGCGAAGCAGAGGCTTTGTATACGCAAATATACGCATCTTATGAGGCCTATGTAGATAGCTATGAAGAACAACATCATAGTATGGCGCCTGAACGTATAGCGGCTGATCTTATGAACCATAATATGTCGGATAGCCATATAGGTACTATCGGTCGTGCTCTTGAAGACGTACAAGTGGAGGGGACAGACCTCTCTGTTATGCAGCAAGCCGTAATGACACCGGCCTATGAGCAACGGTTGTGGAATATATTGCATGATGTAAACAGCTTGCTTCTTGAAGAGGACCAATTCTTTGGTTACTTTTACTTACAAATGACTCATCGCATTCGCTTTGATATGGCCAGTGCTTTTGGTATTAATCTTAAACAGGGCGGCTATGTGTTATATGTAAATCCATTTATCTTGTTACGCCAATCGCCTGATGTGATGAAGGATGGTATTAAGCGTGAAGTTCTTCATATCATTTCTGCTCATTTGATGCGGGTAAAAGCACTGAGCCAAGGCTTTCACAAAACAGCAGTCCATATGGCTATGGATATGGTCGTAAACGATTACCTTGAACATGTAGACCGTGATGCGGTAACGGTAGCCAATGTAAATGCGCGCTTTGGTTTGTTATTAAAGCGTTTCCGTACCATTGAATATTATGCGAAGGCTATTGATAAGGTCATGAAAGAAAAACCAGACCTCTTTGTGCCTATTGATAACGCAGATACGGCGGTTGCTATGGAGTTTGACCCTCAAACCAGCCATGATATTTGGGATGAATCCGATTCTATTGATACAGATACGATGGACCAAATCACGGAGCGCTATATCAACGAAGCCTCAAAGGGGGATATGGAAGGCTATGTGAAAAGCCTTATCGATACATTCCAAAAGACACGCCGTGCCTTGCCTTGGTATTTCTACCTTAAAAAGTTAATGGGCAAGGTAGCGAGTGGATACAAAAAAACGACGATGCGTCGTAATCGTCGTCAACCTGAGCGTTTGGAGTTGTCTGGCACATTACGTCAACATAAGGCAAATGTATGGGTAGCTCTCGACATGAGTGGTAGTATAACTGATGTGGAGTTTACAAATGCTTTAGAGCAAGTGCTACAAATCGTGCATGCTTATAACCATCGTATTACTGTTGTAGAATGTGATAATGAAGTACGCCGCACCTATACGATGGAATCCGTGAAGGATGTGAAGCCGCGCCTCGATGTGCGTGGTGCTACAGCCTTTACTCCTGTATTCTCTCTGGCTAATCAAAACCGTGTAGATTTACTTGTATACTTTACAGATGGCAAAGGGGAAGAGCGACTACGAGAGACGCCAAGAGGCTATAAGGTGCTGTGGGTATTGACCGGTGAGAATCCACAATTATCTTTGCATAATCCGTACGGCATGGTTCGTGAACTCGGTTATGTGGGGATTGATGAAACTCAGGATATTGATGAGTTTGTACGTATGGTTAATCGCGGTGGCTTTTCTATGGCTAATCAAGAGCTTTAGTATATTAGGTCGCATGTTTTTTTTATAGGTTTAATCTTGAACCAAAATGGTATACAAAAATGACGCAATCCAGCGGATTGCGTCATTTTTAGGTCTGTGGATCTTTTATTAGTTGTTAAGCTCAATAGAGGAGCCTGGATCGATAATGAGTGCTGTTTGGTTATATTTGCCTTCTACAAGACTTGTAAATACACCTGGTTCACGGTCGATAACAGGCCATGTTTTGTAGTGAATTGGAATGGAAATACGCGCTTTTACATAAGAGGCAGCAAGGGCTGCATCTTCAACCCCCATTGTGTAATTATCACCGATAGGAAGAAGTGCGTAATCGATTTCACCAAAGCGATTTAATAATTTCATATCGCTAAAGAGTGCTGTATCACCAGCGAAGTATAGGATATCTCCGTAGAAATCTACAATACAACCTGCAGCGTGACCGCCAGGGATGCCAGCGCCATGGAAGGCAGGAACCATTCGAACAGAACCGAATTCAAAGTCGAACTTGCCACCTAAATGCATGGCGTGTGTACGACAACCGGCAGCTGCTGCTTTACCCGCTACCTCAGCCGTAGAGATAACGAGGGCGTCATTTGCTTTGGCAATAAAATCTGTGTCTCCATAGTGATCATCATGGCCATGACTGACAAAGATATATTGGCATTTGATATCTTCTTTTTTAGCGATATCCCATGTATTACTGGTCAAGAATGGGTCGAAAATCATGGATACATCGCCACGTGTGAGCATAAAGCAAGCGTGACCAAAATAAGTTAGTTTTGTTTTCATAGGAACACTTCCTTCCTTGTACATACAATTCTTAATTCTATTGTATAATATAATAAATGAAAATAAAACTATTGGTGATAATTTATACATAATTAGTAAGGATATATTATGGATTTAACACATTTTGATCAAGATGGTAATGCTTGGATGGTAGATGTATCAGATAAGGATATTACAACTCGTACTGCTGTGGCAGAAGGCTTTATTACTATTAATGATGCAATTTATGAACGCATTGCAGCGGGAACAATAAAAAAAGGGGATGTTCTTAGTGTGGCTCAATTGGCAGCTATTATGGGGGCGAAACAGACGAGTAATCTCATTCCCCTTTGTCATCCGTTAGCATTAACTAAGGTTGAGGTGCATTGTACTCTTGTTGATGGTGAAAGTCCAGCCTGTACGGATTCTACACATAATCGTGCTGTTAAGGTTCGGGCTACCGTAAAAACGACAGGAAAGACAGGTGTTGAAATGGAGGCACTTACGGCGGTTCAAGTAGGACTTTTAACAGTCTACGATATGTGTAAAGCTATTGATAAGGGGATGATTATAGGCCCTACATATCTTGTAGAAAAAGAAGGCGGGAAAAGTGGACATTTTGTCCGTTCCTTTGTAGAATAATATAGATATAAAGAATAGGGGATTGAAAATGGAAATAGTACTTTATGAGCCTGAAATTCCAGGCAATACAGGAAATATAGCGCGTTTATGCGCCGCCAATCATATGACCTTACATCTGATCAAACCCCTTGGCTTTTCTATTGATGACAAGCATGTAAAACGTGCTGGCCTTGATTACTGGCACTTGGTAGATGTACAGGTACATGAAAATATTCAAGAATTATATGAGAAATATCCTGATCGTAGATATTTCTATGCCACTACCAAAGCAAAGCATACTCATTCCGAGGTGAAATATGAAATCGGTGATATGCTCGTTTTTGGGCCTGAAACAAGAGGGTTGCCTGAAAGTTTATTAGATGGTAAAGAGGATACATGCATTCGTATACCCATGGTAGATGAAGCACGTTCTCTGAACTTATCTAATGCGGTGGCGATTATAGCTTATGAAGGTATGCGTCAACTTGATTATCCAGATCTTAAGGCTGAAGGCAATTGGATTCAATCTAAATAAATAGACTTTCATAATTGAGAAATATATTATACGTATGTGTTAGAAGAACTACCAAATCTATATGACCGGTAGCGATTTTAATGGTGTTGTTTGGAGGAGGATATTATGAACTACGATAAAGCTCATGATTTAGCTCACGCAATGCGTGAATCTGAAGAGTACAAAGAGTTAATGGCTGCTCAGGAAGCAGTGAAGGCAGATGCAGTAGCGACGGGGTTGGTTCGCACATTTATGGCACAACAAATGCAATGGGAATATGCTAAGTTGTCTGGTGCTCCAGAAGCGGACGAGTTGCAAAAGAAACAAGAGGAATTGATGCCTCAAATTCAGGAAAATACTGCAGCGGCTGCTTATTTGCAAGCGCAAATGCGTTGGAGCCAGATTTCTAATGATATTTACAAAATCATTAGCGAACCAATCACTGAGGGGATGAAAGTGTTAGATCATGGCGAACAACAACCACAACATTAAGGTATTACAAACAGCTTTATTAGAAAAATTACCAAGTACACGTGTACGCGAGCAGGAGCTTCTTTGTCATCATACGACATTCAAAATTGGAGGACCTGCAGACTTATTTATTGAACCTACTACGATGGCAGAACTTAGTTTTACGCTTCGTACCATTCACGAATTAGATGTACCTGTAACTATTATTGGTTGTGGATCTAATATTTTGGTGAAAGACGGAGGTATCCGTGGTGCTGTTGTATCAGTTCGTCATATGACTCAAATCATGGATTGTAACGAAAACACATTGTGCATTGGTTCCGGGTATATGTTAAAAGATGCTTCTGAATTTGCTTGGGAGAATAGTTTATCTGGTCTTGAATTTGCCATTGGTATTCCAGGCACACTTGGTGGTGCCGTATTTATGAATGCAGGTGCTTATGACGGTGAAATGAGCCACGTAGTTACTGCAGTGAGAGCCGTAGATTTCCAAGGTAATATCAAAGAATATGATGCATCTCACTTGGACTTTGCTTATCGTCATAGTGTATTCCACGATAATCATGAGGTTATTGGGGAAGTTATTATGACACTCAAACCAGGCGACAAGGATGCCATCAAGGCGCGTATGGATGAGTTAACAGAAAAACGTGAATCCAAGCAACCTTTGGAATATGCCAGTGCAGGTTCAACCTTTAAACGTCCACCAGGGTACTTTGCAGGTACATTGATTGAACAAACAGGCCTAAAGGGGTTGTCTGTAGGTGATGCGCAAGTGTCCCACAAACATGCAGGCTTTGTCATCAATACAGGTAGTGCTAGTGCAAAGGACGTACTTGATTTGATTGCAGAAGTACAGCGTCGTGTGTACGATAGACATGGCGTACACCTTGAGCCCGAAGTACGTATGATTGGTGAAGACTAATATCAACTAAATACTAATATAAGATTTCTTATGTAACGTTACTCTTTTTAGGGATGATGGATTCATAAGAAATCTTTTTTTATGTCCATTATAAGCGTATGATATTTATATAGTTAGTCTATATTTGGGAGGCGATGATATGAATACTTTGTTGGCCCAAGAGATTCATGATAAAGCACTAGCATGTGGGTATGACGATTGTGGTATAGTACCTCTTGATGCACTTGATTTTTATAAAGAACGAATGATAAAGCGTTTAGAAGATGTACCTCAAAGTAAAAAGGTATATGCACATAGTAATGCCTTTTTAACATTGAAAGAAAACTATCCTTGGGCACAATCTATAGTGGTTTGTACTGAATATTTTGGAGCGTATAAGTTTCCTGCTTCGCTTCAAAAGCGATATGCAAAAGGCTTACTACTATCGTTAGCTAATATCCCTGATGGGGTCGAAGTCAAACAAAGGCGATCTTTTGAAACATGGTTCAATGATAAGAACATCCAATTTATTGGTGGTGAAACAGCAAAGCCTACTGGTGTTGTTCCTTTGCGCCCTGCTTCTGTAGCGGCAGGACTTGGAATTTATAGAAAAAACAATTTCTTTTATGGACCTAAAGGCTCTAATTATGAATTGGTAGCCTATTTAATTGATCAGCCTTGTGAGTATATTCGTCATCTAGAGATACCACCATGTCCAGAGACTTGCGATTTATGTCAGCAAAAGTGTAAAACGAAGTCTCTATCTGCACCTTTTACAATGAATCCATTAACCTGTGTATCTTATATCAATACCTTTGGTGATGGTAAATTGCCAGAAGGTGTGACAGAGGATATGTTGGAAGAGTGGATATTAGGTTGTGATAATTGCCAAGACTGCTGTCCGTTTAATAAAAATCATGATTGGAGTATAGGTAAAGATTATCCTGGGCTTGATGCATTAGAACTTATACTACAGCCAGAATATATTTTGAAAGCCTCTGATAAGGAGATTATAGAAAAGTTGATTCCTAAATTCTGTTTCCATTTAACAGATAAACAAATTCCGTTGTTGCGTAAATCTGCTAAGCGGGCGATAGAGCATAAATAGGTTGTGTCCTAAGATGAGTCAAAAGTATAATCGAATGTTGAAATTGCCATGATTAGAATAGGTGTACTGTTTTGACTTTTTTCTATAGACTGCGTTATAATTAACTGTTGCCAATTTTGGGGAATATACCTGCATAGCCTGTTTTATCGAGGCTATGTGATATAGAATATACTGAAAGAATTAAAGGGAGGATCTTATGATTCGCGAAAATCTTCGTAATGTAGCGATTATCGCCCACGTTGACCATGGTAAAACTACTTTGGTGGACGCGTTATTAAAACAAAGCCATGTGTTCCGTGAAAATGAAAAGGTAGCAGAACGCGTAATGGACTCCAACGACTTGGAACGTGAACGCGGTATTACTATTTTGTCTAAAAACACTGCTGTAATGCATGATGGTATTAAAATCAACATCGTTGATACTCCAGGCCATGCTGATTTCGGCGGCGAAGTAGAACGCGTACTTAACATGGTTGACGGCGTATTGCTTCTCGTAGATGCTTACGAAGGTCCAATGCCTCAAACTAAATACGTTTTGCGTAAAGCCTTAGAACAAAAATTGAAACCAATCGTAGTTATCAATAAAATCGACCGTCCTGACCAACGCGTTAAAGAGGTTGAAGATGAAGTTCTTGAATTATTCATGGAACTTGAAGCTGATGATGATCAACTCGACTTCCCTGTAGTATACGCATCTGCTCGTTCAGGTGTGTCCAAAACTAATTGGGATGATGAAGCTGTAAACATGGAACCGTTATTCAAAACATTGATCGATGAAATTCCTGCACCACAAGGTGATATGGAAGGTCCTCTTCAATTTATGGTAACTACACTTGATTACGATAACTTCATCGGTAAAATCGCCGTAGGTCGTATCGTTCGCGGTAAAATGAAAACCAACCAACAAGTGGCTATCATGAATGGTGAAAGTACTCGTAAAGCGAAAATCGGTCGTGTGTATACATACAATGGCTTGAACCGTGTTGAAACTGATGAAGCTGAAATGGGTGATATCATTGCATTTGCTGGTATTGACGATATCAACATCGGCGAAACAGTAGCAGATGCTGAAAATCCTGAAGCATTACCATGCATCTCCATCGACGAACCAACATTGTCCATGGTATTCTCCGTAAATAACTCTCCATTCGCAGGCCGCGAAGGTGAATTTGTTACATCCCGTCACTTGCGTGATCGTTTGTTCCGCGAAGTAGAAACTAACGTATCCATGAAAGTAGAAGAAACTGATTCTGCAGATGCGTTCAAAGTATCTGGTCGTGGCGAATTGCATTTGGCTGTATTGATTGAAACTATGCGTCGTGAAGGCTACGAATTACAAGTAGGTAAACCTCGCGTAATCTTCAAAACTATTAACGACCAATTGTGTGAACCACTTGAAGCATTGACTATCGACGTACCTCAAGAATTCATGGGGACCGTAATGGAAAACCTTGGTCAACGTAAAGCTGAATTGACTAACATGGTTGAATTGGCCGGTTACCTTCGCATGGAATTCGTAGTTCCAGCTCGTGGTTTGATTGGTTTCCGCGCACAATTCTTAACAGCTACAAAAGGTAATGGTATTATGAACCATGTATTCCATGGCTATGCACCATACAAAGGTGAAATTCCTTCCCGTACACGCGGTGCTTTAGTAGCATTTGAAAATGGGGAAACTACTCCATATGGTTTGAACTCTGTTCAAGACCGTGGTACATTGTTCGTTGGTCCTAACCAAGACGTGTACGCAGGCCAAGTTATCGGTGAAAACACTCGTGAACTTGATATGGATGTTAACCCATGTAAGAAGAAACACGTTACTAACATGCGTTCCAGCTCCTCTGACGAAGCAGTACGCTTGACTCCACCTCGTATCTTCTCCTTGGAACAAGCTCTTGAGTGGATTAATGACGATGAACTCGTTGAAGTAACACCTGAAAGTATTCGCATGCGTAAAACAATTCTTGATCGTAACGCACGTGCGAAAGCAGCAAAGAATAAAAAATAATATCTTATGCAGATATATAAAGGCGCTCCTTAGGGGGCGCCTTTTTTATCTAATCTATAAGTTATTATCTAACATATTCCTGTGGATTATATCTCCATGAAAATAGATGATAATTTTATCATTTATGATTAATGGGTATAAAAATGCGTTAATATACTAAATACGCATAATAACTTGCTGATAGGGGTATTGGTATATACGAAATATTTGTAACGCTGTATAATAATATCAAGTTTGTTGAAATAAGTTATTGATTATGGAGGTTCTTATGAATAAGAAAATCTTAGCTTCTTTATTTGCAGTAGGTTTGGCTGCAGGTTGTGTGTGCTCTTCCGTTGATGCGCATGGCGTATTCTTTGCTAACCGCTTAGATGAAAAAGCGCTAGTACTTGGCGAAGGCCCTGTTGATGATGCATATAGCCCAGAAATGGTAAAAAGTATCATTGGTTTAGATAACAATGGCATGGTAATTCCTGTACAAGTTATTAAACATGAAAAAAATGTAGTAGTTGTACCAAATGATAAATTGGGTATTACAGTAACTGACTTTGACTATGGCTACTGGACAAAAGACAAAGATGGTAAAACTGTTCATAAACCAATCTCTGAAGTACCAGGTGCTCAAAAAAGTACACATGCCATTAAATATGACGTTCACTACTGGAATGCAGAAGCAAAACCTTTCAATAATAAAGATGCTTTCATTCAAATCATTCCATCTGTTAACCCATTAACTCTTAGAAAAGGTGATACATATGAAATCCAAGTTTTGAAAGACGGTAAACCATATGCAAATGCACCTCTTATTAAAGACGTAATTAATGATCTTACTAACGAAAGCAAAGCTGATGAAAACGGTAAAGCAACTGTTGCAGTAAGTGCTAACGGCCTTAACGTAGTAGGCGTTGAAGTGGGCTTCCCAACTCAAACTAAAGGTGAGCAAAATAAATACTTCAGTGCATTGTCCTTCATCATCAATCCTGAATAATATAGGATATACTATTTACTAAGTGTGTGAAATAAACAAGACCTCCTAAGTTGGATTTAGGGGGTCTTTTTATAATTTTAGGGTGTACGTATAAATGCGTTCTGTGAGAGCCTCGTATTAAGCGAGGTAAGAAAGAGAGATTTTTATGAAATTACAACGAAATGTATCAGCTGTGATGGCTGCATTGGTATTAACTGGAATGACCTGCTCTGCATTTGCTACAGAAATTAATGCCACAAGCGATAAAGCGGAGGAATTGCTTGGCTTAACAATGGGGTCACCGGTACAAACACAACCAGAAGTTAAGCATATAGAAGATACCTTGATGGTTAATGTGCATGGTAAAAGCTTAACAGATACAGGTAAAACTAAAAATGTATCAGGTATTTATAATGGATTTGGATCACAATTGACGGTGGATAAAGATTTGATTGTACGCCTTAAAAATGATGCACCAGCCTCAAAAAGGGAACTCGGTCATTACTATATGAGCGCTGTGTATGCTGGTTACGGTGGTAAAGTGCCAAGACTCAGCAAGGACAATCCTGATAGAGATTATGGAGATACTAATATTTACGTCAAAGGCAATGTAGATATCGATGCTATCGGTGTCGGTTTACAAGCTAATCAACGTGGTCATATTATTGTTGATGGTGGTGGACGTATCATCACGCATCCTTTAGAAACTTCTGATACTTACTCTGTGGTGGCAGAAGAGGGTGATGTATACGTTAATACTGGCTCTGATGGTAAACATCCAGGGTCTAAAGAATTGGTCGCTGTTGGGAATGTAGGGTTAATTAATAAGGATTATGGACGTGATCCAAATCATAACGAAATGCCAACGAATATAGCATTAGCTTTTACAACACCTAATTCTAAACTTACGGGTGCTGTATTAAATGAATATGCCGAAAGCAATAAGAACCCTCATAATTCTGGTGCTGACATTTACTTACAAAATGGAGGAACTTGGAATAATGAATGGATTGGTATGGAGCGTCCTACCCCTAAAAGAGAACGTCCATCTGGGGATAATGCAGCATATCTATACAAGGGCAGTAAGGTTCGCAATCTCGTAGGTGGATCACGTCCATCGGCATCCGGTATACTTCATCCTATTGATGCACGACCTATTACAATTCAAAATTATAGCGGCTATGTTAATGCTGTTTACAAGACCGGTGTTCCAGCTAGTGAAAATGGAAAGGGGAATATCGTTATTGAACATGCTGCAGATAATAGCCATATTACGTTGCAAGGCGATGGAGCTAACTTGACTAATGATGATAGCTACCGTAAGGAAATACAAGCCTTAGCCGATAAATTACAATATACTGGCAATGATAAGAAACTGAGTACAACTGTTCAAATCAATGAAGGTATTACTCGTCCAGGTGCTGTTGCAGAGCTTGGTGCAAATCATTTTGATTCACAGGGGCGCCTTGTTGTAAATGATACAACAAAGATTAATCGTGCTAGTGAATCATCCTTGGTAAGTGGCACAAAATCTGCTCTTACATCGACCGCTATGGCATGGAAGAGTAATACCAATGATTTACAACGCCGTTTAGGAGATCTTCGTTTAGCTAATACAAACAAAGGTGTATGGGCGAAATATATAGGCGGTAAATCTAAAATTACAGACGGTGCTGATGCACATATGACGTATAATGGTGTACAAGTCGGCTACGATCATAAGACTTCTAATGGTTGGATTTTTGGCGGCGCTATTGATTACAGTACATCTAGTAATTCATATGCCAACGGTACTGGTGATGGCAAACTTGGCGGCATCGCCTTGTATGGCACAAAACAACATGATGATGGTCGTTATTTAGATATCATTGCTCGTGGTAATAGATTATCCAATGATTATAAGCTCTACTCCGTAGGCGGACAACGTGTGAACGGTGATTACCATACATATGGCACATCCTTAAGCGCTGAATATGGTAAACGTATTAAGAAGGAAAATGGCTTCTACATCGATCCTAGTGTAGAATTTATTGTAGGCCGTTTGAATGGTGTATCCTATGATGCTTCTGTTGTCGGTGGTGGTTCTATGCATGTGAAAGCTGATGCTGTGAACTCTGCTGTAGGCAGACTCGGTATTGGTATTGGGAAGGAAACAGAAAAATCCAATATCTTTGCTAAACTAGCGTTGGCTCACGAATTCTCTGGTAAGGTGAATACAACGTATTCTGCCCCGGGAAATTCAACAGTACAAACAGAAGTCGATTTGAAAGATACATGGCTCGATGCTGAGATTGGCGGCTCTTGGAACATTCGACCTAGTACATATTTATATGGTACATTCACTAAAAACTTTGGTGCTACCATAGATAATACATGGCGTATCGATGCGGGGGTACGACATAACTTTTAATTGAACAATTAACAACCTCTGTAGCATATACTGTTACAGAGGTTATTTTAATTATCGTCTAAACTGACTTATTTTATATCAGAATGTCGATTAGTAAAAAATCACAATAAATCTTATTAGAACATAATAAAACATATTAAAACATAATAAAACATAATCTTTTGTATTGAGTGGTTAAATTTAGTATGATACTATATCAATATATGAAAGAGGTGGTTGTTATGGCAGTTGAACGTTGGGTATCAATGGATGAAATTTGTGAGCATATGGGTGTAAGTAGAGATACAATAAAAAAAATGATAAAATTACAGAACATGCCTGCTTATAAATTTGATAGAAAATGGAAGTTTAAAATAAGTGAAGTAGATACTTGGTTACATGAAACATATTGCTTAAATAGTAGGAATGAGGGTAAGTAAATGTTAAAAACAATTGACTTATTTGCAGGCGCCGGAGGATTAAGCCTTGGATTTGAAATGACTGGAAAGTTTAAGGTATTAGCTGCGGCTGAAATTAATAAAAATGCACAAGCTACATATAAAAAAAATATTGTTGAAGGTAAACCTACATTTACAATGATTGAAGATATCAACGGATATGATTTTATGGAATTAAATGAAAAATTAGGTGGTATTGATGTAGTAATAGGTGGCCCCCCATGTCAAGGTTTTTCAAATGCTAATAGACAGAAAAATCATTTAATTAGTATGAATAATAGTTTAGTTAAAGAATTTTTTAGAGCTATAAAAGAAATCAAACCTAAAGCATTTGTAATGGAAAATGTGAGTATGCTTAGATCAGACACTCACCGATTTTATGAATCAATCAGTGATAATAAAGAGATAGATGCGCTAATTGAGGATGGATTTGATATTCCTAAAAGATTAGATTCTCTATTTATAACAAATGAAAAATTTGAGAACATTGATTATACAATGATTGATGATATATGCCTTAACAGATTTTTAATTCCAATTGAGATTTTTAAATTATTAAATATACTATATAAGAATTTATCGAATGAAAGAAGATTAGTGCGATTTTTGGAAAAAAATAGGTTGGGGTTAATCAGACGAATTACAACCTTTCTTGATGAAGAGATAGATGCTTCTATTAAATTTAGATTACAAGCTATTTGTGATTCATTAACTAACAATAATATTGAGAACAAATTAAACTCTATTGAGTATATTGTTAATCTTCAGAAAGTAATTTATACGATACAAGAGATAAAGAATAATGGATTGATAGGTAAATTTGAAATTAAGGGGGATTCTCATTTAATATTTAAGGTGAATTCATATTCTGTAATAGATTATATAAATGCTATTTTAGGTGGTGAATATAGTCAAATAGGTTCAACTGTTAATGCGGAATGGTTTGGGGTGCCTCAAACTCGTAGACGATATATAGTTATAGGTATTAGAAAGGATTTATATCCTAACATAAACCCATCACTTCCTGGAAATCCTGATACTCTAAATATAAATACTGTAGAAGATGCGATAATGGATTTAGTTTCTTATGAAGCTGGGTATGAAAAAGATTACAAAGAGATCCCTTATAACTCTGATGATATTCTAAGTGATTATGCTAATATGATGAGACAGGGGAGTGGAACTGTTAAAAACCATATAACTACAAAAACCTCTGAATTGGCATTGAAACGTTTTGAAGCAATCAAACCTGGTCAAAATTTTCATAGTCTTTCCGAAAATATGAAAAATACATATACAAAACCTGAAAGAACTCAAAATACAATTTATTTACGACTTAAATTAAATGAACCTTCAGGTACCGTTGTTAATGTAAGAAAATCTATGTGGATTCATCCTATTTTAAATCGAGGGCTAACAGTTAGAGAGGCTGCAAGACTCCAATCATTTCCTGATAAATTTGGATTTGTAGGAACTAAAGATTCACAATTTCAACAAGTAGGAAATGCAGTTCCTCCATTATTAGCGAAAGCTATAGCACAACAAATATTAAATTATATATTATAAAGTCAAAATAATATCCATCAAAATTAATAATATTTGATGGATATTATTTTTTATTTTTCAAATATATGGTAAATATTATCTATATATTTGAATATATAGAATATATATGTTATATTTTTAGTATAAGTTTCGTTAAAAAAGGATTGTCATAGAAATGAAAAAAGATAAGGAATCAAAAAGAGATAAATTTGTTAGATTAGCAGAGGCAAGAACTAATAAAATTATTGACATGTTACAGTTACTAGGAAATTGTTCAAATACAAGTACGTACAGTTACACACAATCAGATGTCGATAAAATCTTCAGTACTATAGAGTCAGAGGTGAGGGAGGTAAAAAAGAAATTTAATAAAACTGAAAGTAAGAAAGGTGCTCGTTTTTCTTTAGATTAAAGGGGGATTAATTGATGAATAAGATGACGGCAATACCTCAAAATTATAAGAATAATGTTGAATGGATTTTAGGTGCCTATGAAGATGCTGGTGTAACATTTCCCAATGGTTTTCAAAAGGATGCAATTCAAAATGCAGTTGGCGCAAGAAAAACAAATAAATGGAAGAATTGGTCTTGCAATATATCCGTTTGTAAAACTGATAAAGGCGAATTTGTTATAGTAGAAGACTCGGGGACTATGGGGTTAACTGGAGCGAATATTCCAGCTGAAGAGATTAATAAATTAATGGCAGCAGGTGAGACACTTGATTCAACACAACGTTTAGCACGGTTTACATCAATGTTTAACTCCGGCGGTAATGCTACAGGGGGAGGTTTGTTCGGGGCTGGAAAGAGTGTTTATTCAGTAGCTTCAGATACGTATACATATTATTTTGACTCATTAAGAGAAGATGGGTTATATGTTGCGAATATGAATAAGTGTGGACAGGTTCAATCTGTAGCACTTGAAAATGATGAAGCTAAAAATTTTATTTATGACTTTACTGGGCTTGCTCCAAAACAAAATGTAGGTACTCGTGTAATTATAGAATATCCTAAAAAAGAATTAGTTGAATCTATATCAAATGGAGATATAGTTTCATATATTCAAGAATCTTGGTGGCTAATAATTAAGCGATTAGATGAGGGTGCTTCTATTTCTGTAAACGGGAAAATGGTTAAAGTGCCATCAGAACCTTTTAATGTTGAGCATATTTTTGAATTACAAAATTCTGAAAAATATATGGACGGTTATAGAGTAAAACATTTTGGATTATATGTTTCTGATACCAAAGATAGTATGTGGCATGGAATCTCTTACTATAGAAAAGGAATGAAAATTGGGGACGTCGATCTAAAGGATATCCCCGAGAAAATAAATAAAAAATTTTGGGGATATATTGAAGTTGATGAGGCGTGGGAAGATGGGCTCTCTGAAATCGAAGATAGAGTTCATTTTGGTGTCAGTAAAGGTAAAAAGAACTCTAAGTCGTATCAAAATTTAAAAGCGTTTTGTAATCAAATGGTTCAATCTCTGCTAATTAAATGGGGGTATATTAAAAACCAAGAGTATGAAGATAAAAAGTTAAAAGATAACCTTACCAAAATTGCAGAAGAGTTACAGGATCTGTTTGGTAAATTAGGATATGAAAATTTAGGTATAGGACCTAAAAAACCTGATTTTGATGTACGTTGGCAAGATATCAAATATCCGGCTAAGGGGAGTGAGCAGGTTACCAGCGGTGACGAAATTAAATTTTCGATGAGAATTACAAGCTCATATACAATTGATAAAAAGTTTGCTTATTCCTTATATGTATTAAGTCCTGATTCGGGTGAAATTATTTCATATATTGATAAAGATGAAATAATTATTAAACCTAGTGATGTCTTTAAAAAAGAATTTTCTCATGTTATAAATCCTGATAGTTCGCTACGATACTCCGAAAATAGAATTATATTATCTGTAAAGGTTATTGGTAGTGGTAAGGAAAAAAAGAAAGAGCTTCCATATTTTTATGATATTAATAAACCTGATAATACTAGGGAGTCAGTTAGTCTTTCGTTACATGAATGTACATTTCCTATAGAGGGTAGCCGTAGAGTAAATTTCGATGATTCAATTACAAATGTTTGTTATAGAATTGAGAATAAAAGAAATTATACATTGAATTATAAACTTAATATTAGTATTCACAATATAATGGATAATGCTTCTAAGATTACTGATGTTGGTTCATTTTCTGGAATACTAAATCCATTCGAAGAAATTTTTACACCCTATATAGATCATATTACTTTTGCACGTAATGTTTATGAGAAATATTTAAATGAGGGAATGATACAATTAAGAGCTAGATTAATTGCTAATGAGGACGATGAACAGTTTGAAAAAGGTGATAAAATTACTTCATATAATCTAAATATTTATTTGAATATGGATGATAAGAATGGACAAAATGATGCATTTGAAGTTCAAAGTATCGATGCTCCTGAAAATTATAAACGTGCATGGAATCAGCCTGGTGCGAATCGAACAATATATTTAAATATAGGACATGCAGCTTATCATAATATGGAGGCATACCCTGATTTACAGATGGCATATCTTCGTGAGCAAATGTTAAAACAATATGTATTGCTATATTTATCTGAAGGTAGATATGATATGTTTGGTGATATAGATAATAATTTTTTAAACTTAGAACCTCAAGAGGCCGCAGAACAAGTTCTTGAAAAAATTGAAAAGATTTATCATAAAAGTCTAGAGTAGGTGTTGCAAATGGGACATATAGTTAGGTTGGTGGATGGGCATCTTGTATATGATGGATTACTGTCATCACAAGAGAAAGCTACTGTTGATGAGATTTTAGAAACACTCCAAAAAGAAATACCTATTATTGAAGAAGATTTATTTCAAGAATATGGTAAAAATGTATTATACAAATACAATTTAGGCCTATTTCTTGGTGAACTATTAGAACGATATAATATATCAGTAACAGATCGTCGAAGATTTTGGGATGAAATTAAAACTTTAGCTACTAAGGAAAATCGGAAAAGAAATGAAGGAGCTAAATCTGTAACAAGAAGTTTTTATCAACAATGTTATATCTTAGCACAGCAAGAAGTAGAGGTTGTTAAAAAGCTGAGCTGGCGTCAATGGCAAGATATTTTAGATCGAGTGGGGAATAGGGAAGACTCTCGTATATTTGAGTGGATAAAAAGTTTGGATGAAAAAATCCGAGAAGATGATTGGCGAGAGTTTGAAAAAGCATTGCATCTTTATTTAAAAGATAAAGATACAAGTGTATTTAGCCAATCTGAGCTATTTGAAATATATGATTCTATTATGCTTATGTGCAAAAAATGGAGACAACTCTTTAAAGTGTTCGAGGTTAGTCATCCAAAATCTGCAAAAATTAAATCTAAGGCAATGTGGGCAAAAAAATACTATAAATTATGCTTTAAGAAAAAAAAGGAAGAACGCTTGAGAACTATTACAGATAAAATTTGTGATATAGCATTTAAAGAACTTATGGAGTATTAATATATCTTATGAAATTTATATTGATACTGATGAAAAAAAGCTATGAAATTATAGATAATACTTGGCGTATTGATGCTGGGGTACGACATATTTTTTAATTAAATATTGCACTAATGGTCCTTATAGCGTATGCTGTAAGGACCATTAGTATGTAAGGAGTTAATTATGACTAAGATTTTATTCATTTGCCACGGCAATATTTGTCGTTCTACAATGGCAGAGTTCTATATGAAACATATCGTTAACATGACTGGTTTAAGTGATTCTATTCATATCGAGTCCGCTGGTACATCTCGTGAGGAGATAGGGAATGATACCCATTATGGGACTAAACAGAAATTAGATGAAATGGGTATCCCTTATACTCGTCGCAAGGCACGCCAAGTGACGATGGAGGATTATCACAACTTTGATTATCTCATTATCATGGATGAAAATAACGGGCGGAACTTATGTCGTATCGTCGGTGATGATGTAGATTCCAAGGTGTATAAGGCGATGTTGTTCATTGGTGAAAGCCGTGATGTGAAGGATCCTTGGTATACGGGAAACTTTGATGAAACGTATGACGATGTGAGCCGTAGCTGTGATGCTCTATTAGCATTGATTAAAAAGAATATGTAATTAAAATAGCCTCTAATATTGGTTAATATAGGACTTAATATTAGGGGCTTCTTGGTATAAACCTAGTATTCATATGTACTTTATACTATCGAAGCATAGCGTAATATGGTATAATTTTTAGGTGTTCATGCGCCTATAGCTCAGGGGATAGAGCGCCGGTCTCCGGAACCGGGTGCGCAGGTTCGATTCCTGCTAGGCGCACCAATAGCAAAAGGCTTCTCAAGATTTTGAGAGGCCTTTTTTGTATGTGTCCCTAGTTTTAAACGAGAAATTTTGCGTGAATTGTGAAAGTATCTAATAAAGGTAGCTTCATACTCCTTATATAGTTGGTATGATATAATGTCCTCAAAATTTACATTGTTATTTGATGTAGATATGGAGGTGTTTTTATGCTTTCAATACTTTTATTTTTATTAATTGTATTCTTAATTTACCTATTCATTAAACAATATAACTTGTTGCAAAACTTGTCTGGAGAAATCAGAGAGACTCGTACTAATATTATGGTTTTCTATGAGAAAAAGGTGTCTATCATAAATGGATTTATTAATCTTGTAAATGAGCTAGATGATTATGAAAAATTAACTTCCTTAAAATTGTCCAATACCTTTATAGAGATGGCTCGTGAAACATCCAAAGCGGTAGAAATTATTACTGCCTTAGTAAATCAATTTCCGGATTTGAAGGCCCATACTCAATATGCTGAATTCCAAGAATCTCTTAGAGAAAATGACACACTAATCTCAGATAAGCGTGAAGTTTATAACTATCAAGTGAAACAATACAACTGTACTTTGGCACAAATTCCAATGGTATTTGCTGCATCATTATTGGGCTTTAAAGAAGCGCCGTTTTTTGAGCCAAATAGAGAAGGTGCGTTTTCTGAGTTCAGTGGTGCTGATTCTAAAGCTATTAAAGACCTAGCTAAAAAAGGTTGCAATAAATTAAAGGAAACTACTGAAAAAGTTAGTGAGACCTTACAAAAGAAAGAACAAGAGGCACAAGCTAAGCGAGAAGAACGGATCAAACAAGAGCGCGAAGCTGCTTCTAATAATGAAAATGTAACGCCTGAAGAAAACACTGACCAAGAAGTACCAAAAGCTGAGGATACTTCTGAATCAGAAGCATCAAAAACTGTTGATAGTTCTACAGCTGTAGAGAAGCAAGAAGAAAAATAGTTATATAGAATAGATGTTTACAAGCAGATAGAATTTAATTCTGTTAGTAATAAAATATGAGATAAAAAAAACTCCACTTTTTTGAGTGGAGTTTTTCCGTATATGACGTATGAACGTATTTTTGCTACTGAGTTAGTTTTAGATATGGATAATTCGTTTATTGATGTGAAATTATATATTTAATAATATCGAAATAACATAATAAATGTGATTTGGGTAACACATTTTGTTTTGAGAATGATGTACAATAAGAATAGCTATATGGAAATCTGAACATCCTAGCCGGAACACTAGGACATATAGGGGAGCGTTAAATTACATAGTGAATTTAACTAAGTGAAAATTACTTATATATGTATCTATAACTCATCCATTTGAGGATGTAGCTATTTAGAGGGGATAATATGACAAATAAAATACAGGAGCTCACGGTCAACGAAACTTGGCGCGATGAGCAAGACGCATGGAACCATCGTTCCGAGTACTTTGTAGAAATGCACAATCGCGAGGATCGCAAGGCACAGGTCACTGATTTTTTAGCCTTCTTAAAGGATGAAAATTTATTACCTTCATCGAATGGTCGTACACTTGATGTAGGCTGTGGTGTTTGTGACTACGCACTTGGGTTAGCTCGGGAAGGCTATAAGGCGACTGGTATCGATTTATCTGATGGTATGATTCGCGGTGCTAAACAATTGGCAGAGTCAGAAGGTTTAGATCTTAGCTTATATATTGGACCTTGGTCTGATGAAACTCGTCGAGAATTAGGTTGGGATAAAAGCTTTGACTTGGCATATAGTATCTTCTGCCCGATTATGTTTGATGTAGAAAATATTCGCGCCATGCACGATGCAAGTAATGATAAATGTTTATGGATTGCATTTAGCGAACGGAGCGACGAAATGGTAGATATGTTATCTGAACATTTCTTTGGACGTGATTCTTTTCCATGGGATGGTAAGATGAAAGAGTGTTTAGATACTATCCATGAGATGGGGCATAATGTAAAAGTAATTTATAAAACGGTTCCTGAAACAGAGGTTATGTCTCTTGAAAAGGCAGTTAATTATTTTACCATGCGACTTCATAATAATGGATGGGGAGACATGGAAGACATGAAAGAAGAGATTAGAAATCTCATTGAGCCACTAGCTATTGATGGAGAAATCCATAATAAGACTGTTGATAAGGTGGCTTGGGTTTCATGGTCTGTGAAATAGGAGAGAAACATGACAGTTGATGAGAAACGTAAGTTAGAACTAAAAACTATGTACCAGATTATTGGCATCTATTGTCATAATAAGCACCACACTCCTAAAGGACAACTCTGTGAGGAGTGTCAAAAAGTTTGGCAATATGCTGAACATCGTATAGATGTATGTCCTCATATGGAAAGCAAGACCTTCTGCAGCGTATGTAAAACGCATTGCTATGCGCCTACGTATCGTGAAAAAATACGTGAAATCATGCGCTATGGTGGACCTAGAATGTTATTTATATCACCAATTCAAGTTATTCGCCATATGTATTTAGAGTGGAAGGATAGAAAAAGGAGTCGTACTTCTTATGAAAACTGATATGATTGTAAAGACAGGAATGTTTGTAGCATTGACGGTTTTACTATCTTATATATTTGCTATTCATACTACATTTATACATATTACCTTTGGATTTTTATCAACCGCTATATTTGGTATTCTTTATGGGCCTATGGCAGCAGGTATAATGGCTGCTATTGCCTGTTTTATAGGTATGTCTTTATTTGGACAAGGAGTATTCTTTCCCGGCTTTATCATATCTGAATTTCTTGTAGGCTATGTGTATGGGTATTTTTTACACGGACGTAATGTTACATTTAAACAATTACTTTTACCGGAGACGATTGTTACTGTATGTATACATCTAATATTAAATACAATATGGCTCACAATATTTTATAACAAAGCAGTATCTGCTATATTTATTGGACGTCTTATTAAAAATATCATTTGTTTCCCTTTAGAAATTGCATTGATTTTAATTGTGTATAAGGCAGTCAGTAAGTTTATGGTACAAAAAAAGCCATAATCTTACAGTATACTAAAATGCACCCCTAACATTAGATTATATGTTAGGGGTGCATTATTATTTGTAAATATAGCGTTTTACGCGAGTGCTTTGTCCAATACAGTTTTGATTAAAGATTTTGTTTGGGCATAGCTTTCACCAGGTTGTGCCTCGTATTGTTTGTCGAGGTCGAACCATAAGTTCGGATAGTATTCATATGGGTGAGTTTTGAAGAGCTCATGAGCATCTTGATCTTCAACCCAGTTGATATGAATATCTGCGTATGCAGGATTTTCTGCAACGAGTTCATCGATAGCACGGAATGCATTAGCGCAATAAGGGCAACCGTTTAAATGGAAACCTAATATTTCTTTCATGATATTCAGTCCTTTCAAAATAGAATCTACATATATTTCTATAATTTGAGATTTTATACATATTCATGTACCACAACATATGGTACACTACTGAGTATAACATATCTATATAAGATATTCAATTTTTTAGATATATCAGATGTGAATATTGAGAATTCGATATGCATGCATTATATAAATAAGGAGATACCTATGATTTCAGGCGCACAGTATCTGGTAAAAGCCCTTCAAGAGGAGCAGGTAGAGTTTTTGTTTAACTATCCTGGGGCGGCTACTATTGATATCATGGATGAATTATATAAGCAAGATAAGGTAAAAGTGATTTTGCCTCGTCATGAGCAAGCATTGGCCCATGCGGCAGATGGATATGCTCGTAGTACCGGTAAAGTAGGGGTTTGTATGGTAACCTCTGGACCTGGTGCTACAAATCTTGTGACTGGTATTGCTACGGCTTATTCTGATAGTGTACCTCTCGTTTGTATTACAGGCCAAGTTGACTTGGGGCTCATGGGTAATGATGCATTCCAAGAAGTAGATACTGTTGGCATTGTACGCAATGTTTGTAAATATGCCGTTACTGTTCGCGACCGTAAAGATTTAGGGCGTATTTTGAAAGAGGCCTTTTACATTGCTCGCACAGGTCGTCCAGGACCTGTTGTAGTAGATATTCCTAAGAATATCCAAAAGGCTATGGGCTCTGATGAGTATCCTACAGAGGTTAATATTCGCGGTTACAAACCAAATACTACTGTTCACGTAGGTCAAGTTAAAAAGGCCTGCTCTATTATTAGTAAAGCTAAAAGGCCTCTATTCCTATTAGGTGGTGGGGTAAGTATTAGTGGTGCTAACGACCTTATGGTGGAGTTGGTTGAAAAAACAGGGATTCCTGTAGTAACAACATTGATGGGGAAAGGTGCTATTGATAGCCGTCATCCATTGTATCTTGGTAATGTAGGGATTCATGGTGGCTATGCGCCTAATGTAGCCATAACTGATTGTGACGTGATGATTTCTATTGGTACGCGCTTTAATGATCGTATTACTGGTAAACTAAGTACCTTTGCACAAAATTGTAAGATTATCCATATTGATGTAGATGCGGCGTCTATTTCTAAAAATATTAAGGTTGATATTCCAATCGTAGCAGATGCTAAATTGGCTATAGAAAAAATCTTAGAATATATTGAACCTCACGATCTTGGCGACTGGCCAAAACAATTACAGCAACTTAAGGCAGAGCGCCCTGTCACTCAAGCTGACGAAGAGGGGTTAACACCTCAAACTGTTATCGAGTACATCAATCATCATTATGAACATCCTATCGTTACAACCGATGTGGGTCAAAATCAATTGTGGACTACCCAGTTCCTTGATGTGAAAGGTCAATATCAAATGTTGACGTCTGGTGGCTTAGGGACTATGGGCTATGGTTTCCCTGCTGCATTAGGGGCGCAAATGGGAAATCCAGATAAGCGTGTATTTGCCATCTGTGGTGATGGTGGCGTGCAAATGAATATCCAAGAGTTTGCCACTGCTATGCACTACCGCTTGCCTGTAACGCTTATTGTATTAAACAATGGATTCCTTGGTAATGTACGTCAATGGCAACAATTATTCTACGATAAACGTTACGCTTGTACGAACTTGATGATGGATGAAAGTGCCATTGTTACGCGAGACATAATCGACAATGATGAGTTTGAATATGTACCAGATTTTGTGAAATTGGCAGAAGCTTATGGCGCAAAGGCAATGCGTATTACAAAGGTAGAGGACATCGAAAAAGGATTCCAATTGGCGGATACTTTCAAAGATGGCCCTACATTACTTGAGTTTATTATTCCAACAGAACTCAATGTGTTGCCAATGGTACCAGCAGGTAAGTCTTTAAGTGATATGTTGTTGAAGGATAAAAAATAGGAGGGGCTATGGAAGTACATATGAAAAAACGCTGTATTTCAGCGTATGTAGAAAACCAAATCGGTGTACTAGCTAAGATTTCAGGCCTCTTCGCAGGCAAAAATTATAATCTTGATACATTGACTGTAGGGGAAACTGAGGATTCTACCATGTCTCGTATGACGATTGATCTTACTTGTGACGATTTGACATATGAACAAATTATTAAACAGCTTAATCGCAGTGTAGAGGTGATTAAGGTTATCGACTTTACGGACATGCCGATTACGAAAAAAGAATTACTATTTATCAAGGTCAATAGCTGTAAAGAAGCGGATAAACAAGAAATTTTCCGCATTGCCCAAACCTTTGATCTATTAGTTGTGGATTATAATCGTAAATCTGTACTAGTACAATGTGTAAAGACCGTATCTAAAAATAATGACATGATTGCCTTATTTAAAGATATGTTCGTCAATCGCATTGAAGTTGTACGCGGTGGTAGCGTAGCTATCGAAGCATTATCTACACCTGATAGATAAGGTGTGTACTCTAGCACTTTAAAAGCGATTTAGGTCTATTCAAATATATTATACATGTATTTGAATAGACCTATTTTTTGTGGCTTAAAGCGTGTACAACTTAATATGATATAATATGTATATCGAGCATTATTGATATAGAGACCTTGGTTGTATGCCAAAGTCTTTTTATATAGGAGGTACTATGAGCTTATTAGATGATATTTTAGCCCATAATCGAGAATATGTAGAAGATCAAAATACAGGTTATGTAGATACAGATACAAAGTGTAGTAAAATGCCTAGTCGTGAAATGGCAATTGTTACATGTATGGATACACGTCTTGTTAACTTCTTAGAAGATTCCATGGATATTGGGCGCGGTGAAGCGAAAATCGTAAAGACAGCAGGTAACTGTATTACAGGTCCTTTTGATGGCGTTGTACGTAGTTTACTTGTTTGTATTTATGAGCTAGGCGTTAACGAAATCTTTATCATTGGTCATCACGAATGTGGTATGGCAAAAACTACGGCAAAAGATTTAACAGAAAAAATGTTAGCTCGTGGTATTGCACCAGAAGCGATTCATATGGTCCGTAAAGAAATGGAACGCTGGGCTGATGGCTTTACACATCCTGCTGAAAATGTAGAGGATACAGTAGACGAATTGCGTATGAATCCTTTGATTCCTAAAGATGTTCCTATTCACGGTCTTATCTTCCATCCTAGAACGGGTGAAATCGAAGTCATTGTTAATGGCTATACACAAATGAAACAATATTACGAAAAGAATTAGAATTATATGAACAAAAAAAGATTAATTATATCCGTACTGACCATTATTGCCTTGGTCTGTGCTGTTGTAGGTGGATATGTCTATAAGGATGCCATACAGAGTCGTATAGCTAGAACTGCTGCTGTTGTAAGTGGACAAGAAATTAAGCCACTCCTCGATTCTGAAAGTCGTTATATTAGGCAAATTGTAGCTCAAGATAACAGCACGAGTCGTACTATTATGTGGCAATCAGATAGCAGTGAAGCTGATGCGGTAATAGAGTATCGTCTTGTTGGATCCGATACGACTCAAACGATAAGAGCTACAGACAAAGCTTTTACCGATGACGGTAGTACTACCTATATCCATGAGGGGACATTAACTGGTTTGGCGCCTAATACTAAATACGAATATCGAGTTGGTTATGGTAGTGATCGCCGTAGTGATTGGTACTCCCTGGAAACGGCTGGCGCCAGTGTGTATGATGTTCTTATCTATCCAGACTCTCAGTCGGGGGATTATTCTCAGTGGGAAGAGATTGTAAAGGACTCAGCACATCGTAACCCTAGGACAGCCTTGTATATTAGCATGGGTGACCTTGTAGATAATGGAGAGCATGCCTATCAATGGCGCACTTGGTTAAATTCCATTAGACCGTTGAGTGCTAATGTGCCGTTAGCAACGACATTAGGCAATCACGAGATGTATACATTAGATTGGAAAATGCGCGAGCCTTATGCGTATTTGAATTATTTCGCAGTACCGCCTAATGGGAATGAAATTTTTAATCGTCGTTATTATTCCTATGACTTCGGTGATGTGCATTACGTTGTATTAGATACAATGTTATATGAAAGCAATCATGAGGATAATCATGATATGCATCATCCTGATTTATACGATGTAGAGGTTCAATGGTTACGCCAAGATCTTGCAGCTAATACGAAAAAATGGACTGTCGTTCTTATGCATCGAGATCCATTCCAATATGCCTTTGACCGACCAGGTGCAAGTCGAGATGTTGGTTTCGATGACGAGGGTGTATTATTTATGCCTATCTTCGATGAATTTAATGTGGACTTAGTTTTATCTGCTCATTTACATACATATCGCAACCGCGGTCATGTGCGAAACTTTGATCGAGCCCCATCTGGTCCATTATATATTCTTACAGGAATAGCAGGTGATGCACGACGTCCTAAGTGGAAGCAACATCCATTAGATGTATATGTAGCACCTCAGCCTGAAACGAATAATTATATGTCTATGACAGTTACACCGAATAAGCTGATTGTAAAATCATTTTTACCTGATGGTACTCAACTCGACGAATCAGTCATTGAAAAATAAGAAAAAGACACCTTTTTTGGAAGGTGTCTTTTTTTTTGTCTATTTTTCTCTAATCAAAGGTTGCAAGAATCTATGAGTAAAATTGATTTACAATATAACAAATAAAAATACAGTGTATTTGTATAAATACTTGCTAATTATGGTAGGTAGTATTATAATACGTGTATAGATTATAAAAATACACAAAATATGTATAAAATATACATATCGTGTATAAAGGAGATAGCCTAATGAATGTTTTACAAGATTTAATTAAGAAATATGCCTCCCAATATAAAGAACAAGTTGTGGAATGGCGCCGACATATTCATAGCCATCCAGAGTTATCTGGTGAAGAGAAACATACATCTTTATTTATTCAAAAGGTGCTTGGTGAACTAGGAATTCCCTTTGTAAACGATATTTCTGATTATGCTGTTATCGGTAAGATAGAAGGTGCTCATACAGGCCCTGTTATTGCATTGCGTGCCGATATGGATGCATTACCCATACATGAAATAACAGGCTTGCCCTTTGCTTCACAAAATGAAGGCGTTATGCATGCTTGTGGTCATGATAGCCACATGGCAATCTTGCTTGGTGCAGCAGCGATTTTACAGTCTATTAAAGATCAATTGCACGGCACTGTAAAACTTGTATTCCAGCCTTCCGAAGAGGAAGCATTATTCCCAGGAGCACAAGGTATTGTAGATAGCGGTATCCTTGATGACGTAGATGAAATATATGGACTTCATGTATGGCCACAATTACCCGTTGGCACTGTAGGTCTAAAAAAAGGTAATTTGATGGCTGCATCAGATCACTTCCTTGTACATATTAAGGGCAAATCAACCCATGGTGCGGAGCCTCACAATGGGATTGATGCTATTGTAGCCGCAGCGAACTGGATTGTAAATGTGGAGTCTATGGTAGCTCGTGAAACGAATCCTATGGAAAATCTTGTATGTACCATAGGTGTTATAAATGGCGGTGATCGATACAATGTAGGCTGTGGCGATGTATATCTAGAAGGTACATGTCGTACCTATGAACCAGAGAAACGTGATTATATTGAGCGACGATTAGGTGAAAGTTTACAGGCCCTCGATGTGATGTTTAAAACGGAAAGCACTTTGGATTATAAAAGGGGACATGGTGCAACTATCAATAATCCAGAGGCCATTGATTATGCCACATCCATTGTAGAGAAATATCTTGGTAAAGACGCAGTGGTACATCCTGAGTTCCCATCTATGGCAGCAGAAGACTTCTCCGCCTATCTTCATAAAATCAAAGGTGCGTTCCTTTGGTTAGGCACTGGCTTTGAAGGCAATCCGGCCTTACATAATGAGGCTTTCACCATCGATGAAAGCATCCTCGAACCTAGTATAACAATGATGGCAGCTATTGCCGCCGAATATTTACAAGAAAAGTAGTTAAACACATAGTTTGAAATAAGAGGTTATCATGAAAAGTTTACAACATACATCATTTAAAACAATGCTTCAATATACACCAGAGGAAATTAAATACTTTTTAGATTTAGCAGCTAAATTAAAAGCAGATAAAAAAGCGGGTAAGGAAATTAAAACATTAGAAGGTAAAAACTTTGTTCTAATTTTTGAAAAAGACTCAACGCGGACCCGCTGTGCTTTTGAGGTAGGGGCAGCTGACCAAGGTGCTTTTACAACATATCTTGGTCCTACAGGTTCTCAAATGAATAAGAAAGAATCCTTAAAGGACACGGCTCGTGTTCTCGGTTCCATGTATGATGCCATCGAGTTTAGAGGCTTTGACCAAAAGGACGTAGATACATTGGAGGAATACTCTGGTGTGCCAGTTTGGAATGGGCTTACCGATATGGATCATCCTACACAAACATTAGCCAATTTCTTAACACTTCAAGAAAATATCGACAAACCGTTGAATGAAATTTCTTTTGCCTATGTAGGTCATGGTCAATCTAATATGTGCAATGCTTTGATGAGTGGTGCCGTTAAAATGGGGATGGATTTCAGACTTATTGGTCCTAAACAATACTGGCCAGCTGGTCCATTCTACGAAGAGTGCTTAAAGGTGGCTAAAGAAACAGGTGCTACTATCACTTGTACAGATGATGTAGCTGAAGGTGTTAAAGGCTTAGATGTCATTTACACTGGTGTGTGGGTAACGATGGGCGATACTTACGATATGTGGGAGGAACGTATCAATACATTTAAACCGTTCCAAGTAAATGCAGAAATGATGGCATTAACTGGTAATCCCAATACTAAGTTCTGTCACTGTTTACCTGCGTTCCACAACACAGAAACACAAGTAGGTAAAGATATTTATGAACGGTTTGGCATGGATGGCATTGAGGTAACCGAAGAGGTATTCGAAGGTCCAAACTCATTGGCGTTCCAAGAAGCAGAAAATCGTCTCCACACGATTAAGGCAGTTATGGTTGCTACCTTTGGAAATTATCCATTGAAATAAGTTCATCTTCCTAAATGGTGATGTATGGTATCGTTTGTTTTCTATTTATATTGGATAAAGGGCTATATAAATAGGTGTGAGTCACCAATAGGTGAGAATTGAGGTTTATTATGACACCCCATAGAGTATTTATTGTCGGTCATGAAGGCACAACGGGTCTTAGAATTCATGAACGATTATCCGATCGAAAAGATATAGAACTCTTAGCGACTGCTGATGAGGATCGCAAAAATGTAGAGGCCATTAAAGTGGTTGCAAAAAAGGCAGACATCGTATTTCTTTGTTTACCTGATGCGGCATCTAAAGATATTATGGCGGTTATCGGTGACTTGCCGTGCAAGGTAATCGATACATCTACTGCTTTTAGAACTGATTCTGATTGGGCCTATGGTTTCCCAGAGCTTGGTACTAATTATAAGACAGCTATTGCTACTAAAAAACATATTGCAAATCCTGGCTGTCATGCAAGTGGTATGATAGCTTGCATAGCACCTCTTGTAAAAGAAGGGCTCGTGCCAGCGGATTATCCTTTCACTATTACATCCTTAACAGGCTATAGCGGTGGTGGTAAGAAGATGATTGGCCAATATGAAAGTAGTCCTAAGGACTATTTCCTTTATGCGCCTCGTCAATATGGGCTTGGCCAAGAACATAAACATTTACCCGAAGTACAACATGTATGCGGCCTTAGTGAAGCTCCAATTTTTATGCCAATTGTTGATGATTACTACTCTGGAATGGAGGTTACCGTAGGTATTCATAGTCGTTTATGTCATAAACCTGTTTGTATTGATAAGGTACAACAAACGTTAGAATACTTTTACAAAGATAGTACAATCGTTACGGTTGCACCATTTACTGAAAATAGCAATAGCGGTATGTTAAACGCTAATCAATTGAGCAATACGGACAGTATGAAAATCTATGTCACTGGTAACGATGAACGCATCATGGTTCACGCCATTTTCGATAATTTAGGTAAAGGTGCATCGGGTGCCGCCGTTCAATGTATGAATATTGCATTGGGGTTACCAGAGGATACTGGTTTAGTATTAGGTTAGAGAGGAATCTATGAAGAATGTAACAAATGCAATGCGGGCGCATATCTTAACGGCGGCCGTTCCATATATAAAACAATACACAGACCAGTACGTTGTCGTTAAATACGGTGGCAATGCCATGGTGGATGAAGAGTTAAAGAAATCTGTCATGAAGGATTTACTATTACTTCAATTAGTGGGGGTAAAAGTAGTCCTCGTTCATGGTGGTGGTCCAGCTATTAATAGTACCTTAGAGGCGATGCAAATTGAATCACATTTTGCTAATGGATTACGCGTTACCGATGAAGCAACGATGGATGTTGTACAAATGGTGCTAGCCGGCAAGGTGAATAAAGGGCTCGTGGCGGATTTAACGGATCTTGGTGGCAAAGCTGTTGGCCTTTGTGGTGTAGATGGCAACATGATTCAAGTTCATAAACAAAACGAAGAACTTGGTTATGTAGGTTATATTGATACCATTGATACGAGTATTATCCATGACGTAATTAGCCGTGGCTATATTCCGGTTATTTCTTCTATCGGCATGGGAGCCGATGGCAAGACATATAATATTAATGCTGATACGGTAGCCGCGAAAATTGCGGGCGCTCTCAAGGCGGAAACCATGGTGGCTATGACTAATATTGATGGTGTACTGCGAGATGTGCATGATCCAGATTCTTTAATTTCTAAAATTACAATGGCCGAGGCAGCTCAGTTAAAAGCGGATGGCGTCATTGCAGGCGGTATGATTCCAAAGGTAGATTGCTGCTTAGAGGCCATAGAAGCAGGGGCACAAAAGGTATTCATCATTAATGGTGAAATTCCACATGCCATTCTTATCGAGTTATTAACCGATGAAGGCCTTGGTACAATGTTTGTTGCTTAATATAGTAAACATAATACTGGTAATCATCTATTGGGTATCTTTTACATAGATAGACGACGGCATGACCGTACATTTGGAGGATATAATGAGTAATGCAATCGATTTTGAACAACAAGATAAAGAATATATAGCCAATACGTATGGTCGGTTCAACGTATGCTTTGAAAAAGGAAAAGGTTCTCTCTTGTGGGACGTAGATGGTAAAGAGTACATCGACCTTGGTTCTGGTATTGGCGTAACCGCTTTTGGCGTTGATGATGATGAGTGGACTGAGGCTGTTACTAAGCAGTCTCATGCATTGAATCATATTTCTAATTTATACTATTCCTTGCCACAAATTGAGCTAGCGAAACAGCTCTGTGCGAAAACGGGGATGAAAAAGGTATTTTTTTCTAACTCTGGTGCGGAGTCTAACGAATGTGCGATTAAGGCAGCGCGTAAATATAGCCATGACAAATACGGCGAAGGGCGTCATATAATTGTTACCTTAGTCAATAGTTTCCACGGTCGTACTATTACCACCTTGTCCGCGACAGGACAAGATGTATTCCATCAACATTTCTTCCCATTTACGGAAGGCTTTATTTATACCCCAGCCAATGATATTGATGCGGCTTTGAAAGCCCTTGCTAATCCAGCTGTTTGTGCCATCATGATGGAACCTATTCAAGGTGAAGGTGGTGTTATGCCATTAGATAAGGAGTTTGTCCAAAGCGTAACAAAATATGCTCATGAACACGATCAACTGGTACTCATCGATGAGGTACAAACTGGTAATGGTCGGACTGGCAGCTTATATGCATACCAACAATTTGGTATCGAACCAGATGTGGTATCTACTGCAAAAGGTTTGGCCGGAGGTCTACCCATGGGTGCCACCTTATTCAATGAAAAGATGCAATATGTATTAAATGCTGGTGCTCATGCTACTACTTTTGGAGGTAATCCAATCTGCGCAGCTGCAGGTAATACTATTATTAGCCGGTTAACTCCTGAACTCCTTGACTCTGTAAAAGCAAAAGGGGAATATGTAAAGGCTACCTTAACTGGTAAAACTGGCATTCTTGGTGTTAGCGGTATGGGCCTTATGCTTGGCATTGAAACTACGGTTGATGCTAAAGCTGTTATAGCTAAATGTCTTGAGAAAGGTGTAGTATGCTTATCTGCTAAAAATAAGGTGCGTCTTTTACCAGCTCTTAATATTCCGCAAGAACAATTAGAAAAAGCTATTGCTATTTTAGCTGATGTAATTGAAGAATTAGCGGCACAGTAAGATTTTGTTTAACTTTCATAAATATTGTTTACTATAGTTATGTAACATTGAACTATGGAAATAAACCGATGATTATATAGACTTTACTCCGTATTCGTGTTACCCTAAAAGAAACAGTCTATATTGGAGGAGTAAATATGAATACAGAATCCTTACGTAATGAAGTATTGGTTCCAGCGGTAGCAAAAACGTTGGACATTGCAGCTAAAGCAAAACCTACAAAAGAAGAAATTATCACAACGGCGAAAATCACCGCTGCTGTGACAGTTGCAACAGCTGTTGTATCCTTAGCGGTACAAGCAGTATTGCGCAACCGATAAGAAACTGAGAAAACGACATGGCGCGCTGCCTGTCGTTTTCTTTTACTTTTACCATGTTATTCCCCTAAATAAGGGGTTTTTCTTGGTGCATGTAGGTTTTGTATTTATAAATTCGGAGACTGTTTAATCGTTATATATTAGCGATGCATATTGATATTAGAGGAGGCGATACGATGCATAGTCGCGATTTAATAGAGCAATATAAAGGCTACGTTCAAAATTGGCGTAGATATTTTCATAAACATCCAGAGCTCAGCAATGAAGAGTTTGAGACGACAAAGACACTCGCTAAAGAACTAGAATCAATGGGCGTAGAGGTTCATGTAGACACAGAACGTGGTATCGGCTTAATCGGCATTATCCA
Organism: Veillonella parvula; assembly: GCF_032575955.1. Lineage (GTDB taxonomy): Bacteria > Bacillota > Negativicutes > Veillonellales > Veillonellaceae > Veillonella > Veillonella parvula_J. The sequence goes on from NZ_JAWFXN010000001.1 coordinate 82,827, forward strand.
TGGTGCTAAACATGGAAAGGCTATCGCGTTGCGTGCCGATATCGATGCACTGCCTGTTCATGAACATAATGCAGTGGACTATAAATCAGAAGTAGAAGGCAAAATGCACGCTTGCGGTCATGATGGACATATGGCTATTTTATTAGGTGCGGCTAAGATGCTAATGTCTATGAAAGACCGTATTGAAGGCGATGTGTATTTAGCATTCCAACCTGCGGAAGAAACTGGAGCAGGGGCTCCGGATTTCATTAAATTTGGCGATTGGTATGATAAGGTAGATGCTATCTTTGGAGGGCATGTGTGGATCGATTTGTCAGCGGGACTCATGTCTGTAGAAGAGGGTCCTCGTATGGCTGCGAGTAGCCAGATTACTATTAATGTAAAAGGCAAACAAGGTCATGGTGCACAGCCTCATCAAGCGATTGATGCTATCGTGGTGGCTAGTGCCATCGTTATGAATTTACAAACCGTGGTTTCTCGCAATGTGAGTGCCCTTGATTCCGTCGTTGTTACGATTGGCAATATTCATTCTGGCTCAGAATGGAATGTCATCCCTGGGGAAGCTTCCCTAGGCGGTACAGTTCGTTTCTTTGATCCAAACCAAGAACAATATATTGTCGATACTATTCGCCGCATTGTAGAACACACTGCAGAGGCCTATGGAGCGACTGTTACATTAGAATATATAAAAAAAGTGCCCCCTACTATTAATGATCCTGAATCCAGTGAACTGGCAGAACGTGTCGTTATTGATACATTAGGTAAGGACAAGCTTTCTAAGATGCGTAAAGTAATGCCGGGGGAAGATTTTGCATGGTATTTACAAGATAAACCAGGATGCTTTGCCTTTATTGGTATTCAAAACCCTGATGTAGAAGCTACCTTCGATCACCATAATAATAGATTTAATATGGATGATACCGTATTATCTGCAGCATCAGCGGTGTATGCGGAATATGCCATTGCTTGGTTACAAGAAAATAAATAAATTTTAATATAATAAACCCCTTTACATTTTTCGTAAAGGGGTTTATTATATTCCAATATTAAATCATATGTAATTAAAATGGTTTCCTGTTAAAGTATAAGTTTTAGTGCTTTGCGGATAAAAAGGGCCTTTCTTCGCCGGACGGTTCTAGAAGCCAGAAAGGATGTAATGAACGATCAAGTTTCTATTTCAACAGCAAATATTCGTGGTGCTTTTGGGGCATTCTTTATCCCTGGTATGTACACAGCTTTATGGGCTGGTTTTGTGCCATATTTAAAAGCAAAGCTTAGTATTGGTGAAGATGTATTAGGTTCCATGATCTTGTTGCTCGGTGTAGGTTCTTGTTTATCCATGGCTATAGCAGGTAAGCTTGTAGAAAGCTTTGGGTGTAAGAGAGTCGTTTTGTTAGCTAGCTTTATTGGTATGGTATCTCTTGCCATCGTTACTATGTGTCCTACTATTGCTACAACAACAGTAGCCCTGTTCTTTTTTGGTATTGGTGTAGGCCTTAGTGGTGCTTCTGCTAATTTACAAGCTATCCTAACAGAAAAGGTGAGCAAAAAACATTTAATGGGCGCCTATCACGGTGGCTGGAGCTTAGGTGGTTTTGCTGGTGCCGGTGTTTTGCTTGTGCTTTTAAAAATCTTATCGCTGCCTGTTAATCAAAGTATTTGGGGACTTCTCATCGTACTATTTATTGCGATGGTTGTAGTCAGCCAATTTATGTTGACCTTTGGTAGTGATCCAAATGCAAAGGTTACTAAAAAATCTAAAAGCCCATTGTCCTTTCATCCAATCGCTCTTATTTTTGGTTTATTGTCCTTTGTTTCTTACTTGGTAGAAGGTGCTGTAGGGGATTGGAGTGCATTATATTTATTTGAAGATAAAGGGATTGTTATCGAAGAGGCTGTCATGGGTGTAATGCTCTTTAATGGTACTATGTGTATAGGCCGTTTGCTTGGTAATAGATTAGGTAAACACTTAACATCAAAGCAAGTTGTTGTTGGTGGCTACTTACTTGGCTCTATTGCGATGGGGCTTATCGTGTTCTTGCCAGGTCATGCATCCATGTATACTTACTTATTATTGGGTATTTCATTAGCTATGATAGTACCAAACCTATTCTCTGCAATGGGGGAACAAAATGTCATTCCTATGACACAAGCGGTCGCAACATCCACAATGCTCGGTTATATGGGTATTTTGATGGGACCTGCCTTAATTGGTTTCATTGCGCACGGTACAAGTCTTACAGTAGCATTTATCGTATTGACTATATTGCTTGTTGTAAGTGCAGGTATTGGTAAATACGCATACCATTTAATGAGTAAAGACTGTGGTCTTAGTGAAGAACAAATTTAATAGCCTATAATTAAGGAGCTACGATTTTCGTATCGTAGCTCCTTCTTCATATTTTTATATTTTATGTATTTCTCGCATTAAAAAGCCACAGGTCTAGAACCTGTGGCTTTTAGAACTATCATTATATATTGATTAGATTAGCGATCGCCATTGAAGATGGAGTTTTTAACAAGCACATAGTCTACTTTGCGAATGGCTTGTAGAGTCGTACCGCCAGCGTAAGAAATAGCGGATTGTAAATCTTGTTCCATTTCAGTTAATGTATCGAAGATAGAACCTTTGGAATCGATGAAGATTTTTTTACCTTCTACATTTTTGCGTTCCCCTTTTTGGAACTCAGAAGCGGAACCAAAGTATTCTTTTACAGCTTTGCCGTCAACAATCTTTTCTTCTCCTGGGGATTCCTCGTGACCTGCAAAGAGGGAGCCAATCATAACCATAGTAGCACCAAAGCGAATGGATTTTGCGATATCTCCATGGTCACGAATACCGCCGTCAGCGATGATAGGTTTAGTAGCTGCTTTTGCGCACCAGCGAACAGCCGCTAATTGCCAGCCACCAGTACCAAAGCCAGTTTTCAATTTTGTGATACATACTTTACCAGGACCGATGCCTACTTTAGTCGCATCAGCACCAGCATTTTCTAGTTCACGAACTGCTTCTGGAGTGCCTACATTACCAGCGATAATGAAGGTTTCAGGTAAGTTCTTTTTTATGTATTGAATCATTTCGATGACCGCATTGGAATGACCATGTGCAATATCAATAGTGATATATTCTGGGGTTAAGTTTGCTTTCTTAAATTCATCAACTAAAGCAAATTCTTCAGCTTTTACGCCGATAGAAATAGAAGAATATAGGTTAAGGTCGTGCATACGTTTTACAAAGTCCATACGACGTTCTGGTTGGAAACGATGCATGATATAGAAATACCCTTCACGAGCTAATTTTTCAGCCAACTCTTCGTCGATAATAGTTTGCATATTAGCAGGTACTACTGGCAAGCGGAATGTGCGTTTACCTAATTTTACATGTGTATCACATTCGCTACGACTGGAGACAATACATTTGTTAGGAATCAATTGCACGTCTTCATAATCAAAGATGTTAGTTGTATTAATCATAGTTTCTATATCTCCTTCGAGTATTACATATTGAACCTGTACCATTATACAAGAGACTCATAAAATTTTCAATACGTTCCGAATATTTTGTTTGGTGTAAGGGATAAACTGTAGTACAATACAAGTAGATTGTATAAATAATATATTCATTTATAGATATATGGTAAAAGGAGGTTGATTAATGTGGAACAGTCTAAAATCCGTATGCTTACTGAAGCTGGCGTAGCAATTGCCATTGCTCAAGTGTTGTCATTTATTACGATTTTTCATATGCCACAGGGGGGCTCTATTAAGGCGGCAGCTTTGGTACCACTCATGATTTACGCATATCGTTGGGGCGGAACACGAGGTATCTTCGTAGGTGTTGTATATGGTATATTACACTTTATTTTAGGCTTTAAATCATCTGTTCATTATTTAAGTATTGTATTAGACTACTTGGTTGCTTACGGTGCTATTGGCGTTTGTGGTTACTTTAAAGATTCTCTTTCTGGACTTATCACTGGATCCATCGTAGGTATTGTATTGCGTTGGGGGGCATCTGTTACGAGCGGTGCTGTAGTCTTTGCTAGCTATGCTCCGCAAGGGCAGAATCCTTGGGTTTATTCTATGATTTATAATGCATCCTATATGGTGCCAGATGGCCTTTTAAATATTGCAGTTTTACTATTCATTTACCAAGGAGTTAAACGAGGTTTACAACGTCGTGGATAAATTAGGTTTAATTATTTTGGCTGGAGGACTCAGCACTAGAATGGGGCAACCTAAAGCTTTGTTGCCTTGGATTAATGGTGAAAGTCTTATATCTCATGCCCTTCGTAAGGGCTTAGATGCAGATGTTCAAGATATTCTTATCTCCATCGGTGATGACGAGCAATTAGGACTTGCTATACAGACCCATATTATAGATACATTATCGAATGATGAGAAAAATAAGGTTTCTATTGTTCGGGATTCTGTTGGGCGATGCGGACCTTTAGGGGGGCTGTATAGCACTCTAGCGGTTGGTACTAGTTCTGCTTATGCAGTAATGGCAGTAGATATGCCATTCATGGAAATGGATTTGTATTATGATTGGCTCTATCAAGTAGAGCATAATGATTGGAATGCCATTGTCCCATATAGTGAAAGTGGAAAATCTGAGCCGATGGCCGGTATTTATAGGCCATATATTGCGTCCTTAATTCAATCTATTCTTGTTGGCGAAAATGTATCCTTGCATCATGCTCTTGACGTCATTGGGCATATTGAGTCCATTGATGCTACTGACTATAGCTGGGAATTAAGTAATATTAATCGCTTTGAAGATTATCAATGGGCGCGAGCTTTGGCGGAAAATGAATTTCGCCGTGTACCTTTAATTAGTGTGGTCGCATCAAAACGTAAAACAGGTAAGACAACTGTTGTAACGCGTCTTGTGTCTGAGTTACAAAATATCGGTTTATCGGTTGGTGTAGTAAAAAGCGATAAGCATGGCTTTCAGATGGATCATGAAGGAACAGATACAGACCTTGTCTATAAAGCTGGAGCTGATGCGGTTGCAATTGCAGGGCCTACTGAAACAGCGATTCGTATACGCACGAAAGAACAATCCAACTTGTATGAAATATCACAGTTTATGCCTGTAGATATAGTTATACTAGAAACGAGATCCCAAGGGATTGCCCCAATTATAGAGGTTACTCAAGAGGGATATACGGAAGAGCTAATCTCGGATCCGATGGACCGAGTGGCGACGATAGAAATTGGCAAATTGGATCAAGACGTACCTGAATTGGTACGCCACATACAGGAAATGATGAGGAGTTTAAATGGCCGTCGTTACTGTTGAGAAGGCTCTCCAATTATGGGATGAAGCCTTACAAACGCAAGTTCATAAAGTTGAAACAATAGATGTTAAGGCTGCGAAGGGGTACGTGTTAGCAGAGGACATTATTGCACCCACAGACGTACCTGCATTCCCAAAATCTGCTATGGATGGTTATGCCATCGCCTACGAAGAAGGTCGTAATGAATATATCGTTGACGGTATTATTGGTGCTGGTGTTGTATGGGAACATCCCGTAGACGTTGGTCATGCGGTGCGTATTATGACTGGTGCACCGGTACCAGATACATGTGATACTGTCATCATGCAAGAACAAGTGGTTGGCACTGGTGAACCACAAACTACAATTACGATTCAAGGCAAATATCATTGTGGTGATCATATTATTCCACAAGGTGAGGAGTGTGTTGCCGGCACCATTGTAATCCCACGTGGTACAGAGGTAACATCTACAGTACAAACCATTTTGACGGGGCTAGGTATGACGGAGATATCTGTTAATGCTATGCCTCGTGTATTAGTTCTTACCTCTGGTCATGAGGTTATTGAACCTGGTGAAAGTTTAACACCTGGTAAAATTTACAACTCTAATCGAGCTATGATTTGTGGGCTCTTGGAGGATTTAGGGTTTCACAAGATAATACACTATCATGTAAGTGATGCTCCGGAGGAGCTAGATTCTGAAATCAATCATGTTTTGAAACTTAGTGAAGAAGCAGATATTATTATCAGTTCTGGTGGTGTATCGGTAGGTCTTTTTGATACGATGCCTCTTATTTATGAAAAATTGGGGGCAGAATCTATTTATGCCCGTATTCAAATGCGACCGGGTGCAGCATCCTATGGTGCGGTTACCACGAAAGGTCAGATTATCTTTGGTTTGTCCGGTAATCCAGGGGCTGCCTTTAATGGATGGCATTTAATCGTAGCGCCTACCTTGAAGCGTTATAAAGGGTTGGCTAATTGGACGACTCCAGTGGTGGCTTGTGTAATGGATACAGAAATCTTCAAACGTAATGCTTTTGATCGTTATGTACAAGGGAAAGTCATATTTTGCGGTGGAGCGCCACGTTTTGTGGCTAATCGTCACTTTAATAGTAGTAGTATGTTAGGGCTATATACTGTGAATGCGTTGGCATGTATTCCACGAGGAACTCATGAAGTACATCCTGGTGATACATTTAATGTGTATCTATTAGGCTTGCTGCCTGCAGTTTAGACCCTTTTGATTTTTAGATTCTTACTTTAAGGCGTTAGATTTTTTAGAGTTATAGAGTTTTAGAGTTATAGATACAAATATACTAGTTAAAAAACTATAATATTTATAGCTAATCATAATGTAAAAAGACGAGGTTTCTTAGGAGGCCTCGTCTTTGCGTTTATTCAAAATATTTCGTTTATCCAAAATAATTTTAATTTTGTTACCAAAGATACTGAAATTAAATCTCAATTAAATTATAACAAAATTAAGGGAAGGATATTTTTTTAGTTATATCAATTGGTTTTGATAAAATTGTTTTAATCTACTTTTTATTTACTTTTACTATTATATAGCTATATAAGGAGTGATTTCTATGAGTAAGACTTTCACAAAAAATATCCCAGTAAACGAAATTTTACATCTAGGTGAGCACCTAGAGTATAAAGAGGGACAAGTGATTAGTATTACAATTGCTCAAAATGAGCGACTCAGCATTACACTATTTGCGCTGCCTAAGGGGGAAGAAATCTCTACGCATGTAACAGTAGGCGATGCGATTGTGCAAATCCTCGATGGTGAGGCGCATATCGTTGTTGGTGATGTGGAACATACTGTGAAAGCTGGTGAAACCTTGATCATGCCGTCTGAAGTGCCTCATAGTTTGGATGCACGAGAAAGCTTCAAGATGCTGTTGACCGTAGTTAAATAAATATATCATAATAAATGCATCCCTTAGATCAATAAGGGGTGCATTTTATATGTATTCTTTACAAGCTAGAGCTACACCTAAAGAGCATCACGATGGAATTGTGAAATCTTTGGTATTTAATATTAATGAATTAGAACAAAGTGGATTATTTGAAAGTATTCAAGTATATAAACGGAATTTAGTACAAGTGTATAATTCCAAACAATGTACCGAACCAGTTGGCACTATTGTAGAGAACGTGTTATTTGGTACTTGGACACAGGATGAAACTGATTTGTTAAATGTAGGTAAAGCACAAGAACTGGCGTTAAGAGCGAAATTACCTTAGGGAGCAAAAGTGTAATGGACTATTTTGACTATTCATATAAACATAATTATATAGAGTTTAGCAGCAACATATATAGGGTTAGTACATATCATTACAACTGGCATGCAGAAACAGAGATTTTTATCTTGTTAAAAGGTAGTGTTGAGATGAGTTGCAATGGTGAGGTGTTTACGTTGAAACCTCTTGATGTTGTGATTATCTCTCCTCAAGTAGGGCATGCAACATTAGCCCTCGAAGAGGATGCTATAGCCTTTGTTATTCATGTAGGTAACGAGTTCTATCAACAGTATGATCCGGATTTTGGATCGTACCAATTTGTTTTGCGTTCAGATGATAGTACGCGTCATAACGAATTCTTTACAACCTTACGCCATCATGCTGCTATGACGATGTTGTTGATGACTAAAGGTGAAAGCCCAGTATATCGAATGTGGATAGAACATCATTACTTAGCTTTGGCCGGTGATGTATTTAGAGAGTTTGATCCGATTAAAAAGGTTCACGAAAATGCTAGACCTGGCGATATAAAACCAGCATCTTTTGATAAAATGATTGCCTATATCGATGAGCAATATGAGCAGAAAATAGAGTTAGAAGATATTGCTAAAATTGGAGGCTATAATATTGCCTATACATCGCAGTTTTTTAAACGGCAAATGGGGATTTCATTTGTTGAGTATGTATTGAGGTTAAGAATCCGTGACGCTACTGTTCGCTTAGCTAGTACGGATGAGGCTGTCGCAAGAATTGCAAGCGATTGTGGATTTGCAGATGTGAAAGCCTTTAATGTGGCTTTTAAAAAACACTTTAATATGACCCCCACAGAATATCGTAAGCAAGTCAAAAGCATTGGGCGTAAAACCGTCTTACAAGATTGGAAAGAAATTATTTCTGTAGACAATCAAGATGTTCTTGATATATTGCATTCATTCTTGTCGTATGAAGATGATTCCCGAGCTAAGAGCGAATTGGAATTTATGAGTAAAAAATTGGAATCTTTGAAAGAAAAGTTAGCAGATGTAGTAAAGGATTTATAAAGGTATTTTGTTATATCTCTATGGCAACTAGATTCTTATAGTAACTAATTCTTATAGTAGCTAATTCTTATAGTAGCTATATTCTTGTGATAAGAGTTTGGTAAGCAAATTATTTTGATGAATTTATGACACATATAGAAAGATTAGAATTGGGTAAATTTCTATATCAAGAAACCCTATAAAGTTATTGAAAAAGCACTACTGTTGATAAGTAGTGCTTTTTTATATGTATTTTCCGGGTGAATTTATATATTGTTATAGTCCCAAAATACAATAAATCGAGAGAAATCTATCTTTTTTCGTTGATTTTAATATAAAAATTACCTTTTAATTTGGATAGTTATATTCACTAAACTGAGTAGAATATATCTCATCAGGAGTAAAAAAATTAGTAAGTTATAATTTTGGAGGATATATGAATCAAGTAAAATTTATGGAAAACGTAGGTAAAGTTGCAACTGTTACTGCTGTAGCTATGTATGTATCTTATTTCCCACAAATCATGCATAACCTTGCACACCCAGGTACTGGTGATTGGATTCAACCACTTGTAGCTGCAATCAACTGTACATTATGGGTAGCGTATGGTTTGTTTAAAGAACATAGAGATATTCCAGTAGCATTAGCCAATGCACCAGGTATCTTCTTTGGTTTAGCAGCGGCTATTACAGCGGTTATGTAATTTTAAGAATAGATATATAATGCTATAGAAGCATAAAACTATAATTTATTAATATATAAAATAAGATTACTGTTGACCGTTATTAATTATATATATCATAATGAATGCATCCCTTTGATTAATAAGGGGTGCATTTTTTATGTAAATAATTGAGAGGTATTTATTTGATTTTATGAGGGGGGTTACGTTGTTATGGACTACTTTCACTATACCTATAAACACAATCATATAGATTTCAATAGTGATATATATAAGGTTAGTACATATCATTACAACTGGCACAGTGGCGTTGAAGTCTTGATCTTGTTAAAGGGCAGAATCGACATGAGTTGTAATAGTGAGGTTTTTACAATGGAACCTCTTGATACCATTATTATTTCTCCTCAAGTAGGTCATGCTACGTTGGCCTTAGAGGAGGATACAACAGCTCTTGTTATTCATGTAAGTAAGGAGTTTTTCCAATACTTTGATCCTAACTTCGGCATGTACCAATTTGTATTGCGCTCAGATAAAACTAATAGGGATAATGAATTCTTTACGTTCTTACGTTATCTTGCGGCACAAATGATGTTGTTAATGGTGAATAGTGAAAGTCCTGATCGTCAATTATGGTTGGAGAGTCACTTTTTAGCCATGACGAGTGATATATATCGTGAAATTGATGCGGTTAAGACTATCCCTATACATACAAAGCCTGCTGATATGACTGTAGCTACCTTTGATAAAATGATTGCCTATATTGATGAAAACTATAAGCAGAAGATAGAGTTAGAAGATATTGCTAAAATAGGCGGTTATAATGTGAACTATACATCTCAATTTTTTAAACGCCAATTAGGGGTTTCCTTTTTAGAGTATTTGTTGCGGTTGAGATTACGAGAGGCTACAGTTCGTTTAGCTAACTCTGAAGATGGAGTAGCACATATTGCGAGTAGTTGTGGTTTTGCAGATATTAAAGCCTTTAATGTGGCCTTCAAGAAACATTTCCATACAACACCATCTGAATATAGAAAGCAAGCAAAAGAGATGGGGCGTAAGACAAAATTACATGATTGGAAGGAAATTATTTCTACTCAGGAAGAAGATATTATAGACATTTTACAAACTTACTTACCCTATCAAGATGTCTCTATCGATAAGAATAGATTAGATGAGGCTAATCAAAAGTTACAGGATGTTAGAGACCAACTTGAGATGGTTATAAAAAGATTACAATCATAATTTTCATTCTTATAATAACTTGTAATTAGCTATAATTTCATGATTTTGAAAATTAAATTAGGTGGATATACAATTATTAGGTATAGGTGATTTTGTATATTTGTTAATCCTATTAAAATATATGGTGAAAGAGCACTACGTTCTGATGGTAGTGCTCTTTTTTTTATAATCATATAGGTGAAATTGTATATTTTTAATGGATTAAAAGAAAATAATTAAGGAAATTTTGTATGTGTTTGACAGACTTTCACCAATAAAAATCAACTTGTAAATTGGATAGTTATATACTGAAAAAAGAGTAGAATAGAATTATCGAAAGGAGCTAAGGTTCCGAAACAGAAATAATCACGTCTTAAATATTGAAGTCTTTTTGGAGGTTTGCGATGAGTACGAAGGAACAACAAGTACAAGAAATGACAAATAAGATAGCTAATTTCATTTCTTATATGGCAAAGGTATTGCCTGATGATGTACAAGAAAAAATTCATGAATTGGCACAGGATGAAAAAAATCCTATGGCCAAATCTATTTATGAAACAATGCAACATAATATGGATTTAGCAGCTCAGCTTAATCGTCCTTCTTGTCAAGATACTGGTGTATTACAATTTTGGGTAAAGGTTGGATCTAATTATCCCTTACTAGGAGAATTAGAAGATATTCTAAGAGAAGCAACTTATAAGGCTACACAAGAGGCTCCATTACGATTGAACTGTGTAGAAACTTTTGATGAGTTTAATACTGGTAAAAATATTGGCCTCACTGCACCTTATATTCACTGGGATATCATTCCTGGTTGCGATGATGTAGAAATCTTCCCTTATATGGCTGGTGGCGGGTGTTCCTTGCCAGGGTCAGGTAAAACATTGATGCCAGGCGAAGGCTATGAAGGTGTTGCTAAGTTTGTTCTTGATTTGATGACAAGCTATGGATTGAATGCGTGTCCTCCACTATTGGTAGGTGTAGGGATTGCTACAACTATTGATACCGCTGCTGGATTATCTAAAAAAGCATTAATGCGCCCTGTATCTTCAAAAGCACCTAATGAAAAAGCGGCTTATATGGAACAATTGTTAGAAGATGGAATTAATAAGATTGGTATTGGACCTCAAGGTATGGGTGGGGATAAAACTGTTTTAGGTGTGAACATTGAACATGGTACACGTCATCCATCTGTTATTTCTTGTGCTGTTAGTGTAGGTTGTTGGAATCATCGTCGCGGCGATCTCGTATTTGACAAGGATGGTAATTGCACAGTTAAATCTCATAAAGGAGTGACATTATAATGGCTAAGAAAATATTAACTACACCTATTCAACAATCTGATTTAGCAGGCATTAAGCCAGGCGATGTGATTTATTTGACTGGGCATATTACAACCTGTCGTGATATGGGGCATCGTCGTGTGGTAGAAGAAGGTAAAACGTTACCGGTTGATGTTAAAGATGGGGCTATACTTCATGCAGGTCCAATTATTCGTACTATAAGCGATAATGAATTTGAAGTTGTATCTGTAGGACCTACTACATCTATGAGGATGGAAAAATACGAATATGAATTTGTTAAAAAGACAGGTGTACGTCTCATTGTAGGTAAAGGTGGCATGGGGCCTGAAACAGCACGTGCCTGCAAAGACTTTGGTGCACTACACTGTGTGTTCCCTGCAGGTAATGCGGTTCTTGCTGCTACAGAAGTCGAAAAAGTAGAATCTGCTAACTGGCGTGAACTTGGAATGTGCGAAACGTTATGGACTTTTAAGGTAAAAGAATTTGGCCCTTTAATCGTATCAATCGATGCTGACGGCAATAACTACTTTGAAGAAAAGAAAATAGAATATAATAAGAAAAAAGATGAAATATTAGACGAAATATATAAACACGTAGGTTTCATCAAATAATAAGATAAGAATAGCGATTTCTTTATATTATGAATAACTTCATAACTTGTAAATATATCTATATGAGAAATAATCATTAATAATATTGTTTTGTGATTTACAGCGTATCTTCATATAGATATACTATAAGAGTATGACTACCATGAAAGGAATTCTCATGGATTATAGTATTGCTATTACACTGGGATTTCTTGTATTTGCAATTGTAATGTTTGCATTGGAGAAAATCCCATTGTCTATTACGGCTATGATCGTGGCCGTTGGATTACACCTTTCTGGTGTATTAACTGCAACGGAAGCTTTTAAAGGTTTCGTTGACTCTAATGTTATTTTGTTTATCGCTATGTTTATTATCGGCGCTGCTTTCTTTGAAACAGGTGTAGCTGTTGATGTTGGTAACGTTGTTAATAAATTTGCTAAAAATGAAACTATCCTTATTATTGCTATTATGATGCTTACAGGTATTATGTCCGGCTTCTTATCTAATACAGGTACTGCAGCGGTTATGATTCCTGTTGTTATTGGTATTTGTAAAAAGGGTGGTTTTAACCAAACTAAATTCTTAATGCCAATCGTATTTGCCGCTGCTATGGGGGGAAATATTTCTATGATTGGCTCTCCTGGTAATATGATTGCAAATTCTAATTTGCAAGAAGCCGGCCTTGGATCCTTTAGTTTCTTTGCTTATGGTGAAGTAGGTTTACCTATGCTTATTGTAGGTACTTTATTCTATGCATTCATTGGTAAAAGATTCTTACCTGAGGTTCCAGCACGTGAACCTGATCCAAACTATCAAAAAAATGCTGATTTCAGTCATGTTCCAGTTTGGAAAAAATGGGTAGCTGGTTTGGTATTGGTGTTGACTATCGCTGCTATGATTTTTGAAAAACAAATTGGTGTATCCTTAGCGGTTAGTGCCTGGGTAGGTGCACTTGTTATCGTAGCGACAGGAGTTATTACCGAAAACGAAGCAGTTAAGTCTATCGATATGAAGACAATTCTACTATTTGTAGGTTCCTTAGCTCTTGGTACAGCAATGGTAAAATCTGGGGCAGGTGCATATATTGCAAATCTTATTGTTGATGCTTTGGGGGATACACCTAATCCATTGGCATTATTAGCGGTACTTTTCTTCCTATCTGTATTTATGACAAACTTTATGTCCAATACAGCAGATGTTGCATTGCTAGCTCCAATCGGATTGTCTTTAGCATCTCAATTAGGTTTTGATCCTAAGGCGATTCTTGTTGCAATCGTAATTTCTAGCTCTCTTGCGTATGGTACACCTATAGGGATGCCTGCGAATACTATGGTATATAATGTAGCTGGTTATAGTTTTAAGGACTATGTGAAAGCCGGCGTACCGTTGATTGTAGTATCTGCAATTGTATCTTTAGTATTGTTACCGATTTTGTTCCCGTTTAACCCGTAATTATATAAAGGTTAGTCATACAAAACCGTCACCATAGGTGGCGGTTTTATTTTTGTACTATTGGGAGAGAATATTTTAGTAATAAGTTAATATAATATAGAGATAGGCAAGAATTGATTAGACATATGGTCTACTTTCATATATAATAGATTACTGTAGTTGTACAAATATACACCTACAGTAGACAGTTAATATTAAATATTATTGAATATTAGAGAGTAAGGTTATAGTTGTTATATAGTTTATAGATGGCCTTAGTGCCGAGGAGGCTTTATGTTAAGCGATATTGAGATTGCCCAACAGAATACAATGGAGAAGATTCAGGTTATTGCCGATAAATGTGGTTTAAAACCTGATGATATTGAACAATATGGTCATTATAAAGCGAAAATTTCCTTTGATGCCATTCGCCGTTTAGAATCTAAGCCAGATGGTAAATTGGTGTTAGTCACAGCAATCACGCCAACACCAGCCGGGGAAGGTAAGTCTACAACGAGCATTGGTCTCGTACAGGGGCTACAAAAAATCGGTAAAAATGCAATTGCTACATTACGTGAGCCATCCTTAGGACCTGTTTTTGGGATTAAAGGTGGTGCAGCAGGTGGTGGTTATGCTCAAGTTGTACCTATGGATGACATCAATCTTCACTTTACAGGTGATATGCATGCTATTACAGCGGCCAACAATTTATTATCCGCTATGATCGATAACCATATCCATCAAGGAAATGAATTGCAAATCGATTTGCGTCAACTATCTTGGACACGTGTTTTAGATATGAATGATCGTGCTCTTCGCAATGTGACAGTTGCACTTGGTGGCAAAGTATGTGGATTCCCTCGGGAAGATCATTTTATGATTACCGTTGCTTCTGAAATCATGGCTATTCTTTGCTTAGCTAAGGATTTAGAAGATTTGAAAGAACGTTTTGGTTGCATCGTTATCGGTTGTAACTTAGCAGGTGATCCTGTTTATGTTCATCAACTTGGTTGCCAAGGGGCAATGGCGCTTCTCATGAAAGATGCTATCAAGCCAAATCTCGTACAAACATTGGAACATACACCAGCTATTGTTCACGGTGGTCCCTTTGCAAATATCGCTCATGGTTGTAACTCCATTGTAGCTACAAAACTAGGACTTAAGCTTGGTGATATCGTAGTTACGGAAGCGGGCTTTGGCGCTGACTTGGGTGCTGAAAAGTTCCTTGATATTAAATGCCGATACGGCGATATTTTCCCTGATGCAATCGTTATCGTAGCTACATTACGAGCTCTTAAAATGCATGGTGGTGTACCAAAACAAGAGTTGAATACAGAAAATGTTGAAGCCGTAACTAAAGGTTTCAGCAACTTACAAAAAGCAATTGAAAACATGCGTTATTTCAATGTGCCTGTATTAGTGGCAATCAATAAATTTGCTAGCGATACAGATGCAGAAATTGCTGAGTTGACTCGCCTATGTGATGAGTTTGGCGTGCCTGTAGAGCTTAATGAATGTTGGGAAAAGGGCGGCGAAGGCGGCACTGATATGGCAAAAAAAGTCGTAGAGTTACTTGAAGGTCCTAAGCCAACACCTAAATTCGTATATGATTTGGAAGATAGTTTAGAGGATAAAGTTAATAAAATCGTTAAAACTATTTATGGTGGCGATGGAGTTATCTTTACGGACAAAGCCAAAAAGCAAATTAAACAATTAGCAGATTGGGGACTGGATCGTTTGCCTGTATGTATGGCGAAAACGCAATATTCCTTATCTGATAATCCAGCATTATTAGGGGCTCCAACAGGATTCACTATTACTGTATCCGATATTCGTGTTGCCAATGGGGCAGGCTTTATTGTATGTCGTACAGGTGATGTAATGGTAATGCCAGGCCTTCCTAAACGTCCTGCTGCTCTTAATATGGATATTGAAGCAGACGGCACAATTAAAGGCTTATTTTAATAGATATTGTTTATAGTAGAACGTTTCTTAACTGGAGATTTATAATGTCTGCTATAATTAGTTATATTTTTATTGTGTTTAATATTTGTAGATTTTTATAGTAATTACAAAGCGATAACAAGACATATCTTGTTATCGCTTTTACATGAGGCCTTGTTATGAAATTAGTGGAACAACGAGTGATAGATTTTGTGGCTGCTACTGCATCGAAAGAGCCAACACCAGGTGGTGGTGCTATTGCAGCACTAACTGCCGCAACAGGTGCGGCTTTAGCAGAAATGGTAGCAAACCTTACATTTGGTAAAAAAGGTTATGAAGCGGTTCAGCCTGAAATGGAGGAGCTTCAAGCTAAAGCAGAAGCGATTCGCAAGCGCATGCTCGAATTATCTCAAGCTGATGCAGATGTATTTAATATCTTTATGAACGCCTTAGGATTGCCAAAGAATACAGATGAAGAAAAGGCTGCGCGTACAGCTGCTATTCAACAAGCATACAAAGATGCGGCTATGGTACCTTTTGAAATTGGAGAATTAGCGAATCAAATATTTGATTTAGCAGAATTAGCCTCTCGTAAGGGGAATCAAAACCTTATTACAGATGGTATTATTGCTGCCATTAATGCGCGTGCTGCGGTGAAATCGGCTTTTTTGAATGTGCGTATTAATTTATCTGGTATTAAAGATGAAAGTTTTGTAGCAGAACTAACATCTAAGATGTATGCCATTGAAAAAGATCTTGATGTTAAAGAGTCGTCTATCATAGGGTTATATGAATAATAAGAGATTATAATATAAATCCAATAATATAACCGAGCAAACTATAAAAGTTCGGGAAATAATATAAAGAGAGCCTATTAATACATATAAAATAATAGACTCTCTTTTTTGTATTGTTAAAATCCGAACGATAGTGTAAAATAAACGGGTGATATTTCGAGATTTTATGTAGGAGACATTATGACAGATCAAAAACAAATGAATACGGTCGATAGCATGCTGCCCATACCACAGCTCTTTGCCTTTGGTTTACAGCATGTACTTGCTATGTATGCTGGAGCTGTTGCGGTACCGATTATTGTGGCACAGGCGATGAATTTACCGGTGGAGGACTTGATTCGACTTATTACAGCAGACTTGTTTACCTGCGGCATTGCGACCTTAATTCAAACATTAGGCTTCGGTAATATAGGTGGGCGTATCCCTATGATCCAAGGTGTTACCTTTGCATCTGTCGGACCTATGACTATGATTGGGGCACAGCATGGTATGACTGCCATTTACGGTGCCATTATTGTAGCAGGTCTATTTACTTTTATAGTAGCTCCATTCTTTAGCCGTCTAATTCGACTGTTCCCCCCTGTTGTAACGGGAACCATAATTACTCTTATTGGGATTAACTTAATGCCAGTTGCCATTAATTGGATGGGGGGCGGCGTAGGAAATCCAGAATTTGGAAGCTATACAAACATAGGACTTGGGTTTCTTACGTTCTTAATTGTTGTATTTGTATACAAGTTTGCTAAAGGTTTCTTAAGTAATCTTTCTGTATTAATAGGCTTGATCGCAGGCACAGCAATTGCCTTTGCAATGGGGGTTGCTAATTTTGATGAAGTTGGTCGATCTCAATGGGTTGCTTTCATTGAACCATTCTATTTTGGTTTGCCAACCTTTGACTGGGCTTCTGTACTATCTATGATTATCGTCATGCTCGTTGTCATGGTAGAGACGACAGGTGATAGTATTGCTATTGGTGAAATTGTGGATAAGCCAATAGGTCGAAAAGAATTGGCTTCTGTTATTCGTGCCGATGGTATTTCTACTTTAATAGGGGGAATTCTTAATAGTTTCCCATATACAGCCTTTGCTCAAAATGTAGGACTTATTGCGGTTACAGGTGTTAAAAGTCGCTTTGTAGTAGCTGCATCTGGAGTAATCTTAATTTTGTTAGGTTTATTCCCTAAATTAGCCGCTATTGTTGCTAGTATACCAAATGCAGTACTCGGTGGTGCTGGCATTGCTATGTTTGGCATGATTGTTGCTAGCGGTATTCGCTCTCTTGGCAAGGTTAGCTTTGATGGTAATCATAACTTGATGCTTGTGGCGATTAGTATTGGTGTGGCTATGATCCCTATTGCGGCGCCGAACTTTTATGCTAATTTCCCTGATTGGGCACAAATTATATTAAAATCTGGCATTACCTTTGGTAGTATTACGGCAATCTTGCTTAACTTATTACTCAATGGTGTTAATCATGGCGATGAAATTCAAGAAATGGGTCGTCGCTAAATAATACATACGAGAACTCTATTCCTATAGAATAGAGTTCTTTTTAGTGATTAAATTCACAGGGAAAATGTATGAATACTATGCTATAATATATAGATAATTGTAGAACTATTTTGTGATACTTTCATAAAATAGGAATACAGTCTGGATTTACAATTAAGTGTTTATAAAAAGTTATGTATATGGAATGTTCCCATAAGAAGGGAAGGGGCACGTGGCAGACGGAAAGATTATTGCTATCTCCATTAGTGAGAAAAAAGGGCAAAAAAAACATAATATTGAATCCGCCAATCTCATTGTTGATCATGGGATGGAGGGAGATGCTCATGCAGGAAATTGGCATCGCCAAATCAGCTTGCTTGGTATTGCGAGTATTGATCACATGAGGGCACAAGGTGCAGATGTCAAACCTGGTGATTTCGCTGAAAACATTACAGTAGAAGGCATGGTTCTTTATGAATTAGCTGTAGGGACTCACTTACAAGTAGGTGATGATGTGATTCTTGAAATTACTCAAATTGGCAAAGAATGTCATCAAGGTTGTGAAATTATGAAACAAGTTGGTTCCTGCATTATGCCTACACAAGGTATCTTTGGTAAGGTTCTTAAAACTGGTACGATTCATGTAGGTGATGAAGTATCTATTATTAAGTAATTTTGTATTAGTAAATGAGGTGTGTTATGAAAGACGCATGGGGTCGTACAATTGAATATGTACGTCTGTCGTTGACAGATGCGTGTAATTTTTGTTGTCCCTACTGCCGACCTGCAGAAATTACTCCTCAAAGTCAAACACAACTATTATCTGTTGATGAATGGATGAATATATTAGGGGCCTTCCATCATATTGGTGTGAAGGCAGTACGCCTCACAGGCGGTGAGCCTTTGCTCTATCCACATATCGAAGAGTTACTAGGTCGCATTAAAGAAACAGGTTGGTTTGAAGATATTTCTATGACTACCAATGGTAGTTTATTAGCCTCACGAGCGCAACGGTTAAAAAAACTTGGCTTGAATCGTGTGAATATTAGTTTGGACTCTCTTGAAACTGAAGCTTTTGCCACCTGTGTTGGTAAAGAGGGGCAGTTGGAGTCTGTTCTCGACGGTATACGTAGCGCTATTAATGCTAACTTTAAATCCGTTAAGATTAATACGGTTTTATCTCGTTATTGGTCCGATGATGAAGTTAAATCTTTATTACAATATGTTGAAAAATGGCCTGTTGTTTGGCGGTTTATTGAATACATGCCGTTCCAAGGTGATGCCTTTCATGGACCTACCTTTGATGAATGGAAGGAACAATTAGAACGCGTTAGTGGCGGATCTCTCACAGAGGTTCATTCTGTTTATGGCTTTGGTCCTGCTACATATTTGGCACTACCTAGTGGTAAGGCTGTAGGCTTTATATTCTCTATGTCTCATAGCTATTGTGACACTTGCAATCGTGTACGTCTTACATCTGACGGTCAAATGCGATTGTGCTTGTTGCGAGATGATGAGGCTGATCTCGTATCACTCGTACGCAAAGGTGTATCTATAAAGGACTTAGCTAATCATATTGAACGTGCTTTGCAACGAAAACAAGAACGACATGATGGTATAGGTATGGATCAACCTGAGCGTCCAATGTGGCGAATCGGAGGGTAGTATGGGATTTTTTGATTTTTTAAAGCCTAGATCAAAGGAGAATGTTGAATCATGCTGGCCTGGAGGCAAGATGCTTCAAGTCCATATAGAATACGATACACAAGAAACCGTATTTACTTATTTTGGTCGTTATGGGTTACAGTTTAGCGTTCCTAAGTCTAATTTGACGAATGTTATTGTAAAAGAAGTAAGTCGCACTCATAGTGTGCTTCAACTATATAGTGGTGAAAACTGCGTAGGGACTAGTGATCTACTCCCTACTGAGGCCTGTAATATTATGAAGGATTGGGTATTACAATATTAATAATATGAATGTTGATATTTTATAGGAGTGTAATAAATTTTCTTTACATTCCTATAAAATAAGCATATAATTATTCATGTCATGGACCACTAGCTCAGCTGGCAGAGCACCTGACTCTTAATCAGGGTGTCCAGGGTTCGAACCCCTGGTGGTCCACCAGAGTAAAGAACTCACATTTTGTGTGAGTTCTTTTTTTGTGTAAATATTTTTCTTTTAGCTTTTTACATATCTTTTTAGCCTTTATATAGTTATTTACATGGTTAAAATACGTTGTGGTTTAATCCTATTTTTCTCAAACGAGTAGTCATTGATTTAATTAAGTTTATAAACTTTGATATTAATTGAATATAGTATTGATACAATATAATATATTTTATAGACAGTAAAACTATAATAGCTTATGATGGTTTTATAATAGTTTTCTCACTAGGAGGTACCAAATGGCAGTAGATGTTTCTAGAACACAAGATGTGTATAAAGATGCTGGCCAAAGTGTCAACTTCACCACTTTGTTATTAAACCGTAAAGATCATGAGGCAGAGCTTGAAGTGATTCAAGATATGGCAGATCGTATTCAAGCCATTAAACGTTCTGTTAGTATTCGCGCTAATGGGGAAGGTTTGGGCATTGCCTTTGGCTTTAGCCGTAAGGCATGGGATTATTTGTTCCCTAATGCACCGGTACCAAAAGAGTTAGAAGACTTCGAAGGCATAAAAGGTGATAAACAAGATGTACCCGCTGTAGCAGCTGACTTATTTTTGCATGTCCGCTCTAATGATGAATCTGTTACGTATACTGTAGTAGATCAAATTATGGAGTTCTTACGCCCTATTACATCTGTTGTAGATGAAACCCATGGCTTCCACTACGAACAAGGTCGTGCGATTATTGATTTCGTTGATGGTACGGAAAACCCTGTTGGCCAAGAGGCTGTAGAGTGGGGCGTTATTGGAGATGAAGATCCTGAATTTACTAATGGCTCTTATGCATTTGCACAGAAATATGAACATGATCTTGATGCATGGCGTGCACTTCCTACAGAAATGCAAGAGAAATTCATTGGCCGCCGCAAATTTAGTGATATCGAATTAGAGGATGACGAAAAAGACCCGGCAGCTCACAATGTAGTGGCTCAAGACAATCGTGATGATGAAGAACATAAGATCGTTCGTATGAATGTTCCATTTGCTCAACCTGGTCAAGGTGTTCGAGGCACATACTTTATAGGTTATGCTCGTTACTGGGATGTGACCAAAACAATGCTTACCAATATGTTTACACAAAACGATAAATTGCTTGATTATTCTAAGCCTATTACGGGCATGCTATTTTTCATTCCGTCTCTTGATACATTGGATGCTATTGCAGAAGGTGAACTATAATCGATTTCTAATTGATGGTGGAGACTAAACATTTATCTAATTAGCTAGTAATGTTTAGTTCTATCTACAAGATTAAAATTTATTATATAATTCTATAGAAAGCGCCCCAAGTGGGCGCTTTTATGCTATAATAAATCTATTAAACTCGTAAAAATCCATTGTAGTTATAAATGAGGTATTCTATGAATTATACTAGCACCCGCGGTACCGTTGCGGTAAATGAAACATATGCATTGTTGCACGGATTGGCAGAGGATGGTGGCCTATATGTACCATCTTTATTCCCTACAAATTGCTTAACTTACAATGATGTGAAAGATAAAAACTACCAAGAAGTAGCAGCCGTTGTTTTAGCAAAGTTGTTTCCATGCTTTTCTGAAGCTCATTTAAATGAAATGATTAATTCTGCTTACTGCGATGCTAATTTCAGCACTCGTGATATTGCACCATTACACTCTTTATTGGAAAAGGTTTCCGTATTAGAATTATTCCATGGCCGCACACAAGCTTTCAAAGATATGGCATTATCCTTATTTCCATACCTTTTAGTAGCTGCTAAGGAGGCTGAGGGTGAGAAAAAAGAGGTTCTTATCTTAACGGCTACTTCTGGTGATACTGGTAAAGCAGCTCTTGAGGGCTTCAAGGATGTACCGGGAACTCATATTCAAGTATTTTACCCGACTGATGGCGTTAGTCCTATGCAAGCGGAACAAATGCAAAAACAAGAAGGGGAGAATGTTAATGTTACGGCTATTCATGGCAATTTTGACGATGCTCAACAATTCTTGAAACGCCTCTTTGTTGATAAAGCGACTGCTGAAGAGGTTGCTGAAAAAGGAGTTATGTTCTCCAGTGCGAACTCTATCAATATTGGTCGTTTAGCTCCACAAGTAGTTTACTATGTAAATGCCTATGCTGAACTGGTTGCACAAGGTGCAATCCATGAAGACGAAGCTTTCAACGTTGTAGTTCCAACAGGTAACTTCGGTAATATCTTGGCTGCTTACTATGCTAAAAAAATGGGGATTCCTATCGGCAAATTGATTTGTGCATCTAATCAAAATAACGTACTTACTGACTTCTTTGAAAACGGTACCTACGATATGAACCGCCCATTCTATACGACGATTTCTCCATCTATGGATATTCTTGAATCCTCTAACTTTGAACGATTCTTATATTATATTTCTGGTGAAGATAGCGAACGTACAGTAGGATGGATGAAAGATCTTAAAACAACAGGCAAATTAACTGTTAATGAAGAAGAGTTCAAACGTGTTAAGACTGATTTTGCTGGTGCCTATGTAGATGATGAAGAAACGAAAGCAATCATTGAACAAGTATACAATTCTTACGGTTATGTAATGGATCCTCACACGGCAGTTGCTATGGGGGCGTATATGAAGGAGTTGGAGAAGCATCCTGAAGATGGCGCTCGTCATACAGTGATTGCATCTACAGCACATCCATTTAAATTTCCTACACCAATCTGTGAGGCATTGGATATCAAGGTGGGCGAGACTCCTTATGAAAGCTTAGATAATATCTCTGCTGTAACAGGTGTTGCCTTCCCTAAACAATTGGAAGCCTTACAATCCAAACCATTGCGCTTTACAAAAGCAATCGACAAAGAGAATATGAAACAAGAAATCTTAGATTTTGTAGATACGTTCTCTAAATAATACAATGCCGCCTTTCCTTAGAAGGGCGGCATATCTATATGTTTTTTATTGAGTAATCATTTTTTATTGATTAATCAATTAAATTCATTTTCTCATTAAATTAACATTCATCATATATGATATGGAATTTTGTTAGTATGTATTGATGTATTCATTATTTATAGAAATATGGGTTTATAATTATATAGAGAAATATAATTATAGGAGGGGCTATGGCTAAAAAAGGCCTTATATATGCATTGTTATCCGCACTTTTATTTAGTACGATGAATGTATTTGTAAAACTGTTAGGGACAAATATTCCACCTGGGGAGATCGCTTTTGCCCGTGGGTTCTTTGGGACTGTTGCGGTGCTCATTATCATGTATGTGAAGGGCATCCGTTTTTCAAAAGAGAATCGGGGGCTCCTCGTCATGCGTGGCTTATACGGCGGTTTTGGTATGGTATGTAATTTCATAGCATTGGTACACATAAAATTATCTGATGCAACAATTCTATTTCAGACGACAGGAATATTTGTTTTTATCTTTAGTGCTCTGTTTCTGAAGGAATCGATACCTAAAGGGGCTGGCAAATGGCTTGGAGTCATTTTGATTGCTGTCTTAGTAATGGTAAATCCTTTTAGTTATGAATCATTTTCTTGGTATGCATTGGTAGCAATTTTAGGTGCTGCTTTAGCTGCGGCGGCCTATACGACGATACGAACTATTAGTAAACGCGGACAACATAGTAATTTTGAAATCATGGCCTATTTCATGATTACTGGCATGATTGCGGGCCTCGTCACTACTGATAAGCTCGTTATGCCTCAAGGTACAGATTGGCTCATTATCTTCGCTATCGGTGGTATTAGTGTAGTGGCTCAGTTTTTCTTGACTGGCGCCTTTGTTACGACCAATGCTGTAGTGGCTCAATTCTTGCAATACGTTGGCGTATTTATTAGTTCCTTCTATGGGTTCTTGATCTTTGGTGAAAGCTTATCCATAGCAACAGTAGGAGCTGGTATTGCTATGTTTATATCCTCTGTCATGTTGGCGCGTCTTAAAGAACAGAGTGGTCCATTAAGAGAGGGCAAGGTTATAGAGGATAAAATTAAATAAATGTCGAATATATACAGTATCAGACTGTATATGACAGTGGGGGTGCTGATTACATTCGTGATTGGCACCTTTTTACATAAAAGATAAAATACAGGGGTATTAGTTAGTGATTTATTGTAATGAAATATACTAGAGCTTTTTCATTTTGAAAGTAGCTACAGACGGAGGAGCTATGTATATAAAATGGATGCATATTGAAAACTATAGGAACTTAGCCGATGTAACGCTAAGCTTTCACAATGATATTAATTACTTTGTCGGTGAAAATGCGGTAGGTAAGTCTAATTTTTTAGATCTCTTAGAAATTATCATGGAGTGCCATGGTTTTATTGAAAGTGATTTTACGGATGTAAATAAGCCTATTCGCATTGATTTTGAAATATCTCTAGGTGAGTTAAATTATAAAAGCATGTATACTGCTGATGAGGGACCTACCTACCGTTTACGACTTGAACAAGTTGTACAAGAGGTATATCCACGATTATACAGAGTCACTGATGCAGGGATTGAGCCTATGCCGTTGTCTATGATTCGTCATGCTTTATATGTGTGTCATCGCGATACCTCAGAGCAGGAACTGTTTTCTATACCGTCCTCTATATATGTAGAATTAGGACAGCTATTACAAGCTTATGTGTCTCGATTAGAAATGCCTACTGATGATTTTCAGCGTGAAATTGTTAGTTTACGTAAGGATTTAGATCCTTACTGTATGCTCAATATTCAACATCTTGTAGAGGTATTGTCTACATCCTCCGCTATGGAACGTAAGTATTCTGCTGATAATGTACGATTGATTATGGCTGTGGCTCTCAAGATTTTGGCTCAAATTTATATGAAAGTGAGTAGTGCAACTACAAATTTAGAATCTTTACTTGTATATGATGCAAAGGGATACAAGTTTTTACCAATCTTTATAAGTGTGGATGAGCCAGAGCTACATTTAAGTCCGTATTTGCAACGGGCTGTGCTCAATTATTACCGTCAAATTGCAACTAATGAAAATGAAGAGTTTTTAGCATTGCTGCGAGATATTTTTAAAATAGATGGATTATTAGGACAGCTTTTTGTGGTTACTCACAGTACGGATGCACTAGTTGACGATTATCGTCATATTATTCGGCTTTATCGGGATGAAAATAATATGGTCTGTGCAGCGTGTGGAGTTACTTTCAATTTCCCTAAAGAGGTAGAGAAACACTTGATTATGCATTTTCCTGAGGCAAAAGAGGCTCTATACGCTCGGTGTATTATCATCGTAGAAGGGGAGACTGAGTACGGTAGCTTTACAGGCTTTGGTAAAAAATTAGGCGTGGACTTTGACTATTTTGGAATCTGTCTTATCAACGCTCGGGGCGAGTCCTCTATCAGTAAATTGCAAAAATTGTTTAATAGATTCTCTATTCCTACAGTAGCCCTCTATGATCGCGATGTAGAGGGAAAATATGCAAAAGCACATAGCAATATATTCTATACGGAGGAAATCTGTTTTGAAATGGATTTTGTATCGTATTTACTTGCGATGCACAAGCGTTCCATAATGGATGCCATCATCAAGGACATTATTGATGACGCTCGTCCGATGGTAACAAAGGATATGGCGCGGCGTGGTTATGCTAAATTAGGTATTACTAAAAGCCAAATTGTACAACGATGCTTACCGAATATTTCGGATCGTAAGTTGGATGATTTACATATCTATTACTTCTCTTGGTTCTTTGCTAATAAAGGAGTAATTGTAGGGCGACGTATTAGTCAATTTTTAGATGCTTCCATGATACCACCTGCATTTATTGCAGTAATAGAGCGTGCTAAACTTCTTTCGCTAGGCTTAGGTTAATGGAGTAATACATTACTACTTCTAATTAATAGAGTCTGACCAAAGTTTGGTTAGACTCTATTTTTTCGAAGGTAATATAGCATTTTAGAGTGTAGGCATAGGAAATATGGTGTAAAAAATACGCATAATAAGTGATTTATTACAATAATAGATAGAATTATGAAAAACTATATTAACTAAATTTTAAAAACTACATCGAAATTTCTTGACATCTTTTTATCTTTATTTTATGATTAGTACTGTTATTAATGCATTCTCAATTAAACGTATCTAGGAGTATGAAAATGAAAGACTTTTTAAATGACTTTAAAGCATTTGCTTTCAAAGGCAATATGATGGACCTAGCTATTGGTATGATTATTGGTGCTGCTTTCACAGCATTGGTTAATTCTGTTGTAAACAACCTATTCATGCCTGTTCTCAGTGTATTCACAGGTGGTATTGATTTTAGTAATTTGTACTTGCCATTGAGCACAGGTTCTAAAGATGCATTCATGGCTGGTGCTGATATTGCTACAGCTCGTGCAGCTGGATCTGTATTGCCATATGGTACATTTATTACTGATTTGATTCAATTCTTGATTTTGGCATTTGTTGTATTCTTGATGGTTCGTGGTTTGGCTAAAATGATGAAATCTGCGAAAGAAGAGGAAGTTGCAGAAGCACCTGCAACGAAAGAATGTCAATTCTGTAAATCTGAAATCAATATCAATGCAGTTAAATGCCCTAACTGTACTGCAGATTTGAACTAGTTCAAATTTAAATTATACATAAAAGGAGTGAGGTTTTGACCTTACTCCTTTTTGTTGTATTACGTTAGCTTTCTAGTATAAAATATAATTATAATATATAGAATTTTTTAGGGAGGGATATACATGGAAAAGAAACCTCTAGTAGTAGTAAATGGACTGGTTCGCAAAGATGCGATTGCATATTTAAAAGAGCATGTAGATGTGCGCCAATGGACTGAAAAAACAGTGATGCCTCGTGAGGTACTGAAGGAATGGCTCATTGATGCGGATGGTTTGTGGTGTGTACGACCTTTAGATGTAGATGGTGATCTTGTAAAGAATGCGCCAAATTTAAAGGTTATAGCACAAGCGGCCGTAGGTTATGATAATGTAAATATTGATGAACTAACAGAGGCAGGTATTCCTTATGGCAATACGCCAGGTGTTCTCAATGAAACGGTAGCAGAACTTGCATTTACGTTGATTGCCACGGCTAGTCGTCGTATTATAGAAAATGCTAACTTTGTAAAAGACGGTCGTTGGGCTCAAAGACCTTCTAATATTAAAGGTTTTGATTTAAGTCGTCGCACTCTTGGTATCATTGGCATGGGGGCTATCGGCGTATCCATTTCTCGACGTGCCCGTGCGTTTGGTATGACTGTTGTGTATCATAATCGTAATCAACGTTTGGATGATAAGATTCATAAGACTACTTATATGGAGTTAGATGATTTATTAGCCATTAGTGATGTAGTATGCGTTATGGCTCCATTGACAGATGAAACATATCATATGTGTGATGAAGCGTTTTTCAAGAAGATGAAGAATACAGCTTTATTTGTTAATGTTGGTCGTGGACCTATCGTAGATACTGATGCACTTATCAATGCTCTTAAAACGGGTGAAATCGATTATGCTGCCCTCGATGTAACGGATCCAGAACCATTACCAGCGGATCATCCATTGTTAGATGTAGAAAACTGCCTTATTGTACCGCATATTGGCTCTTACACAGATAGAACTCGTTATGACATGTCTATTTTGACAGCGGATAATATTATTGCCGGCGTTCATAAGAAACCTTTAAAAACATGTGTAAATGAAGAAGTAAATTATAAGAAACCTCAAATGGATGTAGAGTCTGCGCTAGAAGAGCTTAAAAAGGCTGGCGTTGATTTAACTGATTTCGACTAAAAGTGGAAGACATTAAAAGATATGCGGTTTTATACAAAATATGGTAAAATAAAAGAATATTTTTCCTATGGAGGTAAGAACGTTGGAACATAAAGACATTGAAAAAGATGTAGCTCCTGAAGAAGTTGTATCTGTTAACTTTATTGAAGCTATTATCAACAAAGATAACGAAACTGGCAAATACGGTGGCCGTGTATTGACTCGCTTTCCACCAGAACCAAATGGTTACTTGCATATTGGACATGCTAAATCTATTTGCCTCAACTTTGGTATTGGTAAACAATACAATGGCTTAACAAATCTTCGCTTTGATGATACAAATCCTGTAAAAGAAGATGTCGAATATGTAAACTCCATCATGGAAGACGTTAAATGGCTTGGATTTGATTGGAATGAACAACCACGCTATGCATCTGATTATTTTGACCAAATGTATGAGTATGCTAAGAAATTAATCACCCTTGGCAAGGCTTATGTAGATGATCAAACTGCAGATGAAATTAAACAAAATCGCGGCGATTTCTCTACTCCTGGTGTCAATAGTCCATACCGTGAGCGTAGTGTAGAAGAAAACTTGGCACTCTTCGAAGAAATGAAGGCTGGCAAGTATAAAGATGGGGAAAAGGTATTGCGTGCAAAAATCGATATGGCGCATCCTAATATCGTAATGCGTGATCCTGTTATTTATCGTATTGTAAATACAGAGCATCATAATACGGGTAATGAGTGGAAAATTTACCCTATGTATGATTTTGCCCATCCTATTGAAGATGCTATTGAACGCATTACGCATTCTATTTGTACATTGGAATTTGAAGTTCACCGGCCATTATATGATTGGGTGTTAGAGGAATGGGATGATACTGAAATTCCTCAACAAATTGAGTTTGCTCGCTTGAATGTAACTAAAATGGTTATGTCCAAACGTAAATTGCGTGCTCTTGTTGAGGCAGGCCTTGTAGCTGGTTGGGATGATCCTCGTATGCCGACAATTTCAGGTTTGCGCCGTCGTGGTTACACGCCAGAAGCAATTCGTGATTTCTGTGATCGCATTGGTGTAGCGAAGGCGGATAGCGTTGTTGATATTGCTTTGCTTGAGTTCTGTATCCGTGAAGATTTGAAACTCAAAGCTACACGCCCTATGGTAGTTATTGATCCTGTGAAAGTTGTTATTACGAACTATCCAGAAGGTCAAACTGAACTTTGCACAGTTGAAAACAATCCAGAAAATGAAGAGTTGGGTAACCGTGAAGTTGTATTCGGTCGTGAAATCTACATTGAACGCAATGACTTTATGGAAGAGCCAGTTAAGAAATTCTTCCGCTTGGCACCAGGTAAAGAAGTACGCTTAAAAGGTGCATACTTCATTACATGTACTGATGTTATTAAAGATGAAAATGGCAATATTACAGAAATACACTGTACATATGATCCAGAAACTAAGAGCGGTAGCGGTTGTACTCGTAAGGTAAAAGGGACATTGCACTGGGTTGAAGCATCTACTGCAGTAGATATTGAATCTCGCTTATATGATTATTTACTTAAAGAAGATTCGGATGGTAAAGACTTCTTGGGCGATTTCAACCATGACTCCTTACAAGTATTCCATAGTAAAGGGGAAGCATGTCTTGCTAATACTGTACCAGGAGACCATTTCCAATTCTTGCGTCAAGGTTACTTTGTTACTGATAAAAACAGTACTTCAGACCATATTGTAGTGAACCGTATTGTTGGTTTACGCGATAGTTGGGCTAAGGCACAAAAGAAATAATATAACGCTTATTTTATATTACTATAATGTTAAAGAACCGCTCCTTGGTGGGCGGTTCTTTAACACTGGGTTATTACTATAAATACTTTAATGACAATAGATATTTAGAATAGCCTAAGCCATTGTTTGGCTTTAATCTCTAGATGTTGTATTGCTAGCTTATTATATTAAAGCTTTGATGAGGAAAAACATGAAGAAATTAGTATTACTTGCTACGGCAGCGGCTGTGTTGGCATCTGTGCCAGCTACTGGTTCTGCAGCAAATATCAAGTCCATTTTAAATAGAAGTCAAACTGTAACATATCAAGGTGTTAAATTGCCTGAAGGTGTTACTATGTATCAAAACAATCCTAAAGCATTATTTGCAGGGGAAGGGAAACAAGACGTTAAATCTGTACTTCTTGAAGCAGGTGTATCTTCTGCAGATGTATATACATTAAATATTAAAACAGAAAACGAAATGCGATATGCTGTTTATGCTAATGTTGTATTAGGTAAACAATTATCTGGTCGTATGAGTGAAGCAAAACATATGAATACAGATTCTTCCTCAATTGGTGCATTGGCCGCTGCTATTAACAAGGGTGAGAGCCCTGCGCTTGGCACTTTTACGGTAATAAATCCATTAGTAAAACAAGGCAATGCCTATGAAGGTACATTGAAATATAAAAGTGTAGCTAATAATAATTCTTATAATGAGATATTACATATTAGTATTTCTGAAGATAAATATACAGGACCAAATGCTCATTTAATCGCTGTTGATGAAGCTAATGATAGTGTTGTATTCCCTAAAGTTAAAGGTTTATTACATACCAAATAATAAATAATTATTGAAAATATATATCAATTATTCTTGACAATTTTTCTCATCAAGAGTACTATGAGCCTATAGGAATTATTCTCATTAGAGGTAATTCTAACGATGTGCAACAGGCAGGTACTATTATGATGAATTCAATTGACCATATCATTGGATATCATTGTGCACCGGCAATTCGAGGTATTAAGCTATCGAACTTGGTTTCTATTCCACGGGACATGAATGAACAAATCCAATTTGTATTGATAGAGTATAATAAAGCGTTCAATGAAAAAGGATTGTTCTTCTTTGAATTATGTCGTTGTAAAGCGCGAAGACTATTATTGGTATTCCGTGAGAAGCAATTAAGAGACTATGTACGCCAACCTGCGGTGATGTTATTTTTGAAAGCCTACGGTTATCATGATCAAATGAGCATTATGGAGATGCTTGAACATCTTAGATATCGTATGGAAGTAAGCATTGAGTTTCCACATGAAATCGGCATTTTTTTAGGTTACCCATTAAAGGATGTGAAATGTTTTATTTCTTATCGTGGTGGAGGATACCGAATGTGCGGAGAGTGGAAGGTTTACCATGATGTGGTAAATGCGCAACGCTCTTTCTTGTGTTACAAAGCATGTCGTGAATTTTGTCAAACTCAATTGATGTTGGGAAAAACATTTAGTTCATTGGTCGCAAGAACGGCCTAGGAGGTACAAGATGATTGGTGTAATTTTTTGGTCCGGTACAGGCAATACAGAACGCATGGCTTATGAAGTAGCTGAAGGTATTAAAGCTGCAGGTCAAGAAGTTGAAGTAAAATCCGTTTCTGAAGTATCTGTTGATGAAGCAGCAGCTTATGAAAAATTAGCTCTTGGCTGTGCTGATATGGGTGCAGAACAATTAGAAGAAGGCGAATTTGAACCATTCTACACTGAACTAGAAGGCAAGTTGAGTGGTAAAAAAATAGCGATCTTTGGCTCCTATGGTTGGGGTGGCACTTGGTTGGAAGACTGGGGCACTCGAATTAAAGATGCTGGTGGCGAATTAGTGGCTGATGGCGTAGCAATCTTGGGCGAACCTGATGATGATGGTAATGCACAATGCCAAGAATTAGGTAAAACATTAGCAAATGCTTAATTTGATTTCAACTACTAAATAAATACTAATAGTTAATAATAAAAAGGCTGTAATGACGATAAGTCGTTATTACAGCCTTTTTTGTATGTATTTATGATTGATAGGATGAAGCATAGGTCATTAAAAATTTTAATATCATTAAGTAAATGTGATGAAAATCATAATATTTATTTATCTTTATCTCTATTCGTGTATATAAGCGTATAATTATAAATAACTTTAATGCATAATTATATTGCATTTTTGTACACATAGTCCTATAATTTAGTTAAAGAACCTAACAAAAATTTAGGTTAATACAAAAATAGTTAGGGTTAATTTTATATTAGCTATTAATCGGGCTGGCGTAATTTAAATTGGAAAGGTTAATTAATGACATTGGAAGAGGGGTTATTTCAATGAGTACATTAGAGCGAATAAAAGTCATAGCCCATGGATTAGCGGCGCAATTTGGCCCATCCTGTGAAGTATTGATTCATGATTTAAAAGGGGATATCAATTCGTCTCTTGTATATATTGAGAATGGAACTATAACTAATCGACATGTTGGTGATGGTCCATCGCATGTGGTTTTAGATGTGCTGAGTCATGACGATGGTAGCGAGGGTAGATTTGGTTATCTCACAAAAACTAAAGATGGCCGAATATTAAAATCTTCTACCATGTATATTCGTGATGATACAGGTCGTATAGCATACTTGTTGGGGATTAACCAAGATATAACAGAGTTTGTTTTGATGCATCGACTTTTGGATAGTCTGGTCAATACAGGTCAGGAAGATGCAGGATCTGTTGAAAAAATTACGACAAGTGTATCGGAGCTATTAGATGATTTATTACTAGATGTAGAACGTATAGTTGGTAAACCAGGACCATTGATGAATAAGGTGGAACGCTTAAAAGCTATAACCTACTTAAACGAAAAAGGGGCTTTTCTTATCTCGAAGTCTTCTGAGAAGATAGCAGAGTATTTTAATATTTCTAAGTTTACTCTTTATAGTGATTTAAATACTATAAAGGAAGAATCCTAGGAGGCAAATATGGAACGAATTCAGTGGAAGCGTAATACGATGGCACCATCAAGTGACAAGTTTTTGTCCGTTATGGATGTTAGAGAGGTTAAGAAAGCTAAAGCGTTTCATGAAAGTTTTCCACAATATAGCATTACTCCACTTGTATCGCTTAAGAATTTAGCGTCTTATATCGGTGTTGATGCACTCTTTGTAAAAGATGAATCTTACCGATTTGGCCTTAATGCATTTAAGGTATTAGGCGGTTCCTATGCGATGGCAAAATATGTGGCGCAACAAACTGGTAAAGCTGTTGAGGATGTACCATATGATGTATTAACATCTGCAAAATTAAAAGAAGAGTTTGGTCAAGCTACATTCTTTACTGCCACTGATGGTAACCACGGTCGTGGTGTAGCATGGGCAGCCAATAAATTAGGTCAAAAATCTGTAGTATTTATGCCAAAGGGCTCTACAGAATATCGTAGAAAACAAATCGAAAACGAAGGTGCTACCGTAACAATCGAAGACTTCAACTACGATGAGTGTGTACGCTTAGCAACTAAAAAGTCTAAAGAAGTTCCTAACGGTGTTGTAGTTCAAGATACTGCATGGGAGGGTTATGAAGAAATTCCAAACTGGATTATGCAAGGCTATGGCACAATGGCTATGGAAACAGCAAATCA
This sequence comes from Veillonella parvula, assembly GCF_032575955.1. Classification (GTDB taxonomy): domain Bacteria; phylum Bacillota; class Negativicutes; order Veillonellales; family Veillonellaceae; genus Veillonella; species Veillonella parvula_J. The sequence continues at coordinate 116,157 of NZ_JAWFXN010000001.1, forward strand.
ATTAGAAGCTGATAATTGTAAAGTTCCTACACATGTATTTGTACAAGCTGGTGTAGGCTCCCTTGCCGGTTCTGTAGTGGGTTACTTCACTAATCTATACCGCAATGTGGCTAAAAAACCTAAATTAGTTGTTGTAGAAGCGGCAGCAGCAGCTTGTTTATACAAAGGCGCTGTAGCTGATGATGGTAAACCTCGTATCGTAGAAGGTGATTTAGAAACAATTATGGCAGGTTTAGCTTGTGGTGAACCGAACACGGTTTCTTGGGATATTTTAAGAAATCATGCAGATGTATTCGTTTCTGCGCCTGACTGGGTGGCACGTTTAGGCATGCGCGTTGGTGGTGCACCAATTAAAGGCGATACTCCAATTACTACTGGTGAGTCTGGTGCAGTTCCATTAGGTCTTGTAATGGCAATTATGACGATGCCGGAATATGAAGACTTACGAAAAGAGTTAGAATTAGATGCGTCTTCAAAGGTACTCTGTTTCTCCACTGAAGGTGATACGGATCCTGAAAGATATAAAAACATTATGTGGTATGGTGAAGATCGTTAGGAGGCATTAATTATGGATTTACAAGCAATTAAACAAGCAGCGGCAACTTATGGCCCAGCGATGACAAAGTTTTTACGTGAGATCGTAGCATTTCCAGGAGAAAGTGCTGAAGAAAAAGATCATGTAAAACGTATAGAACAAGAAATGAAAAACCTAGGATTCGATGAAGTTGAAGTAGATCCTATGGGGAATATTCTCGGATATATGGGCACAGGGAAAACTCTCATTGCTTTTGATGGACATATTGATACAGTTGGTATTGGCAATCGTGACAATTGGGATTTTGATCCATATGATGGTTTCGAAGACGAAACTAAAATTGGTGGCCGTGGCGTATCTGATCAATTGGGTGGTATTGTATCCGCTGTATACGGCGCTAAGATCATGAAAGATTTAGGCCTTCTTAACGACAAATATCGCGTACTTGTTGTAGGTACAGTTCAAGAGGAAGATTGCGATGGTCTTTGCTGGGAATACATGATTAAAGAACGCAATATCCGTCCTGAATTCGTAGTATCCACTGAGCCAACTGATGGCGGTATCTACCGCGGTCAACGTGGTCGCATGGAAATCCGCGTAGACGTACAAGGCGTATCTTGCCATGGTTCTGCGCCGGAACGCGGTGACAACGCTATCTATAAAATGGCAGATATTCTTCAAGACATTCGTGATTTGAATGCTAATTCTGCCGATGAAAGCACAGCAATTAAAGGTCTTGTTAAAATGCTTGACCCTAAATTCAACCCTGACCATTACGAAGAAGCTCGCTTCTTAGGTCGCGGTACAGTAACTACTTCCCAAATTTTCTATACTTCTCCAAGCCGTTGTGCAGTAGCTGACTCCTGTGCTATTTCCTTGGATCGTCGTATGACTGCTGGTGAAACTTGGCAAAGTTGTTTGGCAGAAATCGAAGCGTTGCCACATGTTAAAGAATATGGTGCGAAAGTATCCATGTACGAATATGCTCGTCCATCTTGGACTGGTTTAACCTATCCAATCGAATGCTACTTCCCAACATGGGTAATTCCTAAAGATCATAAAGTAACAGAAGCTTTGGAAGAAGCATACACTAGCTTATATGGCAATGAACGTATTGGTGCAGAAGATACAGTTGAAATGCGTAAAGCTCGCCCATTAACTGATAAATGGACATTCTCCACAAATGGTGTATCTATCATGGGCCGTAATGGCATTCCATGCATTGGCTTCGGTCCTGGTGCAGAAGCACAAGCACATGCACCTAACGAAATTACATGGAAACAAGATCTTGTAACATGTGCTGCTGTATATGCATTATTACCATCCGTATATTGCAAAAATTAATATCACATACATTGAATTAGATTTAATATAAACGGAATAACTGGAAATAGTTGATATTTAGAATTTCATATAGTGCCTCACTATTTGATGAGGCATCGTATAAAGTTAGATCCTAAGTAGCCCTTTAGGGAATTGAAAGAGAGGACTTACAGATGACAGACTTCAATAAAAGTATTGAAACTTTACAAAAATTAGACGTTAGTAAAATGTACGGCGAAGATTTCTTCTTAACTTGGGAAAAATCTGATGATGAATTGCAAGGTGTATGGGCAGTAGCTGATGCATTACGTGCTCTTAGAGAACGCAATATCTCTACTAAAGTATTTGACAGCGGTCTTGGCATTTCTTTATTCCGTGATAACTCTACAAGAACACGCTTCTCCTTTGCTTCCGCTTGTAATTTGCTAGGTCTTGAAGTTCAAGATTTAGACGAAGGCAAATCTCAAATCGCTCACGGTGAAACAGTTCGTGAAACAGCTAATATGATTTCCTTTATGGCAGATGTTATCGGTATTCGTGATGATATGTATATCGGTAAAGGCAATGCTTATATGCATCAAGTTTCCGATGCAGTTAAAGAAGGTCATGAAGATGGTGTATTAGAGCAACGCCCAACACTTGTAAATCTACAATGTGATATCGACCATCCTACACAAATCATGGCTGATACAGCTCATATCATCAAAGAATTTGGCGGTGTAGAAAACCTTAAAGGTAAAAAGATTGCTATGACGTGGGCGTATTCTCCATCCTATGGTAAACCTTTATCCGTACCTCAAGGTGCTATTGGTTTATTCACTCGTTTAGGTATGGAAGTTGTATTAGCACATCCAGAAGGCTACGAAGTAATGCCGGAAGTTGAAGAAATCGCTAAGAAACAAGCTGAAGCTAGCGGCGGTTCATTCCGTAGAACTAACGACATGAAGGATGCTTTCAAAGATGCAGACATCGTATATCCTAAGAGCTGGGCTCCATTCGGTGCAATGGAAAAACGTACAAAACTGTATGGTGAAAATGATCATGAAGGTATTAAAGCATTAGAAAAAGTTCTTCTTGAAGAAAATGGTAAACATAAAGATTGGGCATGTACGGAAGAGATGATGAGTCTCACAAAGGACGGCAAGGCTCTTTACTTACATTGCTTACCAGCAGATATTACAGGTGTAAGTTGTGAAGAAGGCGAAGTAGATGCAACAGTATTTGATCGCTACCGCATACCTCTTTATAAGGAAGCAAGCTACAAACCATATGTTATTGCAGCTATGATTTTCCTTAGCAAATTTAAAAATCCTGTAGAAACCTTAAAAGAATTAGAACGGAAGGGAACCGAACGAGTTCAACCGTAAAGTAAAGTTTAGGGGCCATCCGTATTGATGGCTCCTTTTATTCTTAATAGTTTGTTATGAGGCATAACATGAAAAAGAGAGTTGTAGTAGCACTAGGGGGGAATGCATTAGGCAATTCCTTACCAGAACAGAAAATTGCAGTAAAAAGTACAGCTAAAACAATCATTGATTTAGTAGAAGCTGATTGTGACGTAGTGGTAACACATGGTAATGGACCTCAAATTGGTATGATCAACAATGCGATGGCTGCATTGACTCGTGAAGTAGAAGGTCAACCAAACACTCCATTATCTGTATGTGTAGCAATGAGCCAAGCTTATATTGGTTATGACTTACAAAATGCTCTTCACGAAGAGCTCTTAAATCGTGGTATTAAAGATTTGCCAACAATGACTATGGTTACACAAGTACTTGTTGATCAAAATGACCCAGCTTTTCAAAATCCTACAAAACCAATTGGTCATTTTATGACTCAGGAAGAAGCTGAATACGCAGAAAAGAATTACGATTATGTGGTAAAAGAAGATGCGGGTCGTGGTTATCGTCGTGTGGTGGCATCTCCAGCACCAAAAGAAATCATTGAACTAGAAGCAATTAAAGGTTTAGTAGGTAAACAATTAATTGTTGCTTGTGGCGGGGGAGGTATCCCAGTAACTAAAGAAGGTAATGAACTTCATGGTGCAGCTGCTGTTATCGATAAAGACTGGACTAGTAGTTTATTGGCCCAAGAAATTGATGCTGATGTTCTCGTTATTTTAACAGCTGTTGAAAAGGTTGCCATTAACTTTGGTAAAGAAAATGAAAAATGGCTTGATGAATTAACCGTTACACAAGCTAAAGAATATGTATCAGCTGGTGAGTTTGCAGAAGGCTCGATGAAACCAAAGGTAGAAGCCGCTATAGCATTTGCAGAATCCAAAAAAGGCCGTGTCTCAATTATCACATTATTAGAGAAATCTAAAGATGGTATAGCAGGAAAAACAGGCACACGTATCGTATTATAATAATATATAAGTTTATAAGTATGCATTTCAACGAATCGTTGAGGAGGTGCCCACATGATTATATTAGGAAAAGGTACTGTTATTACTCGCGACGCTGATAGACCTATCATTTATGATGGTGCTGTTGCTATCGACGGGACTCAAATTGTTGATATTGGTAAATATGATGAATTATGCAAAGCTTATGCAAACGCAGAAATTATTGATGCTAATGGTGGCTTGATTATGCCAGGTTTCATTAATGCACATCATCATATTTACTCCGCTCTTGCACGAGGCTTATCGTTGCCAGGTCCAGCACCGACTAACTTCGGTGAAATCTTGGAAGGACTTTGGTTCTACTTAGATAATAAATTGACGGCTCCAGATGTAAAAGCAAGTGCATTACTTACGTATTTAGGCTGTATCGAAAATGGTGTAACTACTATTTTTGACCACCATGCAAGTTATGGTGAAGTTCCTAACAGCTTATCCATCATTGCAGATGTAGCTAAACAATTCGGCGTTCGCTCATGTTTATGCTATGAAGTATCCGACCGCAATGGCGTAGACCAAATGAAAGCCGCTGTTGCAGAAAACGTACGTTTTGGTAAAGAAGCAAAACAAGATCCATCCAGACTGGCGGCGATGATGGGCTTGCATGCATCTTTCACATTGAGCACGGAAACATTAGATTATGTGAAAGCTCATAATGAGGATCAGTTGGGTTATCATGTTCATGTTGCAGAAGGTCCTGAAGATGTGGCCGATAGTAAAGAAAAGTATGGCATGACACCTGTTAGACGCCTCGTAGAGGCAGGTATTTTATGCCCTAAGAGCATCGCTGGTCACTGTGTACACGTAACTGACGAAGATGTGGCATTATTGAAAAAATCTCAAGCTAAGGTCGTACATAACCCAGAAAGTAACATGGGTAATGCAGTAGGCACGACAGATATCTTGAAACTATTAGATGCAGGGATCACTGTTGGGCTTGGCACAGATGGTTATACAAATGATATGCTCGAATCTTATAAAGTAGCGAATTGTCTCGTGAAACATGAGCAACATAAACCATATGTAGGCTGGGGCGAAGTACCTCATATGCTATTTGAAAACAACCGCAAAATGGCTAATGAATTCTTCGATACTACGGTAGGCATCCTTAAAAAAGGTGCTGCAGCTGACGTAATTGTTCTTGATTACGCAGCACCAACACCACTTGATGAAAACAACATCAATGGTCACTTACTATTCGGTGCTAATGGTATGTATGTGGTAACAACTATTAGTGATGGTGTACCACGCATGATTGATCGTAAATTACAAGGCATTGATAAAGCTGAAGTAATGGACGAAGTTTTAGCAACATCTAAAGGTTTATGGAAACGACTAAACCCATAACGCAAGCGCTTTAAAGGAGTGTGACATTATGAGTGACATTATGTATCCGGTAAGTTTCGGAAATTTGATGAACCACATTATGACTGAGTACAAGATGTACAATCGCATTTACAATGTAAATAAAATTCATCGTACGAATCATGATCAACGCTTATCTATCTTTGGTAAATCCATTGAAAATCCTGTAGGTCCAGCAGCTGGCCCTAATACACAGTTGGCACAAAATATTGTGGCATCTTATGTAGCTGGTGCTCGTTGCATTGAATTAAAAACCGTACAAATCATGTACGGTGAAGAACTAGGTATTCCTAGACCTTGTATCTACTCTGTAGATGAAGCATATAATGTAGAATGGTCTTCTGAATATAGCTGTGATGAAGCTGCTGATGAATACATTAAAGCTTGGTTCGCATTAAAATTAATCTCTAAAGAATTAGGCTTAGGCGATCCAGATGGATTCTTATTCATCATGAGTGTTGGCTACAACTTGGCTGGTATCAAGAGCCCTATGGTTGATAAATTCATCAACACAATGCGCAGTGCATCTCAATCTCCTATGTGGGATACTTGTAAACAATGGTGTCTTGACCACGTAGATGAATTTGAACATATCGATGCTGATTTCATCAACTCCATTGGTGATGAACTTTGTCAAGCAATCACATTGTCCACAATGCACGGTTGCCCAGCAGAAGAAATCGAATCCATTTGTTCGTACCTTATCAGTGAAAAAGGTCTTCACCTATACTTAAAATGCAACCCTACATTGTTAGGGCCAAAACGCATTAGAGAATTATTGGATAACGCCGGTTTTGAGTACATTGACTTTGAAGATCATCAATTTGAAGTTGACCTTCAATTCGATAAAGCTGTTCCAATGTTAGAGCGTCTTATCGCTCTTGGTGAAAAACACAATAAGATTTTCGGTGTTAAATTGACAAATACATTCCCTGTTCAAATTCACAACAATGAATTGCCAGGCGAGCAAATGTACATGTCTGGTAAATCCTTGTTACCTGTAACAATTGGTGTAGCTGAGCTTTTAAGTGCTCAATTCGGCGAACGTTTACCTATGTCTTATAGCGGTGGTGCTGTAAAACAAAATATCAAAGCTATCTTTGATTGTGGTATTTGGCCTGTAACAGTATGTACAATTCTTCTACAAGGTGAAGGTTACAATACTTTCAAAGGCTTAGCAGACGAAGTGGAATCTACTGATTACAATGCTGCTTTAAAAGTTCATAAAGAACTTATAGCTAAACTCGCTAAAGACATCGCTGAGAACAAAATCTTCAAGAAGAGCGATGCAATGAAGAAAAAACGCGAAGCTATGCCATCCTTCCCAGGTACACGTAGTTCTGACTACCACTGCCGCGTAGTGTGTGGTGCTTGTGTTCGCGTATGTCCTAATAGATGTAATGAAGTCGTTACTGTAAATGATGCTAAATTGATCGTCCATGTTGATCAAAGCTGTAATGAGTGTGGTAACTGTGCATGTCATTGCGTAGAACCTTGTCAACCATACAAGGATCGCATTACATTCTTCCACAATGCTGAAGCTTTAGCCGATAGTACAAATGATGGTTTCTACATCACAGGCACTAGCTGTGGTTATCGCTTCAAAGGTGAAGAAGCCGTATGTGACATTGATGCATTACCTGAAGAATTGAAAGGAGTTGTACATGCCTTCTGTAAAGAGCATGTGTACTATGTATCATGATTATCATACAACAAGGGGAATTGGTCTTAAATGATCGAATCCTTACTGGAGATTTATTAATTGATGGCGACAAAATTGTCGCCATTGATGAACACGTTCCTGTTCCAGACGGGGCTAAAGTAATTGATGCAAAAGGTTGCTATGTGTTCCCTGGATTTATTGATCCTCATACACACTTTCAAATGACAAATGCCTTGGCGTCTACTGCAGATGATTTTGATAGTGGTACAAAGGCTGCTATTCTTGGCGGCACTACATCAATCATCAATTTTGCTTCTCCCAAGGATGGATCCCTTTGTAAAGGTTTAGAAGTTCATAAGGAGCGTGCCGCAGGGCGCTGCTCCTGTGACTACAAATTCCATATGGAGCTTGTAGAAATGAATGAAGAGGTATCTCATGAAATACCAAAGGTTGTAGAAGCTGGTGTATCGTCCTTTAAAGTGTACTTAGCGTATGGCTTCCGTTTAACAGATCGAGAAATTTATGATGCTATTGAAGCTATAAAACCAACGGGTGCGCTTGTAGGGGCTCACTGTGAAAACGGTGATCTTATCGATGCCTTTGTAGCAGATAAACGTAAACGTGGTGAATTAGATGTAGACAATCATCCACTCACAAGACCGGCCATGATTGAATCGGAAGCGATTAAGCGATTTAGTACAATTGGTGCTGCATTAGAGTATCCCGTGCATATTGTGCATGTAAGTTCTAAAGAAGGCGTAGATGAAGTTCTACGTGAGCGGGCATTAGGACATCAAGTGACTTGTGAAACATGTCCACAGTATTTGGTGCTTGATGAATCACGATATAAATTACCTGATTTTGAAGGGGTTAAATTTGTGATGAGTCCTCCACTTAGAACGATACAAGACCAAATGGCATTGAAGCATGCACTAGTAAATGGTACTTTCCAAACTATTGGCTCCGATCATTGTAGTTTCAATTTTGAAGGTCAAAAATTAAAAAGTCGTCATGACTTTACCCGTATTCCTGGTGGCATTCCTGGAGCTGAAGAACGGGGTATCATTGCTTATGATGTGTTGGTTAACCAATGCAATATGAGCGCTGTAGATTTTATGAAATTAGTTAGTGAAAACCCAGCAAAGCTATATGGCATGTATCCCAAGAAGGGTACATTAGCTGTAGGTAGTGATGGGGATATAACAATTGTAGATAAGCATATAGAACATGTGCTTTCAAAAGAGTCCGCCCATACAAAGGCTGACTATATACCTTACGAAGGAATATCTGTAACTGGCAAGGTTCGAGATGTTATCCTTAGAGGTCACCATGTGGTACAAGATGGATCCTTAACAGAATCGTATCTTGGTGAATGTATTCCTTAATGAGAGGAGGGCTATATATGTACCGCTTTCAAGTGAATGGCACCCAATATGAGGTTCAAGAGGATCAACGTTTAATTGATTTCTTGCGAGCTGATTTAAAGTTGACGGGCACTAAAGAAGGTTGTAGTGCTGGTGCATGTGGTACGTGTACAGTAATTATAGACGGAAAAAAAGCAAAGGCTTGTGTAAGCAAACTATCTCAATTAGATGGTAAATCAATTGTCACGATTGAAGGTTTATCTGAACGAGAAAAAGCAGTATACACCTATGCTTTTGGTGAATGCGGAGCGGTGCAGTGTGGTTTCTGTATACCAGGTATGATTATTAGTGCAAAAGTATTGATTGACGAAAATAATGACCCTACACCTGACGATGTTAAAAAGGCGATATTAGGTAATATTTGCCGTTGTACAGGCTATGTAAAAATTGAAGAGGGCATTATGCTAGCTGCAAAAATGTTCCGTGAGAACTTACCAGTTCCAGAAAAGGATACAAATGGTAATGTAGGCGCTCGTTTACACCGTGTAGATGCTGAGGAAAAAGCATTAGGTACTGGACAATACTCTGATGATATCTATATGGATGGCATGATTTATGCCAAAGCATTGCGTTCTAAATACCCACGAGCTAGAGTTGATCGTGTTGATGTGTCTAAAGCTCTTGAACATCCAGCATGTGTAACGGCATTGACTGCTAAGGATGTACCATTCAATAAGACTGGTCATTTAGTACCGGATTGGGATGTACTTATCGCCGAAGGTGATATTACACGTTATGTAGGCGATGCAATTGCACTTGTTGCAACTACAGAAAAGAAATATTTAGACGAAGTATTGGCTCTAGTTGAAGTTGATTATACTGAATTAGAACCCGTACTAGATCCATTGGAAGCACTAAAACCAGATGCTCCTCAGTTACATCCAGAGGGAAATGTATTATCTCGTCAAACATTATCTCGTGGCGATGTAGATAAGGCTATTGCAGAGGCTGCTTTTGTAGTAACAAATCATTATTCCACACCTCAAACCGACCATGCATTTATGGAACCAGAATGTGCCGTTGCATATCGTGAGGGTGATGAAATTCATCTGCATTCAGGTAGCCAAAATGTTTATGATGATCGTCGTGAAGTTGCTCGTATGCTTGGTATTCCGAATGAGGCTGTAAAGGTTCACAGTATGCTCGTAGGTGGTGGCTTTGGTGGTAAAGAAGATATGACCGTACAACATCATGCATCACTCGTAGCTTGGCTTACAGGAAAACCAACTAAGGTACTTTTCTCCCGTCAAGAAAGTCTCAATATTCATACTAAACGTCATGCGATGGAAATGGATATTACAACAGCTTGTGATGCGGAAGGTAATTTGGTAGCAAGTAAGGTAAATATCGTTTCTAATTGTGGCGCGTATGCATCTTTAGGTGGTCCTGTACTTCAACGTGCTGGTACTCATTCTTGTGGCCCTTATCACTTTGATAATTTTGCCTTTGATGGTGTATGTGTTTATACAAATACTGTTCCTGGTGGTGCATTCCGTGGGTTTGGCGTAACACAAACTATCTTTGGTCAAGAGCAAAATATTGATGAATTAGCTGCGTTGGTAGGCATGGATCCTTGGGAATTCCGCTACAAAAATGTTGTACGCCCTGGTGACTCATTACCAAACGGCCAAATTTGTTCCAAAGAAACCGCTTTAGTAGAATGTTTGGAAGCTGTAAAAGATGCATATTATGCCTCTGATCGTACTGGCCTTGCGGTATGTTTGAAAAATAGTGGTATTGGTGTAGGACTACCTGATACGGGTCGCGTTATTTTAGAAGTACGTGATGGTAAAGTTCGTATTCGTACGGGTGCCGCTTGTATTGGTCAAGGCATGGCTACTATGGCAACACAAGTACTTTGTGAAACGACAGGCTTAACGGCGGATAAAGTATTTGTAGAACGACCTGATACAGTACGTACACCAGATTCTGGTACAACTACTGCATCTCGCCAAACGCTCTTTACCGGTGAAGCAACGCGTAAAGCAAGTCTTCGCTTAAAAGAAATGTTAGATACTAAAACATTAGAAGAACTGAATGGCGTAGAGATTTATGAAGAGTTTCTCGGTGAAACAGATCCATTTAATTCTGATAAATCGCATCCAAAAAATCACGTTGCCTATGGTTATGGTGCATGTGTAGCAACAATTGGTGAAGACAATAAGGTTGCTAATTTACATGTAGCATACGATGTAGGTCGTGTAGTGAACCCTCAATCCTGTACAGGTCAGGCCGAAGGTGGTGCCATTATGGGAATGGGGTATGCCGTTACAGAAGACTTCCCTTATAAAGAAGGGTATGTAACATCTAAATACGGTACGCTAGGACTTCTTAGAGCTACCCAATGTCCTCCAATTCATGTAAGTCTTATCGAAAAAGGGACACCAGAACAATATGCATACGGTGCTAAAGGTATTGGCGAAATCTCTAGCATTCCGATTGCACCGGCTATTGCAAATGCGTATCGTCGTATCGACGGAGAACCACGTAGGTCCTTGCCGATTAAACATACAGGTTATAAAAAATAGAATATTTGCTTAATGGTAGGGGCTTTTGCCCCTAGCCATCAAGGTTCCCACGTGAAGTCGATGAGATTTCTAAACTCTATCATGTACGATAGTATGACTATATTGTTTAACTAGTAACTAAAACGTAAGATATGAGGTGATTCTTATGAGTAAAGGTGCATCTGGTGTCGACCATGTAGATGGTATGCTGCCAATCCCGCAGTTATTCGCTTATGGTTTACAGCACGTTCTGGCTATGTATGCTGGGGCAGTAGCTGTACCAATTATTATTGCACAAGCTATGCATTTGCCAATTGAAGATTTAATTCGTTTGATTACAGCTGACTTATTTACATGTGGTGTAGCTACATTGATTCAAACATTAGGGTTCGGACCTGTCGGTGGTCGCATTCCTCTTATTCAAGGTGTAACATTTGCTTCTGTAGGTCCAATGATTCTGATTGGTCAGCAGCATGATATTACTACCATTTACGGTGCGATTATCGTAGCTGGTCTCTTTACATTCCTTGTGGCACCATTTTTCAGTCGTTTGATTCGGCTATTCCCACCTGTAGTAACAGGTACTATCATTACTATTATTGGTATCAACTTGATGCCAGTAGCTGTTAACTGGATGGGGGGGGGCGTAGGCAATAAAAACTTTGGCGATCCACTATACATAGCTCTTGGTGTAGCTACATTTGTTCTCGTTGTATTAACTTATCGATTTGGTAAAGGTTTCCTTGGTAATTTGGCAATCTTAGTTGGGCTTATTCTCGGTACAGCCTTAGCTATGATTGTTGGTATTACAGATTTTTCAGAAGTAGGGCGTTCTCAATGGATTTCTGTTGTGACACCATTCTATTTTGGCCTTCCAACCTTTGACTTTGCTTCTATTGTATCTATGATTATTGTAATGCTCGTAGTTATGGTAGAAACAACTGGTGATAGTATTGCAGTTGGAGAAATCGTAGATAAACCTATTGGTCAAAAAGAGTTGGCTGCGGTACTTCGTGCGGATGGCTTATCCACTATTATTGGTGGTATCCTTAATAGTTTTCCGTATACAGCATTTGCTCAAAACGTAGGTCTTATTGCTGTAACACGTGTTAAGAGTCGTTTCGTTGTAGCAGCATCTGGTGTAATTTTAATTTTATTAGGCCTTTTCCCTAAATTAGCCGCTATCGTAGCTTGTATTCCAAATGCTGTACTAGGGGGCGCAGGAATTGCTATGTTCGGCATGATTATCGCCAGTGGGATTCGTTCTCTTGGTAAAGTTAGTTTCGATGGTAACTATAACCTGATGCTAGTTGCCATTAGTATTGGGGTATCCATGATTCCTCTTGCAGCACCTCAATTCTATACACACTTTCCAGCATGGGCTCAAATTCTTTTGAAATCTGGTATCACAGCTGGTAGTATAGTAGCTGTTATTTTAAATGTAATGTTTAATGGTTTTGGTTATAAAACTGTTAATGAACCTAATCGTGCGACTCGTAAATATCGTCACTTCACACGATTCAAAGGTTATCCTAAACATTTCTACCAATAAGATATAGTTAGACGAGTTTACTCTCATGCGATTATATGTATTGTCTCTCACAGTAGAAACCTTGTTAGTATAGGTAAAACATCAATATATATGTTTTCGTTTGTTAAAAAGATCTCACTCTGATTTGGAGTGAGGTCTTTTTTTATGGAATCGTATACTACTTTGGTATATAATTAAATAATATTATTGTAAAGGAGACGCATTATGAAAGACGAGCGATTTATAGTTATATATAGAATAGAAGCGAGTACATATGAAGAAGCAAAATCAATTGCTTGGGCTGTTCAAGTGGAGCAAACCATAGAATTTCCTTATGAGTTTGTAACGGATCCATACATTAAAGAAACTATTACTGGTCGACTAGAATCTCTTGAACCTATAGTAGAAGACTCTCCTTATATCAATGTAGGTGTGATGCCAAATGCTGTAATTGACACCTCTCGTTACTATTTGGCTCGTATTTCATATCACGTAGATACCACGGCCTTAGAGGCTACACAATTTTTAAATGTTGTCTTTGGTAATTCTTCGTTACAGCCACATATTTGGGTAGTAGATATTGAACTATGTCCAACACTTTACGATGTGTTTAAGGGACCACGATTTGGCTTGCAAGGAATTCGTTGTTTAGTGGAAACCCCGACGCGTCCAATGATTCAAGCCGTTGTAAAGCCGATGGGAACACCAAACGGGGAATTGGCTCGCATGTGTGGAGCCTATACACGTGGTGGGGCAGATGTCATAAAGGATGATCATGGTATTTCTAATCAGTCCTTCTCTCAATATAAAGATCGTGTAAAACGATGTGCTTCTATGGTACAGGAAATGAACACTACACATGGGACACATACATTATATGCAGCAAATGTATCTGGTGATGGCACAGACGTATTGGAACGCGCTTATTTTGCCAAAGAGGCTGGTGCTACAGCTCTCATGGTGGCTTCAGGTCTCGTTGGTTTCGGTTGGTTACACAAATTAGCTACTGATGAAAAATTACGATTGCCTATTATTCATCATCCCGCTTATTCTGGTGGATTTGTGAGCCCTGGTGTATCTGGTGTAGCCGATTACTTACAACTAGGTTTATTACCTCGTATTTTTGGGGCTGATATGCCAATCTTCGTATCTTATGGTGGACGCTTTACTTTTACAGAGGAACAATGCAAGAGGATTTCCTCTTACATTAAACGACCAATGGGCTTGATGAAGGCGGCTTGCCCTGCACCAGGTGGTGGCGTTACAGATACTCGTCTTAATGAACTTGTTGAGCTGTACGGAAATGATACGATGTTCCTTGTTGGAGGCGATATGTTCCGCAGAGGGCCAGATATTGAGGCTAATATGTCGTATTTTGTAGAGCGTCTGACTAAATTATCTGAAAGAACGTAATAATAGCTTGAATTTAAATGAGTTAATACAATATTTAACTAAATAACTAAGCTATTGACTTTTACAGAAATAATAGATTTATGATTAAGTATATGGAGTGTTTTGATGAGTGAATCCTCACCGTTGGAGGTCCATGTCCTTGCCAGTGGTAGTAAGGGCAATTGTACAGTGATAAAAAAAGGGAACTCCGTCATATTGCATGATGTAGGCATCAGTTGTCGACGCATTGTCAATGGGTTAAAAGAATTACAAATTGATATGGCACAGGTAGAGGGTATATTTGTCAGTCATGAACATAGTGATCACATTGCGGGATTACAACAATTACTAAAACGATTTGATATTCCTGTGTATACGAAGCAAGGCACCTGGCGTGAAATCCAAGATAAGTTAATCGTGCCAAAGAATCGATTAATCGAGCTTACAAAGGGCAGTTTGACGTTGGGGAGTCTAATTGTGGAACCTTTTTCGGTAAGTCATGATGCGGCTGATCCAATTGGTATAAATGTGTTTGCTGGGAACGATAAGGCAACTATTGTCACTGATACAGGCGTGATTTCAGATGATATTTTACGAAGAATTGATGATACGACTCTGTTAGTGCTAGAGGCGAATTATGATCCTCATATGTTGCGATTCGGACCATATCAGCCGTTTTTGAAACAAAGGGTGGCTAGTGATGAAGGTCATTTGAGTAATGAAATGGCTGCGCAAGCACTACTCATGATGAAACGTCCTGATTTTATGCAAGTTATATTGGCCCATCGTTCTGAAAATAATAATAACTCTGTCCTTGTTACCCAAACTATTGGCAAAATGCTTGTGGATGGTGGTGTTCGTATTGGACCTGAAATGAAGTTACAACATGGTCAGCCTAATGAAATTGTGTCCATCCAATCTGTGAAGAGGTAAAAATGAGATTTTATGTAGTCTGTATCGGCAAATTGAAGGATGCTTATTTACGTGAGGGCGTAGCAGAGTTTGTGAAACGCATGCGCCCCTATGGTGGCATTACAATTACAGAGCTGAATGAAAGTAAAATTGGAGATAAGCCGAGTAATGCGGATCGCAAACAAGTCGTTGCAGAAGAAGGAGACCGTTTATTAAAAGCGGTCCCTAAAAATGCGTATACCGTATTACTTGACGTGTATGGCAAACCAATGTCCTCTGAAGAACTCGCTAAGACGGTATCTAAGCTTGAGGTGGATGGTGTTAGCGATATGGCTTTCATTATTGGTGGTGCCTTTGGGGTGAGTGATATATTACGTCAGGCTGTAAATTATAAATTATCTTTTAGCCCTATGACTTTTACTCATCAAATGGTTCGATTGCTACTTGTAGAACAAATTTATCGAGCATCAAAAATCAATCGTAATGAACCTTATCATTGGTAGAAGACGTAGACTTAAAAATTATTTGTATAATACTTTCAGAAAAAAGGAGTTTTATTATACTGTGGCGAATAGTATAATAAAGCAAGATGTATTTGTAAGGAGGAATTCACTATGAAAATCCAAGAAGTAATGAATAAATACCCTGTTACTGTTGGCAAAGATGCGCCGATTTCTGATGTAGCTGATTTATTGGTTAAATATAATTTAACAGCGGTGTCCGTAGTGGATGATGATAATAAGTTGTTAGGTATTATCTCTGAAGGTGATTTACTATATAAAAAAGTACGTCCTCATGTGCCTCATTATGTTAATGTATTAGGCGCTAGCATCTATTACAATGGCATTGGCGAATACAATGCTCAATTCAAAAAATTATTGGCATCTCACGTTCATGAGTTGATGACTGATGAAGTAATTACAACCACACCGGATAAAGATGTAGAAGAAATTGTATCTGTTATGCTTGATCAACATTTGAAAAATGTGCCAGTTGTAGATAAAGAGTATCGTTTGATCGGGATTTTGTCTCGTCGTGACATTATCAAATTGATTGCTAAAGATAACTAATTAGCATAATTATGTAAAATATGTAAAGACCACCCATTTTGGGGTGGTCTTTTAGTGTATATTGAGAAGAATTGCATTGACCTTGCATTTATGTTATTATTAGGAGTGCATAATATACTACAGAAATTTGGGCATATTGCCCTTCGAGGAGGACATATTTTAAATGAAAGCAACTGTAAATCCTGTTGATCAACACGTAGTAACGTTAACTATTGAAGTACCTGCAGCAGAAGTAGATAAGGGCATTAAACAAGCTGTAAAACGCATTGCAGGTCAAGTGAACATCCCTGGCTTCCGTAAAGGACATGCGCCTCGCCGTATTTTGGAAATGAACTTCGGCAAAGAAGCTATCTTGGAAGAAGCATTTGAAGTATTGGCTAGCCAAAACTATAGTGCTGCACTTCGTGAAAATGATATTGTGCCTGTATCTGAACCTGAAATCGAACGAGAACAATTCGAAGAAGGCAAAGATTTGATTTTCAAAGCTACTGTAACTAAACGCCCTGAAGTTAAACTTGGCGATTACAAAGGCTTAGAAGCAGAAAAACAAGATGCTACAGTATCTGATGAACAAATCGAAGAACAGTTGAACAATATTCGTGAACAACAAGCAAAAATGGTTGTTGCTGAAGAAGGCGCTACAATTCAAAAAGATGACTTCGCAGTAATCGACTTTGCTGGTTCCGTTGATGGTAAACCTTTTGATGGTGGTGAAGGTAAATCCTACCCATTACAAATCGGTTCTGGTAGCTTCATTCCTGGCTTCGAAGATCAATTAATTGGCGCTAAAGCTGGTGATGATGTAACTGTAAAAGTAACATTCCCTGAAGACTACTTCGTAGCAGAACTTGCTGGTAAAGAAGCAGAATTCAAAACTCATATCCATGATATTAAACGTAAAGAATTGCCTGAATTGAATGATGAATTTGCAAAAGAAGCAAGCTCTTACGAAACTATTGAAGAATTGAAAAAAGATCTTCGCACTAAAATGGAGGAAGAAGCTTCCCGTCGTGCAATCGATACTTACAATGCTGACTTGATTCAAACAGCTGTTAAAAATGCAACTGTAGAAATCCCAGAAGTAATGATTAAAGATCGCGTAGAACAAATGATTCAAGAATTGGCTATGAATATGGAAGGCCGTGGCTTGAAACTTGATGACTACTTGAAATTCTCCAATAAAACTATCGAAGATTTACGCTCTGAATACAAAGATTCCGCAGCTGAAAACGTACGCGCTGATTTAGTATTGGATGCTATTGCAACTGCTGAAGGTATCGAAGTAACTCCAGATGATATGAACCGTGAAATCTTCATTATGGCTCAAAACTTTGGGGCAGATCCTAAAGAAGTTTGGGATATTATTGCAAAAGAAGGTCGTGTAGCTATGTTGGCAGGCTCTGTAGCTCGCAAAAAAGCAGCTCGATTCATTATTGATAATGCAAAAGGCGCTGAAGCGGCTGAATAATAGTTTGCTCAACTAGGTACATGAAAAGGTGATTACATGTATGTACCAATCGTAGTTGAACAAGGTGAACGCGGAGAGCGTTCCTATGATATTTACTCTCGCTTGTTAAAGGATCGCATTATTTTCCTTGGTGGCCCCATCGATGATAATGTGGCAAATGCGGTTATTGCGCAAATGTTATTCCTGGAAGCAGAGGATCCTGATAAGGATATCCATTTGTACATCAATAGCCCTGGCGGTGTTGTAACTGCTGGCATGGCTATTTATGATACGATGCAATATATCAAACCAGATGTGTCTACTATTTGTGTAGGCTCTGCAGCGAGCATGGGTGCTGTGCTTTTAACAGCTGGCACTAAAGGTAAACGATATGCGTTGCCTCATGCGCGCATCATGATTCACCAACCATTAGGCGGTGTGCAAGGGCAAGCATCTGAAATTGAAATCCATGCCCGTGAGATTCTTCGCATGCGTGAAGAGTTAAATGGTATCTTAGCTTCTCGCAGTGGACAAGATATTGAAGTAGTAGCTCGCGATACAGATCGCGATAACTTCATGAGTGCTCAGGATGCCGTTGAATACGGCTTAATCGATGAGGTACTCACAAGAGAACCTGTAGAAAGCAAGTAATGGAGGCGCCCCTTGGCAAAAGATAAAGACACTATGCGCTGCAGTTTTTGTGGACGCACAAGCGAAGAAGTCCGCAAATTAGTGGCGGGGCCTAACGTGTATATTTGTGATGAATGCGTTGAAGTTTGTGAACGCATCATTGCAGATGAGTTGGGTGCGGTTGAGACGGACGACTTCAATTTAAAAGAATTGCCAACGCCTAGAGAAATTAAAGCTCATCTTGACGAATATGTCATTGGTCAAGATGATGCTAAAATCTCTTTAGCCGTGGCTGTATATAATCACTACAAACGTTTACAAACAGATAATGTAGTTGATGATGTAGAATTACAAAAGGCTAATGTTTTATTCATTGGTCCTACTGGTAGTGGTAAAACACTATTGGCTCAAACCTTAGCGAAAATGCTAGAAGTACCATTTGCTATTGCAGATGCTACAAGCTTAACTGAGGCTGGGTATGTAGGGGAAGATGTAGAAAACATCTTACTCAAAATTATCCAAGCTGCAGATTATGATATAGCTCGGGCTGAACGTGGCATTATCTATATCGATGAAATTGATAAGATTGCTCGTAAGTCTGAGAACCCTTCCATTACACGTGATGTGTCTGGTGAAGGCGTACAACAAGCATTGCTTAAAATCTTAGAAGGTACTGTCGCTTCTGTTCCCCCACAAGGTGGTAGGAAGCATCCTAATCAAGAAATGCTTCAAATTGACACTACGAATATTCTCTTTATTTGTGGTGGTGCATTTGATGGTATGGATAAGGTTATTACTAAGCGTACCGCTAAGAAAACACTTGGCTTTGGTGCAGATGTACAGCGTAAAGAAGAACGCAATGTATCGGCTATCTTAAAAGATGTTGTACCTGAAGATTTATTAAAATTTGGCTTGATTCCTGAGTTTATTGGACGTTTGCCAGTAATGGTGACATTAGATCAATTAGACAGAGATGCGTTAATTCAAATTTTGACAAAGCCTAAAAATGCATTAACAAAACAATATGAAAAAATTCTATCCCTTGATGGTGTAGAATTAACTTTCACTGAAGATGCATTAGAAGAAATCGCTGATGAAGCATTACAGCGAAAAACAGGTGCTCGTGGTTTGCGTGCTATCATTGAAAAGGTGATGAAACGCGTAATGTTTGAGGTTCCTTCCATGCCGGAAGTAACTAAGTGCATTGTGAATCGTGAATCCGTATTAAGCACAGGTGAACCTATACTCAAAAATGAGGCAGACCAAGACATCCAGTTGAAATCGTAATTCGAAGAAACTCATTTCTGTGTAGGAATGAGTTTCTTTTCATAATATATATACCTGGAGGAAGTATGAATTTACTCGAAGTTGGGATCCCTACCGTACCTCTCAGAGGCATGGTAGTATACCCGAATATCGTGATTCACCTCGATATCGGTCGAGACAAATCCATTAAGGCGGTGGAAGCCGCAATGAATGAGGACCGCATTTTAGCTGTCGTAACTCAAAAAGATGATGCTGTAGATGCGCCAACAGTTCATGATTTAGCCCAAATGGGTACATTAGTAAAAATTAAACAAATGTTGCGCTTACCAGGTGGTATAGTACGTGTTCTTGTAGAGGGCATCACTCGTATTCGTCTTATGAATATTACTAGCATGGACCCTTATTATATAGGAGACTATGAACGAGTGGCGTCTGAATTTGAAGACGATGTAGAGCTTGAAGCTTATCGTCGTTTGGTTCAAGCTAAATTTGGCGAATGGGCAGAAGAAGCTAAATCAGTTACTGATGAAGGTGTAACGCGCGTTATGGAATTACGCAATCCTTGTGAATTAGCTGACCAAGTTGCATTTCTATTGCCTATTAATAATTTGAAACGTCAAGAGTTACTTGAAGAATTATCTGTGGCTCGTCGTCTTAACATGATTGTAGGCATTTTAAATATGGAATTACAAATCTCTGATTTGGAAAATTCCATCAATAATCAAGTGCGTCAATCTATGGAAAAAGCGCAGAAGGAATATTTCTTGCGCGAAAAAATCCGCGTTATCCACGATGAGTTGGGTGATAAAGGGGATCCCGAGGAGGAGGCAGAAGAACTACGAGTTAAGTTAAAAGCACTTAATCTAAGTGAAGACGTACATACGCGTATTGATAAAGAAATTTCTCGTTACAGCCGCATGCCTCAATTGATGCCGGAAGCAACAATTTTGCGCAATTACCTAGATTGGGTATTGGCATTACCGTGGAACGAATTAACGGAAGACCGTTTAGATATTAAGGGCGCTCATGCTATGCTCGAGGCCGATCATTATGGCCTTGAAAAGGTTAAGAAACGCATTTTAGAATTTTTAGCGGTTCGTAAATTAACTGGTAAAAATAGTGGCTCTATTCTTTGTTTAGTAGGCCCACCAGGCGTTGGTAAAACCTCTTTGGCTACCTCTATTGCTAAAGCAATGAATCGTAAGTTTATCCGTGCATCCTTAGGTGGTGTTCGTGATGAAGCTGAAATTCGTGGACATCGACGTACTTATATTGGTGCTTTACCTGGTCGTATGATTCAGGGGTTAAAAAATGTAGGTACTAAGAATCCTGTATTTTTATTGGATGAAATTGATAAATTAGCATCTGATTATAAAGGTGATCCATCTTCAGCGTTATTAGAAGTATTGGATCCAGAACAAAATAGCACATTTAGTGATCACTTTATCGAAGTACCGTTCGACTTCTCTGAAGTTTTCTGGATTACTACGGCTAATGTAGCATCTAATATTCCTGGTCCATTGTTAGATCGTATGGAAATTATTGAGTTGTCCAGCTATATGGAAGAAGAAAAACTAGAAATTGCTAAGCGTTACTTAACACCTAAGCAAATTAAGAAAAATGGCCTTGAAGATTACAAGGTTAAATTATCTGATGCTGTGTTAAGAAAGGTAATTTCCGAATATACTCGCGAAGCAGGTGTTCGTACTTTAGAGAAAACAATTGCTAAGATTTGCCGTAAGATTGCTTTCAAAGTAGTTGAAGAAGGCGGAGACGCACCAAAAGTCACTACTAAGAATCTTCACGAATTCTTAGGCGCACCAATCTTTGTTGACCAAGAGCGAGAAAAGAAAGCACAAGTTGGCTATGTAAATGGATTAGCTTGGACATCTGTTGGTGGTGTAGTATTACCATGTGAAGCTACAACTATGAATGGTACCGGTAAATTGGCTTTAACTGGTAGTCTCGGCAAGGTTATGCAAGAGTCTGGTCAAGCGGCTATGAGTTATATTCGCCATAATGCAAAAGCTTTAAAGATTGAAGAAGATTTTTATAAAAAGCTTGATATTCACGTTCACTTGCCAGAAGGGGCAACCCCTAAAGATGGTCCTTCAGCAGGTATTACAATGACATTAGCTATGGTATCTATTTTGACTAACCGCAAGGTTCGTTCTGATATTGCCATGACTGGTGAAATCACATTGCGTGGCCGCGTATTACCAATAGGCGGCTTAAAAGAAAAATTATTAGCAGCCTTGTCCCATGGTATAAAAGAGGTATTGATTCCAAAAGGCAATGAAAAGGATATTGCAGAATTACCTGACATTGTGAAAGAAGGCCTCATCATTACGCCAGTTAAGACAATGGATGAAGTATTAGCAAAGGCACTTGTGTAATGCAAAAGAAGAAAAAATCCACTAAACCAATGGGCCCAAAACCACAATATACACGAAAAGAACCAAAGGGGCCTCGTATTATAGCTGCAAAATATAATACTTCCTGTGTGAAGGCGGATCAATATCCTGAAGGGGATACCGTAGAAATCGCCTTCCTTGGACGCTCTAATGTGGGCAAGTCTTCGTTGATTAATTCTTTATGTAACTATCGTGGGTTAGCCCTCGTTAGTGGTCAGCCAGGTAAGACTAAGACGATAAACTACTTTGATATTGAATCAAAAGAGGATATTTCTGAAACCGAGGAACGCAGATATAACTGGTTTCTCGTTGACCTTCCTGGTTATGGTTTTGCAAAGACAAATAAAGGAAACCGCAATCTGTGGTCTTCCTTTATTGCCGATTATATTTTACATTCTGAACGATTGATGTTGTTGTGTTTACTTATCGATGGTCGCCATCCTGAAATGGCCATTGATAAGGTGGCCTTTGAGTGGCTCGTCGAAGCCGGTGTTCCGTTACAAATTGTAGTGACCAAGGCCGATAAATTGACGGCTAAAGAAAAGTCTGCAAACTTGTCTATTATTAAAGAGCTATATCCAACGGCTACCCCGCCGATTTTGTACAGCTCTTTAAAGCATACTGGACGTGAGCTTTTACAACAACGAATCAATAAAATTTTGGTAGGAGATGAAGCATGAGTCAAACGAACGAATTAGAGATTATGGAACGCATTGCTCTAGATTTAGAGCGTGTCGAAGAGTCTCTTGCATCATCTTTTAATACCGGTGCAGAGGACTTCAATGCACTGATTCGACCGTTATCAGCAGCAGGTGGTAAGCGTTTGCGCGCTCAATTGTGTCTATTGATTGCTAATGCAGGTACATCTATAGAGCGTCAACGCATTAAAATTGCTGAGGCTGTTGAAATGCTTCATTTAGCAACACTTATCCATGACGATGTTTTAGATCAAGCTGAAATTCGCCGTGGGGAGGATACAATTCATATGCATAAAGGTAATAAGGTAGCTATCCTTAGTGGTGATTATTTATTTGCTAAAGCATTTAAAATCGTATCTGAAATGACGAATATGAAGTATCTTCAAGTATTCTCTCATATTATTACATGCCTCGTAGAAGGTGAGTTCATGCAAATGGAAGATGTATATCGCATCGATCAAGGCATAGAGCGTTATATGACAAAGACGCAAAAGAAAACAGCAGACTTTATGGAAGGCTGTATGGAGCTTGGTGGTCTCTTAGGAGATTGGCAAGAGGATGAAATCATAGAGTTGAAAAAATATGGTCATGCATTAGGCATGGCATTCCAAATTACAGACGATATTATGGATTATCGTGAAACAGCGGAAACAACAGGAAAGCCTGTAGGGAATGATCTTCGAGAGGGACTATTGACGTATCCGTTATTAAGCATCGTTAACGATGGTAATAAAGATAAATTGCTTGAAGATATTAAAGGCTTAAATAATGGTGGTAATGAGCAAGACATTATTGATTATGTTATTGCTGAAGGTGGAATTGATAATACATTAGCTGTAGCTGATAAATATTGTAAAGATGCTCTAGCGGCACTCGCTGCAGTGCGTGATTTCCCAGGGAAGGAATTCCTTGTGATGGCTGTAGAAAATCTGGCTGATAGAAAGGTATAATATGGAACCATTCGAACCAAAATCGGATTTCGAATATCCCATGCAAAAACCTTCTTTTGATAGTGTAGTTCGTCAAAAACGGCGTGAAGCAGAACAAAAGTCTGAGCAAGAACGATATAAGGTGGCAACTCAACACATTCCTGAGGATGTGGAAGATGAACCAGTTTATACGGCTATAGAGCAGAAGATGATGGATGAAGCAAGGGAATTGTCTCTTGTAGGACATCTTTCAGAGCTGCGAAAACGATTGATTATAATAGCTGTAGCGGTTATTGTGGGAACTTGTATTTCTTATTATTATGTAGACTTATTATTGGAAATACTCCTAAAACCGGCTGGCAAGCTCTATTATATGAGACCTACTGAAGCATTTTTTACATATATGAAGGTGTCTGTTGTAGGTGGCTTAGTCATAGCCGCTCCCATTATATTGCATCAGATTTGGCTATTTGTTAAGCCTGCACTAACTGTGCGAGAAAAGCAGCTATCTAACTGGATCTTACCAGTAGCAATTGGTCTATTCGGGATAGGTATTGTATTTTCTTATTTTCTCGTATTGCCTGCAGCGGTGAAGTTCTTTATGGGCTTTGCTACAGATGAATTACAACCGATGTTTTCTATTGGTCAGTATATGGACTTTGTATTATCCTTTGTACTGCCCTTTGGATTTATCTTTGAGTTGCCGTTGATCTTAATTATTTTGGGATATTTCAACTTAATCACATCACGCTTTTTAAAAACGAAGCGAAAGATATTTATTCTTATATCCTTTATCATAGGTGCTGTCATTTCACCTACACCAGATATGTTTTCTCAAACGATGATTGCATTACCTATGATATTGCTATATGAAACAAGCCTATTTGTATTGGCTAAAATTATGAAGCGCTAAGGAGTCTTTTAGGAGGAACGATGAAAACCTACGAAAATTTAACCACATATAATCCTGGTGAAATAGAAGGCAAATGGTATTCTTATTGGGAAAATCAAGGATACTTTCACGAAGAAGTAGACACGAATAAAGAGCCATTTAGTATCGTATTACCACCTCCTAATGTAACTGGTATGTTGCATATGGGGCATGCCCTTGATAACACATTACAAGACATCCTCATCCGTTTCAAACGCATGCAAGGCTACAATGTATTGTGGATGCCAGGTACAGACCACGCTGGTATTGCTACACAAATCAAAGTAGAAGAGATGCTTGCTAAAGAAGAAGGAAAATCTCGCTATGATTTGGGCCGTGAAAAATTCGTAGAGCGCGTGTGGGAATGGAAAAAAGAATATGGTGATACTATTGTAAAACAAATCCGTAGCCTTGGCGCATCCTGTGATTGGAACCGTGAGCGATTTACTTTGGATGAAGGGTATTACCATGCAGTGCGCGAAGTATTTGTAAGTCTTTATGAAAAAGGTTTGATCTATCGCGGTGAACGCATCATCAACTGGTGTCCTCGTTGTGCCACTGCGTTATCTGATGTTGAAGTTGAGCATGAAGATGAACATGGCCATTTATGGCATATTAAATATCCTGTAAAAGGTGAAGATAATCGTTTTGTTGTTGTTGCTACAACTCGTCCAGAAACAATGTTTGGTGACGTAGCAGTAGCAGTAAATCCTGATGATGATCGTTATAAAGATCTCATTGGTAAAACATTGATCTTGCCATTTGTTAATCGAGAAATTCCTGTAATTGCCGATGACTATGTAGATGCTAGCTTCGGTACAGGCTGTGTAAAAATTACACCTGCTCATGATCCTAATGACTTTGAAATGGGCCAACGTCATAATTTGGAATCCATCGTTGTTATGAACAATGATGCAACAATGAATGAAGGTGCTGGCAAATTTAATGGCT
Source organism: Veillonella parvula (assembly GCF_032575955.1). Lineage (GTDB taxonomy): Bacteria > Bacillota > Negativicutes > Veillonellales > Veillonellaceae > Veillonella > Veillonella parvula_J. The sequence continues at coordinate 141,552 of NZ_JAWFXN010000001.1, forward strand.
TACCTCGTGAAGAAGCGCGTAAACAAGTAGTAGCAGAACTTAAAGAATTAGGCCTACTTGAAAAAATTGATGATCATGACCATGCAGTAGGTCATTGCTCCCGTTGTAATACAATCATCGAACCAATGGTATCTAAACAATGGTTCGTAGATATGAAACCATTGGCAGAGCCCGCTCTTAAGGTTGTTAAAGACCACGAAGTAGAGTTCGTTCCTGAACGTTTTACAAAAACATATGTGAACTGGCTTGAAAATATCCGCGATTGGACGATTTCTCGTCAATTGTGGTGGGGCCATCGCATTCCTGCATGGTATTGTGATGACTGTGGTGAAACTATCGTTAGCCGTGAAGATATTACAGAATGTCCTCATTGCCACGGTCATGTTACACAAGATCCAGATGTTCTTGATACATGGTTTAGCTCTGGTTTATGGCCGTTTGCCACAATGGGTTGGCCTAAGCAAACTCCAGAACTTAAACAATGGTATCCAACAAGTGTGCTTGTAACTGGTTACGATATTATCTTCTTCTGGGTTGCTCGTATGATCTTTATGGCTCTTGAGTTTGAACATGAAATTCCATTTAAACATGTATTTATTCATGGTCTTGTTCGCGATAGCCAGGGCCGTAAAATGAGTAAATCTTTGGGCAATGGTATTAATCCGCTTGAAGTTATCGACCAATATGGTGCTGATGCATTGCGCTTTACTCTTGTAACTGGCAACACACCTGGTAACGATATGCGTTTCTATATGGAACGTGTTGAGGCTAACCGTAACTTTGCCAATAAGATTTGGAATGCATCAAAATTTGTATTGATGAACCTTACTAATTATGATGAAAGTTTCGTTCCAACAGCAGATGATTTGACATTAGCAGACCAATGGATTGTTCAAAAATACAATGAAACAGTACAAAGCGTAACATCTAATCTCGATAAATTCGAACTTGGTGAAGCGGCAAGTTCCGTATATGATTTCATTTGGAATACGTACTGCGATTGGTACATTGAATTAGCGAAACCTCGTTTGTATAGTGAAAGCGACGAACGTGATCGTCGTACAGTTCAATATTTACTTGTAACAATCTTACGTCATATGCTCGAATTATTACATCCATTCATGCCGTTCGTAACTGAACATATTTGGCAACATTTGCCACACGAAGGGGACAGCATCGTTGTTACTAAATGGCCTGAAGCATTGAAATTCGATAATCTTGAAGGGGCAGCACGTCAAATGGAAGTTATGATGGATGCTATCAAAGGTATTCGTAACATGCGTGCTGAAATGAATGTGCCTTTAGGTAAAAAAGCTGAGGTTATCGTAGCGCCAACAGATGAAGCATTAGCTAAAACTGTAGCAGAACATAGTGACTACTTCGTAACATTGGCTTGGGCTGAGAAAGTAACAATTCTTGGTACCGATGATCCAAAACCAGAAAATGCGACTGTAACCGTTGTCAATGGTATGGAAGTATATCTCTTACTTAAAGACTTGATTGACGGTGAAAAAGAAAGAGAGCGTATTGCAAAGGAAAAAATCCAAATGGAAAAAGAAATTTCTCGTTTGGAAGGTAAATTGTCTAACCAAGGCTTCTTAGCAAAAGCTCCTGAAGCTGTAGTAGCAAAAGAAAAAGAAAAGTTAGAAGAATATAAACAAAAACAACAAGCGTTATTGGAACGTGAAGCGTTCCTTGAAACCTTATAATAGGAGGTTTATATGACATATCAGGAGGCCTTAGCCTATTTGGAGCAGGCATCTTCATTTGGTATTAAACCTGGCCTTGAACGAATTACGGCTCTTATGGATGTGTTAGGGAATCCACAAGAAGATTATAAAATTGTTCATGTTACAGGTACAAATGGTAAGGGCTCGGTTACCTCATATATTTCCTACGCACTGTTTACAAGTGGATTACGGGTGGGGCGATTTACATCGCCTCACCTTCAATCCTATACGGAGCGTATTCAAATTAATGATGGAAATATAACAGAGGAAGCCTTTGGGACATTAATTAGTCGCGTAAAGGTTGCCGTAGATACTATTATTAACAATGGAATAGAAGCGCCAACACAATTTGAAATATTAACAGCTGCCGCATTTTTATTCTTTAAGGAGCAAGGTGTAGACTATGCCGTAGTAGAAGTTGGTTTAGGGGGCTTACTAGATTCTACTAATATCGTGACTCCAAAAGTATCTGTTATTACTAATGTAACAATAGATCATCAAGCATATTGTGGTGATACTGTCGAGGAAATTGCACGCCATAAAGCGGGGATTATTAAACCTAAGGTGCCTGTAGTGACAGCTGCACAAGATACACCTCTTAATATCATTGAGGACGTAGCTAAAAAACGACATGCCAAGCTTTATGTTTTTAATAAAGATTTTGGTATTGATAGCCGCAGCGCTGTAATGGGTGGTCAAATGATTACGGTTAGTTCTAACAATGCTGCACCTGCTATGTTGTTTACGACGATGGCTGGCATTCATCAATCTGTAAACCTCGCTTGTGCATTGATGGCCGTACGCCTGTTGATGAAAGAGGATACGAACATCAGTGAAGAAACAATGCGTGAAGGATTTGCCCGCACTACGTGGGCGGGGCGCTTTGAAGTTAAACGAGGCTTAGATCGTACCTTTATATTTGACGGTGCTCACAATGCGGCAGGGGCTGAGTCTTTTGCCATGACGTACAATGAACTATTTAAGGACACACCGAAAACGGTGGTAATGGCTATCCTTAAAGATAAAGACCAAGAGGCTATTATTCGTGAAGTGGTTAAATCTGGCGACACAGTCCTCGTTGTACCTGCACCAACAGATAGAACAGAGGTACCTGAGAGCTTGGTTGAAGTGATTCGCCGTACTGTGCCTAAGGTGACGGCTCAAACTGCAGAATCTGTTGAGGCTGCGTTAGCCTTAGCATACAAACATACAAAGAATGGTGATATCATTGCTGTATGTGGTTCTTTATATATTCTAGGGGATGCTCGTCAGTGGTTTTTCCATGAGATGAGTCATTGAGGTGAGATTATGGAGCTCTCACTCATTCCTAATCAGAAACGAATTACTTTTTATATTGAACGATTAATCTATGGTGTTGTCATTGCGATGCCACTTCAGCCAATGGTGGGAGATGTACTTCTCTGGTTGGCCATAGGTCTAGCATTATATGATTTAATTTCTAGTAAATCATTGAGTCTGCCGACCGGTTATCTATCTTGGACTGTTATGATCTTTGTTATCTGGACAGGTATATCGTCGTTAATGTCACCAAACTGGGATTGGTCTATTCAGAGTTGGTTCTACCAAATTGTGGCGGGTGGGGGCATGTACTATTTAGTTCGTACCTATATTCGAACACCTAAACAGTGGAACTATTTTCTTCGTGCCTTTTTAGGTACAGCCCTTCTTGTATGCATAATCGGGGCCTATCAGTATATATTTGTTCCTAATATACATATAAAAGAATGGGTTGATGCAGCACAATTTCCTAAATTGATGCGTCGAATGGCGTCTACATTGCAAAATCCTAACTTGTTAGGGGCTTATCTATTGATGGTATTAAGTGTATGTATTAGCTATATTCTTGTTTATATGAAAGAGAATCGTACTCGTGAAGTTGTTACAATGCTGATTATTGGTATTGTATTATTTTTAACGATGTTATTAACCTATTCGCGTGGTATTTGGATTAGTTTTGCGGCCATGATTCTGTATTGGGCTATTTTCGTAGAACGAAGACTATTCTTATCTTTGTTAGTGGTACCGCTAATTCTATACTTCTATGAAGGGGAAGTTGCTTCGCGACTTTGGTCTATATTCCAAGGTCATGATACGTCATCAGATCTTCGCTGGGCTCTATGGGACAGCACAATGTATATCGTACGAGAAAATCCAATCTTTGGTATAGGGTGGAATACATTCTACTTAGTTTATCCAGAGTATAACTATTACATTCAAGGTCCTAATGTGTTGATGTATCATGCCCATAATTTATATTTAAATATATTGGCTGAAACAGGTATTCCTGGCTTGCTATCATTCCTAGCAGTTATCGTCGGTCATGTTATTACATCTGTTCGTTTGAAAGGGGATATGTTCCGACAAGCTGCACAGATAGGTATAGGTGCTTTAGCTATCGGAGTCCTTTTTAGTGGATTGTCTGATTTTGAGCTCTATAGCCATCAAGTTACTATTGTTTTTTGGCAACTCCTTGGTTGGGTTGGGGCCTTTGTGAAAGTACAACTTTCCACAAAGAAACATATGTAAAAGGTACATTTTGTATAATCAGTAAGTTTTATGGTAGAGATATAATTTCATAGTATGGTATAATTTATATATACCTTAGCAGGGTAAGCTTAAGTATATTTAACCGGTTTTCTAATGTTAGGATAATTGAACATTATTGCTTGCATTTGAAAACCGGTTTTTTGTATATCTATATTTTTATAGGAGGTGTAGCAGTCAGTTTTGTATATATTATTTTTTTTATATTGATAAGGCTCTATATGTTGTATTGAGATAGTTCGATATGCATAAAAAACAACAATATATACTATTAAAATGATAATTCCTGTGAGTTATATCGGTGTGAATAAAACTTATGTGAAAATGTAAAAACCTATGCGTTTTAGTCATAATGCACAGTCGAAGTGTGATAAAAAATACATTTTAGTCATATAAGTTGACAATACATTGGATGTGGACTACGATGAAGTCGGTTTAAGGAACGTATTAGACCAAAGAGATTCAATTGTCGTTTAACAATGTTACTCTTAAAGGAGATGGTTATGGTGATAGACATCAAAGACCGCGTAAAAAATGTGGACCTGCAAGGTAAAATTGTCACTGCTTATGATGCAGCTCAGTTGATTAACCCTAATGATAAAGTTGGTATTTCCGGCTTTACACCATCGGGTTATGCAAAAGTTGTGCCATTGGCATTGGCAGAAAGAATGGAAAAAGAACCATTCAAAATCGATTTGTGGACAGGTGCTTCTGTAGGTGATGAAGCTGATGGTGCGTTAACTCGTGCTAATGGTATTAATCGCCGTTTTCCATATCAAACCAATAAAGATATGAGAAAGGCTTTAAATGGTGGAGATGTTAAATACATCGATATGCATTTAAGCACAATGGCACAAAATATTCGTTATGGATTTTTCGGAGATTTAGATGTAGCAATTATTGAAGTATGTCAAATCAACGAAGATGGTTCTTTAGTACCGACTACCTCTGTTGGCAATTCTCCAACATTTGTTAGTCAAGCTAAAAAGGTTATCGTAGAGGTAAATGTATCTCAACCATTATCCTTAGTTGGTATGCATGATATCTATGAACCGTTGGATCCGCCACATCGTAAACCAATTCCGTTGGAACAGGCCGGCGATCGCATCGGTACAGAAGCAATACCTTGTGATCCTAGCAAAATTATTGCTGTGGTTCCAAGTGATGTACCTGATACAACAAGACCTTTAGCTGCTATTGATGATGATGCAAAGGCAATGAGTCAACATCTTATCAAATTCTTTGAACAAGAAATTGCAGAAGGTCGTTTGCCTAAAAACTTGCTTCCGTTGCAATCCGGCGTAGGTTCTGTAGCAAATGCGGTAATCAGTGGCTTGGCTCAAGGGCCTTTCACAGATTTATCTATTTATACAGAAGTAATTCAAGACGGTATGTTTGACTTGATCGATGCTGGTAAAGTAACTGTATGTTCCGGTACTGCATTGAGTCCTTCTCCAGATGGATTGAAACGTTTCTATGCGAATATTGATGAATATCGTAAAAAAATTATTCTTCGTCCGCAAGAAATTTCCAATAACCCTGGTATTGCTCGTCGTATTGGTGTCATTGCCATGAATACTGCTATCGAATTTGATATTTTTGGCAATGTAAACTCTACTCATATTATGGGTAGCAAAATGATGAATGGTGTTGGTGGTTCTGGTGACTTTGCACGTAGTGCATATCTCACTATCTTCTGTACCAACTCCGTTGCTAAAAATGGCGACATCAGTTCTATCGTTCCATATGTATCCCATGTGGATCATCCAGAACATGACACTATGATTTTCTGTACAGAACAAGGTGTTGCTGACTGTCGTGGTTTGAGCCCAGTGGAAAGAGCTCGTTTGATTATTGAAAAATGTGCTCACCCAGACTACAAACCTATGTTAACTGAATACCTAGAAAAAGCATTAGCTGCAACAAAGGATGCCCATACACCAATGTTGCTTGATGAAGCTCTTTCTTGGCATAAACGCTTCACAGAAACTGGAAGCATGAAAAAATAACCTGTTTTTTTAGGAGGATGATGAAAACATGGCTTACGAAAACTTAAAAGCCCAAATTGCTGAGTACAACAAACTTTGTGACGAAAAATGCGCAAAAACTCCAGAACGTCAAAACTTAAAATACAACCGTGTGTATACACCAGTTGATATTGAAGGCTTTGATTATGAACGCGATTTGGGAATGCCTGGCGAATTCCCTTATACTCGTGGCGTACAACCTACTATGTACCGTGGCCGTTTCTGGACAATGCGTATGTATGCAGGCTTCGCTACAGCTGAAGAATCTAACAAACGTTACCGCTACCTAATCGAATCTGGTGCAACAGGTCTTTCCTGTGCATTTGACTTGCCTACACAAATCGGTTATGACTCTGATGATGTTATGGCTGAAGGCGAAGTTGGTAAAGTAGGCGTTGCTATTGACTCCTTGGCAGATATGGAAATCTTGTTCGAGGGCATCGACCTTGGTAAAGTATCCACATCCATGACAATTAACGCTCCGGCGTCTGTTTTGTTGGCAATGTATATTGCAGTAGCTGAAAAACAAGGCGTACCTTCCACTGAATTGAAAGGTACAATTCAAAATGATATTTTGAAAGAATATGCAGCTCGTGGTACTTACATTTTCCCTCCAAAACCATCCATGCGTTTGATCACTAATATCTTCGAATATTGTTCTCAATACGTTCCTAAATGGAATACTATTTCCATCTCCGGTTACCACATCCGTGAAGCAGGTTCCACGGCAGTGCAAGAAATCGCATTTACAATTGCTAATGGTATCGCATACGTAGAAGCAGCTTTGAAAGCTGGTCTTGATGTTGATACATTCGCTGGTCGTCTTTCCTTCTTCTGGAATGCTCATAATAACGTACTTGAAGAAGTTGCTAAATTCCGCGCATCTCGTCGCTTGTGGGCAACAATCATGAAAGAACGTTTTGGTGCTAAAAAACCAAAATCCATGATGCTTCGTGTACATACTCAAACAGCTGGTTCCATGTTGACTGCACAACAAGTTGATAACAACATCGTTCGTGTTGCTCTTCAAACTGCAGCTGCTGTAATGGGCGGTACTCAATCCTTACATACAAACTCCCGTGACGAAGCTTTGGCTCTTCCTACAGAAGCATCTGTACAAGTAGCCCTTCGTACTCAACAAATCGTGGCTTACGAATCTGGTTTGGCTGACGTAGTTGACCCATTGGGCGGCTCCTACTATGTTGAAGCTATGACTAACGCTATCTATGACGAAGCTATGGCATACATCAAGAAAATTGATGAAATGGGCGGCGCTGTAGTAGCAATCGAAAAAGGCTACATCCAAAAAGAAATTCAAGAATCCGCTTACAAATGGCAAATGGAAGTTGAATCTGGCTTGCGCACAATCGTTGGCGTAAACAAATTCCAAGTTGAAGAAGAAGCTCCAAAAGACTTGCTTCGCGTAGACGCTTCCGTAGGTGTTAACCAATCTAAGAAAACTCAAGCAGTTCGTGCTAACCGCGATCAAGCCGCAGTTGATAAAGCCTTAGCTGATTTGAAAGCTGGTGCAGCTGACGAATCTGTTAACTTGATGCCATTAATTCTTGCAGCAGTTAAAACATATGCTACTTTGGGTGAAATTTGTAATGTATTGCGCGAAGTATTCGGTGAATACGAAGCTCATTCCACATTATAATATCAGCTGATTTCGGAGGTAATATATCATGGCAGAAAAACGTATTAGAGTAATTGTAGCAAAACCAGGTCTTGATGGTCATGACCGTGGTGCAAAAGTAGTAGCACGCGCACTTCGCGATGCTGGTTTCGAAGTAATCTACACTGGTCTTCGTCAAACACCAGAACAAATCGTTGAAGCAGCGCTTTCTGAAGACGTTAATGTAGTTGCATTATCTCTTCTTTCCGGTGCTCACAATACATTGTTCCCTAAAATTGTTGAACTTTTGAAAGAAAAAGGCATGGGGGATGTTCTTGTAATCGGTGGTGGCGTTATTCCTGACGCTGATATCCCTGGCTTGAAAAAAGCTGGCGTAGCGGCAGTATTCACACCTGGCACACCAACTAGCGATATCGTTAACTTTATTAAAGAAAACGTAAAATAATTGCTTGGGCAAAGAGGGGTGCAACTCGAATAGTTGGCTCCCCTCTATTCCCATATTCGAAGATAGGTGGTGAGGCGAATGGATTTAGTTAAAGGCCTTTTTGAAGGTTCTAGACTAGCCTTAGCACGGTCCATAACAGCTGTAGAAAACGAGTATGATAATGCCATCGATATTATGAAGGCAATTTACCCTAAAACGGGGAACGCACGTATTCTCGGTATTACAGGGGCCCCTGGTGCTGGTAAAAGTACTTTGACCGATAAGGTAGTTAAACATTATTTAGATCAAGGTAAAAAAATCGGCATCGTTGCCATCGACCCAACTAGCCCATTCTCTGGAGGTGCTATCTTGGGGGACCGTATTCGAATGAATGATTTAACATTAAATGAAAATGTATTCATTCGAAGCATGGGCACGCGTGGTAGTCTTGGTGGATTATCTAAAAAGACTGCAGACGTTGTAAAACTCATGGATGCCTTTGGCATGGATTTAGTAATTATTGAAACTGTAGGCGTAGGTCAATCTGAAGTAGATATTGTAAAAAATGCTGATACTACATTGGTTGTACTAGTTCCTGGTCTCGGTGATGATATCCAAGCTATCAAGGCGGGTATTCTTGAAATTGGCGATGTATTTGCTATCAACAAAGCGGATCGGGACGGTTGCGATCGTTTGAATGTTGAAATCGAGATGATGCTTGATCTCGATTCTCGCGAAGTCAAATGGAGACCTCCGATTAAGCGTACTGTTGCCAGCAAAGATCAAGGTGTAGATGAACTCATCGAAGCCTTGGATGAACATTTTGAGTATCTTGAAGACTCTGGTGAGTTGGATGCTCGCCGGGCAGAACGTACGCGTGATGAAATCATCGCAATGATTAATGAGCAAATTGGTCGTTATGTGGCGGAAAAAATAGTCACTAGCGATGAATTTAATAGCCAAGTGGCAGCTGTAAATGAACGCATGAGCGATCCATATACAGTTGTTAACGGCGTTATGTCAAATGTGCTAAAGTAGACGGCGACTACATAGCATGAGAGATTTAGCCTTATAAAAGGAGATAATCAAAATGGCTTTTAAAGTATTACAAGTGGACCACATCGGTATTGGTGTTAATGATTTAGCAGCAACTAAAGAATTCTATAAAAATGCATTAGGCATTGAACATCTTCCTGAAGACGAAATCGTAGAAGAACAAAAGGTAAAAGTATCCTTCTTCCCTTGTGGTGATGCTGAACTTGAATTCTTAGAAACTACAACTCCAGATGGCCCTATCGGTAAATTTATCGAAAAAAATGGCGGTCGTGATGGCATCCAACACGTTGCATTGCGCGTTGATAATATTGAAAATGCTATTGCTGATTTGATGGCTAAAGGCGTTCGTATGATTGACGAAAAACCTCGTTATGGTGCAGGCGGCTCCTCAATTGCTTTCTTACATCCAAAAGCAACTGGCGGTGTTTTGCTTGAATTATGTCAACGTATGAAATAATACAGTATCCAATTCACATCATTATATATGAGTTGTAGATATACATATACATATAATCCTACGTTATATATTAAATATGTATGCTTCTTGAACTTTATTCATTTATGAAATAAAATGATACTGTAACAAGTTTTATTTGGAGGTGCTATAATGGCAACAGTGCAGGAAAAAATCGAGTTATTGCACGAAAAACTAGCTAAAGTTAAAGCTGGTGGCGGTGAAAAACGCGTTGAGAAACAACATGCTCAAGGTAAAATGACTGCTCGCGAACGCTTGGCTAAATTGTTCGATGATAATTCCTTCGTTGAACTTGATCAATTCGTTAAACATCGTTGTGTTAACTTCGGTCAAGAAAAGAAAGAATTACCAGGCGAAGGTGTAGTAACAGGTTATGGTACTATCGACGGTCGTTTAGTATATGCATTCGCACAAGATTTCACTGTAGAAGGTGGTTCTCTTGGTGAAATGCATGCTGCTAAAATCGTTAAAGTACAACGTTTAGCAATGAAAATGGGTGCTCCTATTGTTGGTATCAACGATTCCGGCGGTGCTCGTATTCAAGAAGCAGTAGATGCCCTTGCTGGTTACGGTAAAATTTTCTTTGAAAATACAAATGCATCTGGTGTTATTCCACAAATTTCCGTAATCATGGGCCCATGTGCGGGCGGTGCTGTATATTCTCCAGCATTGACTGACTTCATCTACATGGTTAAAAATACTTCTCAAATGTTCATCACTGGTCCTGCAGTAATCAAATCTGTAACTGGTGAAGAAGTAACCGCTGAAGATCTTGGTGGTGCAATGGCTCACAACTCCGTGTCTGGTGTTGCTCACTTTGCAGCTGAAAATGAAGATGATTGTATCGCTCAAATTCGTTACTTATTAGGCTTCTTGCCATCCAACAATATGGAAGATGCTCCATTGGTAGATACTGGTGACGATCCAACTCGTGAGGATGAAAGCTTGAATAGCTTGTTGCCAGATAACAGTAACATGCCTTACGACATGAAAGATGTTATCGCAGCTACTGTAGATAATGGCGAATACTATGAAGTACAACCATTCTATGCTACTAATATCATTACTTGCTTCGCTCGTTTTGATGGTCAATCCGTTGGTATCATTGCTAACCAACCAAAAGTAATGGCTGGTTGCTTGGACATTAACGCTTCTGACAAATCTTCCCGTTTCATCCGTTTCTGTGATGCTTTCAATATTCCAATCGTTAACTTCGTTGACGTTCCTGGTTTCTTGCCTGGCACAAATCAAGAATGGGGCGGTATCATTCGTCATGGTGCTAAAATGTTATATGCTTACTCTGAAGCTACAGTACCAAAAATTACTGTCATCACTCGTAAAGCATATGGCGGTTCCTACCTCGCTATGTGTTCCCAAGATTTAGGCGCAGACCAAGTATATGCTTGGCCTACATCCGAAATCGCTGTAATGGGTCCTGCTGGTGCAGCTAATATTATCTTCAAGAAAGACGAAGATAAAGATGCTAAAACAGCTAAATATGTAGAAGAGTTTGCGACTCCTTACAAAGCTGCAGAACGTGGCTTCGTAGATGTTGTAATCGAACCTAAACAAACTCGTCCAGCAGTTATCAACGCTTTGGCTATGCTTGCAAGCAAACGCGAAAACCGTGCTCCAAAGAAACATGGTAATATTCCATTATAATTCGATTCGGTAAACATATCATCGAATTTGGGAGATACCTTTCTTTACTACTTTTTTAGAAAGGGGAATGATTATGGAAGGACAAGCAGTTACTACCAATCCTTGGTTAATCATGGCCATTAATATGACAGTTGTATTTGTTGTGTTGATTCTTTTAGGTATTTTGATGACAATCGTTCATTTGATTGACCCTACTAAGAAGAAAAAAGACGTACCACCAAGTGCACCTGTTGTGGCTCCCGCAGCTACACCGGTGGCTGCACCAAATGCATCTGCTCAAAATGAAGGTGAAGTAGTAGCAGCTATCGTAGGTGCCATTGTGGCGATGGGGTACTCATCTGAACAAATTGCATCTATTCGACCTACAGCAACCAGTGCTAAATGGCGCTTGGAAGGTCGCTTAAGCGGTAGAGGTTAAAATATTTTTAGGAGGCATTTGTAATGAGCAATGCTACAACAACTAACGGTAAAGCTCCATCTCAAGATGTAGTAGCAGTAATCGTTGGTGCATTAGCGGCAATGGGTTATTCCGCTGATCAAATCGCGCATATCCGTCCAATCGTAAGCTACAATTGGAAAATGGAAGGCCGTTTGCGTGGTAATCGATAAGATAATTGGCTAATTTGATAATCCATGGGATTATTCAATTTATATGTGTAAAAATATTTATAAGTTTTGTGTAGAAACTACACATTTTGGAGGAATTTAAGATGAAAAAATTCAACGTTACAGTAAATGGTACAGCATATGATGTAGAAGTTAATGAAGTGAAAGCAGCGGCTCCTGCAGCAGCTCCTAAAGCAGCTCCAGCAGCAGCTCCAGCTCCTAAAGCAGCTCCTGCACCAGCTCCTGCTGCAGCAGCAGCTCCAGTTCCAGCAGGTGCTGAAACTGTAAAAGCTCCAATGCCTGGTAAAATCTTATCTGTAGCAGTATCTGCTGGTCAAGCAGTTAAAAAAGGCGAAACTTTGTTGATCCTTGAAGCTATGAAAATGCAAAATGAAATCGCAGCTCCACATGATGCTGTAGTTTCCGAAGTTCGCGTATCTGCTAACCAAACTGTATCCACTGGTGACGACATGGTTGTTCTTGGCTAATACCAAGTGTTGTATGACGTGGCTGCGCCACGTCATCTAACAATTTTATATTTGTGAAAGGGGAACGCATATGGAGGCTTTTGCTGTTGCGATTCAATCCGTTATTACAGATAGCGGGTTCCTCGCATTTACAACAGGCAATGCTATTATGATTCTTGTAGGTTTGATCCTATTGTATTTGGCATTTGCTAAAGAGTTTGAACCTTTATTGTTGGGTCCGATTGCGTTTGGTTGTATACTTGCTAATATTCCTCGTAATGGTTTCGAAGAAGGCGTTATGGCACTTATTAGCGCAGGTATCTCCCAAGAAATCTTCCCACCTTTAATTTTCCTAGGTGTAGGTGCAATGACTGACTTTGGTCCACTCATTGCTAATCCTAAAACATTGCTTTTAGGCGCTGCCGCTCAAATCGGCGTATTCGTTGCTTTAGGTGGCGCAATGATGCTTGGCTTCACAGCTCAAGAAGCAGCTGCTATCGGTATCATCGGTGGTGCTGACGGCCCTACATCCATTTACTTAGCTACTAAACTAGCTCCTCATTTATTAGGTGCTATCGCGGTTGCCGCATATTCCTATATGTCCTTGGTACCATTGATTCAACCGCCTGTAATGAAATTATTCACTACGCAAAAAGAACGCGAAATTGTTATGGAGCAATTGCGTGAAGTTACACGTTTTGAAAAAATCGTGTTCCCAATTGTTGCAACGATCTTCATTTCCTTATTGCTTCCTTCCATTACATCCCTTTTAGGTATGTTGATGTTAGGTAACTTGTTCCGTGAATCTGGCGTAACTGAACGTTTGTCCGATACTTCTCAAAATGCGTTAATCAATACTGTTACAATCTTCTTGGCAACTGGTACTGGTTTAACAATGAGTGCGGAACATTTCTTAAGCGTACAAACAATTCTTATTATCTGCTTAGGCTTAGTTGCATTTATCGGTGGTACTGCTGGTGGCGTATTATTCGGTAAATTGATGAGCTTAGTAGATGGTGGTAAAACAAATCCACTTATTGGTTCTGCCGGTGTATCCGCGGTTCCAATGGCGGCTCGCGTATCTCAAGTAGTAGGTGCGAAAGCTAACCCAGCTAACTTCTTGCTCATGCATGCTATGGGTCCTAACGTAGCTGGCGTTATCGGTACAGCAGTAGCTGCAGGTACAATGCTTGCTATGTTGTCTAACCACTAATAATTTAATAATTATTCACCCAGGTGTACCTAAATAGGTACACCTATTGGTGAATCAAAAAGCCCTTGGTCATTATGTAATCATACATAAAAAGGGAATATTTGCAATAAATGCTTTTCAGATCGGTCATTAGGTGATTAGCAAGATTTCACAGAATAACCTTCTAGTGCTTTATATATAGTAGAGGTGGTCACTTGTTATCAATTGAATTAAAAATACTGATTTGTTTTATATGGGCATTTATTGTTTTTTTTATTACAGCGCTGATTATCGGTAATAAAGGCAAAGCTAAGTGGTTTCAACAAAGAACAAAATATTCTTGGTTTAATCGTCGAGGATTTTTAGGTGAAACTTTATTATTTGGGTATCCTAAAACAAGAGAGGGATATGGGATTACTTTTTTGATGGCTTCTGCCATTGGTATCGTAGGTTATATTTTATACCTATTATAACTATATCAGTGCATTTCTCTGAAGGGAGATGATGATGTATGGGTACTGCAGAACAAACCTTAATCGTCCTTGCAGTCATGGCTGTTTTATTCGTTACGGAAATTATTCCTCTAGCTATTACTTCTTTAGGCGGCGCAATTACATTAGGCCTTATGGGTATTATTACTCCTAAGGTTGTATTCTCTGGTTTATCTGATAGTACAGTTGTGTTGTTTGCAGGCATGTTCGTTGTTGGTGCTGCATTATTCTACACTGGTTTGGCTCAAAAAATTGGGGAAACCGTAGTATCTCATGCAGGGACTAGCGAAAATGGCTTGATGCTTGCGATTATGCTCGTAACAGCTACCATGTCCGCATTCTTATCTAATACTGGTACAACAGCTGCGTTACTTCCTGTGGTTGTTGGTATCTGTGCTGTTGCTAAGATTCCTGCATCTCGCCAATTAATGCCTTTAGCATTTGCTGCAGGTATCGGTGGTATCATTACAATGGTTGGTACACCACCTAATATCATTGTAAGTGGTACATTATCTAAATTTGGCATTGAACCATTTGGTTTCTTTGAATTTGCTTGGATTGGTATTCCTTTGACTGTTGCTACTATCGTATTCATGATGCTCGTTGGTAAACATCTATTACCTAAACATGAAATTACTGATGCTGGTGATGTTGAACAAGAAGTAGCTGCTGAAGATATTTCTAACGATCCTAAGAAACAATTATACTCTGGTCTTATTCTTTTAGGTGTAATCATTGCTATGATTTTAGGGGATCCTCTAAAAACATATTTTGGTATTAATTTACCATTGAGCATGGTTGCAGTTATTGGCGCAATGCTTTGCGTATTAACTGGTTGCTTGAACGAAAAACAAGCTTACACATCTATTGACTGGGTAACAATCTTCTTATTCGCTGGTATGATGCCAGTGGCAACTGCACTTGACCAATCTGGTGCAGGTAAAATGATTGCTGATGCAGTAATCGGTGTTATGGGGTCTGATCCTAGCCCTTACTTTGCAACAGCAGTATTATTTGCATTGTCTTGTATCATGACTCAATTCATGTCTAACACTGCATCTTGTGCATTATTGGCACCTATCGGTATCTCCATTGCTCAAGGTATGGGCGCTGACCCTCATGCAGTATTGATGGCTATCGGCGTTGCTGCATCTTGTGCATTCGGTACACCTGTAGGTACACCTCCAAATACACTAGTACTTGGTCCTGGTCAATACAAATTTACAGATTATGTAAAAGCCGGCGTTCCATTGATTTTAGTTTGCTTCGTAGTAAGCTTAATTATCATTCCAATGGTATGGCCATTCTTCCCTGGTAAATAATAGGGAATAGGTTACTCTACTATACAAGCACACACGAGGTCGAATCGTAAGATTCGGCCTCGTTTTTTATGATTTTAGTCTATATGATTTTAATATAGATTACATATAAGTGTAATCAAAAGCAATATGAATTAAACTAATTTGCATGATTAATTTTACACAATTGACTACATCGAAAAAAATATGATATAGTATATTGTGTAAGATATAATAATGTAATGTTGAATAAGGAGGTCATCTATGACAAAAGAAAGATTTAACATGTTAGTTGGTTCTATTGGTGCATTTATTGGTGTATTTGTATTTTTAGCCTATATCCCACAAATAATTGCTAATCTTCATGGTCAACCTAGTCAACCATGGCAACCATTATTTGCAGCAGTATCCTGTTTGATCTGGGTATTATATGGTTGGACAAAATCACCTAAACGTGATTATATTTTAATCGTACCAAACCTTGCAGGCGTTATTTTAGGTACACTAACATTCTTAACATCTTTCTAAGTGCTATAAGAAAAAAATAGTATTATTGTTATATAGTGAATAATAGTAAAGATATTACTTTACTTTATAAATATAAATGAGGTCGAATCGTATGATTCGGCCTTTTTTAGAGTGAAGTTTATATGTTAGATTAAAATATAGATAAGCGTTAAATCTGTTGTAATAAAAAAATAGTTTTTATGATAATAAATATTGATAATTGAATTCCTAGTATAATAGTACGTATTTTAATTGAAATGATAATTAGTGCATTCTCAATTATTGATTATTAAACTCAATTACATAAATGAAAAGAAATATCAAAATACATATAAATATAGGCTTTTTATGATAAAAAGGAACAATTATTATGCAAAATATTATATAATTTTTTATCATTTTCATTTGACTTTCAATTTGAACTGTGTGATAATGAGAACATAAGTTGAGGCAAGTGCCTTTCTAAATGATAATAAAAAGTTCTGATTTATATTTTGATGGAGGTCCTAATTATGAGAGTTATTGCTGATGGTTGCATTAAATGTGGTTCTTGCGCATCTGTTTGCCCAGTTTCCTGCATTACTGAAGGCGAAACTAAATACGAAATTGGCGATGCTTGCATCGATTGCGGTTCTTGCGAATCCGTTTGCCCAGTTTCTGTAATTTCCGCTGAGTAATCACAAATAAAACACGCCCCTCATTGAGGGGCTTTTTATTTTGCCTAAATTTGCGTAACTTAGTATAATAGGACTATTAAGAATTATATTATAGTAAGGGAGTTAATCTTGTTTTATACAGTACTTATCATTTGGTTATTATTGGACCAATTAACTAAATATTATGTAATGAATCATTTTTTGTTAGGTGAATCTTTACCTGTTATTCCTAATGTATTTCATCTTACCTATATTATCAATCGCGGTGCAGCCTTTGGCATGTTAGCGAATCAACGATGGTTTTTTTTACTAGTAGCTTTTATTCTATTAGCTGTTTGTGCTTTTTATTGGAAGCGATTAGCTAAGGGCCATTGGACTTTGCAAATCGGATCCGCCTTATTAGTCGCAGGTGCAATTGGTAATGGCATTGACCGATACATGATTCATGGGGTAGTGGACTTTTTTGATTTTCGTGTATGGCCTATTTTTAATGTGGCAGATATTGGTATTTGTATAGGTGTAGCTTTTGTTGTATTTTATTTGTTTTCATTGAAAGAGGACCATGAATAACTTTCATCATTAGGACCCTTTATAAATCATTGACTTGATTCGTCAATAAATATATATCTTATACTTGACTCAAAGAGGAATAGAGGATGAATGAATATATTGTAAGTGCTGAGCAAGAAGGCATGAGACTAGATGTATTTTTAACTGAACAGATGGAAGGATCTCGTAGCTATATTCAAAGTTTAATTAAAGGTGGTCATGTTACAGTAGGTGATAAAGTAGGGAAGGCTAATCTTCGGCTTACACCTGATACCGTAATTCATGTAGAAATCCCAGAGCCTGAATCGATTGAGGTTAAACCTGAGGATATCCCTTTAGATTATTTATACGAAGATCACGATATTGTTATTGTTAATAAACCTCGTGGCATGGTGGTGCACCCTGCAGTAGGAAATTATTCTGGAACCCTTGTAAATGCTCTATTATTCCATTGTAAGGACCTATCAGGCATTAATGGTGAAATTAGGCCAGGTATTGTGCATCGCTTAGATAAAGATACGTCTGGCGTTATGATGGTGGCAAAAAATGATGCAGCGCATATTGGTTTAGCAGAACAAGTAAAAGCACATTCTGCAAGACGTACGTACTGGGCGCTAGTACAAGGCAATATTGTAGAAGAAAAGGGGACTATAAAGGCGCCTATTGGACGCCATCCTAAGGACCGTATGAAAATGGCTGTTGTCTTTGAAAACAGTAAAGATGCAGTAACACATTTTAAAGTATTGGAGCGTTATGGTCATCAAACATTGGTTGAATGTAATTTGGAGACTGGCAGAACCCATCAAATTCGTGTTCACTTTGCTCATATTGGACATCCTGTTGTTAATGACCCATTTTATGGATATAGACGTATGGATTTTCCTATAGAAGGGCAAGCATTACATTCTAAATCGTTAGATGTTAAACACCCTATTACAGGTGAAGAAATGCACTTTGAAGCACCGGTACCAGCTGATTTTGAGGCGTGCTTAGAATTTGCTAAGACCTACCGTGAAGATAAACGAAAATAGTCTAAATGTTTACATTGATTGTTTAAGTACTTATTTTTACTACTTATTTGGATATAGGGGCATAGAACAATCCTATGCTGTAAGGGCGTATATATGGAAAAGAAACGCTTATTAATGGATCAAGACGCTATAATGCGTGCGATTCGTCGTATTAGTCATGAAATTTTAGAACGCAATAAAGGTTTATCTAATGCGTTAATTGTAGGTATTGAACGGCGTGGTGTCATTTTGGCAAAACGTTTACAAGCGGAAATTGAGCGTATAGAAGGTATTCATATTGATTGTGAGTCTTTGAATGTTGCAGTGTATCGTGATGATCGTGATGCTCGTCCTAAAGAGGGGGAACCGTGTACGATTGATACAACGGAAAAGACAATTATCCTTGTAGATGATGTTTTGTATACGGGCCGTACTATTCGTGCTGCTTTAAATGCATTAATGACGGCTGGCAGACCAAGATCTATTCAATTGGCCGTCCTCGTCGATCGTGGTCATCGTGAATTGCCTATACGAGCGGACTATGTAGGTAAAAATATTCCTACATCACATCTTGAAAGTGTACGCGTTGCCGTCGCTGATCTGGATGGTGAAGAAGGGGTTACAATACAGGAATAATCTGTATTGTAACCCCTTCTTCTTTTTGAGTATTACTATATAATAAGATGATTAACTTAATAAAATTAAATTATTTGACTCTTATATTTATGTGCAGAATGTTTCTACCAGATTGTAGTTCTGCTTATTTTATGTATTGTGGCGTATAGGTGTAGTCCATATGACCCATTCGTTTAACTTCATTATGTAAGCATAAGGCTTGTATATCTGTAGCTAATGTATCAATTTGATGCATCGTTTGTCCCAACGTATTTAATTCATTAGGTGCTTTGGCCCATTTTTGAATAAGTGGTATTTCAAAATCATTTCGAAGCCATTGACGACCTCTATCGTTGAAGGCCAGTAAACGAGCATATTGTGGCGATTCCTGTATAGCACTTTGTAGTAAATCTTTTTGTATTCTTAAGGTGAGATAGGCTCCCATTCGTTGTAAACGGGCATAGGTATAGCGCTTTGATTTTATTTGCTTCATAGCCAAGTTCCACGTAGGTTGTTGGGCCGCTTTGGACCATAAGTGTTCAATGCCTTCGTTGAACTCTCCAAAGCTTTCTAGCTCCTTAGTTGAAGTACGACGACTTAAAGTATGGACCATATCATAGTAGCGGTTATAGTTTACATAAGCACCATTAGAAATTATATTAGTCATATCATCTGCAATAGTCTTAGGAACGATACGGTTTATATTACAATTGTTACTACCTGTAGCCATATCTGTTATGAGTTTACGCAATGCTGTACCAGAAGGGAAATCTTTTGTAATATTCGCTTCGTGATGATTTGATATGCGTAAGATTGGCATGTATTTTAAGGTAGGATGATAGTTAAGTCCTGCCCGAATATATTCAAGTCCTAATAGTGCATTGGGGGTGTTTAGTATCTCTGTATCGAGGGCTTTACGAAAGGCAGAGCCATAGGACATGCCTTCGTTAATATAGGTGCGTAATACTGCTTGAGTACTTTCACAATCCATACGTTTAGCTATATCTACGAGTGTATCTAGATCAGCCGTTTCAGAACCAAAGGAGAGTGCATCGATATGTAAAGCTTTTACCATACGAATAGCACCTGTTCCAAAGAGTTGTGCGCTACCCAAAGAATAGAGTGTAGGTAGCTCGATAACGATGTCTGCACCACCGAGAATAGCCCAACGAGCACGATCAAATTTAGAAAAAATAGCAGGTTCTCCTCGTTGTACAAAGGAACCACTCATGATACAAATGCGCAGCGCCTCAGGATGCTCTTGTGCTAAGGTATGTAATTGATGCGCATGTCCATTGTGAAATGGATTATATTCACAGATGATACCGATTGTTTTCATAGTGGCTCCTTTCATTATTGTTAGTGTAACAAAGCGAAGAAATGCTGTAAATAACATTTCATGATATCTATATAAAAGGCCTGGTTATAGAAATGATGTTATGTGCAAATATTAAGTTTAGTATAGATTTTCTTGACACTATAGGCTATAATTAACTGTAAATGCTGAATTGATGTGAGGTATATGATGAAACAAAATTGGAAACGTACATTACAAGGGGCTCTGCTCGGTGCTGTGCTGCTAGCAATGGCGGGATGTGGCTCTACAAATGTAATGGATACATATAGTTTTGGCCATCAAGTTATCCGTGCTGGTCAATCTGAAATTACCATTGCTTTGCCTTATGAAATGGGTAAAAGTACAAAAAATATGTCTGATAAGGGGTATCCAATTGATATTTATGGATCTGTTACAGAACATATGGTAATTGAGGTTGAGGCTTTACGGCCTGGTGAAAATAAACCTTTACCTACGGTAGATGAGTATATTAATCACAGTAAGTCTGAATTTGCTAAAGTAGGCGCGACCATCAAAGAAGAGTCCGTAGCATTAGAAGGTGCATCTGCTAAAAAGCTTGATGTTACTGTTACATCACAAGGACAAATATTTAGAATTTCTCAATACGTATTCTTAGATCATGGCGTATTGTGGAATATAGTCTACCAATATCCTGAAAAGGATCAGGTAGGTGCTGATATCAGCAAAGAAATTCAAAACAAGATTCAAGTTACACAACAGAAAGAGGGTTAATCGATGAACGTATTAGTAGTTAACTGCGGTAGTTCTTCCTTGAAGTATCAATTACTTGATATGACAACTGAAACAGAATTGGCAAAAGGTCTTTTTGAAAAGATTGGTGATCAAGATGCTATCTTCACTCACAAACGTCCTAATGCAGATAAATTAGAACGCGTTGAACCAATTTTGAACCATAAAGAAGCGCTTCGCATTTTGCTAGATATTTTAGTTGATGCTGAATTTGGTGTTATTTCCTCTATGGATGAAATCGATGCTGTAGGTCACCGTGTAGTACACGGCGGTGAAAAATTTGCTGATTCCGTATTGATTACTCCAGCAGTTATGGAAGCATTGGAAGAATGTGCTTCTCTTGCACCATTGCATAACCCACCAAACATTCAAGGTATTGAAGCTTGTGAAGCTATTATGCCAAATGTACCTCAAGTTGCTGTATTTGATACTGCATTCCATCAAACTATGCCAAAAGAAGCATATATGTATGCGCTTCCTTACTCTTATTATGAAGATTATGGTATTCGTCGTTACGGCTTCCATGGTACATCCCATAAATATGTAGCGCAACGTTGTGCAGAATTAATGGGTAAACATATGACTGATCTTCGTATCATCACATGCCACTTGGGTAATGGTTCCTCTGTGGCTGCTATTAAAGGTGGTCGCTCCATCGATACTACAATGGGCTTTACTCCATTGTCCGGTTTGATCATGGGTACGCGTACAGGTGATATTGACCCTGCTATCGTTCCATTCTTGATGGAAAAAACAGGTATGACCTATGAAGAAATTGATAGAGTTATGAATAAAGAATCCGGTGTATTAGGGATTTCTGGTGTATCCAATGACTTCCGTGTGATTGAAGAAGCTGCTGCTAATGGCAATAAACGCGCACAATTGGCATTGAACATGTTCCATTACAAAGTTCGTCGTGTAATCGGTGCCTTTGCTGCTGTTATGGGCGGTGTAGATGCTATCATCTTTACTGCTGGTATTGGTGAAAACGGTATTGGTAACCGTGATGCAATCTGTAACGGTTTGGAATACTTAGGTACTCGTATTGATTCTGAACGCAATAATGTTCGTGGTAAAGAACAAGAAATCAGTGTTGAAGGCTCTAAGGTTAAAATCTTCGTAATTCCTACAAACGAAGAAATCATGATTGCTCGTGATACTCAACGTATTACTGCAGCGTTGAAAAAATAATATAGTTCGCATCTGAACTGAGTGACTAATAGAGTCATAAAACCCCGTCTATATCTCGGATATGGACGGGGTTTTTGTAGTTTTTATGCATAGAATATCTTATAATAGGATGTATAGTTATTAATTAGTGATTTCTTTAAAAGGGGTAAAGCATGACAGTATTATATAAAGAAAAATCTCAGCGCACCAGAAGTGCAGAGTTATTGGTAGTATTTTTTGTGATTTTATTGTTGTGTGCAGCAGCTTATACAACGTATCGCAGTATTCAATTACATACGGTTTTATTAGCTGAGTATTTTATTGAAATTATGGCCATCATTGTTATGGTTAAACAGGCTGTTAGTCGATATACATATATTTTGACAGATACAAAGCTTGTGATTGAAGAGCACTCTATCTTTAGAAATCGCCATTTTGAAGTAGATTATAACATGATTGATGGGGTGTTCAAGTTTGAACGTGAGTTGTTGACAAATATTAAATACCGCTATAAATATAGAAAATGTTCTACCTCTGACCCGCGCCCGATTTGGTCTCTTGTGTATTCTATTGTAGATGGAAATAAAGTTAAAAATGGTCGTTTGCTGTTGAAAGCCGACGATAGATTCTTTGAAATATTAGAAGAGCATGTGCCTGGCCGTATTCGTGTGCCTCAAGCGGATATCGTATTTTATGCAGCGGTGCGAGCTGATGCGGTAAAACATGGAGAAGATGTACAAGAATATTATGAAAGATTAATTTCTTCAGAAGAAGATAAAGGAACAACTATGTAAAGGATGGTAAGTTCTGGGGGATAGGCAGGATAGTTTGGTTATACCAAGAATTTTATGTACAAGTTTTTTAATACGAAGGAGCGTATATGGCTGGATTATATTTGGCGAGTCAATCACCACGTAGAACTGAATTATTAACACAGGTTGGGATTGATCATACTGTTGTATCCAGTACTTATGAGGAATCTAATGAGGGTTACGACAACCCTATTGAAATGGTGAAAGCCCAAGCATTAGGTAAGGCTCGTTGTGCTGTAGGTGTTCCTGATAGAAGTATTGTGTTAGGCGCAGATACTATTGTTGTCCTTGATAATAAAGTATTAGGAAAGCCACATGATGAATCCGATGCACGCCATATGTTGGAGCATTTATCGGGTAGAGCACATTCTGTAATCACTGGAGTCGCGTTACTCATCAAAGGGGAGGAGATAGTTTTTCACAATGAAACAAAAGTATATTTTAAACAATTAGCACCCTTTGAAATTGAGTCTTATATTGCTAGTGGGGAACCGATGGATAAGGCTGGAGCTTATGGCATCCAAGGAAAAGGTGCATTATGGGTAGATAAAATAGAGGGCTCTTATACTAATGTGGTAGGGTTACCAGTTGAACATGTATACGAGGAACTGTGCAAGGCGTTAGGGGCAAAATAGTACTAGCGTATTAGACAGATAGTGATATAATTGGCTGTGCTGTGCTGTGCTGTGCTGTGCTGTGCTGTGCTGTGCTGTGCTGTGCTGTGCTGTGCTGAATAATTTTTAAGAGAGTAGATGTGTTTATTGTTTGATTTACAAATGGTGTTATCTATTTGAATGGAGAGATTCTATGGAAGTACCAACAGTAAGTGTAAAAGATATGCTACCATTCCAGCGCCCGCGAGAAAAATTTCTCGCCTTAGGCCCTTCACATATGGCAATGGAGGAGTTGTTGGCTATTTTATTGCGTACAGGGGTAAAGGGGCAATCTGCGATTTCTTTGGCAAGTGATATCGTACAATCCTTTGATGATGGCGTATATGGTCTTAACCGAATGACCGTAGATAATCTAACCAAAATCAAGGGTATTGGTAGAGATAAAGCAGTGACGCTATGCGCAGCACTTGAAATGGGTAGGCGTCTAGGGGAGCTTAAGATTAAAGAGACTTATGAAGATTTTTCGCAACCTTTTGTAATAGCTCAATATGTGATGGAACGACTGCGGCACGAAGATGTGGAACATGTGTGGGCTGCCATGCTAACATCTCGAAATAAGCTTATTCAGTTGGAGCATATCTCTAATGGTGGATTGGTATCAAGCCTTGTAGAGCAAAGAGCAGTATTTAAAAAAGCTATAGCATGCAATGCGGCGGCTATTATTCTAATCCATAACCACCCGTCAGGTGATAGTAGACCAAGTGATGAAGATATACGGCTAACGAAAATGTTTGTTAGTGCTGGTCAATTTATGGGGATTCCTGTACTTGATCATATTGTTATAGGGGATAATGAATTTACGAGCCTCAGCGAAATTGGTAAATTGAGCTGAGCCTAAATAAACTGAACAAAGCCAAGTAAGATTATTAAAAGCACTCATTTTGAACTATACCTAATTTTGACGCATGGGTAAGTTCCTATAAATGAGTGCTTTTCCTTATTGTGTATGAGATTATATGTATGAAGTTATGTAATTTTTATGTATGACTTATGAGTACAGGGATTATGCGTTATCTGTGCTTTTAACAAAAGGAAAGGTACTGATATCAATGGAAAAAGTCGCGTTATATATGGTAAAATGGAATGATGATGTAATGAAGGAGAAATTACTATGAGTTCCATTTTACCTACTCTAGGAAAAGATGTAAGTATAGATATTGGTTCCATACAAACGCGCCTCATGGGGGGGACGCGAGGGACTGTTATAAGCGAACCATCGATTATAGCAACTGATACAAAACAAGAAAAAGTAGTAGCCGTTGGTGATGAAGCGGCGCGCCTCGTATTGCGCATGCCCGATATGTGGCGTCCGTTAACGCCTTTAAAGGATGGATTTATCGTTGACTATCGTGTTATGCATACTATGCTTAGCTACTTTCTTAATAAGGTGTCTAATGCGTTGCGTCGAGCCCGCGTTGTCGTAGGGGTTCCTTGTGGCATGACCGATGTTGAGCAACGAGCTATGATGGATGCTGTTATTCAAGCTGGTGCTCGAGAGGTATTCCTCATTGAACGACCTGTGGCGGCTGCTATTGGTTGTGGTGTGCCTATCTTTGAAGCGCAAGGATCTATGGTTATTGATATCGGTGGTGGCACTATTGATATGGGGATTGTTTCTTTAGGTGGTATCGTAGATAGCAAAACAATTCGTTTTGGTGGTTCTGATATTAATAATGCCTTATTGCGCTATGTGCGTGAGTGTTTTGGCGTTATCGTATCTGATGAGACCATATTAGATATTAAGCATACATTAGGTACAGCTATCGCTCCTTTAGAGGATGCAGAGTATGCCTTTCAGGGGCGCGATATGATGAACGGCTTAGGTAGACGTTGTGTGATTCATCAATCTGAAGTGTACCAAGTTGTAAATGAATGTTTGATAGGACTCTTGGATGAGGTTAAGCAAATGATTCGTGCTACGGCACCAGAAATCGTGGCTGATATTATGCAACATGGCATATGGCTTACTGGCGGTACAGCAAGACTATCTGGATTAGCGGATCGGATTGGTACTGAAGTAGGTGTACCTGTTCACGTTCCTGAAGCACCTGAAACAAAAGTTGTGGTAGGCCTTAATGGGGCCTCATCTGATTTGGTGAGCTTATCGCGTTTTATTGTAAATTCTAAGAATAGAAAGGGCCGAGACTAGCATGATACAGTCAGATAAAAAGTTAATTATCATCGTTGTCATTGGTTGTATCCTAATGGCATTGCTCGGCTTTGCGTGGAAGCAACGGACTAGTATTCCCTTTGTTACGGTTACCCTTGAAGGAATTACAACGCCTTTCTCTTATGGGTCAGCTCGTTTATTAGAGGGCGTCCAAACTAGCTTTACAGTACTTAATAATGCTATTTTCTCTACTATCGAACGCGAAGAGGAAGCATCTCGTAAAGCTACATTGGAACAAAAGGTAGTTAACTACGATGAAGTAGTGGCAGAGAATATTCGCCTTCGTCAGCTTTTAAACTATAAGAGTAGCCATCCAGAATTCTCCATGACCTTAGCAGGTATCATTACAAAGGATTACGGTACTTGGACAAATACTTTCACCATTGATAAAGGGAGTGAAGAAGGTATGGCAGTTAATATGGCTGTTGTTGTACCTAGTGGTGTCGTTGGTTTTATTACAGATGTATATCCGCATTCTGCTCGCGTTCAAACCATTCTTGATCCGCGTAGCGCAATAGGTATCCTTGTACAACGACCTGAATCTCGTTTGTCTGGCGTTGTAAAAGGTAATGGCAATACACCTCGTACACCATCTATGGTAAATATTGCTCGCGATGGTGATGTATTGGTAGGTGATAAGTTGATTACCTCTGGATATGGCGGAATTTATCCGAAAGGTTTACCTGTTGGCAACGTGCAATCTATCGAAAATGATTCGGAAGGATTTGTTAAAAATGCGGTAGTCACACCGAGTGTAGATTTTCATCGTTTAGAAGAAGTTTTTGTGCTTACCTCGTCTTCTCTAAGCGCACCACAAAAACCAGAACTTGAGCCTAAACTTGTGCCTCAAACACAACGAGATCAAGTAGAGGGTGCAAAGGGGGCCGTTAAACAATGATGCGTCTAGCTTTAGCTCTCTCTGGATTTTTAATATATTTTATACAAGTGCAATTATTGCCTACTATTTTCCATACAAATTGGTTACCAAACTTAATTTTGACGATAATTGTTATGATTACTTTATTTAAAGGTCGTCGTATGGGGCTGATATCCGCTGTTGTTGGGGGTATCGTACATGATGTATTGATATCTAACTTTTTTGGGCTCCATCTATTCCCTTACGTAATTGTGGTATACCTACTATCTGCCGTAAAGCATCGTATCTATGAAGAACGCTGGTATTGGTCTAGTGGTATAGTAGCTATTTGTACGCTGCTAGATGGCGTTATTCGTAGCTTTATGATATTAGCTAGTGGTGGCGATTTGCACTTTGGACTATACTTGTGGCATATGGTATTACCCGTGATGTTCTGGAATGGCTTGTTAGGCGCTATTGTGCATGGTTTGTTATGGCGTAAAGATGATGAACAACAAGGTTATATTTGGTAAGGATTAAGGGGGTGAAAGAGTGCTTGAAGGCCTCTATAAACGAAGAAAAACGAATCGCTTTGATGTACTCTTTTACATTGTAGCCGGCATATTTATAGTCTTGGCATTACGCCTGATGTCGTTGCAAATCTTGTCTGGTGGTTATTACCAAGCTAAGGCAGAAGGCAACCGTTTGCGCATGGTATCCATGACAGCTGCTCGTGGTATTATGTACGATCGAAATGGTCAGATCTTAGTAGGTTCTAGACCGGCATACACTATCTCCATTTTGCCTACGGGGAAGGCTCTAGACGAAGGTGAAGTTGCTAAGTTGGCAACTTTGCTGAAAATTAAACCAGAAGATATTACAAAAAAGGTAAATGATCATAAATATGGTTATGAGCCAATTCGTATTGCTAATGATATTTCTATGGACGTAGTTACAAGCATCGAAGAGCATCGTCATGAATTACCAGGTGTTACCATAGATGTAGAACCACTTCGCTATTATCCATATGAAACGATGGCTTCTCAGCTCTTTGGGTATGTGGGTGAAGTGAGCGAAGAAGAATTAGAAGAGCTAAAACAGCAAGATCCAAATACCCTTATTAGTGGTGGTACTATTTTAGGCCGTTCTGGTCTTGAAAAACTATATGATTCCATCTTGCGTGGCACTGATGGTGGTAAACAGGTAGAGGTTGATGCTACAGGCCGACCGGTTGCGGAGGTAGATAGAAAGCATACAGTGCCTGGATCTAATATCCATTTGACAATAGATGCAAATCTACAAAAGGCTGCTGAAGAAGCTGTTAAGAACCAATTAGAACAGTTGCGTGCCCAAGGCATTCCAGCTCAAGGAGCTGCTGTAGTAGCAATGGATCCAAATACGGGTGCCATTTTGGCCATGGTCAGCGCCCCTGAGTTTAACCCTAATTGGTTTGCGAAGGGGATTACAACGGCACAGTGGAATCAATTGAATAACGATAAGAATCATCCATTTGATAATAAGGTTATTTCTGGTGAATATCCACCAGGTTCTCCGTTCAAGATTATTACAGGTACGGCGGCTTTAGATCTTAAAAAGGTTAGCCCTGAAGAAATGATTTTTGATAGTGGTAAACATTGGCTTATCGATAAACGAAATGCAGAAGGTGAAGCATTAGGGTGGCTTAACTTTAATAAAGCTCTTGCAAAATCAGATAATGTTTACTTCTATGAAATGGGCAATCGCGTTGGCATAGAAGGACTTGTAAAATATGCTGGCTACTTTGGTATTGGCGAAAAGACAGGCATCAATCTTGTTGGTGAGGCCTCTGGTAATATGGCAAGTCCTGCTTATAAACGCAAAGTGTATGATGAAGATTGGTATTTAGGTGAAACCTTTGATGCGGCCATAGGTCAGTCTTTTACTTTGGTGACACCATTACAAATGGCTGTTATGCTCAGTGAAGTAGCAAATGGTGGCATTAAATACCGCCCATATGTAGTGAGCCGTATTGATAATAAGGATGGCACGCCAAAAGAAATCTTTGGCCCAGACAAGCTCGGTATCTTACCTGTACCAAAAAATATTATGGATCTTGTTCGTGAAGGCTTGCGTGATGTTACTAATGAAGGTGGTACAGCAGGGGAGTTGTTTAAAGGATTCCCTATTGATGTAGCTGGTAAAACAGGTACTTCAGAGAATGCACATGGCAGAGATCACGGCTGGTTTGTAGCCTATGCACCATATGATAAGCCACAAATTGTAGTGGTTGCACTTGTTGAGCAAGGTAGCTTTGGTGCGGGCTCTGCAGGGCCTATCGTACGAGATATATTGGCTGCGTACTTCAATGTACCAGTGAATAAGAAATCTAATGATACAAATAGTAAGAGCAATAAGGAAACTGCTACGGGGACAAGTATTAATAAAGGGCAAAAACCTCAGAATGCGGTAACTAGTGGACAACCAAGAAAGGATTAGTATGGGCGAGATAATCGGCGTTGTATCCGGTAAGGGGGGCGTAGGTAAGACTACGATTACCGCTTGCTTGGGTTCAGCCTTAAGCAATGTAGGGCATCGCGTATTGCTCTGTGATGGAGATTTTGGATTGCGCGATTTAGACCTTGTGTTAGGAGTGGCAAATGAAATTATTTACGACGCATTAGATGCGAGCGAAGATAAAGACTATATGGATGATGCCATCGTATCAATTGATGAAAACTTAGATTTCCTACCAGCTAGCCAAAGCGCTCGTTGGGAAGATATAGGTCGTAAAAAATATAAAAAATTAGTCCGTCGCCTCTCTGAGACATATGACTATATTTTAATTGATGCTCCTGCTGGTATTGGTAAGGGCATAGAGTCTATTTTAGAATTAGTAAATCGCTGCATCGTGGTGACGCATCCTTTATGGGTATCCTTGCGTAATGGGGCACGCATGATTCAAGTATGTCAAGAACATAATATTCGTGATTATGCTATTGCTTTTAATGCAGTACCTATCGATGGAGAGGATATCCATTTATATGATATGTTAGAAGTCCTTCGCGCTGAATATGTAGGGGCTATAATTCCTTATGATGAGGATATTTTGACCTATACACAAGATGGTCGTTTGTTAGAATTTGTTTCTAGTGAACTAAAAGCTATGTTAGCACCTCTTGTTGATTATGTAACTACCGGTGAGTGTTGGGAAGACTACGATGTACAAAAGCACTTCGATGCTTATGTAACTAAGAAAAAAACATCGAAGGAGCAAGATAGTACACCAAGTCTTGCAACAGTAGGTGAGTCTATTTTTGAGGATTCTAACAATGTTCATTACATTAATCGTGGCGGTTGGACCACGCAACGCTTATTGGTGCAAGGGAAACAAAGCTTGTGGCGCCGTAGCAAGTTGAAATAGGTGATATGATGTGGCGTAAAATATGGACAGATAGCGATTGGACTATCATCATATGTACTATATTACTTGTCGGAATTGGTCTTACAGCTATTGGTAGTGCTACCCATGTGAATCATGAAGCTATCGGTTTTGGTAGTTTAGTGGTAAAACAACTCGTATTCTTTTTAG
Source organism: Veillonella parvula (assembly GCF_032575955.1). Classification (GTDB taxonomy): domain Bacteria; phylum Bacillota; class Negativicutes; order Veillonellales; family Veillonellaceae; genus Veillonella; species Veillonella parvula_J. The sequence continues at coordinate 171,875 of NZ_JAWFXN010000001.1, forward strand.
CAAATATAGCTGTCGTTATAGGCATGCAATTTCTAGATTACCATCGCCTTAAAGGGTGGGGGAATATGATTTATGTGATTACCATGCTTATGTTAATTGCAGTCATGGTAGTTGGTACCTCCGCACTAGGTGCACAGCGTTGGATTCAACTGGGGCCAATTACTATCCAGCCTTCAGAGTTTTCTAAACTATTGATGATTATCTGTATGGCTAAAATGTTAGAACCGCGCATTGGCAAGTTAGATACTTTTAAATCCCTATTGATGCCAGTGTTATATGTAGGGATTCCTATCCTTCTCGTATTCTTACAACCTGACTTGGGGACATCCCTCGTATATATTGCTATATTTGTAGGGATGCTCTTTATATCTGGTATCAAAACAAAGCTTATAAAAATCATTGCGAGCGTGACTTTACTCTTGATGCCTTTGGGCTGGTTTGTACTGAAAGAATACCAAAAGCAACGTATTCTAGTATTTTTAAATCCAGATATTGATCCCTTCGGTTCTGGCTATCATATCATTCAATCTAAGATTGCCATCGGGTCGGGTATGATTTTTGGTAAAGGTATCTTTAATGGTACTCAAAGTCAGTTGAACTTTTTACCAGAAAATCATACGGACTTTATCTTTTCTGTAATCGGCGAAGAATTTGGCTTTGTAGGATGCATTGTAGTATTGCTATTATTGTTTATGCTTATTTATCGCAGTATTCAAGTAGCATATACCTGCAATGATAATTTTGGTATGTTATTAGCAACGGGTATTGGTACGATGTTTGCCTTTGAAGTGCTCGTAAACGTAGGAATGACGATTGGTATCATGCCTGTAACGGGGATTCCGTTGCCTTTCCTTAGCTATGGTGTTAGTGCGCTAACAACTAATATGCTGAGCATTGGCATTTTATTAAATATTGCTAGACAGCGGACAAAATATATATTTTAATATCCTTTCATAGGATTGATTGTGAAAGAAGTCTTTCATTAAAGACGGAGGATGTATGATTCAATTAGATACGTCATGGTTACAACATGTCCAAAAGCCTGCTCGCTACACGGGCGGCGAATACAATAGTATCGTGAAAGATCACAGTACTGTTGATGTAACTATGGCTTTAGGTTTTCCCGATGTGTACGAAGTGGCCATGAGTCATTTGGGCATCAAGATTTTGTATGGTCTCGTAAACCGTCGTGAAGATGCGGTAGCCGAGCGCGTATTTGCACCGTGGCACGATATGGAAGAGGAAATGCGCAAGCGTAATATTCCATTATTTTCCTTAGAAACACGTACGCCTATTAAAGACTTTGATGTGTTAGCATTTACGCTTCAATATGAAATGAGTTTTACTAACATTTTAAATATGCTCGATTTAGCAGGCATTCCTATGTATGCTAAGGAGCGTGATTTAGATTTTCCACTGCTTGTATGCGGTGGCCCTTGTGCGTATAATGTAGAGCCTATTGCTGATTTCTTTGATATCGTATCCCTCGGTGAATCCGAAGAGTGGGGCGATGAATTCATCGACTTATTTAAAGCAGAAAAAGCCAAAGGCTTCCCAGGTGGCAAAGAAGGCTTTTTGCGTAAAGTAGCCCAAATTCCTGGCACATATTGCCCGGCTTTATACGATGTAGAATACACCGAACAAGGCGATTTTAAATCGATTACGCCGCGTTTCGAAGACGTACCTGCAACCGTTGAGAAACGTATTATAGAGGATGTAGAGAATGTATTCTATCCAACAAAGCCTGTTGTACCGTTCCTTGATATAGTGCATGACCGTGCTGTATTGGAGTTATTCCGTGGCTGTACGCGTGGTTGTCGTTTCTGTCAGGCCGGTATGCTCTATCGTCCGGTTCGTGAAAAGACGCCAGAACGTTTGTTACAGATTGCTAAAGATACAATTGCCAATACGGGGTACAATGAAATATCCTTGATGAGTTTGAGCTCTGCGGACTATTCTAAATTGCCTGAACTCGTAGATATGCTCATGGAAGAGTTTAAAGATAAACAAGTTAGCGTTAGCTTACCGTCATTGCGTATTGATAGCTTCTCTATCGATATTGCGAAAAAGGTACAGCAAGTGCGCAAGAGTGGTCTTACCTTTGCGCCTGAAGCAGGTACGCAACGGATGCGTGACGTTATCAATAAGGGCGTTAGTGAAGAAGATTTGTTGGCCGCATGTACTAATGCCTTCAAATCAGGATGGAACACGGTTAAATTGTATTTTATGATGGGGCTTCCTACAGAAACAGACGAAGATTTGGCTGGTATTGCAGATCTTGCGTACAAGGTGCTTGACTTGCACCGTGATATTACAGGCAAACGTAATGGTTCTGTAACGGTGAGCGTATCCTTCTTCGTACCAAAAACACATTCTCCATATCAATGGTATGGTCAAGAAGATGTGGAGGAGATTCATCGTAAACAACGTTACTTGAAGTCTCTCATCAATAATCGTAACATTTCTTATCACTATCATGATGGTTATACTGGCTACATGGAAGCCGCTTTTGCTCGCGGAGATCGTAGACTATCTAAAGTTCTCGTAGAGGCTTGGAAAGCTGGTTGTAAATTTGATGGTTGGACTGAGTTCTTTAACTATGAAGCTTGGTTGAAAGCATTCGCTGACTGCGGATTGGATCCTGCGTATTTTGCACGTCGTACACGAGATTTCGATGAGCCATTGCCTTGGGATCATTTAGATTGTACTGTAAGTAAAGCTTTCTTAAAGCGTGAGTGGGAGCAAGCGGTAGCAGCTAATCTTACAGGCGATTGTCGTCGAGCTCCATGTAAGGGCTGTAATGTATGTCCAGAGCTCAATACAGCTATTATTGACTATAAGGAGGGTGGCAGAGTTGAAAAAGTTACGTTTGGCCTTAAATAAGGGCGAAGAATTACGATTCCTGTCACACCTTGATTATGCTCAAGCTGTAGAGCGGATGATACGTCGAGCAGAAATTAAAATGGCATATTCTGAAGGCTTTAACCCTCATATGAAAATTAGCTTTTCCTCTGCTCTTGCTTTAGGCGTAACGGCAGCGGCTGAATATATCGATATGGATGTGCTTGAAGAGGATAGTTTAGAGTCCATTATGGACCGTTTAAATCGCGTAGCACCTCCAGGACTTGAAGTACTAGACGGTAAAGAAATGCCTGAAAAGGTGAAAAAGATGATGGCCATCTGTAATTTTGCTATCTATGAGGTAACAGGTCCTGTGACAGATGAAAATGCTGATTGGGATGCGTTACTCAAACCTTTTAATGAAGCAACGGAAATTTCTTATGAAAAGGTAACACCTAAGAAAACTCGTACCATTGATGTAAAAGAGTTTGTAAAAGAACCCATCGTAGCCTCCGTTAAGGACGGTATGGTGACCCTTACAATGGGTATCGGCATTTATCCGCAAGGTACTATTAAACCTAGCGAAGTGTGGAATCTAGGTAAGGACCAATATAATTGGCCTATTACAACTAGCTACGAAGTTCACCGTAAAGCAATTATGGTAGAAAATGAAGAAGGCCGTTATACGCCTTTAGAGATTAATTACTAATTATAATTTAGATGACAAAGAAGGGAGGGATAGGATGCATAAAATTTTGGTCAATGTTATGCGCGAAGAAATTCGGATGGCTGTTATAGACGAAGAAGGTCAGCTAGTGGACTTTGTCTTGGAGCGTACCGATGAGTCTCATATGGCAAATCATATGTACAAAGGCACAGTAAAGAATGTATTGAATGGTATGCAAGCGGCCTTTGTTGATATTGGGGGCTCTCAAAATGCGTACTTGAACTTACAACAAGGGAAGGAACAGAAAATTTTGCCACGCTTATCTGTGGGGCAACAAATTCTCGTTCAAGTAGTGAAAGAAGAAATGCTTGGTAAAGGTGCTCGCGTAACTGCTGATGTCAGTTTGGCGGGCCGCTTTATGGTGCTTTTACCGTATTCTGAAGGCATGCATATTTCTAAAAAGATTACTGACGAAGCCTTGCGTGCAAAGTTGCAAGAATTAGCAGCACCTTATGTACAAGAAGGTTGCGGTTTTATTATTCGCACTGCGGCAGCTAAGGCTAGTGCTGATGAAATAGGCCGTGACATGGATTACTTGTGGCGTACATGGCAACATGTGTTGAAGCGCTTTAAGGTGGCTAAGAGCGGTACAGATTTATATAGTGACGCAGATTTCTGGTTCCGTCTTGTGCGGGACTATGCTCATCGCAATGTAGAAGAAATCATCGTCGATTCCGATATGGGTGAAGATCGATTGATGGATCTCTTAGGTCATGGCCCTACATCGCAACAAATTAAAGTAACACGTCATCGCGATAGCACACCTATCTTTAAAGCAAACCATATTGAACCGCAATTAGAAGATCTTATCTCTCGCGATATTAATCTTCCTTCTGGAGGGTCAATCCGTATTGATCATACGGAGGCTCTCACCGTATTTGATGTAAATTCTGCTCATTATACTGGTAAATCTAATAAACTAGAAGATTTAGCTTTTACAGTCAATAAAGAGGCGGCAAAAGAGATCTGTCGTCAATTGCGCTTGCGTGATATCGGTGGTATTATCGTCATCGATTTTATTGATATGAAAGATAAAGAACATCAACAAGAGTTATTAAAATTGTTGGGGGCACAAGCTAAGTTAGATAAAATGAAAACCGTTGTATGCGGCATTAGTTCGCTTGGCCTCGTAGAGATGACGCGAAAACGAGCTCGCCAAGGCTTGCAAACCTTGATGTTTGATACATGCCCTCAATGCGGTGGTACGGGCTATATGTTGTCGGGTCGTACTGTATATATGCAGATTGTGCGTCGCATCCGCGAGTTATTTAAATCAGGACGTATTAAAACGAATCTAGAAATCGAAGTTCATCCGGAGGTGGCTCAGTATTTAACAAAAGCTATTGTCGAGGATTTAGGTGGGTCTATAGGTCGCAAGATTTCTATTGTAGTAAATCCACAAATTAGTCGAGAAGGATATTCCTTGATGGCTATAGCCGAATAAGTAAGTAGTTTGTTTATAGGTGAGTATAGTGTCTATATTTGAAATTGTATTAATTAGTATTGGTCTTGCCATGGATGCTTTTGGCGTATCTATTGGTAAGGGGCTGACAATGCCTGTAGGTGAGAATAGTCGGAAGGTCACTTTGGCCTTTCTCTTTGGCTTGTTTCAGTTCCTAATGCCCCTCATCGGTTGGCTCATAGGACGTCAATTTATCGATGTCATATCTGATTGGGATCACTGGATTATCTTTGGTCTTCTTGGCTATTTAGGTATCGCTATGATTCGAGAAGGGCTTAGCGATGATGATGAAGAGGACGATGATAAGCAATTTTTAGGTGTCTGGGAGATGGTGATGCTCTCCGTAGCAACCAGTCTCGATGCGATGGCTGTAGGGTTGACCTTTGCGTTCTTACCTATTAATGTATGGGAAGCTTCTACCATGATTGGTATTATTACCTTTGGCATTTCTTTAATTGGTGTGTACTTAGGTAAATTTATGGGCCAATTTGTTGGAAAATATGCAGATATAGTTGGTGGAGGTGTATTAATTCTCATCGGTACAAAGATACTCTTACAGCACCTTGGAATTATCGGAGAATTTTAAAGCTCTGTATATATAAGTGTTAAAAACTAGGCGAATTCTGTAGTTTTTGGTTTGACATGATAGTGTAAATAGTATATACTATATCAGTATTAGTTCGGTTTTCTGAACTTTGCAATCCGCGTGAAGCAGGTTTAAACGCCCGACCGAAGTTCGGGTCGGGATACCGAATTCAGCGAGTTCGATAACAAGGAGGTGTTCTCATGTACGCAATTATTAAAACTGGTGGTAAACAATATCGCGTTGCTGAAGGCGATGTAATTACTATCGAAAAATTGGAAGCAGCTGCTAACGATTCCGTTACATTCGAAGAAGTTTTGACTGTAGTGAATGACGGCGACGTTAAAGTTGGCGCTCCTCTTGTAAACGGTGCAAAAGTTACAGGTACAGTTCTTGAGCATGGTAAAGGTAAAAAGATTTTAGTATTCAAATACAAAGCTAAATCCAACTACCGTCGTCGTCAAGGCCATCGTCAACCGTTCACAAAAGTTCGTATTGAATCTATCCAAGCTTAATTATGGTTTCCATTGGAATCCAGCGGAATAGTGATGGTCAAGTTATTGGTTGTCATATGTCCGGTCATGCAGGATATGATGAACATGGCTTCGATATCGTATGTGCTGCAGTGTCTGCCTTATCGGCAACGGCGATGTTAGGCCTCACCCAAATTGCTCAACAAGAAGGTGAGTATACGAATAGCGAAGGTCAATGTGATATAGTTCTCTCTGGTACGATTAATCAGAGTGGACAGGATATTCTGGGGACTATGCTTCTCGGTTTAGAGGAAATTAGCCGTCAATATCCAGAGTTTGTCCAAATTCACGAAATATAGGAGGTGAACTTAATGTTTACTTTTGATTTGCAATTGTTCGCACATAAAAAAGGTGTGTCCAGTACTCGTAATGGTCGTGATAGTGAATCTAAACGTCTTGGTGTTAAATGCCATGATGGTTCCATCGTAAAGAGCGGTAACATCATCGTTCGTCAACGTGGTACTCACTTCCACCCTGGTACTAATGTAGGTATCGGTAAAGATGACACTTTATTCGCACTTGTGCCTGGTAAAGTAGCATTTGAACGTGCTGGTCGTTATAACCGTAAAGTTAGCGTATACCCTGTAGAAGCTTAATTTTACAAGACTATTAATCCCTAGTGGTTTCCACTAGGGATTTTTTATTGTTTATTATGGTGTAAGTTGTATTGGTATAATATAATATAATTTAAAGTGATTATTAAATATATCATAGAGTCTTGAAATATGATCGGAGGCATTATGGCACTATTAGAGTTATCTAATATATCCTATGTTGTAAACGAAAAGTCTATTATCCGTGATGTGTCTCTATCTGTACATGAAGGAGAGTATCTCACTGTTGTAGGCCCTTCTGGTAGTGGTAAAAGTACACTTTTAAAATTATGCAGTGATTTGATTAGTCCTACCTCAGGGATTATTACTTATAATGGACGTGATTTAACCACTATAGATCCAGAAAGTTATCGAAAAGAGGTAGGTTATTGCTTTCAAAGACCTTACTTGTTTGCAAAAACGGTGCGTCGTAATATTTTGTTCCCTTATGATATTCGAGGTATGGAACCTGATATGATTCGTATCAAATATCTTTTCGATTTACTTCATATGCCTATTGAATATCTTGAGCGCCATAATGATGAACTATCTGGTGGAGAAATGCAACGGATTTGTCTCATTCGAAGCCTTATCTTTGAACCTAAAGTATTGCTTTTAGATGAGGTTACCTCTGCATTAGATGCTGTTAACACGGCTATCGTGGAACAGGTAATCGATGAACTTCATAATAATGGGATGACCATCATAGCAATAACACATAGTGAGGAACAAAGCTTACGTAAGGCTAATCGCCGCATTACAATTGTAGATGGATCATTAGCTAAAGAGGAGGTATTACGGTGAGTCAATTTCATGCTATTTCAGCCATGTCATTATGTCTTGCATCTATATTAGTTATTATAAGTATGTTTATGTCCTATCGGCAGGAGTTGAAGTTAGAGAAAGATATTTTTATAAGTGCTTTACGAGCTACCATACAGTTATTTGCCATAGGCTTTATTTTAGCTTATATTTTTAGTACTGAAAGTCCTATATTCATAATCGGATTATTAGGTTTTATGGCTATTAATGCAGCCTATAATTCTTCTAAACGCGGTAAGGGAATACCATATGCATTGTGGATTTCTTGGTTTGCCATAACCGTAGGTGCAAGCATTACATTATCGATTTTGCTTCTAACAGGTGTGCTTAACTTTACTGCTTATCAGGTGATTCCTGTTGGAGGGATGGTTATTAGTGGAGCTATGGTGGCAATTGGCCTTTGTTATCGACAAATGCTATCAAATTTTGAGTTACGCCAACAAGAGGTGGAAATTAAACTAGCGTTAGGAAGTACGCCTAAGCAAGCGTCAAAAGCCATCGTGCGAGATGTTATAAAGACTGGATTGCAACCTACTGTAGATAGCGCTAAGACTTTAGGAATCGTGGCTTTACCAGGAATGATGACAGGTCTAATCTTAGCGGGAATGCCTCCACTTGAAGCTGTAAAATATCAAATGATCGTGACATTTATGAGTTTATCTACTATATCGATTGCTTGCTTTATTACTTGTCAATTAGCGTATAGAGCATTTTTTAATAATAGGAATCAATTAAATAGGTAAATTTAGTACTTTAAATATATTTTATTGTACATCAAATCAGAATATTTACTCATAACTTAGAGTAGTAGCCTTAAGGTTACTGCTCTTTTTTTATAGAAATAATGTTTATATATGATTATAGGAATAAAAATTGTTGGATATAATTCTGTATAGTTATAAAGATTTACTTATTTTGTTTTTAACATTGCATTATTGCTATAAATGATACTGAGATTTATTATTGAAATAGATAGAGCATTGTTGATATAATGTATCAGTAAATTCTATAGTATTTCGTATTGTAAGGAGTTCTTATGAGCAATTATGACGTAGAAACAAGGGGAGGGCGCGCAGCTAAAACTACGCTACTAGGTATACTGGCTTTAGCTATTTTAATTGCCACATCTCTTGGTTCACTCTTCATTGGGATACGCTATATCAGCCTAGATGATATTATTTTATCCTTTACTAACTATGATCCTAATAGTATAGGTCAGATGATCGTTCAAACATTGCGCTTGCCACGTATGATAGCAGGTATCGTTGTAGGTATCAGCTTTGCCGTATCAGGTGCACTGATGCAAGGTGTTACCAACAATCCTATGGCAAGTCCTTCTATTTTGGGGATTAACGCAGGTGCCAGTTTTGGTTTAGCTGTTGGGATGATTTTATTTCCTTATTTAACCTTAAATGGAAGTATTTTGTTTTCCTTCGGTGGGGCCGCATTGGCAACACTGTTCATTTTAGCTCTTGCTAAACGCGTAGGTGGTAAAGCTACTCCTGTATATCTTGCACTTGCAGGTACGGCTATTAGTGCAGTATTTGTGGCTGTTACACATATGCTTGTTGTGTACTTCCAAGTGGCACAAGAGTTAAGCTTTTGGACTGCAGGCGGTATTAGTGGTATTCGTATGGAACAAGTATTACTCGTATTACCTTGGACACTCATTGGTATTCTTATTGCCATGTACGTATCTAAATCTGTTACGCTCTTAAGCTTTGGCGAAGAGGTAGCTATTGGTCTTGGCAGTAATTTAAATCGTGTACGTGTATTATCTGGTTTGACTGTACTTATTCTTAGCGGTTCTGCTGTTGCTCTAGCCGGTCCGATCGGCTTTGTAGGTCTCGTTATTCCACATATAACACGTAAACTGGTAGGCATCGATTATCGTCTTGTAATTCCATTCTCTGCACTCTTTGGTGCAGTACTTGTTATGATTGCTGACGTTGTAGCTCGTATCGTAAATCCTCCATTCGAAACACCATTAGGTGCCATTACTGCTCTTGTAGGTGTTCCATTCTTTATTTATTTAGCAAATCGTAAGGGAGGAAAATAAGATGAAAAAACGCTTTTTTGCCTACTCTTTCGTTATGACGCTCATGTTGTTAGGTGCCATGTATGGACATCTTCATACAGGCTTTAGTGATATGTCTACATCTGATCTTATTCGCATTCTCTTTGGCGGTGGTAATGATGTAGAAAAACTCACAGTTTTTGATTTCCGTTTAGTTCGCACCATCTTGGCTGTATTTATTGGTATGGGCCTTGCTATGTCTGGTGCAATTTTTCAAACTATATCTCGGAATGAATTGGCTAGTCCAAGCTTGTTAGGCGTAAATGCTGGTGCTGGTTTAGGTGTAGTTCTTTTAGTATATTTTGCAGGTTCTACAACGGCGTGGGGGATTTGGACATTACCTACTGTTGCCGTAGCTGGGGCTGTTGTGGCAGCGATTTTAATTTATCTTCTATCTTGTCGCGGTAGAGATATTATTTCTCCATATCGTTTAATCTTAACAGGTATCTCTATGAGTGCAGGACTCCATGCATTGCAAGTCTTACTCGTAACGCGTTTGGACCCTAATAAATTTTATTTAGTTAATACTTGGACCATCGGCACTATTTCGGGTAATACATGGGAGCATGTATGGGTGCTTGCGCCAGTTGTCATTGTATTATCACTCATTCTCTATGCCCGTTATATGGAGCTAAATTTATTGAGCCTAGCTGATGAAACAGCGATTGGGCTTGGTGTACATATAAATCGCTCTAGATTTGTATACCTTATTATTGCAGTTCTTTTATCTGGGTTCTGTGTAGCTATCGGTGGCAGCATTGGTTTTGTAGGGCTTATTTCCCCGCATATTGCACGCCGCTTAGTCGGTGCCGATCATGCCTATTTCTTGCCATTAACAGGTCTAATTGGAGCTATTTTAGTGGTCACTGCTGACTGGATTGGCCGATCCATTATTGCGCCTGATGAAATCCTCTTAGGGATTATTGTAGCTTTAATCGGGGCACCATACTTCTTGTATATTCTAGCAAAAACAAAAGCGTAAAAGGGGAAATATAAATGAAATTAGAAGTTAAAAACCTAACTACTGGTTACGGTGATACAAAAATTATAGAGAACTTAAATCTTACGATTCCAGAAGGCAAGGTAACAGCATTAATTGGTGCTAATGGTTGTGGTAAATCTACTTTACTAAAAACTATTTGTCGTATTATTCGACCAATGGATGGCGATGTCTTACTAGATGGTAAATCTATCGGTTCTTATGGTAGTAGAGAACTAGCAAAAAAGGTTGCTATTTTGCCTCAAAATCCAACGGCACCTGGTGAAATTACAGTTCGTGAACTTGTTATGTACGGTCGTGCACCGCATCAAGGCAGCTTATTTGCCCGTACTACAAAAGAGGATAAAGAAATTGTAGAGTGGGCTTTGAAGGAGACTGAATTACTTCAGTTTGCAGATCGTGGCATTACAAATATGTCTGGGGGGCAACGGCAACGCGCATGGATTGCCATGGCTATCGCTCAAAATACAGACATTCTATTCCTTGACGAGCCTACTAGCTTCCTTGATGTATCTCACCAAATGGATGTATTACATTTAGTAGAGCATTTGAATAAAGCTTATAACAAAACGATTGTTATGGTTATTCACGAACTTAATGAAGCCGCTCGTTTTGCTGATAATTTAGTTGCCATGAAGGATGGAAAAATTCAATACGAAGGTACGCCTCATACTATCTTCCATAATGAAATGTTGAAGGATGTATTTGGTGTAGATTCTACAATCATGAATGACCCTAAGACAGATCGTCCGTTCTGTATTCCTTATTCTATGAAAAATTATGGCCATACGGCACGTGAGGTGTAGTATGAAGCGTTTGTTAATTTCTGGTCTTTTGGGGGCTTGTATGCTCATGGGAATTGCAGGATGTGGTCCACAGGAAAATGGTATGACTCATGAAGCTATCTATGCTAATCTTGATGATAAGGTAAAAACAGCCCTTGAACGGTCAAATGATCCGAAAGACATTGATAAAGAGTTTAAGAAGCGATTAACGGCTATCCAAAAGGCAGCAGATAAAATTGTTACTGTTGAAGGAGATAAGATTATTGTCACTCATAAGCTCGGGACAACAGTTATGCCCAAAGAACATAAACGTATCGTGGTTGTTCGGACAGAAGATCCTATGATTGCATTAGATGAATCTTTTATAGGGGCAAATTTTAATGAAAAAAGCTATCTTTATAATGAATTAAGTAATCGTAATGTTCAAAATTTTAGTATTAATGATGAAACAAAGACTATCAACTATGAGCAGATTCAGGCTTTAAAACCGGATTTGATTATTATGCGTGACTCTTATGGCAAAGCGGCATATAATGCACTTTCTAAAATTGCTCCAACCATTTCTGTCAACGTAAATAAGGAAGAAGTTGCACTACTAACTATTGCTAAAGCACTTGGGGTCCCTGAAAAAGGGGAAGCTCGTTTGAAAGAATATTATTCACAGGCTAAGAAAACACGGATAGCTTTAGCTGAACATATGCAAGGGGAAACCGTAGCTTTTCTAAGAATTTTAAATAAAGAAATACGATTGTATCCGTATATGAAAAGCGATTTGAATGTCTTTATGGCTGAATTACTTAATATTAAACCGCCTGATATGGTATTAGAAACAGAACTTAACCCTACGAACAATGCGATTTCTTTAGAGCGATTACCCGATCTTGATGCAGGCTATTTAATCGTTTCTGCTGGTTACGGTGCTTCTAGTGCTAATAATCAAGGTGTAGCAGACCAACGATTGGCAAATCTTAAAAAAGATGAGTTGTGGAAAAATTTGCCTGCTGTAAAAGCCGATCATGTATTGCAAGTGGATAGTACTTTGTGGATGGCCCATGGTATTATTGCGAAAGAACGTGCTATGAAAGAGCTGTATGATACATGGGGAGAATAGGACTAAATACATTTGTAATATATAGTTAGTACTATTATGTAAGGGTTTATCTCGTGTAAAAATACATACATACATTTTAGTCATGTTCGATATAGATAATCGATATAGATTAGAAACTCCCATGATATAAAGGTTGCTTCCTCTTATGAGGTGGCAACCTTTTTGCATGTATCAAATTCCTGTGCTTTTTAGTAGGAATAGTGGTATACTATGTACAGTATCAGTGAAATACCAGAAGACTGGTTGTCATATACTTTCATAAACCTAAAGAGGGGTGGCATTGCCACTAGAAAGATTTGAGGTAAGTACTATGTATGATGTAAAATCTCCAAAGGCGGAGGAATTTATTTCCCATCAGGAAATCCTTGACACACTTGCCTATGCAGAGGAAAACAAGGAAAATAGGGAGTTGTTAGATGCTATTTTAGCGAAAGCTGCTACATTTAAGGGATTAAACCACCGAGAAGCAGCAGTTCTCTTAGAATGTCCGTTACCTGAATATAAGGAAAAGCTTTTTGCTTTAGCAAAGGAAATCAAGAAGGCTATCTACGGCGATCGTATTGTTCTATTTGCACCGTTATACTTGTCTAACTATTGTATCAATGGATGTGTGTATTGTCCGTACCACTCCAAAAACCGCGATATTAAACGTAAAAAATTAACGCAAGACCAAATCAGAGAAGAGGTTATTGCGTTAGAAGCGATGGGCCATAAGCGTATTGTAATTGAGTCTGGTGAAGATCCTCTTAATAATCCACTGGAATATATTTTGGAATCCATCAAGACGATTTACAGTATCAAAAATAAAAATGGTGAAATCCGCCGTGTAAACGTAAATATTGCAGCTTGTTCCGTTGAGGACTACAAAAAATTACATGAAGCTGGTATTGGCACGTATACATTATTCCAAGAAACATATAATAAAGAAAACTATGAAGCTTTACATCCTACAGGCCCTAAGAGCGACTACGCCTACCATACAGAGGCGATGGACCGCGCTATGCAAGGTGGTATTGATGATGTAGGCATCGGAGTTCTTTATGGTTTGGAACATTATAAATACGATTTCGTTGGTTTGTTGATGCACGCAGAACATTTAGAGGCTGTGTATGGGGTAGGTCCACATACTATTTCTGTACCTCGTATTTGTCCAGCGGATGATATCGATGTAGATGATTTCAGTAATGCTGTACCTGATGATGTATTTGAAAAAATTGTTGCTCTTATCCGCGTCTCCACACCGTATACAGGTATGATTATGTCCACTCGTGAAAGTCAATCCATGCGTGAACGTGGCTTGGCATTAGGTATCTCCCAAATTAGTGGTGGATCTCGTACTAGTGTAGGTGGTTACAAAGAAGAAGAAAAGCCAGAAGATAATACGGCACAATTCGATCGTAGTGATACGCGTACATTAGATGAAATCGTTAACTGGTTGCTAGACCTTGGGTATGTTCCAAGCTTCTGTACTGCTTGTTATCGTGCAGGTAGAACTGGGGATCGATTCATGGCTCTTGCAAAATCCGGTCAAATTCACAACTGTTGTCAACCAAATGCGTTGATGACATTGAACGAATATATCATGGATTACGGCAATGATGAAACTAAGGCTCATGGTTCTAAGGTTATTGAACAACAGTTAGAAAATATCAAAAATGATTTAGTTAAAGATAAAGCTAAAGCTTATATTGCACAGATGAAAGACGGCGAACGGGACTTCCGGTTCTAAGGAATTCACTGATATGGAGCCTCCTATTGATAATAGGAGGCTCTTTCTTGTTGAGAAAATAGCAAGCTTTAAATGAGAATAAAATATATAAAATAGTTTATTTTATTTGCATTTTAAGGTATAATAAATAAAAATGATAATGATAATACGTTGAATTCAAGAATAATATTGATTATAAACTACTGAGGGATATGATGATTAAGAAAAAACGTTGGCGCCTTTGTAAAGGTGATCAAGAGAAAGAGAATATCTTAATCCGTGAACTTGGTGTAAACCCTATTGTGGCTAAATTAATGGTGAATCGTCACATTGATGTAGACGAAGGTCGTCAGTTTTTACAAGGTACTTTGTCAGATTTGTTAGATCCATTTACATTAAAAGATATGGATGTGGCTGTTTCACTAGTTCTGGAAACAATTGAAAGTCACAAACCAATCGTCATTTATGGTGATTATGATGTGGATGGTATTACTGCAACCTCTGTACTCTATCGATTTTTAAAGAAATTAGGTGCTGATGTTACATATTACATACCAGAACGTCAAAGCGAAGGGTATGGTCTCAATTTAGAGGCTTTAAAGCACCTTATTGAACGGGGAACGGATTTGGTAATTACCGTAGACTGCGGCATTAGCTCTTACGATATTGTAGAGGCTGTACGGGACCGCATCAATATGATTATTACGGATCACCATACGGCTCCAGATGTGATTCCACGAGCGAAGGCCGTCATAAATCATAAGCAAAAGGACTGTCCTTATAAGGATAAAAACTTATCTGGAGTAGGTGTTGCTTTTAAGTTATGCCAAGCCTTGTGGCTTACAAAGCACGGAGAATGGTACTTAGATGATTTAGATATCGTTGCACTTGGCACTGTGGCAGATGTAGTGCCTTTGGTCGGTGAGAACCGTATCATTGTAAAATCAGGCCTTGAGAAGATGAATAGGGAACCTAACTTGGGGATTAAAAAGCTTATTGATGTAGCTGGGCTTCATGAACGAACTATTACATCTGGACATATTGGTTTTACCTTAGCACCTCGTCTTAATGCAGCGGGTCGCGTAACGCATGCAACGCGTGCAGTTGAATTACTTGTGACCGATGACGAGGATATAGTAGAGGCAATTGCGGAGGAACTAAATGAAACGAACCGTGAACGACAAGAGTTAGAACGAAATATTCATGAGTTGGCTCGTGTTGATGTAGCTAATCAAGGACATAAAGCTGATTATGTAACTATTGTGGCCGGCGAAGAGTGGCATCCAGGAGTCATTGGTATTGTTGCTTCTCGTCTAGTAGAGGAGTTTTACAAGCCAACCTTAGTCATCAGTATTCATGATGGCGTTGGTAAAGGCTCGTGCCGTAGTATAGATGGCTTTAACATATATGATGCATTAAAATCTTGTGAGGATATCTTGCTACAGTTTGGCGGGCATGCTGCGGCAGCAGGCTTTAGCATCGATGCAAATCGTATTGATGAGTTACGAGAACGGTTAACCAAGTATTGCAAAGCAGTTATTACAGATGAGGAATATATTCCTGTGGTTGCTATTGATGCGGAACTACCTGTTGATGATATCGATGTCGATATCATTGACCGCGTATCAGACCTTGAGCCTTATGGGATGGCCAATAGCACGCCAGTCTTTGCCATTATGGAAGCTACCGTGCAAGATATTATGCTCATGGGCCAATTAAAAAATCATTGTAAGATAATATTTGAAACTTCGAATGGTACATTAGATGCTATAGCTTGGAATCGTCCAGACTTATTTAAATTTATCTTTGTGGGAACTGTGGTAAAAGTGGCATTTTCTTTGCAAAAGAATGAATGGCAAGGCATGGTTTCTCCGCAACTCATGATTCAAGCTATTGAACCATTGACTGAAGAGCCGATTAAGCTTTCTACAGAAGGGCTTAGACAAATGTATGTCATAATAAAACAGTCCATGCGAGGTCGTAGTCAATCGGTTTATAATGTAGAACAAGATATATTGCGCCGTAAGCCGGCAGATCAGAATAATCGCAGTGCTCTAACATCTATTGATGTATTTAAAGAATTGGGCATTGTTGAAGAATATACAAGTGATGATGGTCAATTAATGCTTAGATGGAACGCCATTGAAGGAAAATTAGATCTTGTCACATCCGTAACATTCCTTACTTATAGTGTATAGGAGGTGACATCATGACAACTGTAAATGAAGAAGGCAAAGCTTTGGTAGAACAAAGTACATTTGATAAAAGTAAAGCCTTAGCTGAGTTTATGGAGTATATCCATACGTATTTAACAGATGATGAGTGTGACCAAGTATTGAAAGCTTTTGAGCTTGCTGATAAGGCTCATGAAGGTCAGTTTAGAGCTTCCGGTGAACCGTATATCATGCATCCTCTAGCTGTAGCTGATATTTTGGCACATTTACAAATCGACCATATTACACTCATGGCAGCTCTAATGCATGATGTGGTTGAAGATACATCTTACTCGAAGGAAGACCTAGAGGAGATGTTTGGCTCTGAAGTAGCATTCCTCGTTGATGGGGTAACAAAATTAAACCAATTCCAGTATGAAACCAAAGAAGATCGCCAAATGGAAAACTATCGAAAGATGATTTTAGCTATGGCGAAGGACGTACGTGTCGTAGTTATTAAATTGGGTGATCGCTTACATAATATGCGCACCTTAAAGCATATGCGTAGTGACAAACAAAAGCGTATTGCTAAGGAAACCCTAGAAATCTTTGCACCTTTGGCACATCGTCTTGGTATCTTCAATGTGAAATGGGAGTTGGAAGATTTATCCTTCCGTTATTTAGAGCCGGAAAAATACTATGATCTAGTCGATCAAATGAAACAAAAACGCCAAGTCCGGGAAGACATCGTTAATGATACGATGAGGCAACTTACAAAGGCCTTAAGTGAAGCCCATATCAAGGCGGATATCAAAGGTCGTCCAAAACACTTCTACAGTATTTATAAGAAGATGAAAAAGGATAATCGTGATTTATCCCAAATTTATGATTTGCTTGCCGTTCGTGTGATCGTTGATAGCATCCCTGATTGTTATGCAGTACTTGGCATTGCACATAGCTTGTGGAAGCCATTGCCTTATCGCTTCAAAGATTATATTTCCATGCCGAAGTCTAATATGTATCAATCCTTGCATACAACCGTTATCGGCACGATGGGGCAACCGGTAGAGATTCAAATCCGTACTTGGGAAATGCACCGTGTATCTGAATATGGTGTGGCCGCTCACTGGCGATATAAAGAAGGAAATAAAAACGGCGATAAAGAATTTGATCAAAAGGTTGCATGGCTGCGCCAGGTTCTTGAATGGCAAGATACTAGTAATCCAACGGAACTCGTTAATGCTTTGAAATTAGACGTTTTCTCTGGTGAGGTATTTGTATTTACGCCAAAGGGTGACGTTGTTAAGTTGCCAATAGGCTCTGTACCTCTTGATTTTGCCTATCGAGTTCATACCGATGTAGGTCATCATTGTGTAGGTGCTAAGGTAAACGGTAAAATTGTACCGCTGGATTACACCTTGCAAAATGGTGATATTGTTGATATCATCACATCCAAAACAGGTCGTCCTAGCCTTGATTGGTTGAATATCGTAGGTTCTTCTGAAAGTAAGAGCAAAATTCGCAATTGGTTCAAGCGTGAAAATAAAGCTGAAAATATTGAAAAAGGCTTAGAAGCTCTTGAAAAAGAAGCAAAACGATTGAATCATAATTGGAAAGAATTATGTGCAGACAACCGTTTACAACATGTAACGAAACAACTTAAAGCCGGTACAGAAGAGGAAATGTTTGCAGCCTGTGGCTATGGCGGTATTCCTGTAAGCACTGTTCTCTTGCGTTTAATTGAACTTTATAAAAAGTCTAAAGAGGTAGAGGAATCTAAGCGCAGTACAGAGCAAATTATTGAGAAATTAAAATCTCAAGGACAAAAGAAAACTAAAAATGGCACTGGTGTTCTCGTAAAAGGTGAAGCTGGTGTGATGGTGCGTATGGCAAAATGCTGTAATCCTGTACCTGGTGATGATATTATAGGTTACATAACCCGTGGTCGTGGTGTTTCTATTCACCGTTGTGATTGCCCTAGCATGGGACATTCTCCTGAAGACTTAGAGCGGATGATAGAAGTCTCTTGGGACGGTTCTTCTGGCGAATCTTTCCACGTAGGCATTGATATTCAAGCTTATGATCGAGCTGGTATTCTCATGGAGGTTATGGCGGTGCTTTCAGAATTGAAAATCACCATTACTAACATCAATGCTAAGGTTCAAGAAGATACAAAAAATGTAAGCATCAATTTGGTGGTTGATATCCGGGATATTTCGCAACTAGATTTCGTAATGACTAAATTGCGTCGTATTCGTGAAGTGTATACTGTTCAACGTAGTAAAGGAGGGGCTTAATGAGCGAACAACAATTAGTGCTTATGCGCATGCCTTTAGGTCCACTAGGAACAAATTGCTATGTTATCGGTGATAAAGTGATAGGTGAAGCTTTCATTATCGATCCTGCAACAGCTGAAGTACTAGATGCGCTAAAAAAACATGACTTAAAGCCTAAGGCGGTTGTACTGACACATGGTCATGGAGATCATATTGGTGGTATTCAAGAGATTGTGAATACCTATCACGTACCTGTATATATTCATAAGGGCGATGTACCGTATTTATCTGATCCTGAACTTAATCTTAGTGCTTATAGCAATCCAATGCCAATTATGGTAAAAGCGGAAATCATCGAGGTTAAACAAGGTGATCACATTATATGTGGTGATATCGATCTTGAGGTGCTTGAAACACCAGGTCATACGCCAGGAGGTGTGTGCTATTACATGGAAGGTCTTGTGTTTGTAGGGGATACTCTATTCAGAGATTCCGTAGGCCGTACAGATTTTCCAAATGGCTCTTATGAGACTCTGATATCATCTATTAAGACTCAGCTTTATACATTGCCTGATAATACAATGGTTTATCCTGGTCATGGACCGGAAACAAATATAGGGTATGAAAAACAATACAACCCATTCGTTGGTCAGTAGGTTTAAACGAATTATTTTTTACAGTCGAGGGGAAATTTATCATGAACACAACATTAGAAAAATTAAAAGAACGCATTAAAGACAAAAAGTACAAATTGACAACTCAACGTCAAACAATCCTGCAAGCATTTATCGATGCTGAAGAAAATCATTTGAGTGCTGAAGATGTATATGTTCTTGTAAAAGAGGTGGCACCTGATATCGGGTTGGCAACAATTTACAGAACTCTTGATCTCTTCACTGAACTTGATTTGTTAAAACGTCTTGATTTTGGTGATGGCCGTAATCGTTATGAATTAAATGACGAAGAGTTCGCTCATTTCCATCATCATTTGATTTGCGTAAAATGTGGTAAAGTATCCGAGTTTGAAGATGACATGCTTGAAACATTGGAGTCTATCATCGCTAAGAAATTAAACTTCCGTACCATTGATCATCAATTGAAAGTATATGGTTACTGTAGTGATTGCCAAAATCATATGACTGAAGCAGAATTAGAAAAGCTTGAGCGTATGTCCCATCATGGTTAATGGATATCTATATACGGGTCCATTACCACTTGGCTCCGTAGTAGCTCATAACTGTGGCGCGGCAGGACTCTTTTCTGATAAGGTACATCCAGAGGTTATCCTTGAAGCGCATGAAGTGGAAGGAATATATACATTAACTGTTACTATTGGTGATACAATTAAGATTTTTGAAGGCCCTGTTTCCTCTATGGGGCGTCGTCAAATTGGACAAGCCTTGTTGCGCTATTTGCGTGAATATCAAGGCTTACCTGCTGAGGCTCCATGGGGAACCATGGTAGGTGTGCGCCCTACAAAGCTACTACATAAATATATAGATACATATGGCTCTGTCCACGCAGCAACTCGTCACATTAGGGACGAGTTTTCTGTGTCTATGGAAAAGCTTGCTACTTTGGGGGCCATTGGCGAATATCAACGTCCGTTTCTATCTGATACAGACGATAAAAAGGTAAGTCTCTATTGTGGTATTCCTTTCTGCGATACGCGTTGCGTATATTGCTCGTTTCCATATGGTCTTTATCAGGATTATGCTGGTAAAAGTCAATTTCTAAGGGCTTTAAACCGTGATATAGAAGATATGAAATCTATCGTTGATTCCTATGGCCTAACAGTCGATACTCTCTATATGGGCGGTGGTACTCCGACAGTGCTAGAGGATGAAGACTTTCACCAGGTCCTAAAACAGTTATCTCTACTCGTATCTGAAGGACATGAATTCACTGTAGAGGCCGGGCGGCCAGATTCTGTTAATCCTACTAAGCTACGTTCCATGCTTGAGCTAGGTGTGAATCGCATTAGCATTAACCCGCAAACGATGCAAGATGATATTTTGCGTCGTATTGGACGCGGTCATAGCGTACGGGATGTTGATGAACTTTTACAATATGTAAAAAACAATACATCATTAGCCGTAAATATGGATTTTATCGCAGGTTTGCCTAACCAAACGATGTCAAACATGATAGAGAATATGGATTATGTATGTCAAAATCTGCCGGAAAATGTTACAATTCATACGTTAGCATTAAAACGTGGTAGCCCGTTGTACGATTTACATATGGAAGATGATATTCCTGAAGAAAATCTCGTAGCGGAAATGGTACAATATGGTAAAGAGCGTCTTGAAGCGGCTGGTTATATGCCATATTATTTATATCGCCAACAATATATGAGAGGGCAGTTAGAGAATATCGGCTATACCTTGCCTGGCAAAGCATGCGAATACAATATTCAGATCATGGAAGAACGCCAAAGTATTCTATCCATGGGGCCCGGTAGCTCGTCTAAGTGGATGCGAGCCCCTGAATATCGTCAGCTTAAACAGCATATGCCAAAAGACGTAGATGTTTATCACGTAACGATAGATGCACTTTTAGAGAAACGACATAAAATTTGTGAAAGATTTTGGGAGGTTGTGTAATGGCTATAAGAAAACCAAGAGGTACACAAGACTTTTTGCCAGAACAGATGATACATTGGCATTATATTGAACAACGTATGCGCGAAATTTGTAAAGTATATGGGTTCAATGAAATTCGCACACCTGCCTTTGAAGAAACTAAATTATTCTTACGCGGTATCGGTGAGACTACAGATGTAGTACAAAAAGAGATGTACACCTTTACCACTGGTGATGACGGTGGTTCTAGCTTTACCTTACGCCCTGAAAATACGGCGTCTGCTGTGCGCGCATACTTAGAAAATAAAGTATATGGTAAAGAAGGTCTCACAAAATGGTATTACATGGGCCCTATGTTCCGTCATGATAAACCGCAAGCGGGTCGTTATCGTCAATTCCACCAATTTGGTGCAGAGGTACTAGGTTCGCAATCTCCAGTGGTAGATAGTGAAGTTATCTGCATGGTTGTACAGTTATTAAAAGACTTTGGTCTTAAAGATCTCAATGTAGAGGTGAACTCCGTAGGTTGTCCAACATGTCGCCCTGTATACCGCGAAAAATTAATCGCCTTCTTTGAACCAAAAAAGGAACAATTATGTAGCGATTGCCAAGAACGGTTGTACAAAAATCCTTTGCGTATACTGGATTGTAAAAATGAAACATGTAAATCCTTGTCCGTAGGTGCTCCTGAAATTCACGAACATTTATGTGAAGAGTGTCATGATCATTTTGAAGAATTGAAAACCTATTTAACTGCAGCTAATGTGCAATATACTTTAAATCCTCGTCTCGTACGTGGCCTTGATTACTATACAAAGACAGCCTTTGAGGTACAATATACTCCTTTAGGTGCTCAAAGTGCTGTAGCCGGTGGTGGCCGTTACGATGGTCTCGTAGAAGAGCTCGATGGACCTCATACTCCAGCTATCGGTTTTGCTATGGGCATGGAGCGTTTACTATTAGCTCTTGAAAAACAAAACTTATTGCCTGAGCCAACTGTAGAACCATCTGTATTCGTAGTCGCTCTTGGTGATGCGGCTAAGGTAGAGGCTTTCAAAATTTGCCAAGCCTTACATGATGAATATATTACCGTTGAAATGGACGGGCAGGGCAAGAGTATGAAGGCACAATTAAAATACGCTAACAAAATTAATGCGAAATATGTTATTATATTGGGTGATGATGAATTGGCTCGTAAAGAAGCCATAATTCGATTCATGGATACTAGTGAACAAGAGACTGTATCTCTTGATACAGTGGCTGAACGTATAACTTCTTTGGTGAAAGGATGACAATTAGAATGGAAACAATGCAAGGCTTACACCGTACGCACGGTTGTGGCACCATCTCTGAACAAGAGATAGGTAAAGAGGTCGTATTATGTGGATGGGTTGAACGCCGTCGTGATCATGGTGGTTTGATTTTCTTGGATTTACGCGATCGTTCTGGTGTAGTACAAGTAGTGGCATCCCCAGATCATAACGTAGAATCGTTCCACAAAGCAGAGGATGTTCGTAATGAATATGTGCTTTGTGTACGTGGTAAGATTACAAAACGTGATGAGGCTGCTATTAATCCAAACCTTCCTACAGGTGCATACGAAATGTTCTGTGAAGAGTTGCGCGTATTGAATTCCGCTAAAACTCCTCCTTTCTATATCCAAGATGATATCGATGTAGATGAAAATATTCGCTTGAAATATCGTTACCTTGACTTACGTCGTCCAGAAATGCAACGCAACTTGATTTTGCGTCACAAAGTAACTAAAGCAATGCGCGACTTCTTCGATAGCCGCGATTTCTTGGAAATTGAAACGCCAATGCTTACTAAATCTACACCAGAAGGCGCTCGTGACTATCTAGTGCCTTCCCGTGTAAATGCTGGTACATTCTATGCGTTGCCACAATCTCCACAAATTTTCAAACAAATCTTGATGGTTGCTGGTTATGAAAAATATTTCCAAATCGTTCGTTGCTTCCGTGATGAAGATTTGCGCGCAGACCGTCAACCTGAGTTCACTCAACTTGACTTAGAAATGTCCTTCGTTGATGAAGAAGATATTTATGCATTGCTTGAAGAGATGATTGCTCATGTATTTAAAACTGCATTAGGTAAAGAAATTTCTTTGCCTATGCCTCGTATTACATGGGACGAAGCAATGGATAAATACGGCTCTGATAAGCCTGACCTTCGTTTTGATATGGCCTTTACTGATGTAACTGATCTTGTAAAAGATACAGAATTCAAAGTATTCCGTTCTGTTATCGACAATGGTGGCGTAGTTAAAGGTATCGTTGTACCTGGTGATGCTGGCATTCCTCGCCGTGAACTTGATGATCTTGTTGAATATGTAAATCGTTACGGTGCTAAAGGCCTTGCATGGGCTTGCTTCAACGAAGATGGTTCCATCAAGTCTCAAATTATGAAGTTCCTAGGTGAAGATACAATTCGCAATATCGGTGAAAAAATGGGCGCTAAAGGTGGCGACCTCGTATTGATGATTGCTGATAAACCTGCAACTGTGGCACGTGCATTAGGTGAACTACGCCTTGAAATGGCACGTCGTATGAACATGATTGACCAAGATAAATTGGCATTCACATGGGTAACTGATTTCCCTATGTTCGAATATAACGAAGATGAAAAACGTTATGTAGCAATGCACCATCCATTCACAATGCCACGCCATGCGGATCTTGATAAATTAGAATCCGATCCTGGTAATGTAAAAGCGATTGCTTACGACATGGTATTGAATGGCGTAGAAATCGGTGGCGGTTCCTTGCGTATCTACCAAGCTGACGTACAAGAAAAAGTATTCAAAGCAATTGGCTTGTCCATTGAAGAAGCAAGATCTAAATTCGGCTTCATGCTTGATGCATTCCAATATGGTGCACCTCCTCATGCAGGTTGTGCATTTGGTCTTGATCGTCTTGTTATGTTGATGGCAAAACGTCAATCTATCCGCGACGTAATCGCATTCCCTAAAACTCAATCTGCTTCTGATATCATGAGTCAAGCTCCATCTGAAGTAGAACCAAAGCAATTAAAAGAGTTGCATATTAAATCCGATGTAGAAGAAGAACAAGAGCAATCTTTAGTGTAAAAACATAGGCAAGAATTGATTAAAATCGAAATGTCAAGACTTGTTAATTGCTAATCTTTCTGATACTATTTAAGTATAAGATATCCCTGCCATGTGCGTGTGATATCGCAGTTTTGAGCCAACACATTTACTTTGGGAGTCTGAACTCTCGTCTGAACGTTACGCCCGTACGGGACAACTGCAGGATGAGGAGGACACCCACCTGCCCTTGCAGGATCAAAACGCGGTACATTACGGCATGGTGGGGCTTTTTTGCGTGTAAAAATAGACTGAAATATCATATACTATAAATATATCTTTGGTAAGAATTTAAATTTTTTAAAATCTTAAGAGTCCTAAATGTCATAAACGTTATAAATGTCTTGCCAATATTATCAGTGTTACCGAGTTACTGATGTTATTAGGCTTTTATGACGGGGAAGTAATTGTTTTTTGATTGAATAGTTATAGATATGAAAATACGACAGTTAAACTGAGTGAGAATTGAGGTGATAGAATGGATAGTTTGTTTGATATGACACCTACAAATACATACGAGCCGCTTCCTGTACGAATGCGTCCTACTAAACTAGATCATTTATATGGTCAAGAGAAGGCCGTAGGTAAGGGGACTTTCTTGAGAGCTATGGTAGAGAAGGATACAATACCATCTATGCTTTTTTATGGGCCTTGTGGAACGGGTAAGACTACATTAGCCGGAATCATAGCTAAGGTGAGCAATAGTCATTTTGTAAATCTGAATGCTACTAACGCTGGTATTGGTGAGTTGCGTACTATCATTGAAGACGCGCGAAAACGGGTTCGTTCTTTACAGCAACGCACAATTCTATTCCTTGATGAAATTCATCGTTTTAATAAAAGCCAACAAGATGTGTTGTTACCCTGTGTAGAGGATGGCACTATTATCCTTATTGGTGCTACTACAGAAAATCCATTCTTTGAGGTTAATAGACCGCTATTATCTCGTTTGCGTCTTATTACATTAGAAGCACTTACACCAAAGGCTATCGGTCAAATTTTACGTCGCGCCATTACCGATGAAGAGGTAGGCCTTGGCAAACGCCATCTACAGGTAACCGATGAAGTTCTGGAGGATGTGGGGATTTTCGTCAATGGCGATGGGCGTATGGCTCTCAATATTCTTGAACAAGCAGCAGCTATGGTTCCTGATGAGGGGATGATTACTATTGAAGTTCTCGAAAAGGTCGTAGGTCGTCGCATATATACATACGATAAAAAAGGTGATAGTCATTACGATACAATTTCAGCTTTTATTAAAAGTATGCGTGGCTCCGATGTGCAGGCAACAGTACATTATTTAGCGCGTATGATTGAAGCTGGAGAGGATCCTAATTTCATTGCTCGTCGTATTGTTATTTGTGCAGCAGAGGATGTAGGACTTGCGGACCCACAAGCTCTTATACTTGCCAATGCAGCGGCTCAAGCGGCTCATATGGTAGGTTTTCCTGAGGCGCGCATTATATTATCTGAGGCTGCGTGCTATGTTGCTCTCGCACCTAAAAGTAATTCTGCTTATGTAGCTATTGATGCCGCGATATCTGATGTGCGACATAAGGATTGTGGACAAGTACCTGATCATTTGAAAGATAGTCACTATAGCGGGGCTAGTAAATTAGGCCATGGGAAAGCTTATAAGTATGCTCATAATTATCCTAATGGATATGTAAAACAGCAGTATTTACCAACGCCTCTAGTTGATGCAACCTACTATAAGGGCATAAAGAGAGGGACTGAGGAACAGTTACTTCACGACTGGGAGAAACGTTGTAAAAATTAACTTAATATTACGATATATGCTATAATATAATGATAAGTTAATTTACTGTAATGTTATATAAGTAAGGGGTTTGTATAGATTTATGGCAGAAGAAAATACTTCCACCAAAAGACGCAACACACGCCGTAAGAGAACAAGTACAAAACAGCAATCAAAGTCTCAAAGCTTTTCTTTGCGCAGCGAAGTGAAAGGCCTTATTGTCATTGCCTTTGCTGTGATTTCCTTTCTGGGCTTTTTCGGCTTTGAACTCGGCCTTGTGGGACAGATTTTAACAGGTATATTCCGTTATGGCTTTGGCTTAGGGGGTATTATTCCTTGTTTATGCGTTTTCTGGTTAGGTTGGAGATTATTATATAAGGATACATTTATTTCCATTACAAAACGAGGGGTTGTAATGACCTTGTTTTTTCTGTTTTTGTTAGCTCTTGTTCCCTTGTGGCGCGTTCCTGAGGGGCAGGAACTCATTACTACGCAACTAGCTAATCAAGGTGGTTTCGTAGGTGGCGCGATTGCTACATTCCTTCGTACACTATTAGGCAATCTAGGGGCGATTATTCTTGATGTATTCTTACTCATAGCTTTTGGATTATTGGTGACACGTTTGTCTTTGCGCAGTGGATTACAAAAGGCTGCGGACAAAACACAGGTTGGCCTTGATGTTGCAAAAGAGGTAGCTGCTGAGAAGGTTGCTGTTGCAAAAGAAGTGTTTGAAGATTGGAATGAACAACGTAAAGAAGCGGCAGAACAGCGTAAAGCTTATAACAGGGAAAAAGATACACGCTTTGCTGATGCAGCAGATCAAGCATTAGATGCACTAGAAAAACAAGGCATTGCTACTGGTAGAGACCTCTTTGACTCTACCATAGCTATAGATGTTGATTCTATTGAAGATACAGTTACTACTATGGAGTCACAAAAAACTCCTACATCTTGGAAGGAATTGGCTGAGATAGAAGCACGTAATCGTGCGGCTGAGCAATTGGCTAATATATCTGAAGCATCTGGTGATGCGAAGTCTTATGAAGCTGATGATTTTGAACAATTCTCTGATACACATAGATCTACGAGTGATGATTATGTATATGTTCCAGATGAGGACTATTCATATACACCAGATGAAGAGTATTCAGATGAGGTTGAAACTGTAGAAAATTCTGATGATGAAGAACCAAAATTCTCTTATCAAAATACAACAATAGGCCCATTAGAAACGAATCACGGTGCTATTGCCTCTGCTGTGCCAGGAACGGGTGCAGCTGCAAGTTCTGTAAGTGCCGGGGCCGGTATGGCAGGTATGGGTTTACAAGTACCGTCCATTATTAGTACTACAGAAGATACGGCGCAAGTAGCTGTATCTAAAGATGGACAGATTCATCGGTCCTATGATAGACCTTACCATTTCCCAAGCCTAGATATTTTGGCGAAAGGGAAGGGGAGTCAAAACAATGGTGAAGAAGTAGCACAAAATGCGATGATGCTTGAACATGTATTGAGTGACTTTGGTATTACTGCAAAGGTTGTTAATGCTACACAAGGCCCAACTGTTACACGTTATGAAATTGAACCTGCACCAGGCGTGAAAGTGAGTCGTATCGTTAATTTAACAGACGATATTGCCCTCAATTTGGCAGCGCAACATATTCGTATGGAGGCTCCGATTCCAGGGAAATCTGCCATCGGTATTGAGGTTCCTAATAAAACGACAGAAGCCGTTCATTTACGCGATGTACTTGATTGTAGTGATTTTAAAGATGCTCGTGGAGGTATTCCTGTCGGTCTTGGTAAGGATATTGCAGGAAAGCCTGTTATTACAGACCTTGCGAAGATGCCTCACTTGCTCGTAGCTGGTACAACTGGCTCTGGTAAATCCGTATGTGTAAATACATTAATTTCTAGTATTCTCTTTAGCCGCAAACCGGAAGAGGTTAAGTTATTATTAATCGACCCTAAGATGGTTGAATTGTCTATTTACAATGGGATTCCGCACTTGATGGCTCCAGTTGTAACGGATATGAAAAAAGCAGCAGCTGTATTGCGTTGGGCCGTTCGTGAAATGGAGGCTCGTTATAAGGCGTTTGCTGCATCTGGTAAACGTGATATTAAGAGCTATAATGAGGCTCATCCTAAGGCTGCAATGCCGCTAATCGTGTTGATTATCGACGAGTTAGCTGATCTTATGATGACAGCTCCTGATGATATTGAAGAATCTATTAGTCGTTTAGCACAAATGGCTCGTGCCGCAGGTATTCACATGGTTCTTGCTACACAGCGGCCATCTGTTAACGTTATTACCGGTTCTATCAAGGCCAATGTGCCAAGTCGTATTTCTTTTGCTGTAGGC
Organism: Veillonella parvula; assembly: GCF_032575955.1. Lineage (GTDB taxonomy): Bacteria > Bacillota > Negativicutes > Veillonellales > Veillonellaceae > Veillonella > Veillonella parvula_J. The sequence goes on from NZ_JAWFXN010000001.1 coordinate 200,376, forward strand.
TCTCAAATTGACTCCCGTACCATTCTTGATATGGCAGGAGCAGAGAAATTATTGGGTAAAGGGGATATGTTATTTGCTCCGATTGGTGCAAATAAACCTATTCGTGTACAAGGGGCCTTCATTTCTGATGATGAGGTAGAAAAACTTGTAGAGTTTGTGAAAGCTCAACGAGAACCAGAATATGATAATACGGTAACTCAAGAAGTGGAAAAGGAAGCTGAAAAAGAATCTTCTGATGCTAATGATGTTTACCGCGATGAATTATTAGAGCGAGCTGTCAATCTTGTTATGGAATCTGGTCAAGCTTCCGTATCGATGTTGCAACGTCGTTTCCGTATAGGTTACACCCGTGCAGCACGTCTTGTAGATACAATGGAAGACCTTAAAATCGTTGGCCCTAGCATGGGCAGTAAGGCTCGAGAAATTTTAATGAGCCCTGAACAAGCTAAGGCTAGATATTTCTCCGATTCCAATGATGAGCAATAATTAGCTAATTACTATATGAATATTACGTAGATTTAGAAAGGAACGAAAATGGCTGAATTAGGCGAAGAATTACGACGTGAACGGGTAAGACGTAATCTAACCTTTAAAGATGTGGAGCAAGTGCTGCACATTAAAACAACCTATTTAGAGGCTATCGAAGATGGCAACTATGATATCATTCCTGGTCAAGTCTACGTAAAAGGTTTTATTCGAAACTATGGTAACTACTTAGATCTTGATGGGGATCGCTTGGTAAAAGTATATCAGGGCCAAGTAGGGGACATAGATACCTTTTCTTTACGTTCTGTTACAAGACGGAAGGCTCAAGCAACTCCTAATTTGGTACAAAGTGAGTTTGTTGAATACCAAACATCTAAAAAGCGTATGTCCTTAGAAACGCGTCAACGAAAACGTCAACGCTCTATTGTACAAGAACGCATTATTTTAGGGATTATTTTAGTTTGCATGGCATTATTTTTACTATGGTTATTCCTGTTCTAGTATCTGATTAGGCATGATAGAAAGGCATTTACACAATCAATGGATAGATTTTTAGTAACAGAACCTTCGGATATGAAGGAACGTGGTTGGGCTGAATTAGATTTCGTTCTCATCAGTGGGGACGCTTATGTGGACCATCCATCCTTTGCGCCTGCAGTTATCGGTAGATACTTGGAATCCAAAGGTTATCGTGTAGGCATTATAGATCAACCAGATTGGAATGATGTAGAGGCTTTCAAAAAACTAGGTAAACCACGTCTAGCATCCCTTGTTACGGCAGGGAATTTAGATTCAATGCTTAATAAATTTACGGCAGCAAAGAAAGTTCGCCGTCAAGATGATTATTCTCCAGGTGGTGAGTCAGGTCATCGTCCAGATCGTGCTACCTTGGTATATGCTAACCGTATGAAGGAGGCTTACAGTGATGTACCTCTTATCATTGGTGGTATAGAAGCGTCTTTGCGTCGCTTTGGTCATTATGACTATTGGTCAGATACGGTGCGTCGATCCATCTTAGTAGATTCTAAGGCCGATGTACTCGTCTATGGCATGGGAGAACTTCAAATCGTTGAACTAGCTTATGCCTTAGATCAGGGGCGATTTAAAGAGTCTTTGCCATCTATACGTGGCATTTGCTACATGGCAAAGGAAATTCCAACCATTGACTATGTAGAGTGCCCATCGTATGAAGCTATTAAGGCGGATAAGATGGATTTTGCCGATGCATTCCGCATTCAATACGATGAACAAGATCCGTTCTATGGACGTATTGTAGTCCAAAAGCATGGTGATAGATATCTCATTCAGAACACGCCTGCGTTGCCATTGACACAGGAGGAAATGGACGGTGTCTATAACTTGCCATATACTCGAAAGTGGCATCCTAAATACGATGATAAGGGTGGTGTGCCAGCATTAAGCGAAGTTCAATTTAGCCTTGTGAGCCAACGAGGTTGCTTTGGCAGTTGTTCTTTCTGTGCTATTAGTAATCACCAAGGGCGTATCATTCAGAATCGTAGTCATGAGTCTTTGATTGAAGAAGCTCACATGATGATCAAGATGGACAATTTTAAAGGGTATATTCATGATGTAGGGGGCCCTACGGCAAACTTCCGCCATCTAGCTTGCGATAAACAAGCTGTCTATGGTGCGTGTAAAGGTCGTACTTGTGCGGCTCCAGAGCCTTGTGAAAACTTGAATACAAATCATGATGACTATATTGCTTTACTGCGTAAATTACGTAAACTAAAAGGTGTAAAAAAGGTATTTGTTCGTTCTGGTTTGCGTTATGACTATGTACTAGCCGATAACAATAAAGATTTTGTGCGGGAACTTTGCGAGTTTCACGTAAGTGGGCAGCTAAAGGTAGCTCCAGAACATGTATCTAAACGGGTTACCAATATGATGGGGAAAGCTGGTAAAGAAGAATTCCTAACCTTTAAGTCTTGGTTTGAAGAGGCAAATAAAAAGCTTGGTAAGAAACAATACTTAGTGCCGTACTTTATGAGCTCTCATCCCGGTTGTGCCCTAGAGGATGCTATTGAATTAGCGGAATTTTTACGAGATCACCATATGTACCCAGAGCAAGTACAGGATTTTATTCCTACGCCGGATAGCCTTTCTACTTGTATGTATTATACGGGCATTAATCCACTAGATGGAAAACCTGTTTATGTTGCTAAAAAGGGTAGAGATAAAGCAAAACAGCGCGCATTGATGCAGTTTAAAAATATTGAAAACTATGACCTTGTTAAAGAGGCTCTCATAGAAGCCAATCGACGTGATTTAATTGGCTTTGGCCCAGAATGTTTAATTCCACCCCGACCAATTGGTGGAAATTCTAAGCGTATTAGCCAATCTAGTAAATCCCGTAATGGCAAACGAGGTTGCGAATCTAGGAATCGATGCCAGACTGGAAAAAGGCGTAGTAGAGATGTGACTAAAGTTCGTACATCTAATAAAAGTTTTGGTGGTCGTTACATGTAGGGAGTAGCTTTAGCTACTCTCATTTTAAGATACTTTATGTCTTATGGGAGGCATATATGAAACGATGGATTGCTCCGAGCATCTTAGCATTATTTGTGGTAGGAATGTTGATCTATGGCATAAACTTTTACCAACAAGAACAAATAGAACAGGCCAAAGAGCCTATTCGTGGTGAAATTATAGTCTATACGGACTTACCTAATACTTTGACAGCTATGCTTGCTGAGCGTTATGAAGAGGAACAAAAGGTAAAAGTCACTGTAATGCCTCTTACAGAGGAACAAATGTCACAACGGTCGGCTTCTACAGTGGCTGATACTTCTGGTGATTTGGTGCTAACTTCTGAAGATAATCTCGTAATTGGTGCCAATGCAGGTAAATATATGCCCATCGTCAATGAACGTATTGACGAGGTACGTGATAATCTAAAGGATCCAAATGGCTATTGGGTTGGTATTTGGTATGATCCCATCGTATTTGTTCAGAATGATACCTTCCATAATGGCATTGGTAAATATATTACTACATGGGATACATTGGGAAAACAAGGTGATTGGTCTATTGTTATGACCGATTTTGTAGCATCTCAGAATGCGGCCAATTTGCTATATAATATGGTAGAGTATAAAGGGGAACCAGAGGCTCTTGAATACTTATATAGTTTGAAGCCCCATGTGGTTCAACATGCTAAATTTTTGTCTACTCCAATACGCCTAACTGCGCTAGGGGAGACAAATATTGGTATTGGTAACTTGTCTGATGCGGCGCAATATAGTCATCATGGGTATCCAATTAAGATCATTTATCCTAAAGATGGTACGTCTTATTATGTGACTGGTGCTGCCGTTTTAAAAAATTCAAAACATAAAGCAGATAGTGTAGAGTTTATTAATTGGTTACTATCTTCTAAAACGGCGAAATATATGGTAGAAAAGAATTTTACTTATATATTTACTAATCCTGAGATGGATGAGCCAAAAGATTCTATGGGGCATGATTTAGTATTATGGCCTGTGAATGGTGGCTATACTCTAGAAGGTAAAAAGTTACTATTAAATCATTGGGTTAGTCAAGTACGATTCCGTAAGGACTAAGTCAGTTGTATAAATCCAAGAAATAAATAAGAATCTAGTGACGAAAGGATATAGAATGGGGAAAAAATTAGGATATGTTAGCCTAGGTTGTGCTAAAAATTTAGTAGATACAGAGGTAATGTTAGGCTTATTGAGAGATAATGGCTATTCGATTACAGAAGACTTAAGCGAAGCAGATCTTATCGTTGTAAATACCTGTACTTTTATTGAAAAAGCTAAGGCTGAGTCTATAAATACCATCCTTGAGGTTGCCCAATATAAGGAGGATGGTACTTGTAAGGGCCTTATCGTAGCAGGTTGTCTTAGCCAACAATATCAGGATGAATTATTCCAAGAAATTCCTGAAATTGATGCATTAATCGGTACCGGTGCATGGGATCAAGTTATGGTAGCCGTTGATGCTATTGAGCACGGCAATCGCAGTTGTATCATGGAAAATATTACGAATATCTATGATGAACGCATGCCTCGTATTCAAACAACACCTCGTTATAGTGCATATGTAAAAATTGCAGAAGGCTGTAATAATGGGTGTACATTCTGTATTATTCCTAAGGTACGCGGTGCATTCCGTAGTCGTACTATCGAGTCTATTAAGGCTGAAGTGGAACGATTGGCTGCGACAGGGGTTAAGGAAGTTGTCCTTATCGCTCAAGATACAACGAGCTATGGTATCGACCTTAATGCTGGTAAACCATTATTGACGACATTGTTAAAAGAATTAACAACTGTAGAAGGCATAGAATGGATTCGCATGCTATACCTATATCCGACATTTTTCTCTGATGAATTGTTAGATATTATCGTTAATGAGCCAAAGCTTTGTAAATATGTAGATATTCCATTGCAACATGTTAATAACGATATTTTGAAACAAATGAATCGCCGAGACGATCGCAATGATATTGAGCGCTTGCTTAAGAAGATTAGAAATGCACCGACTCATATTACATTGCGCACCTCTATCATCGTTGGATTTCCTGGTGAAACAGATGAACAATTTGAGGAACTTTGTGACTTTGTAAAAGAAATCAAATTCGATAATATGGGCGTATTTACGTATTCTCAAGAAGATGGTACACCAGCTGGTGCTCGTGAAGACCAAATACCAGAAGAGGTCAAAGAAGAGCGTTATCACGTTCTTATGTCCATCCAAGCTGCTATCTCTGAAGAGAATAATCGCAATTTAGAAGGTACCATTGATTATGCGATGGTAGAGGAAATCGAAGAAGGCGAGAATAACACCTTGCTTGCAAAAGGTCGATTGAAATCTCAAGCACCTGATGTAGATGGTAATATGTACATTGAAGACTGCGGTGAAGACATTCAACCTGGTGATATTCTTAAGGTACAAGTAGAGCAAGGCTTTGCTTATGATGTAGTAGCTACGGTTGTAGAATAATACACAGTTCGATACATTCGATTGTGGAGGTGATCTGATGATTGTAGAACTTATTTCTACAGGTTCAGAATTATTGCTAGGTGATACAGTAAATACGAATGTATCTTGGCTAGCACAAGAGTTAAATAAATTAGGATATACCATTGCCCATCAATCGGTGGTAGGTGATAATCCGAAACGAATGGCTGAAGTTTTTCAGCTCGCTAGTACAAGGGCTGATATCGTTATTAGTACTGGTGGGCTAGGACCAACGCAGGGCGACATTACACGTAATGTACTTGCCGATTCAATTGGCAGACCTATTGTGTTTAATCAAGAGGCCATGAACGAGCTTGAAAGATTCTTTAAAAGTGTAAACCGTACTATACCCGATGCGAGTCGGCGAGAAGCACAATTACCAGAAGGGGCGAAAGTATTATATAACCCTGTTGGAGTTGCTCCAGGTGTAGTCGTTGAAGATGACGACACTACGTACATACTTTTACCTGGACCTCCTGGAGAAATGAAGGGCATGTTCCAAGAGAGCGTAGTTCCTTATTTAAATGGCCGATTTGGTTCTCAAGGTGTTGTTACATCCTATCGTTATGGCGTATATGATATTCGAGAAATTGATTTAGAAAGCACCTTGATGGATCTAATTAAGAAGCAATCTAATCCGACCATAGCTTTGCTCATTAAAAAGGGCTACATTGAGGTTCGCATCACTGCTAAGGCTGAAACATTAGAAGCGGCACAAGACCTGCTTAATCCTTGGGATGCAATCATACGAGAACGCTTAGGCTCTCGCATAGGGCGCAACTTAACAATTTCTATGGAGGAAACATTAGGTCGAACCTTGTTAGAGGAACATAGTACTATTAGTACTGCTGAATCATGTACATCAGGATTGGTTGGTAAATTACTGACTAATGTCAGTGGCAGTAGTGAGTACTATATGGGTGGTGTCATTTCGTATAGTAATGATGTGAAACATCGTGTTTTAGGTGTACCACAAGATATGTTAGATGCGTATGGCGCTGTTAGTGAACAAGTGGCTAAGGCTATGGCAGAGGGGGCACGAACTGTTGGCCAAACAACATATGCTGTTTCTACGACAGGCATAGCTGGTCCTGGAGGTGGTACTCGAGAAAAGCCTGTTGGTCTTGTATGGTTTGGTGTTACTGGTCCATATGGCACAGTGGCCCATAAAGCTAATTTAATTGGCAATCGAGAAGATATTAGACAAAGTGCGGCAGAGCTAGCACTATACTATGTTTATACTTATATAACAGAAAAGGGGAAATAAAATAATGGCTGTAGATGGCAGACAAGCAGCGTTGGATAACGCGTTAAAACAAATTGAAAAAGATTTTGGTAAAGGTGCTATTATGCGTCTTGGTGAAGCGGCAGATCGCATGAATGTAGAGGTGATTTCCTCTGGTTCTCTTGCTATCGATATTGCTGTTGGTGTAGGTGGCTTCCCTCGTGGTCGTGTAATTGAAATCTACGGTCCAGAATCTTCTGGTAAAACAACAGTCGCTCTTCACGCTGTAGCAGAAGCTCAAAAACAAGGTGGTATTGCGGCATTTATTGATGCGGAGCATGCGATGGATCCTGTATATGCTCGCAACTTGGGGGTAGACATCAATAATTTGTTGATTTCTCAACCAGATAATGGAGAACAAGCTCTAGAAATTACAGAAGCTCTTGTTCGCAGTGGTGCAGTAGATATCGTTGTAGTTGACTCCGTAGCGGCTTTGGTGCCTAAAGCGGAAATCGATGGCGAAATGGGCGATGCTCACGTAGGCTTACAAGCTCGTTTGATGAGTAAAGCTTTGCGCAAATTGACTGGTATCATCAGTAAATCCAAAACAGTTGTTATCTTCATCAACCAATTGCGTGAAAAAGTAGGTGTTATGTTCGGTAATCCTGAAACAACGACTGGTGGTCGTGCGTTGAAATTCTATTCTTCCGTACGACTTGATGTTCGTAAAGGGGAATTAATTAAAGCAAACAACGAAAATGTTGGCGCTCGAACAAAAGTCAAAGTTGTCAAAAATAAGGTGGCACCTCCATTTAAGACAGCTGAATTTGATTTGATGTATGGCGAAGGTATCTCTAAAACTGGCACACTTATTGATATTGGTACAAATATGGAAATTATTAATAAATCTGGTGCTTGGTACTCCTATAATGGGGAACGTATGGGGCAAGGTAAGGAAGCGGCTAAACAATACTTGTTAGAGAATCCACAAATAGCTGATGAAATCGATCGCATTATTCGTGATACATTGGCTGTTGGCACTGAAGAAATCGATGTAATCGGTGAAGAAGTAACTGAAGAAGTATAATCATGAGTGACGAAACGATGCAAGCTGCTATGGATCAAGCGTATCGCTTCCTAGCTCAGCGCTTCCTTAGTTCTTATGAGCTGACGCAAAAAATGAGACGTAAACAATTCGAGGACCCTATCATTGAGAGGGTCCTTGAGCGCCTTAGAGATTATGATTACATTAATGATGAACGTTTATCTGAGCAAGTATTAACCTATTTGATGAAAGAACAGAAATACGGTGCTTATATGATTAAGCAAAAAATGAAAATTCGAGGACTTGCGATTCCTCAAGAAATTTCTGCTTATGATGAGGTAAAAGCTGCTTATCGGGTGGTAGAGAAAAAATTTGGATCTATTCTCAATGAAGAGAAGACTCCTCGGGTAAAAGTTTTTAGTTTTCTCAAATACAGGGGGTTCTCAACAAGCACAATTCAAGTTGTATGCAATGATTTTTATGAATAAATTCTGCTTTTTGAGAGGCCTTGGTAGGCTTGTAAAATCTTGACAGAAAGGGCTTTGAAGTCTAAAATTAATAATAGCCTTATTTATTTATATGATGATATGGCTAATTGATAATTTAATGCATAAAGGGCATAAAAAGGAGCATGAAAGCTCAATTTTGAGAAATAAAAAGGAGGTGAAAGAAATTTTAGAGTATAGTCTAATTGCAGTGGTAATGGTACTGATTGGACTAGGGGTAGGCTATTTTTTAAGAAAAAATATTGCTGAAGGAAAACTGAATCAAGCTGAACAAGAGGCTGCTCGCATCATTGCAAATGGTGAACGCACAGCTGAGTCTAAAAAGAAAGAAGCTTTATTAGAAGCGAAAGAAGAAATTCATAAGCTCCGTTCTGATGTAGAACGAGAAAATAAAGATCGTCGTTCTGAACTTCAACGTATGGAACGTCGTATTCTTCAAAAAGAAGAATCTTTGGATAAAAAATTAGACAATATTGAGCACAAAGAGGAAGCTTTACATCGCAAAGAAGCTGACTTAGCCCAAAGCCGTGAAAAGGTAGAAGCTTTGTATGAAAAACAAATGGCAGAATTGGAACGTATTTCTGGCATGACGTTCGAAGAAGCAAAAAATATCTTGTTAACGAATGTGGAACAAGAAATCCGTCATGAAACGGCGATTATGGTTAAGGAAATGGAGCAGCAAGCTAAGGATGAAGCGGAGAAAAAAGCGAAAGAAATTATCTCCTCTGCTATCCAACGTTGTGCAGCTGACCATGTAGCGGAAACTACCGTATCCGTAGTGGCATTGCCTAATGATGAAATGAAGGGGCGCATTATCGGTCGTGAGGGCCGTAACATTCGTGCACTCGAAACATTAACAGGTATTGATTTGATTATCGATGACACACCAGAAGCAGTTATTCTTTCCGGCTTCGATCCAATTCGTCGTGAAGTGGCTCGTATTGCGCTGGAAAAATTGATTGTAGATGGTCGTATCCATCCAGCTCGTATTGAAGAAATGGTTGGTAAAGCTCGTAAAGAGGTGGACCAAACTATTAAAGAGGCTGGTGAACAAGCGACATTTGAAGCTGATGTTCATGGCTTACATCCTGAAATTGTTAAGATTTTGGGCCGTTTGAAATATCGTACTAGTTATGGTCAAAACGTATTGAAACATTCCATTGAAGTATCTCATTTAGCAGGTTTAATGGCAGCTGAACTAGGCTGTGATGTAACTTTGGCTAAACGAGGTGGTTTGATTCATGATATTGGTAAAGCATTAGACCGTGAACTTGAAGGTTCTCATGTTCAAATCGGTGTTGATGTGGCTCGTAAATATCGTGAAAGTGCAGCAGTAATTAACTGTATTGGTGCTCATCATGGTGATGAAGAGTTCCAAACCGTAGAAGCTGTATTAGTAGCTGCCGCTGATGCTATCTCCGCTGCCCGTCCAGGAGCACGTCGAGAAACATTAGAAAACTACTTAAAACGTTTATCTAAATTGGAAGAAATCGCTGAATCCTTCGAAGGCGTTGAAAAATGTTTTGCTATTCAAGCCGGTCGTGAGATTCGCGTTGTAGTAAAACCGGATAAGATTGATGAAGCTGAGTCTACATTACTTGTTCGGAATATCGTAAAACGCATCGAGTCAGAACTTGAATATCCAGGCCAAATTAAGGTCGTAATTATTCGTGAAACTCGCGTTGTGGATTACGCAAAATAATATGCTATAAGCGATAAGTATAGGCTGCAATGTTTTCATTGCAGCCTATTGTTATCAAAGTTTCGGTAATTATATATTGCTATATACGGCGTATAGGAATCATCATGTACATTGCGTTGTAGATGATGATTCCTATGATTCGTATCAAGTTATTTATACTTTTTTAATAATTTAATTGATTGAAATGCTTTACAAATAGAGGATTTTTTATTTGTATATAGAATTAATATATATATATGGGGAAGGAGGCGTTGGCTATGAGCCGATATTTTGAAAATGAGTTGATTGAACAAATCAAAGATGCTAATGATATCGTGTCAGTTGTATCCGAGCATGTAGCCTTAAAGAAACGCGGCAAGAACTATTGGGGTTGTTGTCCATTTCATAATGAAAAAACGCCATCCTTTAGTGTAGCCCCTGAAAAGGGTTTTTATTATTGCTTTGGGTGCCATGCATCAGGAAATGCTATTAAATTTCTTATGGAATTAGAGCATTTAACCTTTGTAGAAGCCCTAGAGCGGCTAGCTAATCGAGCTAATATTCCATTGCCAGAGGCGAAACTTTCACCTGAGCAAAGAGCTAGAGATGAAAGACGCAAAAAACTGTATGAAGCTTCTGATTTAGCGGCTACTTTTTTCCATAACTGTCTTACTCAAACTTCTATTGGTAAAGTGGGATTAGATTATTTGAAAAAGCGAGGACTCACACAAGCGACCATAGAAACATTTAAGCTTGGTTTTGCCCCTGATGGTTGGGATAAGTTATATCGTGCCTTTCATGACCGTGGCATTGATGATTCCATTCTTTTAGAGTTGAATCTTGTCCGAAAGAACCAAAAGGGTCAATTTTATGACTTCTTCAGAAATAGAATTATGTTCCCCATTATGGATGGTAAAGGGCGAGTAGTTGCTTTTGGTGGACGTGTTATGGATGACAGTACACCAAAATATTTAAACTCTCCAGAGTCATCAATCTTTGAAAAAGGTAAACTTCTATTTGCTTTTGATAAGGCTTATAAATCTATTCGTGAGGAAAAACAAGCTATTCTTGTAGAAGGCTATATGGATGTTATATCCGCTCATAATCATGGTGTTACTAATGTAGTCGCATCATTGGGGACTGCTTATACAAGAGATCATGGGCATATCTTGATGAGGCAAGCTGAAGAAATCGTGTTAGCTTATGATATGGATGGTGCTGGTCGTCAAGCGGCTGCTAGGGCTATTGAATTATTGCAAAATACGGATTTTAAGGTGCGTGTCCTTGCCATGCCAGACGGTAAAGATCCAGATGATTATGTGCGTAATCATGGGGGACAGGCATTTAAGGAGTTAGTTGCTAAAGCTGTTAAACCTCTTGATTATCTATTAAGTGAGTCTTTGATTAAACACGATACAAATGATACAGAAGGGAAGCAGGCTGTTATGACAGATGTTTTCCCATATATTGCAAATATAGATAGTCAAACACAGAGAGATGATGCTTTAAAAACATTGGCATTGCCATTATGGCTTGATAATAGTACTATTTTTAGATACTTTAGAGATTATGTGAAAAAAGGACAAATTGAATTAGTGGATACTGCATCAACACCTTTGCCAACACAGGATTTACCAAAGGGGGATGCGGAAAAATTATTGTCCTTAGCTTTCACAGATGGCGAAGTATTACAACATATGATGAGCTATTTGCCATTAGAGGACTTTGAAAAAATTGAATATCGAGGTATAATAGAAAAGCTATTCACCTTGTATAAGTCCGAAGGTCGTCTAGATGAAACTGCAATTCAATCTGTTTTATCTTCTCAAGAATACGATATTTACTCTAGGTTGGTCGTCATGAGTGACGATGAATACAAGGTACAAGTGCCTGCATTAATCCGCAAGATAAGGCTCCATTCATTGCGTGAACAGTATAAAGCGCATTCAATTATGGCGGATCAATTAAAACGAGCAGGAGATTCGACGTTTATTAGCGAATTACATAAGTGTCAGGAAATACAGAATTTAATTAGAGAATGGTCTAAGTAAATCATTAATGGTTAAAAAGGAGAGCGCTGTGGCTAAGAAAGTACAAAAAAGTCAAATAGAGGAGATTGTTGAGCAACTTCTTGAAAAAGGCCGTAAGAGCGGTGTGTTGACACAATCCGAGATTTCAGATGCTCTTCATGAGCAGACGGAAATTACTGCGGAACAATTAGATGATATTTATACGACTTTGGGTAAATTGAATGTTGAGATTGTGGCAGATATTGATGCTGATGATACAGATAGTCATACAATTGAAACGGATGAAGATGAAGACGAAGTTTCTAGCGAGAAGAAAATTTCTATCGATTTAAGTGTTGATTCTGGTGTTAATATCGATGACCCTGTACGAATGTACCTAAAAGAAATTGGTCGCGTACCATTGCTTTCAGCTGACGAAGAAATCGTATTAGCTAAGCAAATCGAAGCTGGTGCACAAGAGGATGCTACATATAAGGATATTCAACTTAGCAAAAAGGCTAAGAAAAAATTGGTAGATGCTAACTTGCGACTAGTTGTAAGTATTGCGAAACGTTATGTAGGTCGCGGTATGTTGTTCTTGGATTTAATCCAAGAAGGTAACTTAGGTCTAATCAAAGCGGTAGATAAATTCGACTATACTAAGGGTTATAAATTTTCTACATATGCTACTTGGTGGATTCGTCAAGCGATTACGCGTGCTATTGCAGACCAAGCTCGTACGATTCGTATTCCTGTACATATGGTAGAAACAATTAATAAATTGATTCGTATTTCTAGACAATTGTTGCAAGATAAAGGTCGCGAGCCATTGCCAGAAGAAATTGCTGAAGGTATGGGAATTACTGTAGAGCGGGTGCGTGAAATTCAGAAAATTGCCCAAGAGCCAGTATCCTTGGAAACTCCGATTGGTGAAGAGGAAGATTCCCATTTAGGGGACTTCATCGAGGACCAAGATGCAATTGCTCCAGACGATGCAGCTAGCTATATTTTATTGCAAGAGCAGATTGAAGATGTATTTACATGTTTAACTGATCGTGAGCAACAAGTATTGATTTTACGTTTTGGTTTGAAGGATGGTAAGCCTCGTACATTGGAAGAAGTTGGTCAACATTTTAATGTTACACGTGAACGTATTCGTCAGATTGAAGGTAAAGCGCTTACTAAATTGCGCAACCGCGGTAAACGTGATAAAATCAAAGACTTCTTATAATATTTTGAAACTCTTAAGGGTTGTAATGCAGTGTTGTATAGCACTGTATTACAACCCTTTTGTGTTATAATAAAAAATAATAATATCTTACAATAAAAAGCATTTTATGATAAGACTTATGTAGTAGAGAAGGGTCTCATGTAATAGCGATAAGTCTTATGTAATAGATATAAGTTGAAAGCTTATGTGATGGATAGGAGATATAATGTTTACAGTTACTAAACGGTTAGAGGTGAGTGCATCTCATCAATTACAACTAGATTATCCGAGTAAATGTCAAAATCTTCATGGGCATAACTGGATTATTACAGTTCATGCTCGTTCTGAAGAGTTAGATCATAACGGGATGGTCATCGACTTTACGATTATTAAAGAAAAAATTCATGGTCGCTTGGATCATCGCCATATCAACGATGTACTAGGCGACATTAATCCCACTGCGGAGAATATGGCAAAATGGATTGCTGATGAATTGGGCCCAAAATGCTTTAAAGTAGAGGTTCAAGAATCTGAAGGGAACACAGCTATTTATGAACGTGATTGAGATTTTTGCCTCTATTGATGGGGAAGGCAGTCGGCAAGGCTTGTTGACTACATTTTTACGCCTCCATGATTGCAATATTCGCTGTTTCTATTGCGACACGACTTATAGCTACGGCATTGATAGTGTTTTCACAGAGATGACTGTAGCTGAGGTGGCTGATGTTATTGAAAGCTTAGGCAATCATCGCATTACTATTACTGGTGGGGAGCCTCTATTACAAGAAGCTGCTGTTGTAGAGTTAATTGATGAATTAAATCGTCGGAAGGCTTTAAAGATACAAGACAATCCATCAAGTCAAAGTGATTTAACTCGTATTAATGATGTAGATAAACGAGAGAGGCCTAATAATAGTCCTTATGATTTCAATATTGAAACAAATGGCACGATTGTACCGAGCTTTCATAGAGATAATGTGTGGTTTACCTACGATTATAAAACGCCGTCCTCTTTAGCCGAAGAGTCTATGAATATAGATATATTCAAGGTGGCTACAGAACGTGATTTGATTAAGTTTGTCGTTGGCTCTCCAGAAGATTTGGATTGTATGCGTCGCATAATTAGTAAATATCCTACAGTGGCTCAAATATATGTATCGCCTGTATGGGGACAGATTGAGGCGGCATCGATTATCGATTATATGAAAACATATAATTTGCAGAATGTACGATTCCAACTACAAATCCATAAATTTGTCTGGGATCCAGATGCAAAGGGTGTATAGTATTGTTAGGATGTGTAGTGTCAGTATCTTTTCTAATGCATAGTATGATATGAGGTCTGATGAAATCTTGATATAAAGGGGTAAATATGGATACAAAAAAAATAGAATCGCTTATATATCAGTTGTTAGAAGCATTAGGTGAGGATCCTAATCGGGACGGTTTGTTAGAAACACCGAAACGGGTGGCTCAAATGATGGAAGAGGTATATGAAGGAATTCAGTATACAAATGCTGAGATTGCAGAAATGTATGGTAAGACCTTCGCTGTAGATACAAATCAAATGGTAGTAGTAAAGGATATTACTTGCTTCTCTCATTGTGAACATCATATGGCATTGATGTATGATATGAGTATCAGTATTGGGTACATTCCAAAAGGTCGTGTCATAGGTTTATCTAAGATTCCCCGCATAGCTGAAATGTGCTGCAAGCGTTTACAACTACAAGAAAAAATTGGTGAAGATATTGCGGAAGTAATTTCTTTAGCGACAGGGTCTGATGATGTTATTGTGCACATTACATCGTCTCACAGCTGCATGAGTGCACGAGGTATTAAATCTACAGATAGCCAAACGACTACACTAACTACTAAAGGCGTATTTAACGAAGATCATATGATTCACCGTTTTATGCTAATGAAAGAGTCTTAAGATTTGAGTTGCCTTGACTAAATGATAGTCTATTCGGTATAATTAATAAGCTAGAAACTAACTGAGGGCCTATAGCTCAGGGGTAGAGCAACCGGCTCATAACCGGTCGGTCCCTGGTTCGAACCCAGGTGGGCCCACCATTATGTTGATATCTACCGTCCTTGAGATTTCAAGGGCGGTTATTTTTATATGTAAATCATTTGTTTTTGTAACTTAACAAAGCTTATTTTTGAATAGTATTATGTTTAGAAATAAATAAACGAGAACAAATATGTAAATAAATAAGCATAAAATAAGCAAAAAATAATCAAGAATAAATAATTAAGAATTAAGAATTAAGAATGAATAGTTAGTAATATATAATTAGTAATAGTAGAGGATGTTATGGAACCTAGACCTATGATGGACCGCCTAGAAGCGGTATTCTCAATCGTACCTAAGGCTCATGCCATTGCCGATATCGGTACCGATCACGGCTATTTAGCGGTAGAGCTCATCAATCGTCAACGCGCTGAATATGTCATTGCCGGGGATGTGCATAAAGGCCCATTAGAATCTGCAAGAGCATATATTGAGTCTTGTGGATTAGCCGCTAAAGTAGATTGTCGTTTAGGCGATGGTCTTAAAGTGACAGAAAAGGGCGAGTTGAACGGTGCTATTTGTTGTGGTATGGGTGGCTTCTTAATGCGAGATATTGTAGATGCAGGCCCAGAACCATTAGAGTTCTATGTACTACAACCACAGAATGGACAAAAAGAATTGCGTCAATACATGGTTCAGAAGAGATATGTTATCGTTTTAGAAATCATTGTAGAAGATGCTGGTAAGCTCTATACAGCGTTTTTAGCAGTACGCAATGATTGTGTAGAAGCTTATACAGGTATGACTGAATATATAGATGTTTATCAAGCGTTACCGGAAGATTCCTTGTTGTGGTCTGTAGGGGCTTTATTGGAACAAGATAGACCACCACTTTGGATGAAATATATAGAGTATTTAATATATCAACGACAATGTGCATTAGATGATATGACAGAGAAATTAAGTTATACTGATAAATATCAGGATTTAGAGCAGGAAGTTAATTTTCTTCGTAATCTTTTAGAGAATAAATAGAAAGAAGTGAGTTGTATGATAACAGTTCAACAAGTTATTACCTTGATGGAGCAATTAGCACCGCATTCGTATGCAGAGTCTTGGGATAATGTAGGACTCATGGTGGGCGATCGGAATGTAGTTGTTACAGGTGTAGTGACTACGTTAGATGTAACAGAAGAAACCGTAGAATATGCTATTGAACAAAATTGTAATTTAATTGTTAGTCACCACCCATTAATCTTTAAAGGGTTGAAACAGATATCATGTGATACTGCTCAAGGGCGTACGATTAATAAGCTGATTCAACATAAAATTGCCGTATACAGTGCACATACAAATCTTGATATTGCACCAGGCGGTCTCAATGATATGTTGGCGAAACAATTGGGCCTCACAGATATTAAGGGCTTTATTAAAACTGGTGAAGAGGTGCTCTATAAGGTGACCACCTTTGTACCTGAAAGCTCGGCTGATGCGGTTCGTATGGCGATGGGCGATGCAGGGGCAGGCCGAATTGGTAATTATGAGTATTGTAGTTTCAGTATCCATGGGGAAGGGCGCTTTGTTGGTAATGAAGATTCTCATCCTGTCATTGGGTCAGCTGGTGCTTTGACAGTGGCTCCTGAGATACAAGTAAATGCTATAGTCGATGGTACACATTTAAGCGAAGTCGTAGCGGCTATGAAATCAGCTCATCCGTATGAAGAGGTGGCTTATGAGGTTTTAAATATAGTTGAACCTACTAGTTCAACTCAATATCTAGGCCGGGTAGGTCGCTTGCCTAATGCATTAAACTTAGATTCTTTCCGTGAATGGGTACAAGAGGCTTTGCCTGATGCCAATATTCGCTTTGCCGGTGTTGCGCCAGAAACAATTCAATCCATTGCGCTATGCTCCGGAGCAGGTGCTGAATTTATTAAAGATGCTGCTCGATTACATGTAGATGCCTATATTACAGGTGATGTGAAGTATCATGAGGCGCAAATGGCTAAGGAGTTGGGTTTGCTCGTAGTTGATGCGGGTCATTTTGGAACTGAGTCTATGGTGGCGCGTGGTTTGTGTGACTATTTAATCTCTGCAGGGTTTACTGTTCCTGTGAAAGCTTTCACAGAACAAAATGATTTCTTCTTTGTGTAATGATGCATTTTCTTGCAACAAATTGTTAGCTATGATAAACTGAATTGAAGCAAGTATGAAAGACGGTTGCGAGTCTATAAGACTCGAGGAAAGTCCGAGCTCCATAGGGCAGGATGCCAGATAACGTCTGGCGAGGGTAACCTTAGGGAAAGTGCCATAGAAAAGGAAACCGCCACGTAAGTGGTAAGGGTGGAAAGGTGAGGTAAGAGCTCACCAGCAGTCTGGTAACAGGCTGGCTTGGTAAACCCCATCCGGAGCAAGACCGAATAGGGAAGGGTTAAGGGTGGTCCCGCCTACCTTCCGGGTTGTGTCGCTCGAGCGTGCAGGCGACTGTACGCCTAGAAAGATAATCGTCACCGCGCAAGCGGAACAGAACTCGGCTTATTGATTGCTTGCTTCTATATTTAACATATAATTGATAGTATATAAGATTGTAGATCTTTGTTAGGAGAACTTTATGGCAATTACAGCAATTACTAGTGTACAAGAATTTGATGAGAAAGTGCTTGGCGCTAAAGGTTTAGCTATTGTTGATTTTTGGGCTGGTTGGTGCGAACCTTGCACCGTTATGCGTCCAGAGATTGAAGACGTAGCAGAGCGTTTAAAAGGTCAAGTAGAATTCTTTAGTGTTAATGCAGAAGATAAAAATCTTCGCGGTATTTTGTTAAAAGAAGATGTTGATGGTATTCCATCCTTAGTATTCTTCCGAGATGGTAAAATGCTTGATTCCCTTGTGGGTTATAAAAAAGCAGATATGCTTGAGTCTCTAATAAAGGAAGTTATCTAATTAATTAATAACTAGGAATTCGTAGAAAATAAATAACATGAGGCTGTATATAAGAAAAGTTAATTTCTTATATACAGCTTTTTTGTTAAATTTTATAGTTTTCATAAATGTTAAGTGATATAATAAAATAGTGAAAATATGATTGTCATCATGCTGGTTGAACTTCGTCAAACTGATAGAGTGAGCTCATAAAAATGATTTCTGTCATAAACGTTGTAGTTTATTAAGTAATATAATTATATTGCGCAAAGTTGTTGTAAGGAGGCTATATTCCATGAAGAATCGTATAAATAGTTTGTGGACACTCTTCCAAGAACGCCGTTTGAGTCGACGCACATTTATGAAATCCTGTGTAGCACTCACTGCTATTTTAGGTCTACCTCCAACGATGTTAGACACCGTTGTTAAGGCTGCCGAAACAACTGAATTACCTACGGTGATTTGGTTGCATGGTCATGAATGTACTGGTTGTAGTGAATCTTTTATCCGTTCATCCTCTCCCTTTACTTCTGATGTTATTTTGAACATGATTTCTCTTGAATATGATGATACTTTGGCGGCAGCGTCTGGTGCACCATTAGAGGAACATTTAGAAAAAATCATCAAAGAAAAAGCCGGTAAATATATCTTGGCTGTTGAAGGTGGCGTACCACTTGATGAAGATGGTGTTTATTGCACAGTAGGTGGACGTACATTTAAAGAATCCTTATTAGAAGCAGCTAAAGGAGCTGCAGCAATCATAGAATATGGTTCTTGTGCTTCTTGGGGCGGTATACAGGCGGCAAAACCAAATCCAACAAATACAGTTTCTGTATCTTCCGTTGTATCTGGTAAGCCTATTATCAAGGTTCCTGGCTGCCCTCCAATTCCAGAGGTTATGACTGGTGTAATCATGCACTATGCATTATTTGGTCAAATCCCACCTCTTGATGCGCAAGGTCGTCCAAAACAATTTTATGGCAATCGTATTCACGACACATGCTACCGTCGTGCCTTCTTTGACTCTGGTCTCTTCGTTGAAAAATTTGACGATGATGCATCTAAATCTGGTTGGTGCCTATACAAGGTAGGTTGTCGTGGACCTCAAACATATAATTCTTGTGGTAATCTACGTTGGTGGAATGGTTTATCCTATCCAATTCAATCCGGTCACGGTTGTATTGGTTGCTCTGAAAAGGGCTTCTGGGATAATGACGTATTCTATAAACGTTTACCAGATATTCCATTGGCTAATACCATCACAACTGCTGATACAATCGGTACAGTAGCTGCTGTTGGTGCCACTGCAGCGGTTATCGTTCATGGTGCTGCAACTCTTACGCGTAATAAAATTCTTGATATGAAAGAAGAAAAACGCTTAAAAGAAGAAGGCTTATGGGATGAAAAGAAACATAATAATGGAGGAGGTCACTAATGAAACGCGTAGTAGTAGATCCGATTTCCCGTATTGAAGGTCATTTACGGGTTGAAATAAAAGTTGATGAAGCAAGTGGTAAAGTAGAGGACGCATTGTCTTCTGGCACTGCTTGGCGCGGTATCGAACTTGTTGCTAAAGATCGCGATCCTCGTGACCTTTGGGCTTTCGTACAACGTATTTGTGGCGTATGTACTACAACACATGCGTTGGCAGCATTACGTGCGGTAGAGGATGCACTTGGTATTACCATTCCTAAAAATGCAAACTATATTCGTAATATCATGCATAGTTCTTTAGATGTACATGATCATATCGTACATTTCTATCACTTACATGCTCTTGACTGGGTTAGCCCAGTAGCAGCTCTTAGTGCAGATCCAGCTAAAACTGTACAATTACAAAATGATGTATTAGCTACTTATAATGTAAGTGGTTTAGCGCCAGCTGAAACTGCGTCTAAAGATTCTGCATATCCTAAGGAGTTCCCTAAAGCTACAACTGCCTATTTTGCAGCTGTACAACAAAAGGTTAAGAAAATCGTAGAATCTGGTCAATTAGGCATCTTCTCCGCTCAATGGTGGGATCATCCTGATTATAACTTGTTATCTCCAGAAGTTCATTTGATGGCCGTATCTCATTATTTGAACATTCTTGATCGTCAACGTGATATTGTAATTCCTCACGTTGTATTTGGTGGCAAAAACCCACATCCTCATTATATTGTAGGTGGCATGCCATGTTCTATCTCTATGAATGATATGAATGCCCCTATTAATACGCAACGCCTTGCTGCCGTAGAGCAATCTATTGCATTGACTAAAGACTTAGTTGATAATTTCTACGTGCCAGATCTATTAGCTATCGGTAAAATATATGTAGAAAAAGGTATGATCGATGGTGGTGGCCTTGCGAAGAAACGCGTTATGTCCTATGGCGATTATCCTGATGATACGTACACCGGTATTTCTAATGGTGATTATCATAAGAAATGTATTGTTCGTTCCAATGGTGTTGTTGAGAACTTTGCATTAGGTGTAGATAAAGCAACATTCATCCCATTAGAAGGTAAAGACTTCATGGATCCTCAATACCTTAGTGAAGAGGTTGATCATTCCTGGTTTACATATCCAGATGGAACAAAAACACTTCATCCTATTGAAGGTGTTACTGATCCTAAGTTTACAGGTCCTAAATCTGGTACAAAAGAAAAATGGGAATTCCTTGATGAAGATAAAAAATATTCTTGGATTAAATCTCCAACTTTCAAAGGGAAAACTGCAGAGGTTGGTCCATTAGCAAAATATATTGTTGTGTATACAAAGGTGAAACAAGGAATAATCAAAGACCCAACTTGGGCTGAATCTATGATTGTTCGTCAAATTGATACCGTATCTCAAGTATTGGGTGTACCAGCTCATGTATGGATGACTACTATGGTAGGACGTACGGCATGTCGTGGCCTTGATGCACAAGTAGCGGCAAATATTAGCCAATACTTCTTTAACAAACTTGTATCTAATATTAAAAATGGTGATACTGCAGTAGCGGATATGACTAAGTTTGAACCAAACACATGGGATAAAGATGCTAAAGGTGTTGGTCTTGTAGATGCGCCTCGTGGTGGTTTGGGTCACTGGATACATATTAAAGATGGACGCTCTGCAAATTATCAATGTATAGTACCATCTACATGGAATGCGTGCCCTAAAACTGCAGCTAATGAACATGGGGCATATGAAGATTCCATGATTGATACACATGTAAAAATTGCGGATAAACCACTTGAAATTTTGAAGGTAATTCACTCCTTTGATCCATGCCTGGCATGTGCAACCCATTTATACAATAAAAAAGGCGAAAAAATTGTTTCCGTCAATACAGATGCATTGTGTAAATAAAGGGTGGTGGACTTATGTTAATACATACTGACAAAAAGGCGTATGTCGTATTTAGTCTATGGCTGCGCATATTCCACTGGACTATGGTGCTAAGCGTAACTGCATTATTTTGGACAGGTCTATATATCGGTGATCCCGGATTTGCAGCTATCACAGGTAATCCAGAGCCAACTTTTGCTATTGATGGCTGGTTCTCTATGGAAACTATGCGTCGTATCCATTTCACTGCAGGGGTTATCTTAACATTCTCCTTTATTTTCCGATTTGCAGGAGCTCTTTGGAATCGAGGAGATAGATTATTACCTAAATTCCGCCAAAAACGGTATTGGTACGGTCTTAAAGAAACAACATTGCACTATTTAATGATTCCTCAAAAACATGAACATCATTGGCTTCGTAATTCTTTAGCTAGAACTGCGTATATGATGGTATACATTATGTTTTTCTTTGAAATCTTAACGGGTTTTGCAATGTATTCTATGATTGACCCTAATGGTGTTTTAGGAACTTTATTTGCACCAGTAGTCACATTATTTGGTGGTGAATATAAAGTTCATGTTATCCATCACTACATTGCGTGGGGATTCTTGTTCTTTACTATTGTTCACGTGTATATGGCATTCCGAGAAGATGTTATGGAGGAATCGGGCGAAGTATCGGCTATGGTTTCCGGTATGAAATATTACGCTCATGATCCAATTGATATTGAAGACCTCAATGGTAAACGTCGTCGTGGGGAACGTATTGATAAACCATCTGGTACTACATATCGTCCAAGTGATCCTAATGATCCTAGAGAAAGAGAATTACAAGAAAATGACTAAAACAAGTACTGATATTATTAGTGGCTTGGAACAATACGCGGACTCAAAGGGTCCGCGTATTGATTTAAACAGCCTTTATGATGATGGAGACAATGAAATTATCCTACTTGGAGTCGGCAATATTTTGCTTACCGATGAGGGATTAGGTGTTCATGTAGTAAAAGAATTGAAAGAATCTTTCACATTTACGCCTGCGATTTCCATTATTGACGGTGGCACTATGGGAATGGAATTACTTACGTATATGCGTGGTATGAAGAAAATCCTTCTTGTAGACGCTATTAATGGCGGAGATGCTCCAGGAACTATATATGAATTTCCTCATAAGGAATTAGAACAATATTTTACGGAACATATTTCTGTACATGAAGTAGGAATGCAAGATATTTTACGTATCCGTGCTATTCAAGAGGATCCATTAGAAGATGCAGTGGTTATCGGTGTAGAGCCGGAATCATTGGAAATTGGTTTTGAACCTAGCGAGCCGGTACAATGCGCCTTGCCTGAGGTTAAGAAGCGTGTTTTGAATGTACTACGAGAATGGGGCGTAGTAGCTGAGCCTAAAGCACAAAGTGAAAATTTCATATAGTATATAGATAGCTTATAGAATGTAAAGATAGTCTCTGTATAGGAGTATTTATGATTGAAAATTATGGTAATGTTCGCGCCGTTTTAAATGAGTTGCGTTTGGCTCTAAAGAATTTGCGTGAAACTGGTGAGACATATTCGATTTATATTGAAAAAACGGGTTTAACAGAGGAAGAACAAGTTGAAGTATTAGAAACACTTGGACGCGGTCATATTACGATTAACTTTAATGAAACTGATCAACCTGTAGAATGGTATGAATCACAATTTTCTGGAATCTGGATTGGGACTTATAAAAATGGTCGTGATGACTCAATTTTACATACCGTAGAGGTCGCTAAGTATCCAGTTGTAGCTGGTGCTTATATAGAGGATATGGAACTGGCGGAGGAAGATTTACAATCTTGGATTGATGCTGCTGGATTATAGTAAAGGAGACCCTTAACGGGTCTCCTTTTTTATGAAAAATAGATGAAAATAGATATTTCCGGTAAATTTGTGATAAAAATACATACAAATTTTTGATTAATAGTTAATAAAGTAAGAAATAATCATATTTATTTCCATATTATTAAAATAAATATTTTTTATAAATCGTTTTATTAATTAGTTTTACAAATGAATTGATATTATATTAATTTGCTATAGTTATATAAAAGATAAATGAAGTGTTTTGTTGGTGTTTTATAGAGAAATGGCTTATTTACTGGCTTTATAAACATTATTAGGCTTATTGTTAACCTTTAGCATTTGCCTTAATTTACTAATTAACATAAAATATGTGAGTAAAATACTTTGGAGGATTTATGTTACTTTCTATTGTAGTGCCTGTATATAACGAAGAGGAAAATATAGCGAACTTTTATAAAGCTGTAACTGATGTTATGTCAGGTCTCACATATGATTATGAACTAATCTTCGTGGATGATGGATCTAGTGATTCGTCAGCTATGATACTGCGTGAAATTGCATTCAATGACAAACATGTTAAAGTGTTATTGCTGGCTCGTAACTTTGGGCATCAAACGGCACTTACATGTGGGCTTGATTATGCTCATGGCGATGCAGTCATTACAATGGACGGTGATATGCAGCATCCACCAGCATTGATTCCTGAACTAGTTCGATTATGGGAATCAGGGTATGATGTGGTGCGTACCATACGCGATTCAACTGATGACGCTAGTTGGGCTAAATCTTTCACGTCTAAGTATTATTACAAACTAATGAACAAAATGGCCGATGTTCCTATTGTTGAAGGCGGGTCCGATTTCCGCCTCATGAATAGTAAAGCATTGGGCACGTTGAAACGATTCAGAGAACATGGTCGATTTTTACGTGGTATTGTCGGCGCCTTAGGGTACAGACAAGCAGAGTTGCACTTTGTGGCACCACCTCGATTTGCAGGTGTCTCAAAGTTTAGTGTGCGTAAAATGATTCGATTTGCTCTGGATGGTGTAACCGCTTTTTCAAGGGTGCCTTTACGGGCCGCCTTGTATGTAGGTGTACTTTGTGGTGGAATGAGCTTTTTGCTCATTTTACATCTTTTGTATGTATATCTTACAGGACAAGCTTTGAATGGGTGGACAACCTTGGGCGTATCAATCTTGTTTATTGGGGGAATTCAACTCGTCGGACTGGGAATTATTGGCGAGTATGTAGGTCGTATTTTTGAAGAGGTGAAGCAACGGCCTTTGTATTGGGTTAAGTCAGCTATAAATTTTGAAGAGCATGAAGAGGCTCCGTTACTCGGGCCAAGTAGTGCAGATGTTTTTATGGCACCAGAGGCTTATACTAACAAAAGCAAAGAAGACTAGCTGTATTTGTGAATGTAAATAAATAGACGGTTAGTATATTTTGAATAAATAACTTACTTTAAAAGTTTTTTGGAAAGGAAGCATATGAAGTCAAAATATAGTAAGGTTAAAATAACGGCATTAACATTAACTTTTGTGTGTGCCACAACAGCCATGGTTGGCGCAACAACATTACAATATGGTGATAAGGGCAAAAGTGTTACAGCGGTTCAACAACAACTAATTAAACACGGCTATAATGCTACAGATAAAAATGGTGTATATGGTAAGGAAACGAAGTGGGCAGTTCGTCTGTTCCAACAAGATCGTGGCCTTCCGGTGGATGGTATCGTAGGCCCTGCTACGTATAATGCATTGATGGGTGCTCCTCGTTCTACGAAGGCAGTATTGACCCAAAATGCAGCGACTAAAGCAGTAGCAACGAAATCCGCTTTTACAAACAGTAATGCGACATCCCGACGTATCGCTGGTCATTCCATTAATGGCAAGAACGTTAAATTAAACAATATTACGAAAAATGAAACACCTAGCAGCATTCACGCAATCTTGGCAGAAGCTGACAAATACCGTGGTGTACCATATGTATTTGGCGGTACAACTCCAAGTGGCTTTGACTGCTCCGGTTATGTTAAATATGTATTTGAAAAACAAGGTATTTCTTTACCGCGTTTGGCAGATGAACAGTATAACGTAGGTGTTGAAGTTTCTCGTGCAAACTTGAAAGCGGGGGATTTGGTATTCTTCGAAACCTATGAACCAGGTCCATCTCACTCCGGTATTTATATTGGTGATGGCAAGTTCATCAGCGCCACTTCCAGTCGTGGTGTTGCAGTAGCAGATCTTGATACTGGCTATTGGGGTGAACGTTACATCGGCGCAAAACGCGTTGTACGCTAATTTAATAACTAGCTATAAAAGAGGCTATACGAATCAATTTTGTTTTGTTGATTTGTATAACCTCTTTTTATGTTTATTATTTATGATTTAACTAGCATTGACCAAATTTGACTTTTACTTTTATTGTAAAAAAATATGGATTTAAAATTATATTTTTTACGGTTTACTTGAATTGGTGTGAAAGTGCGTAAATTCCGCATAATCTCAATGTTTTTAATAGATTTTATATCGTTTTTGAGTTATAATGAAGAGTAAATAATTTTAGGAGGAATATACACATGAAGGGTAATGAACTGCGTCAAGCATACTTGCAGTTTTTTGAAAGTAAAGGACATTTAAAATTAGATAGTTTTTCTCTTATACCAGAAAACGATCCGTCTTTGTTATTGATTGGGGCAGGTATGGCGCCATTGAAGCCGTTCTTTACAGGTAAGTTGGTACCTCCTTGTCATCGTATTACAACAAGCCAAAAGTGTATGCGTACCGGTGACCTTGAAAACGTAGGTCGTACGGCTCGTCACCATACATTCTTTGAAATGCTTGGTAACTTCTCCTTCGGTGATTACTTCAAAAAAGAAGCTATTCACTGGGCGTGGGAGTTCTTAACTGAAGTTATTAAACTCGATAAAAATAGATTATATGTTACTGTATATCCAGATGATCAAGAAGCGTATGATACATGGCACAATGATTGTGGTGTAGAGGAAAGCCATATTACACGCCTCGAAGATAACTTCTGGGAAATTGGTGAAGGCCCATGTGGTCCTGACAGTGAAATCTTCTTCGACCAAGGTCCTGAACATGGTTGTGATGACCCTAATTGTGCACCAGGTTGTGACTGCGATCGCTATCTTGAAATCTGGAACTTAGTATTTACACAATTCAATAAAATGCCAGATGGGTCTTATGAACCATTACAACACAAAAATATTGATACAGGCGCCGGTCTTGAACGATTGGCTTCCGTATTACAAGGTTGTAAAACAAATTTTGAAACTGATTTGATTTTCCCTATTATTGAAGCTACTGCAAAACGGGCTGGTGTGAAATACAATGAAGATCCAAATACAGATGTTTCTTTGAAGGTTATTGCTGACCATGCTCGTGCTGTCACAGCATTGATTTCCGATGGTGTGTTACCGTCTAATGAAGGTCGCGGCTACGTATTGCGTCGTATTTTACGCCGTGCTGTACGTCATGGACGTTTACTTGGTATCGAAGGTATCTTCTTAACACCTCTTATTGATGTAGTCGTAGACATTCTTGGCCCTGGTATTAAATCCATCGCTGAGAAACAAGATTTCGTTAAACGTGTTGTACAAAACGAAGAAGAACGCTTCAACCAAACATTGGAACAAGGTCTTGAGTTGTTAAACTCTTTAATTGATACATTAGCTGCTGAAAAAGCAACTGTTGTTCCTGGTACAGAAGTATTTAAACTATATGATACATATGGATTCCCTTGGGAATTAACAGAGGAAATAGCTTCTGAACGCGGCTTTACAATCGACCATGAAGGTTTTGAAGCTGCTATGAAAGAACAACGCGAACGCGCTCGTGAAGCTCGTGTAAAAGAAGATGCGAAGGTAGCAACACCAGACATTACATTCTTGAAAGATGAAGAACTTGTTGAAGATGAAGCAGAAACTGCATCCTCCGTATTGATGCTTGGTAAAGGTTCTGAACGCTTACAAACAGCAGCTGACGGCGATGAAATTACTGTTATCGTACGCACTACTCCATTCCATGCTGAAGGGGGCGGTCAATTAGGTGATACAGGCTTTATCGTGGGCCCAATGGGTAAGGTAGAGGTTCATAATACAAAACGTTTACCAGAAGGTACTGTATATCATATCGGTACTGTTATAGAAGGTTCTATTTCTGAAGGTGACGATGTAACGCTTGAAGTGGATACAGCTCGTCGTGCAGCAATGGCCCGCAATCATACAGCAACACACTTGTTACATGCAGCATTGAAAAAGGTTCTTGGCGAGCATGTTAACCAAGCTGGTTCTCTAGTAACTCCTGATTACTTGCGTTTTGACTTCACTCATTTCTCCCCTGTAACACAAGAGGAACTTGATCAAATCGAAGCTCTTGTAAACGAAGAAATTTTAAAAGCTACGGACCTAGCTATCGCTGAAATGTCCATGGAAGAAGCAAAAGCGAAAGGTGCGATGGCACTCTTTGGTGATAAATATGGCGATGTAGTTCGCGTTGTAGAGGTTCCTGGCTTCTCCGTTGAATTATGTGGTGGTTCTCATGTAGGCAACACAGCTTTCATTAGTTCTTTCCGTTTAACATCTGAAGCTGGTATCGGTTCTGGTGTACGTCGTATTGAAGCGATTACAGGTCGCGCAGCTCTCGATGCAGCAAAAAAAGATCGTTTGACTATTGAACGCATGGCAAGCGAGCTTAAAACTAAAGCTCCTCAAATAGAAGAACGCTTACACCAAGTATTAGCAGAAGCTAAAGAAACTGCTAAAGAATTAGAACAAATTCGTAAAGAGGTTTCTGCTGCGGGTGCTGCAGATATCATTGCTGGTAAAGTCATGGTAGGTGATGTAGAGTTTGTTGGCGCAGCTGTAAAAGCATCCTCTATTGATGAATTACGCGACTTAGCTGATATGGGCCTTGATAAATTGAATGGATCTGGTGTGGTTCTTGTAGGCGCTGCTATGGGCGATGATAAGGTAAACTTTGTATGTAAAGTATCTAAAGATGTCGTTGCTAAAGGTGCAAAAGCAGGTAATATTGTTAAAGCAGCAGCTCAAGTAGCTGGAGGTAATGGCGGTGGCCGTCCGGATATGGCACAAGCAGGTGGCAAAGAGCCAGCTAAATTAATGGAAGCATTAAAAGCTGGTGGTGAAGCCTTAAAATCTATGTTACAATAGGCATATAATTTTATAATTATTCTTGTATCTGTTATAGAAATTTTTTATAATGCATAAAAAGTTACTGACTTTGTAGCTTTAATTCAAGTATAATAGTAGGTGAGATTTCACTTGTATAGTGAAATCTGCCGATGTAATAAAAAGGAGGGATACGATGAACGTTTCAGATGAAACCATGTTATTCCGTAAAGTAGACGATGAACCGATGACCGCTGAAGAGGTGCTTACGCGTGTTTATCAATCTATTCAAGAAAAAGGTTACAATCCAATTAATCAAATCTTAGGGTATCTAATCTCTGGAGATCCTGCGTATATAACAAGTTATAATAATGCGCGTTCCGATATCCGCCGTTTAGAGCGTGATGACTTGATTGAAGAATTGTTGAAAGAATACGCAAAGGCTAAACAATTATAATGAGAATTATGTCATTAGATGTAGGCAGCCGTACTATTGGTATTGCCTGTAGCGATGCACTGCTCATGACAGCACAAGGTATTGAAACCATTCGTAGAACATCTCTGGAAAAAGACTTTAATCGCTTACAAGAACTCATTTCTGAATATGAAGTACATGAACTTGTGGTAGGTATGCCGAAAAATATGAATGGTACAAAAGGTGAACGGGCTGAAAAGACTGAAGAATTCGTTGCAAAAATGAAGGAAGTCATCGATTTACCTGTTACATATTGGGATGAGCGGTTATCTACTGTTATGGCTGAACGTCAACTCATCGCAGCTGACGTGAGCCGTAAAAAGCGTAAATCCGTTATCGATAAAATGGCAGCGGTTGTAATTTTGCAAGGATATCTAGATCGCTTGCAGTTTAATAAATAAGTATTTTTCCTTAAGGAGGGTTTCCAATGGTTGACCAAAATTTTGAAGGTGAAGTGTATTATTTGGAATTCGAAGATGAACATGGTAATAAACAATACTTCACAGAAGATGTTATCTTGAACCATGAAGGTCAAGAGTATGCCGTTCTTGTACATGTACAAGATGAAGATGCCGACCATGAAGGTCAAGATGACACATACATGATCTTGGCTCGCATCGAAACAAATGAAGAAGGCGTAGAAGAATACGTACCTTTGGATGAAGAAGATGAAAACTTTGAAACTCTAGTAAAATTGTATGAAGACATGGATGAAGACGAATAATTGTCTTTAGCATAAATTTAGCGTGTTGTCAGTGGACAATGCGCTATTTTTATTTTGTTATACATTATCATTGTTGTACAAAGAAGGGACTTCATTCATGCTAAGGGCATAACAAATATATAAAATTAATATATTGCATAAAATGGAATAAGTGGAATCATTGCCCTTTTATATAGGGGAAATATAGAGTTTATGGTATAATGAATTGATATACTGTTATGTTACAGAAAGGAACTCAACAACGTGAGAAAAGCCTTAAGATATATTTTGATCCTAGTTATTGTAGGTATATTAATTATTGGTGGAGGCCTTGGTGCATTGTACTTTGTACCGAATACCTTTGCTCAAGATGATGGAACACAAGTAGTCGTTATTGAAAAAGGTCAAACGGGTACTGAAATTGCAGATATGCTTTTTGAAAGAGGGCTTATTCGCTCAACTCAAGGCTTTAAGCTCTGGTTATATTTGAGCGGTACCAATGATAAGCTTCAAACTGGACATTATCAAATACCTAATAAAGTAACTGTGCGCGAACTCATTTCCTTGTTACAAGAAGGTCATGTAGAATCTATTCGTGTTACAATTCCAGAAGGATATACAGTTGGTGATATTGCTATCGTTCTTGAAAAGAATCAAATTATGAAGGCGAAGGACTTCTTAGCTGAAGCTAAGACCTATGTACCATACCCATATATGAAAGGCACAAAACCTGCTACATATCCTGTAGAAGGCTTCTTGTTCCCAAGCACGTATGAAATCCCCGTAGGTGCTACGCCTCGTGATGTTATTCAAATGATGGCTGACGAAATGAATCGTTACCTTACACCAGCTGTGAAGAAACAAATTCAAGCTCAACATATGAGTATCCATGATTTTGTAACCTTGGCATCTATCGTTGAACGAGAGTCTTTATTTGATGCAGACCGTCCAACTATTGCAGGGGTATTCAAAAAGCGTTTAGCTCATGGTATTCCATTACAATCTGATGCGACTATTTCCTATGTGCTTGGTTATGCAAAGGAAAATGTAACGATTGGGGATACACAATTGCAAAGCCCATATAATACATATGTATCTAAAGGTTTACCACCAGGTCCAATTGCAAATCCTGGTAAAAAAGCTCTAGATGCAGTATTACATTCTGAAAATACAGATTATTTATACTTCGTAGCAGATAAAGAGGGGCATAATCACTTCTCTAAATCATACGAAGAACATTTAGCAGCGGTTAATAAAATTTATGGTGCTGATACAGTTAAAAATTCTTCTGCTAATACTGAAGTAGCTGCACAAGCTGGCCCTAACTATGACGTAGCAGTAGCGACTACAGAGCCTAATTATAATTATAGTTCTGCAGAAGCTGTGGAAGCAGATTCTCAATATGTTGATGTAGAGCCTAGTTATAAATACACACCAACTACAGTTCCAGCAGCTGAGATTGCAGATCCGGTACCAGGTTCAACACAAAATCAATCATCGACGCAAGTAACGCCGGCTGCTCCATCCTATGGAAATAATACAAATAACAATACGTATGTACCAACGACGACACCTGTACCTGAATCGATGCAGAATGTTATTCCTAATGCACAACAAGTACCACAAATTCAGGTAGAACCTGCAAATCCTGCTGAACGCTCTACGTTGGTAGTTCCTAGTGGTACTAACAATAGATAATGTAGGAGATTTAATCTACTTTCATGACATTAAATGATATTTTAAATGAACAGCGTATTTACGCGATGATTAATGATGTGCCGATTTTACGAGAGTCTGAGGTTCATCTATTTGAAGAGTTAATAGGTTTATACCGGCCCACCTCTGTGTTAGAGGTGGGCACCGCCATTGGTTACTCCGCTTTGTTGATGGCTCCGCTACTCGACGAGGAAGAGGGGCATATTACATCCATTGAACTGGATGATGTGCGTCACGAAATGGCGAAATACTATATTAACCAATCCGATTATGCCGATAATATTACATTGCTGAAAGGCGATGCATCTCAAGTCTTAACGGAACTCACAGGCGAATATGATCTAGTGTTTTTAGATGGTCCAAAGGGGCAATATTTAAAACAACTTGAACTTATTCTGCCACATGTGAAAGAAGGGGGCGTCATTCTTGCAGATAATGTACTCTTTAGAGGCTATGTAAGGGGCGATAAGGAACCACCAAAACGGTTCAAAACCATCGTAAAACGGTTACAAGAATACTTAACATATGTTGAAAATAAAGAATTGTTTAACACTACTATTTACCCAATGGGTGATGGTATGAGTGTGAGTGTGTGGAAAGGGCACAACAAATAATGGCAGAACATTTTATGGAATTGCTTTGTCCTGCAGGTAATATGGACAAGCTTAAAATGGCTATCCGCTATGGTGCGGATGCCGTATATTGTGCAGGCAAACGTTTTGGCTTGCGCGCAGGTAACTCTAATTTCTCCGATGAGGAATTAAAGGAAGCTGTAGAATTTGTACATGCACATGGTAAAAAGATTCATGTTACATGTAATATCATTCCTCATAACGAGGACTTCGAAGGTTTAGAGGAGTATTTGAAATTTCTTGAAAGCATCGGTGTTGATGCTATCATCGTTGCAGACATGGGGATTTTTAGCCTTGCTAAGCGCGTGGCTCCAGGTTTAGAGCTTCATGTAAGTACACAAGCTTCTACTACGAATTGGCATACAGTTCAGATGTGGAAAGAGCTTGGTGCCACACGTGTTGTAGCGGCTCGTGAAGTATCCTTAGCAGATCTTAAAGAAATGAAGGATCATGTAGATATTGAAATTGAGTCCTTCGTACATGGTTCTATGTGTATTTCTTACTCTGGTCGCTGCTTATTGTCTAACTATATGACAGGTAATCGCGATGCGAACCGTGGTCAATGTTCTCAATCTTGTCGATGGAAATATTCTCTTGTGGAATCTAATCGACCTGGTGAATATTACCCAATCGAAGAAGATGAACATGGCACGTATATCTTTAACTCTAAAGACTTGTGCTTAATTCACCGCATTCCAGATCTATATGAAGCTGGTATTGATAGCCTTAAAATCGAAGGTCGCATGAAATCCGTTCACTACTGTGCCACAGTGGCAAAAGTATATCGCACAGCGATTGATACATACCTTAAAGAAGGTAAAGATTGGTACGTTCGTCCAGAATGGATTGCAGAATTAGAAAAGATTTCCCATCGCCCTTATACAGACGGCTTTGCAGAAGGTCGCCCTGATGAAACGGCTCAAAACTATGGTAAATCTACGAATACTCAGAGCCATGATTTCATCGGTTTAGTTATGGGTTACAACGAAGAAGAAAAATACGTTGATCTTGAACAACGTAATAACTTCAAGGTAGGCGATAAGGTAGAATTCTGCCAGCCAAAAGGGGAACTCGTTGAAACGGTAATCGAAAAAATGACAGATGAAGATGGCAATCCTATCGATGTAGCACCGCATGCACAAATGAAAGTTCGCATTTATATGGATACACCTCTTGAACCTTACTCCATGATGCGCCGTGAGTGCAAATCTAAAGAAGATGAATAGTTTATGAGCAGTACAGCTTTAGAGCCGAGTAAATCAATCGGTGCATTTCCAGATGTACCCGACTTAACCACCTCTGGAGAAGAAGCGTATGTGTACTTTCACATTGATCCTAAGCATACGAATTTCATCAATCGCATCATTGAAGGCTATGAATATTTAGGTGTTATGACCTCGGTAGATACGAGTGGGCGGTGCATGTTGCGCTGTACACCATCTACAAGGCCCTTGGCGCTTGAAGTATTAAGTAGCTTATCCGACTATGTCACTATAGAAGGTTAAGTATAATTTTTATTGTAAATCGTATGAGGGAATTTTATGACTATACTAGATTTACAATTACATCAAATGTATACAAATTATAGAGAAATGAGAGTATATCTATGAAACAATCTATTTTGAAACGCGCATTATTAACAGCTTGCCTTGGAGTATCGATGGCAGGTGTAGCTATGGCGGGTCCTGTTGGTCCTGTAATCATTCCTCAAGCAGGAGATGTGGTTGTTATCAACCACGGTCCTGATATGACTTTCACAGGGAATATCAATTTTGATGTGGAAAGCCAAACTAACAACAATTTACAAATTGGCTCTACTGTGATTCCTAATGTAGTATATGGTGCGGCATTCAATAAATCTGGTGCACCAGATACCATCATCCCAGCTCAAACCTATGTATATGTAGGTACAAAGGATGGGGCGAATGCTTTCACAGAAGCTAGCGATGCAGACAAAAAAGGTGCAAGTTGGAATGTGGAAACATTGAAGAAAACTAAATCTGGCGATGTACAATTGGCGAGCCGTGGCGTTCCTGAAAAACCGTTGGCTAATCAAGTGGCGACCATTAAAGATTCCATTATGCTTAGCGCTGTAGACCTCAGTACGACAGAGGTGGGACGCAATAGCAAGGGCGTTTTATACATGACCGTTCCTAAGGAATTGAAATTGACTGCTGACACAGGTATTCCTGATGACGTACGCGAAACGATGCCAGCCATGTTCCGCGGCAAGATGGGTGATTCCCTCATGGTAAACCTCATGCCTCTAAATGAAGAAGAGAAGCAACAATTAGCGGCAAATCCTCATAATGCAAATGCAATCGTATTTAACCGTGGTATGAACATGGCAAAAATGATCGGTTCCTCTGCGCGTACAAGCAAGGTGTATACATACATGAAGGACCATTATTTGAACCTTGTTATCGTAGCGAAAGATTACGATGATAACGGGGCTCGCGGTAGTGGCGTTATGATGGTATCTAAACAAGATAACTCTAATGATGTACTCTTAACACTTTACAAAGGCCCAGACCTTTCCACTAGCAAATTGGAAAAAGTAATTGGTGCTATGCTGTCTACAAACTTCAAACGTTAATTTGCAAATAATGTATGTAAAATGGCTCGAGATTCTGATATGTTCCGCCTTCACTGGTTGTCTAGTAAAGGGGGCCATATCATTCTCGGGCCGTTTTCTTTTAAAAATAAATGTATATAGGTAAAAATAAAGGTGAAGTTTATAGTATATTGCTCTAACAACAATTACAATTTATAGTTCTTATTAAATTTCCAGTTAAACTGTATTGAAATTTTTAGTCCTCTATGATACTATAATCTAGTAAAAGTGATGCAAAGGACATGATTCTTTTATCCCTGTGTACCAGAGAGAGGCAGATGCTGGAAATGCCTTACACATATATTAGAGTTACCCCCTTTAAACTGATTTGTCGAACCTAAGTAGGCAAGTACGGCCGCCACCGTTATCGGGCTTAATGAAGTGAATTAACTATACACATATATTCGTATAGGTAGTTAACTAGGGTGGAACCGCGAATGATCTTCGTCCCTTGTTTGTAGGGATAGAGGGTCTTTTTTTATTACCCAATTTCTTCAAGATATTTACTCACTGTATATGTATTGTGTGGTAAG
The DNA here is from genome assembly GCF_032575955.1 of Veillonella parvula. Classification (GTDB taxonomy): domain Bacteria; phylum Bacillota; class Negativicutes; order Veillonellales; family Veillonellaceae; genus Veillonella; species Veillonella parvula_J. Next base: position 235,463 of record NZ_JAWFXN010000001.1, read on the forward strand.
TAGGTCTATTGGGGACAGTGAAAAATCAAAGCTATCCTAGTTTATAAATTGGAGGAAAGAAAAATGGCAGATGTAAAAATCATTTTACCTGATGGTAGTGCAAAGGAATACGCTGCTGGCACTACTCTTGGGGAAGCAGTAAAACAACTATCTAACAGCTTGGCTAAAAAAGTACTAGCTGCAAACGTAAATGACGAATTAACAGACCTTCGCGAAGAACTTGTAGATGGTTCTGAAGTTGCGTTCTTAACATTCGAAGATGAAGGAGGCAAACATACTTTGCGCCATACAGCTTCTCATATCTTGGCACAAGCGGTTAAACGTTTATGGCCTGAAGCTAAATTGGCTATCGGTCCTGCTATCGATAAGGGTTTTTACTATGATATCGATATGGAACATACTTTGACTCCTGAAGATTTGGGTAAAATCGAAAAGGAAATGAGCCGTATTGTAAAAGAAAATTTACCGATTACTAAATCCGTTATGCCTCGTCAAGAAGCTATCGAATTCTTTAAAGCTAAAAATGAAGATTACAAGGTAGAATTGATTCAAGATCTTCCTGAAGATGCTGTAATCTCTTGCTACTCTCAAGGGGATTTCATCGATCTTTGTGCAGGACCTCACGTGGCATCTACTGGTAAGGTGAAAGCTTTCAAATTACAAAGCATTGCAGGTGCATACTGGCGTGGCGATGAAAAAAATAAAATGTTACAACGTATTTACGGTACAGCATTCGAGAAAAAAGAAGAACTGGATGCATACCTTCACATGCTTGAAGAGGCGGCTAAACGAGACCACCGTAAGCTTGGTAAAGAACTTGGCTTGTTTGTTATCAAAGAAGAAGGTCCTGGTTTCCCATTCTTCTTGCCAAAAGGCATGGCTCTTCGCAACGAATTAGAAAACTTCTGGCGCGAAGTTCACCATGAATTTGAATACGAAGAAATCCGTACACCAATCATCTTGAACAAACAATTGTGGGAAACATCTGGTCACTGGTTCCATTACCGTGAAAATATGTACACTACAATTATCGACGAAGAAGAATATGCAATTAAACCTATGAACTGCCCAGGCGGTATCTTGGTTTACCAAAACGAAATGCACTCTTACCGTGACTTCCCATTGCGTTACGCTGAACTTGGTCTAGTTCACCGTCATGAATTATCTGGTGCATTACACGGCTTGTTCCGGGTACGTGCTTTCACACAAGACGATGCTCACGTATTTATGTTGCCATCCCAAATGCAATCTGAGTTGATGAAAGTTATCGAATTATTCGACCGCATTTATAGCCAATTTGGCTTGAAATACCATGTGGAATTATCCACTAAACCTGACAATGCAATGGGTGATGATGCGATTTGGGAAGCAGCGACAGAAGCATTGCGTAATGCTATCGAAGCAAAAGGCATTCCATACGTAATTAATCCTGGTGATGGTGCATTCTACGGTCCTAAACTTGACTACCATATTGAAGACTCCTTGGGCCGTACATGGCAATGTGGTACTATCCAATTGGATATGAACTTGCCAGAACGTTTCCAAATTGAATATGTTGGCGAAGATGGTCAAAAACATCGCCCTATTATGATTCACCGTGCATGCTTCGGCTCCATGGAACGTTTTATCGGTATCTTAACTGAACATTATGCAGGTGCATTCCCAACATGGATGGCTCCTGTACAAGTTAAAATCTTGCCTATCTCTGAAAAACACGTTGAATATGCTAAGGACTTGGCAAAACAAATGCACCGTGACTATGTACGCGTAGAAGTAGACGACCGCAGCGAAAAAATCGGTTATAAAATCCGCCAAGCACAAATGGCAAAGGTTCCATACATGCTTGTTGTGGGTGATAAAGAGGTCGAAGAAGGCACAGTTAACGTTCGTAAACACGGTGGTGACGAATTGGGCTCCGTACCATTCGAAGAATTCTTCAATTCTATTAAAACTGAAATTAAAGAACGCAACTAATTATTTACTCTCCTAGTAATTATAATGTTATAAATCCCCCTCACATCTTGCACAATTTAAATTAGTCTGTATAATTTAATAGTGATGAGATTATAAGAGGGGGATTTTGTATTATATTCGCTTTAATTGTTACCTGTGAGTAGCGAAAGGAAATGACTATGAAAAAAGTAAATTCATACGGTTGGAAAGCTGTTATTGGTTCCTCTATTGGCTATGCCATGGATGGGTTTGATCTCTTGATTCTCGGCTTTATGTTGAGCTTAATTTCAGGGGACTTAGGTTTGACCACAGGTCAAGCAGGTTCCCTTGTGACGTGGACCTTGGTAGGTGCTGTAATTGGTGGTTTTATCTTTGGTACCTTGTCAGATAAGTTTGGTCGTGTTCGTGTGTTGACATGGACTATTGTATTATTTGCTGTATTCACTGGCCTATGTGCTTTTGCACAAGGGTATTGGGATCTTCTCATATATCGTACAATTGCCGGTATCGGCTTAGGCGGTGAATTTGGTATTGGTATGGCCTTAGCAGCTGAAGCCTGGCCTGCACAACACCGTGCAAAAGCGACGAGCTATGTTGCCATCGGCTGGCAGTTAGGCGTATTGGCCGCAGCACTGTTAACGCCCGTATTACTTCCTTATATTGGCTGGCGTGGTATGTTCATGGTTGGTATTATTCCTGCCTTTGTAGCCTGGTTCTTCCGTGCGAAATTACATGAACCAGAAATCTTTGTTCAAAGTAAAGAAATTAAAGAACACTCCCATACGAACTCATTCAAGTTATTAGTAAAAGATGTAAGAACTACAAAGACCTCTATAGGTGTTGCTATTTTAACATCTGTTCAAAACTTTGGTTATTACGGTATTATGATTTGGTTGCCTAACTTTTTGAGTAAGCAATTAGGGTTTTCCCTTACAAAATCGGGTTTGTGGACTGCCGTAACTGTATGTGGTATGATGGTCGGCATTTGGTTATTCGGACGATTGGCTGATAAAATTGGTCGTAAACCGACATTTATTTTGTTCCAAATATGTGCTGTGGCATCTATCTTGATTTACTCTCAACTATCTGATCCAACAGCTATGCTATTTGCCGGTGCTATATTAGGGGCCTCTGTAAATGGTATGATGGGTGGCTACGGTGCCTTAATGGCGGAAGCATACCCAACAAGTGCTCGTGCAACAGCTCAAAACGTATTATTTAACATCGGTCGTGCCGTAGGTGGCTTTAGCCCAATGGTAGTAGGTATGATTATCTCATTGTACTCTTATCAAGTGGCAATCGCTTTCCTCGCGATTATCTATGTAATCGATATTTTAGCAACTGTATTCTTAATTCCTGAACTAAAAGGTAAGGAATTAGAATAAATAAATATCTGTGAAAGCTTTACATTGAAAAGAACATAGACGTTTTATATTGAAAGGCATATAAAAATCAAGAGGCTCTGTCATAAGACAGAGCCTTTTATAGTATGTTTAATTTAAAATATTAGAATTATCTAGAATATTTGGTCTATTTAGAATATTTAGACTTAAGCAATTCCGATCCAGTGCCAGTATGTAAGTGCAAATACGAGCATCATTATATAACCGATGATGGTTAATGGAATACCTGTAGTCATAAATGTTTTTACGTCGAATGTATCTGTACCGTAAGCTACCATGCCTTGTGGAGAGTTTACTGGTAATACTAAACCGAAGCAGATTGCATATTGCATGAGCATTGTTACGCCAAGTGGATTAAGTCCTTCTGCGGAATGTCCCATAACTATAGAGATTACGATAGGAATCATGGCAGAGGAAAGGGCTGTAGCTGAAGCAAATCCAAGGTGGATTAAAATCAAGAAGGTAGCCATAATAGCAATCAAAAGGAATACGCTTGCCGTTTCAAGGGAAAAGGCATTTACAAATACTTGAGCGAGCCAGGTGGCCGCTTTCGTTTTAAGTAATACGGAACCAAGACCGATACCAGCACCAAACATAACAATCGATCCCCAGTCGATGTTTGGCTGTGCAAATTTCCAGTCCATAATGCCAATTTTAGGGATAAAGAATAAGGCAATTGCTATAATTGTAGTTGTTGTAGTATCGATGGTATGTAATTTACCTCCCGTTGCCCACAATGCTAATAAACCAATAGAGATGCATAATAGTTTCTTTTCATCAAAGGTCATTGGACCGATTTCTTTACGCATCTTAGCGAGTTGTACATCACCGCCAACGAGTTCTTTAAATTCAGGTTTAATTAAAGCTTGCGTTACAAAGTAGGTAATGATAGCCATAATAATGGAGAACGGTGCAGCTGCTGTAAGCCAATCAATCCAGCTTACAGATGTATTCATCTGTGTTTGCATAAACCCAACAGCTACGAGGTTTTGAGCGGCAGCTGTTTGAATCATAATATTCCAAAATGTATCTGCTTGTACGGCACCTACCATGAGTAGGGCTGCTACACGGCTTTTACGTTCAATACCTAAGTTTTCAACGATACCGATAATAATTGGAGCAAGACAAGCGATACGTGCCGTTGCACTCGGTACAAAAAAGGCAAGAATAAGACCTGTAATAATAACGCCTAAATAGATGCGGCTTACCTTTGTGCCTACACTAGATAACACGAGCATGGCAATACGACGATCTAGACCTGTTTTACGCATGGCTACGGAAATAAACATAGCGGCACCTACAAGAATCATTGCTGGGGAAGAATAACCTGAAATAATCAATTTTAAGGCATTAGCTGTGCCCATAGCTTTCATGGGCGCCTCTGGATTTGGAGAGAAGCCTAGTAACAAGGCTGTGAGTGCCGTAATCATGGTCGCACTTACCGGATAGGATACAGCCGATGTCATCCACAAGATGATAGCAAAGGCGAGGACACCAATCATGCGATGACCACCGGTAGATAATGTTTCTGGCGTTGGTAATAATAAAATGCTGCCTAAAACAATAAAGGCAAGAATAAGACCTATATTTTGAACTGTTGTACGCGCTTTTTGAGAAGGCAAACTAGTTGTTACACTCATAATAAAACCCCTTTCAATTTGTGTAATACCTATTACTATATAATATCTAGCTAGACAATACCTAGTTAGATGATACTCAGTTAGATAATACTCAGTTAGAATAATACCTAGTTAGGTAGAATATGTTATATATATTATTGTATCGTATTTTTCTATAGAATTAATAATTATATTATAGAAATATTGTATACATAAAGGGGGATAGGTGTCAGTAAGTATACCTATATACAGAACTTATAATCTCTGTTATACTGTAAGAGTTGTAATAATAAATTGCTGAGAGCAATCTAAGATTGTTGTTGACTTTCACTATCTAATTTGTTATTATAATTAAGTAATTTATGAAGCAGAGGCCATCCGCCACTCACCTAATACCAAGAAGTATGAGGTTAATATAGAGAATTCTATTCGGATGGTGTTTGCCGTCCGTTTTTTTTATTCTCTTGGAGGTGAACGCTATTAGCAAGGATACACCACGCATTAATGAAGAAATTCGTGCTCGTGAACTTCGTGTCGTAGGTCCTGAAAACGAACAAATCGGTATTATGTCTGGCCGTGAGGCTTTGGCATTGGCTGAAGAACAGCATCTTGATCTTGTGGAAATTGCACCTAACGCTAAACCACCAGTAGCTCGCATTATGAACTACGGTAAATATCGTTATGAACAACAAAAACGCGAGAAAGAAGCGAAAAAGAAACAAAAAATCGTAACTTTGAAAGAAGTCAAATTACGTCCACATATTGAAGACCATGACTTTTACGTAAAAATGAAAAACGCATCCAAATTCTTGGCTGAAGGTAACAAAGTAAAAGTAACCATTATGTTCCGCGGTCGTGAACTTTCACATCCAGAACTAGGCATGGCAGTGTTGACACGTTTTGCTGAAGAACTCAAAGAAACAGCGTCTATTGAAAAAGCAGCTAAATTAGAAGGTCGTAACATGACCATGATTTTAGTAAGTAAATAAGGTATTGGGAGGATTATATTATGCCAAAAATTAAAACTCGTCGCGCAGCGGCTAAACGTTTCGCAGTAACTGGTACTGGTGAATTCAAGCGTGCGAAAGCTTTCAAAAGCCACATTCTTGAGAAAAAATCTCCAGCTCGTAAACGTAATTTACGTAAAGCTACATTGGTTGCAAAAGCTGACCATAAACGCGTAGCTAAATGCTTACCATACGCTTAATCGTTAACTATTAGATCGATACATCGTAATTTAGGAGGAATATACAATGGCAAGAGTGAAAAAGGGCGTTACAGCTCATGCACGTCATAAAAAGATTTTAAAATTAGCTAAAGGTTACCGTGGTACACGTTCCCGTTTGTTCAAAAAAGCTAACGAAACAGTAATGAAAGCGTTATACTACGCTCGTCGTGACCGTCGTGCAAAAAAACGCGAATTCCGTCAATTGTGGATCGCTCGTATCAACGCAGCGGCTCGCATCAACGGTACAACTTACAGCCGTTTCATCGCTGGTTTAGCTAAAGCAGGCGTTGAAGTTAACCGTAAAATGTTGGCTGACTTGGCAGTTAACGATGCAGCAGCATTCGCTAAACTTGTTGAAGTAGCTAAAAACGCTTAATAGCATAACCATATATATATTGAGGACTCTCTTTGGAGGGTCCTTTTTTATGTGGTGAAAGTAATAGATTATCAATACTTTTATAATATGATATTCTATACATAGAATGTGTGTGATAAATATTGAAAGAGAGGATTCAAATTAATGAAAAAGTTATTTTCTATGTTATTGTTAGTATGTATAGTAATACCATTACAAATTCAAGCTATATCGCTGGAAGCTATTAAAAATGATAAGAATAATATTCCTATTCTTACAGGGGAAAATGCCATTACGTATTTTGTAGATAAGAGTTCCATTAAAAGAATAGAAGAGAACCAGTTTATTTATAAAGCACAGGCAGTTGTATATGAGGTTGAAAATAATAATAGTCGTAGAACTAACTCATATATTCACAAGGTTTTAGTTACTTATCGTTATGATATAAACCATTCTGTAGCCAGCGTATTACGTACTCCACAGTATGCACAAGACTATTCACTCCTCATATATGCTAAACAAGCTAGCTCTGGTATGAAATTAACGATAAATAGTGTGGAAGATTTTAATTATGAAGGTGTGGCTTTGGGAAATTTCGGTAATATTCAACAACAATACGTTGATGTAGCTTTGCGTGATCCTAAATATGTTGTAGGTAACTATATCTTTAAAGAAGCTTATGGTACAGCTTTTGAAAATATGACTCTTCATAAGAAATAAGATAAATGAGTTTATGGAAGTAGCTAAAAACGCTTAATAGCATAATAATACAGATTAAGGACTCTCTTTGGAGGGTCCTTTTTGTATGGTGAAAGTATGATATAGCTACATTTATATTTTAGTGTAAAATACTAAATCATTTTAGCTGTTTTATAAAGTGAAATAAACTATCAAAAAAGTAAAATATAAAAGAGGAGTTTTATTATAGCTTGTAGAACTAACATAGTAATAAACCTATTTAAGGTGCTTGTAAAAGGAGACATTATTATGGGAATCTTTAAAAAGCTATGTATGATCTCTATGTTAGGTGTTATGTTAACTGTACCAACGTATGCAACTGTTGTTACAGGCAGTCAATCAGATGTAAATTTAGATTTAAAGTATCCTTTAGTTTATACAGATCATGCTTATGCTCAAAGAGTTATTAATACAGATATTGCAAATTATGTACTCGAAGCAAAGGATATGTATTACAACCAACATATTTATCAAGTTTCTCAAAACTATAAGGTTACCTATGAGGATAGTCAAGTTGTTTCAATCCTACTAACTACCTATTATTACTACGCCGGAGCTGCTCATGGTATGTATAATACAAGAGGTCTTGTATATAATAAAGTAACAGGTCAACGCATTCCATTATATAACTATATAAAAATTGCGAATGAAGCACAATTGGATAACGGCTTACGATCCCATGTATTAAGTTATTATACAGGTAATCATACAAAGAGCTATATTCCAAGTGGATGGAGTGTAAAATATGTAACCGATAACTATTGCTTACGTGGTAAGGGGAACATTGATTTAGTTTACCAACCATATGAACTAGGACCGTACGCAGCTGGTAATACCTATATTGGTTTTACACCAAAAGCCATTGAATACTTTAACCGCATGAACTCCTAATACAAGTGTAGCTTTAAATTGTGTCTTATCAGTACATTGATGCATTAAATAGTATTCTTGTTATAAACTCTATAAAAGCCTATAGTACATATACTGTACTATAGGCTTTTAGTGTACTTATCATATTATCTTCTATATCCGCCACATCCTCTAGTATTAGAGTTTTGACTACAGTAACTTTGGCTAGTATTGTTACAAACTGTATTGTTATTATTACAGTTGTATTGAGCGTTTGTATTACAATTGTATTGAGTATCTGTATTACATTTATACTGAGCATTGGTATTGCAATTTGCTTGTGATCCATTGCATACATAATCATAAGCAAATCCTGTAGATACAGCCGCTGTCACGGCTAAAAGCGTCATGACAATCATACGTTTTGTAAACTTCATAGGTATCACCTCCTCATTTCTATACTTATATTGTACTACTAAATGTCAACTAAAATATGATATTCTATACATATATACTATTTGAGAGGCATTATGTGAAAGGATGAGAGTCTATTATGAAACGTATATTGATGGCTACACTATGTTTTAGCTGTGTTACGTTAGGAAGTCATGCGATTGATATTAATATACCAGGTGCGGATCCTACAATATCAAAGGATGCATATCAAAATTATCGCAAGACTGATTTAGATGTACACAAGATGGAACGTGAGGTTGAAGCAGAAATAAAAGATTATATGCCCAAAGCTGTGGTAGGTAATGGTGATATAGATTTAGATAAGGTAATTTATTCAAATCGTGAGTTAAACCATTCGTTAAATTTTTCTTCAACAGTATTTATTTTAAAGGAGGATGGAGCAAATATAAAATTTACTATGCCATATCCAAGTAGGTATGGTAATACTGAAAAAATTTCAGATGGCACCTCTGCTTTCAAACAGGCAATAATTATGAGTCCTAATGGAATTATGGCCTATGAATTACGACATCAACCAGCTGGAAATAATTGGGAAGATAGTAAGATTTCATATAACAAGTTGACTATTGATGATATGAAAGCTATTGCAGAGAAAACAGCTGGAGTGTATAAAGCGCCTAATCCTTCTTTATATGCTGATAAATTTATGTATCCTACTATAGAAAAAGCCACATGGGATGTAACATATGCTAAGGGGACTCCGATGGTAGGGAGTATCAATTTTACAATGAAGGATACACCTACAATTTCCTATCATATCGGTTACAATTTGACACCTAAAAAACAGTTGAATTCATTGGAGAAACAAGGTGTAGATAAGACTAAAGAAATTATAATGTCACCTTTGGTAAACTATGTTCTACCATCTATTGAACCCGCTAAGGATATCTTTTCTAAAAGTAAGACATTGAAAATTAATGATTTTACATTTTTAATACTAAAAACAAGTAAAATGGTACGGGTAGATAAAAGCGATTCGTATATGTACATACATAATAGCAATCATTATAAAGAAGGGATTATGGTGATGCCAATAGCAGATACTGATATGCAACATCTAGAGAATATATTCCCAAAAGTTGTACGAAGTATCATTATGTCTGACAAATATTCGATGCGACAACCAATTCAATTTGCTACTGTATGGAATGATGCTATGCCATCTGTATACTTGCAAATTAAGCGCCCTAATACAACTTTGTATATGTTAATATCTCATGACAAACAATTTGTATATACGCACTTTATTATGTCTAATAATAGTAATCTATTGGTAAAAGACTATCGTGATATTGTGCAATATGTAGATACTAATAACAATAAGGACTACTATCATACATTCCAAAGTGGACTGGGGGCTAAGATGCCAAAAGAAATGGTTACTTATGATATTAAGAATACTAAGTAGTCGTTATTTATGAGTTGAATAATAATTAAAAATGAGCCTGTAGCACTATATTATTATAGTGCCACAGGCTCATTTTACTATATCAAGTCTTTAAGACTCTATTTTGTTGTATTAGAACTCGTTTTATCGGCGGCCATTGGTTGTGTCGCTAGAACAACTTGAGATTCATCGTAAGTATAGCTTAACTGATGATTATAGGCTAATTTAAAGTAATTGGCTAAGTCTTTATTTGTACAGTAGATGTAGCAACCTTTTTGGCCACGTGTCATTAATGTACGGTATGTATTTTTTACAATTTCATTTGCAATACGATGTCCTTCTTCAGGGTTTTCTTTTAAAAGTTTTTTGATACCTTTGATAGACTGATCTGTTTTAGCACGTTTATTAATATCTACGATGAGTTTGTCATTTTCATAACGTAGATCATCACCGATAATAACACCTACGTATTCAAATTCAAGGCCTTGAGTGGTATGAATACAGCCTGCTTCATTAATAGAATCTGGATCTATTGCATATGTGGTAGAATTTTCTAAGTTCCAGCTGATTCCAAAATTATGTTCCAGTATTTGGATATCTTTTACAAGAGAAGTTGTTCGACCTTCCTTAGGCCAATCCCAACAATAGCCTGCTAAAACTCGAGACTTATTGTTTATCTCATTTTTTGCTTTTATAGCAGCATACATAGCATTAGGATCATCAAAAATCCTAAAGTCATAATCACCTTCAAAACCATCATAGTTTGCTGTTTCTGCAATTTGAAGAACGTTGTCTAACCAAGCTAAATAGCCGTCAGAGCCATTACAACGGAACTGGGATTCTAGTGCGCCCTCATAAACAAGAGCCTTTTGCTCAGTACTAAACTTTAATATTTTATCGATAGTACCTGCATCTTTAAAAGTAACACGTTGATTTCGATCAATAAAGAAGACACTAAAGAGGGAGGCATTAATAATTTCTTTGATTTGGTCTTCCCCTTCATTTTGGTACATTCCAGATTTTTCACGTAATCTATGTGCTTCATCAACAATTGCAATTTGAAGTGCATTTTTAGAACGTGTATGGAATGTGCCACTACCTTGGAATAATGCTTTAATCTCTGTTTTCTTGAATCCTTTTTGTAACATGGTACTATATACATTTCGTGGTGCTGCATTAGATGTAATATACTGCGCTATATAGCCGTTATGGATACATTCAGCTAATAAGTTTATTGCTACAACACTTTTACCAGTGCCGGGCCCGCCACGAACTATATATACCGTTTTTTGATTATTCTTAATAGCATCTAGGGCAGCTTTTTTATACGTTCGAACTCAACCTTTTGGTCATCAATAAGAACAAATTCTTTATTGCCCTTCAACATACTTAGAATCGAATCCTGAAGTGCTTTAGATGGTCTGAGCCTACCATGCTCGATAGACTCTATGATATTTGTTGTGTCAGGTTTTGGAATATAGGTCTTGATAAAGTTACGTAAGTTATTCATTTGGCCTAATGTAAACATAGGGGATATGTCTAATATAGCGCTATAGATTGAATCTCGTAATTCAGTTGAGATGCTTTCATCAAAGTTATGTAAAAATGCACATGGATGTAATTCAATAGGTCTCGTCTGTACATCTTCATTGAAGTTTTCAATGAGGCTACAGTAGGACCAGGCTTGGTAGGATGGGTGCGTAACTTCATGGAGTCCTCCACGGAGATAGGTAGATACAATATTATCCTTATCTGCTACTTTGAAAGCTTCGCCCCATTGTTTTAATTCAACGATAATAACATGTTCTTTATTATGTTGATCAAGACCGGTAATTATAAAATCGACACGCTTTTGGGTGTTTGGAACAATATATTCAATGGCAACACCGGCCAAGTCTGGTATTGCTATATCACGCATGACATTAGCCATATAAGATAATGAAGTTTGCCATGAATGAATTTCAGATTCGCCTACACGACGATATTTTTCTGTTAACGTTTGATGTAGCTTTTTTACCAAGACACCTTGTTCGAAATCTTGGATGAAGGATTGTTTTGTGGAAGAGTAGATAATCATAGTGTTAATATTTTCTAGTTTTACTTACTTAAAATTAAAAGTATGAATTTTTTATTGAACATAATATAATTATAAGTTGTATTATATTACTAATATAATACAATTAGAAGGTAAAATGATATATAGATAAATTAAAGTTAATTTTGTATAATAGAATATATGTTCCCTTTGGAGTATACATTAAATATCTATTTTGCTATATAACTATTATTTAATACTATATTTTTGTATATAGTTTTTTAGTATCTTATGGAGTTTATATGAATAAAATAGTAGCCATTAGTTTATTTTCTGGTGCTGGTGGATTAGATATAGCTAGTCATATGGCAGATGTACCAGTTATTTTTAGTACTGATATAGAAAAAGATTGCATTGAGACACTTCAGTCTAATAAAAAGTATTTCAAGAATACTACTATTATTCAAGGTGATTTGAGTAAAATTTCGAGTAATATTATTAGAGATAAAATAATGCAATATGAGTTTGATAAATTCATAGTGATAGGCGGAGCACCTTGTCAACCATTTTCTAAAGCAGGATATTGGGTTGGACATGAAACTAGAAAAGGCATTAATGATCCTAGAGCCTTTTTAGTTGATGAATATTTACGTGTAGTTCTTGAATTATCTCCTGATGGTTTTGTTTTTGAAAATGTTGAAAGCTTACTCCACCCAACTAATAAAGTTATTGTTGATTCTTTTATTAAATTGATTCAAGAGGCAGGATATAATTATAAAATTATAAGGGCAAACGCTTTAGATTATGGAGTTCCACAAAAACGAAAACGGTTATTTATAGTTGGTATAAAAGGAGATTTTATATCTGAAGCACCAAGGAAAACACATGGAAATCCGGATTCTTTACAAGAGGGGTTATTACCATATGTATCTGTTGGTAATGTATTGGCACCATATTCTGGAGATGAATATTTCGAACCTTATGAGGTAACAAAAGGAGGAACATATTATGATGATCTATGTGAAGTTCCTCCTGGGCAGAATTATAAGGCTTTAACAGCGTGGGCAGGTTATCCTAATCCTAAATTTATAGCGGATAAAAGATTTTGGAGTTTTCTATTAAAGTTATCACCAGATAAGCCATCTTGGACTATAACTGCGCAACCAGGCCCATGGGTGGGGCCTTTTCATTGGGAGAATCGACGTTTACGTGTTCCAGAAATAGCTGCATTGCAAACATTTCCTGAGGATTATATATTTAAAGGAAGTAGACGAAGTGTACAAAAACAAATTGGCAATGCAGTACCTTGTTTAATGGGGGCAGCAATGATTGAGTATGTAAAGGAGAGTTTAATGTAATGCCTAATGTCGTAAGTATATTTTCTGGGGGTGGAGGAATCGATATAGGTTTTAAATCTGTAGGATTTAATATTTTGATGTCTACGGATTATTGGCCTCCAGCATGTGAAACATTAAAAAATAATCATTTATCTTCTTTGGTAGTTTGTGATGATATTAGAAAAATAAATTATACAGAACTTTTATCATCAATAAATTATACTGTTGATGATATTGATGTTTTAGTTGGTGGACCACCTTGTCCGGCTTATTCAAAGTCAAGATTTTATCGTACTGAAAAAAAACGTGCATTAGAAGATGAGAATGCATTTACTTTGTATGAGTATTTTAGAGCTTTAGAAATTTTAAAGCCTAAGGTGTTTTTCTTTGAAAATGTATTTGGTTTTGTATATAAACCGCATAAAGCTGCGTTTGATTTGCTAATTAGTGAATCAACAAAATTGGGCTATAAGTTAACTTATAAAGTAGTGAATACTGCAGATTATGGGGTACCTCAAATGAGAGAACGCTTTATATGTGTTGGCGTTAGAGAGGACTTTGGTGAAAGATTTTTATTTCCAGAACCGACACATTATAATCCAGATAAAGAAGTTGAATTATTTGAAAGAAAACCTTGGGTCACATGTGGAGAAGCAATAGGTGATTTGGATTATGATTTACCTATTGATAGTGAAATGCAGGCTGGATCAAAACATAAAGAATTATTGAAATTGGTACCTCCTGGTGATAATTATTTATATTTTACTGAAAAGCGAGGTTATCCAAATCCGATATTTAAATGGCGATCTAGATATTGGTCTTTTTTGCTAAAGTTATCACCTAAAAAACCATCTTGGACTATCCAAGCTAGTTTTTCTAATAATATGGGGCCGTTTCATTGGAAAAATAGATTTTTACGAATAAATGAGATTAAACGACTTCAAACGTTTCCAGATGAATATGAGTTTAGTGGGGATTTTCGTGAACAATGGAGACAAATTGGAAATGCTGTACCAGTTAAAATGGTAGAAGTAGTTGCAAATGCAATAATGAATCAGTATTTTAAAAAATGAGGTAAAATATGTCTGAATACCAGTGGGCTACTAATTGCGGAGAAATTATTTCAGGAGAATATAATTATTCGTTAACTAATATAGATGTTAAAAATCTTTTAGAAGAAGTGTTAATGGTTAATGGTAACACAATAAATAGTATTGAAGCGGTAGAAGATTATCCTGAGATTTATAAAATTAATGTATCAAATTTCCGTAAAAATTATACATTCTATGTATGTATAAAAAATTGTACACCGGGAGGTAGAAATAGCTTAAAGAATGAACAAAGAATACAGCAATATTCTAAATATATTAATTATGCATACCATCTTTTAACAAATGGAGCGTGTGTATTACATTTAGGTATCTATAATTATAATGATAACCTTGTTATTTGTGCTTGGAAATTAAAATATTCAGATGCTAATGGTACTATTTCTAAACAAATTAAAATTGAAACAATTGCCGATGCAATTACGTCTGGATTTGCAAGACAAAGAAAAGGTAATGAATATGTCTATGCATTTACTAAGGAACTTTTTTATTTTTATTTAGATAATTATAAAAACTTACATGAATATTCTTTTTTTAGTACACCTACTATAGTTGAGCCGTTAAATATTCCTCATCAGCGGATTTTTTTTGGTGCTCCTGGAACTGGCAAAAGTTATAAGTTAAATCAAGAGTCAAAACAGTATTTTGGAGAGAATTTTATGCGTGTTACTTTCCATCCTAACTATATGTATGGTAATTTTGTGGGGCAGTATAAACCATATCCTACAGGAGATAATTCTGAAAAAATTACTTATAAATTTGTCCCTGGTATATTGATTAATCAACTAGTTGAGGCATTGAAGAATCCAGATAAAAACTACTTAGTTATTATTGAGGAAATCAACCGAGCAAATGTTGCAGCTGTATTTGGTGACTTATTTCAATTATTAGACCGGAATAGTAATGGTGAGAGTGAATATAGTATTGCTGTTACAAAAGAGTTACAAGACTACTTTAAAAATGAAGCCTTTATAGATGAATTATTAAATGAAAATATTCAGGAGAAATTAGGAGAAAATTTTTCTACTCTTTATTTACCTAATAATTTATATATTTGGGCTACAATGAATAGTGCTGATCAAGGTGTTATGCCTATGGATACTGCTTTTAAGAGACGTTGGGAATTTACCTATTTAGGTGTAAATGATGCTGTTGATAACAATTCTGATGAGTTTGAATCCTATATATTTAAATGTGGTGATGAAGAATATAAATGGAATGATTATCGTGAACAGATTAATGAGAGACTTTCTAAGTTAAATATTCCAGAGGATAAATTACTTGGTCCATATTTCGTATCTAAAAATGTATTGAACGATAATGACAAATTATATATTTCAAAAGTATTAAAAGATAAAGTACTAATGTATTTATATGAGGATGCAGCACGTGCCTTTAGAGGTAAATTGTTTAAAGAGGGGATTTATGGAACCTATTCACAATTGTGTATGGCTTTTGATGATAACCCGCTTACTATATTTAGAGAAGAAATAGATATTAATCCTATTAGTACTAACAATAATCAGGATTCGACAGATGAAAATTAAATTAGTTCAAGAATGGAAAGCTTATACTCGCGACGAATTGGCAGATTTACTAAATCTAGAAGGTAAAAAATTAAGTTATGTAGCTCGTGAACTTAGGAGATTAAATATATTAAAATGTACTTCAATATCAAAAGTTAAAGACCTATCAATACTTATGGATGAATCATCTCTAATTTCTTTATGTAAAAATAATAAGGATATTTATTACTTTCAATATGTAGGGATATTAAAATTAGGAGATAGCTACTTATTTGTTTATCCAAAGTATCTTAATGAAAGTACCTATATTAATGATAGTCAATTGGGATACCCACTCATTAAATTAATCTTACAAGTAATAGAAAAATATAATTATAAGGAGCAGAAACAAGTTAGTGATGATAGTGAAAAATCAGATTTTATTAATATGTTATCTATTGCTATTCAACTATTAAAGGATTATATGCAAAACGGATTATATAAATCTGAGCAGAGTATTATTGAAGTTAATGGTGATGGGCAAATACTGTGGAATCAGACTGTTTCTATGAGTGATGCTTATATTATCGAAGATACACCAATTTATTTTGATTGGTTTACACTAAATCAAGAGAATAATATTAATAACTTCTTTTATCGTTTGCATCGAATTGTATTAACTTTAATTTGTATGGAGTTTCAAGAGATATTTTCTATATTAAATATGACCTCTGTATTTTTTACTGAAGAAAGTCTTAGTACATTAGGTGATCTTGATTATATTATTAATCGTATAAATCAAGAGATATCTGTTCAATTTCGCTCTGATAGACAAAATATACTAAAACTTTTAAAAGACTATTTATTAGAGAGTAAATCGAATAATCTTTCTGATGAAATATCCTTTATTGGGACTAATAGTTTTAATCTAGTATGGCAAGATGTCTGTGCAGTTATTAAGAATAATAGCTTAGATAAAAAGCTGTCTGAATTAGGATATACCTATAAACATATGGTAGAAAAACGGACATACTTAAAGAATATTATAGATAAACCTAAATGGAGGCAAAAGGGGTCAGATCAGTATGATACTACTAATACTTTAATGCCAGATATTGTTACTTTTGAAAATGATAATTTAGTTATTTATGATGCTAAGTATTATAATACATCCTTTGATGAAAATGGGAATATAAGTAATGTACCTGGCATTGAGTCGTTGACAAAACAGATTCTATATGAATTAGCCTATCGTGATTTTGCTACTGAGAATCATCTGATAATTACTAAAAATAGCTTCTTAATGCCTACTGAGGGGGATGAAGATTATATATTGGGAACAGGATCTTTAGGGTTACTTAAAAATCATACTAATGGTGATATCAATGATATTACCATTGAAATGATTGCAGCAGAAAGAGCTTTTCATCAATATTTGAAGTGATATTCTGATGTTAAATTAATAAGGTATGAAGAAATTGGAATTGGAAGTCTTATGAATGACTACTAATGTAGTCATTCATAACCTTTGCAACCTGTCTATTAGGTGTAAAAAGAACAGAGAAGGAAACCATTAGATTTCTCTCCTTGGTTTAATATGATATAATTTATATCAAAGTGAGGCATAAATGGTTTGGTCGCCAGACTTCGCTTCTAGATTTATTGAATTGAAGAAACGGTCTGACTTCTATGTCGGGCCTTTTTTCATATAATCTCTCATTGTCAATTTCTAGAAGATTAGTAACGGTTGGGTCATTTAGCGGGATTAAGCTCAATATAGTGTTAGTAATAATAAAAGTAAAAATATGAAAGGTTCCTAATTGTCATTAATTTGTCTATTAGGACCTTTTCTATTTTCAGTACTAAATATTTATATTTTTGTGGTTCATGAAATATTCATAATTTGATTTATCTATGATAAAATATAAGTAATATAGCTAGATTAAAAGATTTGGTATACTTTTTTATTGGAAAAATGTAGGGGAAAATATGGGGTATATTGATAATTTAACAACAGAGGAAAGAGTTTCTTATTTAATAAAACCTATTTTAACGATACTTAGTCAATCGAGTAGTCCATTAACGGCAGCAGAATTACGCTCTCAAATAATTAAGATGGATCCATATATTGCTGAATATGCTGAAGCTGTATATACTTCAGAGAAAACAGGAATCCCTTATAAGGATTTTACTAAAAGATTTAGTCTTGCAATTAAAGAGCTAGAAGTTTTAGGTATTTTAAGTCGTGAGGGTAAAGGTCAAAATAGTAGTATTTTATTAACACCAAAAGGTCAAGAACTAGATATATCAACATTAAATGTGGAAAAAGAAATTAGGGCTAAAGCGCAAGTTTATTGGAAAGCGAGACGAAAAAAGATAACTAAGAAAAAAACAAAGGCAGCTAATGTAGCAAAAAATGAAAAGAGATTGTTATGGAGAGCAACTGCAAACTTTAAAGAATCTGGTTTCTCTTGGTATCAACTTGAAGTTGGTGATGTTGTTACGTACAACTATGCAACTGAAAAGAACATAGAAATCGGAAGATTTGGCTTAGGGTATAATAAAGATTCTGGAGCGGGCTCTAATCAACCTGCGGGTTCCATAGTTTGTGTTTTTCAAATTGTTGATTATTTAATTTTACCTGATTTACAAACTAACAAAGCCGTATTACGTTGTGTACATAAATTTGATAACCCAATAAGTCTTTATGAGATTAATAGTTGGTTTAATGATGGAAGTTCATTAAATCTTCAAGGTGGGCTTGCCTCAATTTCAGATACTCAAGCAGATATTATTATTAATAAATTTGAAAGTATTATACCTAAATTATCACCCTTTATAAAAAGTAGTAAAATATTTTTACCAATAGATCAAAGAGAACATCCACTACAGATAATGTTGTATGGTGCACCTGGTACTGGCAAAAGTTATAGTATAAGCTTTTTAATAAGACAAAGTTATCCAAGCTTCAATGAATGTGATGATAACCCTTATGTTTTCCGTACCACTATTTATCGTGATTACTCTTACTTTGATTTTGTAGGTAATATTATGCCTGTAACAAAAGATGGGAAAATTTCTTATGAATTTGTACCAGGAATTTTTACAACTGCTCTATTTGCTGCGTTAAGAAATCAAGATAGTGGTATAGATGTATATCTTATTTTAGAGGAAATGTCTCGTGGTGATATTGCTAGTATTTTTGGTGACATATTCCAGCTATTGGATAGAGATGATACAGGTAAAAGCATGTATGGTATTAACAATAAATCCATTTATGAATACCTTATTTTAAATGGAGCTATAAAGCCAGGATATAAGATTGTTATTCCAAAGAATTTACATATCATAGGTACCGTTAATACAAGTGATCAAAATGTTAATGTTATTGATACTGCGTTTAAACGAAGATTCGATTTTAAATATGTCGGAGTTGAACCTGTTAAGTCAAATAATAATGGCTACGTCAATAATTTTAGTATTAATTTTACAAGTGACAATCAGTATGAGTGGGTAAAACTATATCAAGCAATCAATCATGTTATAATAAATGATTTAGGATTAGCAGAAGACAAACAGCTAGGGCCTTTCTTCTTAAAGGATAAAGGTAATGATGACTTAAATAGAGATCAAGTTGCTAATAAATTATTACATTACTTATGGCAGGATGTAGAGCGTGTTTCGTATACTAGTGGAAGCCTTTTTGCTGACGGTATAACATCTTTTAGTCAATTATATTATGCATTTGAGAAGCGAGAAAATATTTTAAGTAAATCTGTAATCGAGCAATATGGGAAGTTATGATATGGAAAAGGATGTATTGGACTATCACTTTGAAATTATTAATGATGGTGATAATTTGACAGAGTCTTTTTGCGACGATTGGGATATTTATCCATATTGTGATCGATATAATGAGAGGTTGAGCTGCTCGTTTGTAGGGATGGTAGTGAAAGAAGGTAATATTCTACTATCCTTTCCTAAGCACTATAATGTTGGTAAAGTCACTTCACGAGATGAGAAGTTATGGATATTACAATCGATGAAAGATATATTACATATTATAGAGCAAGATAGACAATTGTATGGGGTTGAGCCTGGACAATTAACTGACACGATTCCTGTAGATGCATATCATTATATTCTTAGATATTATTTAGAGCTTGGATTATATCATCGTCAAATAAGGGATACCTCTAAAGGTTATAAAGGGCACATCAATTGGCATCAAACAATAAATTCAATTCGTCCTTTATTAAGTGATGGAAATTTTATATATTCTCCATTTATAGTTAACTGTGAATATGATGAGTCAATTTTTATAACTGAGTGTATGGATTATGTCTTATATGATTTTTATAAATCATTTCAATCTTTATTAGATGATATCCATCCTTATAAACGTAAATTTTATAATCCTATTTTTGACGAGTACAATTTTTGCATCTCTAAATTACAAACATTAATTGGTCGTCTTTTCAAGGATCATGAACGGTTGTTGTTGAACTCTTTGATAAGATACTTTCAATGGAAAAGTAATCATAGTAAGTCCTCTAAGTTTCTAACTCTGTATTTTGAATGGTTTTGGGAACGTATGGTACATTCGTATTTGTCTAATCATGTACTAATCTCGGGTGATGATTATGAAATTACAACGGAGCTACAACCTACCAAGCTAAATATAATAAAACCAGATAACATGGATATCGAGCAACGTAAAAATGGTGAACGTAGTCGATTTTCAATACAGTTTGATCATTACCTAAAAATTGTAACTAGTAGAACTCAACCATTAATCTTATTGTTTGATTCCAAGTATTTTTCTAATGATGTGAATGCATTTAATTATAAGCAAGCATTTTATTACTATTATTTGCGTGGTAAATATAAAGATGCCATTATTAGAAATGCTTTAATCATACCTACATCAGGTGAAAGGAGAACTGTAGTACACGTTGATAGACAACACATTGATGGTCTATATATTCGTGAGGAATATATAAACCTTAAGGATGTAATCGACTATTATAATTCGATCATATCTTAATAGTAATTGTAAAAGATATATACATAAGTAAAAAATCTCCCTAGTTGTAATATGATAGCAACTAGGGAGATTTCCTTATTTGGCAGTACGTATTAGTTATGCAGTCTTCGTTTACTGTATATTTTTAAGATTATAGCAATAATTGTATTTAACACAAATAGAGCGGCAAAACATTCTAAAGCAGTAGTATAGCCATATCCTGCTTCGTGAAAGTATGATACGAGCATAGGGCCTGCGATGCCCGCTAATCCCCAAGCAGTTAGAATACGGCCATGAATAGTCGATAGTTGACGTATACCATAGAGGTCAGCTAGATATGCTGGCATACAGGAGAATCCGCCGCCATAGCATGTGATAATGAGAAGAATTAAAATTTGGAATGTTAGCGCACTATTGGTTTGGGCGAGTAGATAGAATGCGACGATTTCTATAATAAAGAATAGTATGTAAGTTTGTGCTCGTCCAAGGTAATCGGAGATAGTAGACCATGCAATGCGCCCTCCGCCATTGAAGATACCGATGATACCAACCAGTGATGCAGCTGCTGTAGGTGTCATACCAATGGCTTCTTGCGCCATAGGGGACGCTAAGGATAGTAGGCCTATACCACAGGTAATATTAATAAAGAACACCCACCAAAGGGCCCCGAATTGCCAAGTTTTCATGGCATCATTGGCTAGCATGCCATGGGTATGAACGTACATGGCGGATTTATCTTTCGTAGTTCGAGTTGGGTGTTTTGGTTGAGGTGCTTTCAAATAGAGCGAAGAGGCGCCCATAATTACGAGATAGATTACACCGAGGATAATGAAAGTATCTACCAATCCAACCTGAGCTACAAGGTATTGCATAAGAGGCCCTGCAATGAGAGAAGCAAACCCAAAACCCATAATAGCTAAACCAGTAGCAAATCCTGGGCGATTTGGAAAGTATTTCACGAGTGTAGAAACTGGTGTTATATAACCAATGCCTAGTCCAATGCCACCGATGATGCCGTAGAAGAGATAGAGTAAGGTAAGATTGTGTATGCTAAGTGCATAGGCCGTACCCAATAATCCCGTTACCCAGAATAACATAGCGAGAAGTCCACTTTTCTTAGGGCCAATTTTTTCTGCAAAGGATCCAAGAAAGCCCGCAGATAGTCCGAGCATTAAAATGGCTAATGAGAATGTCCATGTTGTTTGCGATAAAGTAAAACCCATATCTGCCATAATAGGACGTGTGAGTACACTCCACGCATATACACTACCAATGGATATGTGCAAACCAATGGCTGCCAATGCAATAAACCAACGATTTCTCATAAGAAAACTCCTTTCATATAGGTGAATATTCAGATATAGATAAAGAAGCATTTGTTACGGGAAGGCAATAAAAAAGACCATCTGAACAAAAGCTTGCCCAGACGGTCGGCTATCACACGATGTGTGCTACTGTGCATGTAGTCAATTCTACGTATCCGTCAGCCCAGTAGGAATATATTACAAATATAGCAATTGAAAGGACATCTTGTCGGTGATCTAAGTCACTATCGTATGCATTATGATGATTTATAATTGAAAACAAGGAAAGAAATCTTTGGATTTCTTTCCTTGTTTAGATATGATATAATTTAAATCAAAGTGAGGCATAAATGGTTTGGTCGCCAGACTTCGCTTCTAGAATTTAATGTTGAAGAAACGGTCTGACTTCACAGTCGGGCCTTTTTTCATAGCCTAATTCTGTGAAAAGCTAACTTTTGCTAGATGTCAATTCATTTAGCTGCCATGATAATGGTCGCCACAAGTATGCCAAAGGAAATCATTAATGATAACACTTTGAATGTACTCATATTGATCACCGCCAATCTCTAGAAGATTAGCAAAGGCTGGACCCATTTAGAGGCCTCAAGTTCAATATAGTGTTGTGGATAATAAAAGTAAATAGATTAGAGGTTCCTAATAGTCACCTAGGTGACCAATAGGAACCTTTTTCGCTTTGTAATTATTATTATAGGATAGATAAATTATGTTACAATACAAATAAGATAATAGTTTTTAGGGAGAGGGAAACTCATATGAAACGTTATATTATGCTATTGACTTTAGGTTTATGTTTTGTAGCACCAATGCTTTCACAAGCAGTGGATATAAGACCTATCATACATGTTACGAATGTACATAATGGCCAATATGATGAAGAATTAGATGCTATTACAGCAACCAAGTTTTATGGACCGTATCAGTTCCGTGTATTGAAGGATGCTGTAGAGACTAAAGGGGAAACTAAAGATATAGATGGCAGAGCCTTTAGAACCTCTGATGGTGTCTTCATGCATGTGAAGGCTAGAACTATTGATAATACAAGTGCGACCTTAGATAATGAGATTGAAAAAATTGTTAAAGATAGAACGGTTCCTGAACCTAC
This sequence comes from Veillonella parvula, assembly GCF_032575955.1. Lineage (GTDB taxonomy): Bacteria > Bacillota > Negativicutes > Veillonellales > Veillonellaceae > Veillonella > Veillonella parvula_J. The sequence goes on from NZ_JAWFXN010000001.1 coordinate 258,911, forward strand.
TGCAAAGATGGTATTGCCTATTAAGTATGATGTAACAGAGGTCGATAATGATGGTGTGCGTAGTTTACTAGCCGAATTTATGTATGGCTGGCCATTACATAATAGGACGGATATGGTATTAGTTACTGATTATGAAGATACTCGTTACTATTATAAGTTGCAGTTTTATAGAGACAAGCTACCAAATGGTGTTCGCATTGAGCAGTTGCGCCAGATGATTATGGATGCGCGGTTTAGTTATAAATAAGGTGTATTTGATCAGACGCCCATATTTGTTTATCCTAATGTATTTAGTCAGTCTGTAATATTTAGCTGAACGGGTATAGTAAAAGTAAATTAAAAAGAGGTTCCTATGAGTCAACTTGTGACCATTAGGAACCTCTTTTATTGTGCAAGAGTTTATATAGTTTTCAAACTATTATAATATGCTTTTACCTAAAGGAAATTATTATTTATTTAAGTTTCCAACAATGCTTACAATATCTTCTGCTTTGCGTGCAATATGTGTTACGCCTAGTTCTTGATGGAGAGATTCTTCTCTAAAGCCCCATGTAACACCAATGCAAAGTAGACCGGAGTTTTCTGCAGTAGCTACGTCAACTTCAGAGTCACCTACATAGATAGACTCTTCTGGGGGAGAGTTTAATTCCTTCAAGGCTTGTAACACCATGTCTGGAGCAGGTTTACGTTGTAATCCTGGTCTTTCACCGATGGCAACAGGTAAACGATCGCCAAAGTACTCTTTATTGAGCGGTGTTACACCTTCTTGGATTTTGTTGGATACGATGGCTAATTTATAACCTTGCTCACGCAATTCATCAAGCATATCTAGGATGCCTGGGTAGGGAGCTGTTGTGTCTTTTAAATGCTCACCATAGTAAGCTTTGAACTCCTCAATGTATGGCTCTAATTCATGATCAGCTACTGTACTTGGTAAACATTGACGCATCAAATAGGTTACTGCATTACCGAGTGCTGCTTTTACCTCTGCTAGCGATTTTTCAGGGAAGTTATGTGTACGTAGTACATGATTTACGGCGTTGGCTAAATCTGTAGCTGTATTGAGCAATGTGCCGTCGCAATCAAAAACGATGGTTGTATATTTCATAGGAGCCTCCAAATGTAATTATTAACTATTCTATTATATGACAGACGAAGAAAATTTTCATAAAAAATTGGACTATGTTACAATTAACGTACTATAGTTGGGAATTTTAAAATTGGAGAGATAAATGATTCGTAAAACAATAGTACTTTCAGTATATATCAGCTTAATTACTGGTTTAGTAGGGGCTGTTGATGTTAATATTCCCGGTGCTGATCATAGAATTCCTGTAAATGCTTATGAAAGTTATATACATAGTGATTCTTCAATTAAAAGCATACAAGAGGGAGCCTTGAGAGACTTTCAAAAGAATAAGCTGTATGATGAAACTAAGCAGCTATATATAGATAATGGTCTATCTGAAAAAGAGGCTGAAACAGTTATCCGAGAAAGCTATGTAGGACCTCTTAATATATATGAGGGACAAACAGAGATTATTGATCATAGTGGAAAAGGAATTCGTTTTCTTGTACCCTATATAAGTTATTATAAAGTGCAGAAAAATAATATAACTGATAAATATACAGCGTATGAACTTTTCTCACATGATATGACGATAGGCTTAATTGTTGAAAATAAACAGAATTGGCAAAGCTCTGACTACATGGGAAAGCCATTTGATTCGATTACGGAAGAAGATTTACGTAAAGATTATGAACGACCAACAAACATAAAAGAGTTTGGATCACTTTCTTATAAACCTGAAGATATTCATGGTGCAAGTTTTTCGTATGCAGGATTAATGGATAGTTACTGGGATTCTTTATATGGTAAAATTAAGAAAAATAATAAAGCTCAGTTTTATTCTAATTTGAACTTTGCTTTAGCTAATGATTCAACTATTCGATATCATGTAGGTTTGACTGAGGCCAAACAGAATATGGGACAGGTAATCAGTCCCTTACTTGTTAATTACGTGCTACCATCTATAAAACCACTAACAGATAGTGATGCATATTCTCATACAACGAAAAAAGAGGGTGAAAATTTTATCTACCGTATTCTTAATGATGCAAAAGTTATAGGTTCTGTAAGAGATGTTCAAAATGGTTTGTCTTATAAAAGCCCTTCTGGTATAACTCACACTGTTTATGTAGAAACGGTAGAGAAGGCAAGCAGTGCAGATTCGATTGAGCTTAGTAGCTTTTTGGATGAGGTGATTATTAATTCGGTTAAATCGCCTGAGGGTTATGTTTACTTTGCTAAACGCATTGTATGGAATGATGGTGTGCCAGGCATTTTAGTGGAACAAGAAAAGGCTAATAAAGAGGGGATGATGTTATTCTATACACAAGATGGAAAAACGAATTTCACTAGTGTATTAAATTATGATACGAATATGCCCTATACTAAAGAGCAACTTCGTAATATGTTAACTGATATTAAGTTAGTTACTATTCCTGAGAAGTTCAAGGGTAATATTGATATTGCTAATATTGAAGATATAGTTAAAAAACATTTGGAGAAGTAGAATGACTGAAATACAAGCTCTTTTATTGATAAAATCTATTCTTGAATCCGCAGATATTCACGGTATTGAACATATGTTAAGTGAAGATTGTGAGTATCTGTCTACAGGCCGTGGCATCATTGGACGAAACCGCAATGAAACTGTTGAGTTTTTGTCCTCTATGACTGAGTCCATCAAGGCTGATAATGTACCTGTTACTTGCAAGGTCATGCATATTACTGATGTGTATGAGGAGGATGCGTTATTTCACGAGGGGCGTCATGGTTTAACCGTTTCCTATGAAAGTAACGATAATTACGTGTACATGATTTTTGTAGACGTAAATGATGAAGGACTTGTAGATCGTATCGTTTCAAGCCAAGAAAATTATAGTATCGAGTATGATGATCTTCGTTTTGGCACTGATGAAAGCGAATATGCCTTTATTTCTGCGCCTACTACTGTGAAAGACTGGACTACAGCCCTTAGTATATGGCTTGAAACCGCGAATGTTGATGTAGACGATTTCTATCAATATATCGATGAAGACACACGCGTTGTATTCCAAAAAGGCGATGCTGAATCTATAACCCTTGAAAGCGGCCTAGATGTAGAGGATTACTTTGATCAATTAATGAACCAACACTTTGATGCGGTGCCTCATATCATTCGCGATGAAGAAGATGGTCTTATTTTAACCTATGGGCCTATGAGTACCATTGCAACCCTCAATGAAGAAGGCGCATTAGCCCTTATTAGTATCTATATCGATACACGTGACGAAGACGAAGCTACCGATGAAGTTGGTTATATCGAAGAGGACTTAACGAAGGACACTATTATAGAAGAGGATCTATATTAGTCGATACGACTCTTTTGATAGAGCTAATTTAATTACGATTAATAGATAAAATAAAAACTACCAGTTAAACATATATCTTTTAAACAGACCTTCTACTATGAAAGGATAAGTCACTAGATATTGTGAATAACTGGTAGTTTTTTGTATTATTTACATTTCGTCATGGTCTTTAATGAGACCAGCTTTTTTCTTTTTCCAGTAGGAGTAGTAGAATGGCAAGATTACGATACAGCCGCCTAGACCCCATAATAATTGGTTAGTTTGAGCCTGGGCAAGCATCCATAGGGATGTGCCGATAGCGATGACTGGGATTAAGTAGCCACCAGGGATTGTGTAGGAACGTGCTTTGTCTGCCCATTTACGACGGAAGATAATAACAGCCAAACAAGTTGGTAGGTATTGTGTAAAACGAGATACCGCACTGATGGCTGCTAGTGTTGTAAAGGAACCAGACCAGGCAAGTAATACACTGGCAATGGCAGTAACGATGGCTGCTACATATGGTGCATTGTAACGATTGCGTTTTGCTAAAGCACTTGGTAGCATACCATCTTCCGCCATGGATGTTGCCACACGAGGCGCATAGTAAGCTTCAGCAAAGTTGATACCGCCCATAGAGATTAAGGTGCCTATTAATACGATATACATGCCAATAGGACCAACGATCACATTGAATGCATCTTGTACTGGAGCCTTAGTATTTGCTAAATCTGTACCAAGTACACCAATGGATACGGCAAGGATTGCCATATATAGAACCGATACAAGAAGCATACACATGATAATAGCACGTGGTAAATTCTTTTTAGGATTTTTCATATCTTCTGCAGCAATGGCGATAACTTCAAACCCTGTATAGGCAAAGAATAGAAGAACCGCAGCTTGAGCAAATGATCCATCTAGATAGATGTCTTGAGGGAAGACTGGTGTAAAGTTAGCTCCATTTATAAAGAAAATACCAATTGCAATAAATAGGGCAAGAGGGACTAGCTTAGAAATAGTGATTAAGTTGTTAACGAATTTGGATACGTTAACACCAAATATATTTACAATGGTAAGGCCTACAATTAAGATAAATGAAATGACATCCTTTGCAAAATCACCACTTAAAGCTGGTACTGCAGCACCTAATGCTGTAGCAAAGCCAACGGCCATAGCCGCCCAGGCAATAACGGTGACGATCCATTTTAGAACGCCTACTTCAAAGGCCCAGAAATCACCTAATGCATGTTTTGCATATAGATAAGGACCGCCATTACGTGTAAATAGGCTAGCTGCCTCTGCAAAGCAAAGGGCGATACAACCTGCGATAACGGCGTCAAATAACAGGACGCCTAAGCTAGCGGAACCAATTATAGAATATGCTTTGTTTGGTAGTAGGAAAATACCTGTTCCTACAATACCATTGATGCCAAGGAGTACAATACTCCAAAAGCCAAATTTTCCTGTTTCTTTCATGATACAATCTTCCTACTATTTAGTTATATTTTCTTGAGTTGCTTTTACGAATGCAGTAAATAAACGCTTTGCATTTTCATCATTTGTAGACATCATTTCTGGGTGGAACTGACAGGCTACTAACCAAGGATAAGATGGATCCTCTAAACCCTCTACAGTACCATCCTTAGCTCTTGCTACAACTTGTAATCCTTTACCAACATTTTTTACTGTTTGGTGATGATGGGAGTTCGTAATCCAAGTATTGCAACCTATAGCACCAGCTAGTTTTGATTTGGAATCAATTTTTACAGTATGGGTGCCAAGAGAAGGTGTTTGATTCTGAGAGTGTTTTATTGTACAGTTTTGATCATATTTTAAGTCTTGGAATAAAGAACCACCACGATAAACATTTAAGATTTGTAAGCCACGACAGATACAAAAGATAGGAATTTGTTTTTCTTCTGCTGCTTTAATTAAAGCAAAGTCGAATTGATCGCGCTCCGGAAATACATCACCAAGACCTTGCAGAGGTTCTTCTCCATAGTGAAGGGGATATACATCATGACCGCCGGATAATAGTAAGCCGTCAAGCTTTGCTACCGTTTCGCGAGCTACATCAAGATTTTCGGTAAATGGAATTATAACAGGAATGCCACCAGTTTCCTCAATAGAACGAGGATAGTCTTGGTTTACGTAAGAACGCAATAAATCTACGTAAGGACCACCATTATCTCGTAAGATATTGCCAGATATGCCAATAAATGGTTTCGTCATAATATCACCTCATATGTGTAAAAATCTGTACAACCTGATGTTAGTGTATCAGATTTTTATGGATAAAAACACTACTAATAGATATAATTATAAGACTTATAATAGAGAAAATATGTTAAAGTTGATACATTTTACTATATTTTCTTTCAAGATATAGTTGTATAAGTTTATTGCGAAACATGATATGATAAACTACGAATGAACTGTACGGGAGGTTTACTATGGTTTTTCTAACATCTTTGCAAAGTATCATACCTATTGTGCTACTTATTTTGTTAGGATATATATTAAAAGGGAGGGGTATGTTTAATCCCACATTTAGTGGTAATTTATCGCGATTTATCATGTCGGTTGCATTACCAGCGGGAGTATTTGTATCTGTATTACATCACCTACATACTTCAGATATATGGAATTTACGATATGGCATGTTAGTGGTTGTCCTAACATATGTTATTGCATATATCGTAGCGTTCATTATGATGAAAATGCTGAAAGTTCCTAGAGGACGACGTGGTATTTTTATCAATATGGTAGTAAATGATAACTGCTTGTTTATTGGGTTACCAGTGCAAATCGCACTCTTTGGGCAAGATGCGCTGCCGTATTTCCTGTTATATTACATCGGTAACACTATTTCCGTATGGATGGTAGGGGTATTCCTTATAGAACTAGATCCACTGCCAAATTCTGAAGCAGATTTTAATAATGGCCTCCATAAGATTGATAGTTTAAATAGTAGTTCAGTATCTACTGAAGGCAAAAGCAAGAAGCCTAAATTTAATTGGAAGAAGTTATTACCCCCACCATTGATAGGTTTTTTTGTGGCATTAATTTTCTTGTTCTTTGAAATTCCTTTACTTCCAATTTTGCATACTACCTTGAATTATTTAGGTGATATGGTAACCCCATTATCCTTGATTTATATTGGTATTGTACTTCATGATGCGGGCTTAAAAAGCATGCGTTTAAATAAAGACTCCATTGGTGGGATTATAGGACGATTTGTTATTTCCCCGATTATCATGTTCTGTTTGATTACGGCTTTACAATATGGAGCAGGCATTGTTCTAGAACCAATTGCAATTATTACCTTTGTTGTACAATCAGCAGGACCTGTTATTGCAGTATTGCCAATTGTAGCTAATGAATCAAAAGCTGATTTGCCATTTGCTACAGGTCTAGTCATGATTAGTACCATACTATTTGTTGTAGTAATTCCAATCATTATGGAAATTTTGACAATGATAGGTATACAGGCTTAAAATAAGGAAAAGATTAAAATAAGGAAATAAAAATAGGTTCCTAATGGTCATATAGGTGACTATTAGGAACCTATTTTTATGTAAGTATATAGAGCTTATCTAAAGAATCTACCAACGAGTGGCATGCTAGCACCATCATTTTTATTAAGGCCTTTTAAAAGGACCATGATAATAACGTAGAGCAATAAGCCTTCGATACCAGTGAGTATAAAGTTGGCCCACATTGGTAGGATGTCTATTAAGTAATGGTAACTCATGAAAATAAGTATACCCATAACACCGGCACTGACCACGTTTTTCCAAAGAAGGGAAATATCAAGGAAGTAGCCTGTGTATTTTTTGATATAAATTAAGTTGAGTAATGCGGCAAAGCCTATGTCAGCAACGGTTGCCCAAGCGGCACCACCGATGCCCAGCCAAGGAATAGCAGTCAGTGTCCAGTTAAGGATGACCTTGATTATGAGGGAAATCCCCATATTTATGACTGGAATACGTGGTCTGTTGAGACCTTGTAGGATACCTGTTGTTACTTGATGTACACCTAGGAAGAATATCGAGAACGCCGTGATTTGCGTTGCTAGTTCTGCCTTAGGCGCATTGTAAATCAGTGTAACAGTGGGGGCAGCAAGTACATACAATAGCACTGTAAATGGTACGGTTGCCATAAATGTTAGTCGCATAGAGCCTGCAGTGCGATCATAGATACCTTGATGATCGCGTTTTGCAAAGGCATGAGAGATAGCTGGTACAATGCTTGTTGCAAGGGCTGCGGTAATGATGGTAGCCAAGTTGATGAGTGGCACCGCCATCCCAGTAAGGTAACCGAAGAGCTCTGTTACTTCGTTCATCGGGAACCCAGCATCTAATAAGCGACGTGGTACGATAAGCAAGTCGAGATTCGCCGTCAACGGTAACATGATACTTGCTAAGGAAATTGGTATGGACAATGTTAAGAGTCGTGACAAAATTTCTTTAGCTGATTCACGAGGGCCATCATAGCTTTCACCAGTATTACTAGCCTTAGGTAATTTGTAGTAATAATACAACAGCACCAGGAAGGCTCCAAAAGCACCTACACCTGCACCCAAGCTAGCGCCACCTGCTGCGGCTGGTAAACCGTAAGGTAATAAAATAGCAGCAGCACCGAGCATAACGATAACCCGTAGCAATTGTTCTACAATTTGGCTAATCGCTGTGGGCGTCATCATTTCATAGCCTTGGATATATCCGCGGAAACAGGAAATCCATGTTACAAAGAATACTGCCGGAGCGAGCGCGATGATAGAGTAGTAGGCACGGCTTTCAGCAATGAGACCACTAGAGATTAACCAATCTGCACCAAAGTACATGGCAAGACTGGCGATAAAACCTGTTATAGTCAACATTGTAAAAGAAATATTGAATACTCTCTTAGCGCCACCAAAGTCGTGTAAGGCTAATCGTTCTGCCGTCAAAATAGAGATGGCAATCGGCACACCTGCGCTCGAAATTTGTAATAGTAACAAATAGATAGGAAAGGCCATCTGGTAGATACCGATGCCTTCACCACCCAAGATGCGAGATAGAAGAATCCAGTTGATACTACCGATGGCTTTCACTACGAAACCGGCAATTGTTAAAATTAAGGTTCCTTTTAAAAATCCACTAGCCATTGATTATAGTTTGTTAGAGGAACCTAATACATTTTTAATTTTGTGAGCTACCATGCCTTTAATAGCATCACGAGCAGGTCCTAAATATTTGCGTGGGTCAAACTCAGATGGGTTTTGAGCCAAGTATTCGCGTACAGATGCAGTCATAGCGAGGCGAAGGTCTGTATCAATATTGATTTTGCAAACCGCCATTTGAGCTGCTTTGCGAAGCATTTCTTCAGGTACGCCTTGTGCACCAGGGATGTTGCCACCAAATTCATTACATTTTGCTACGAATTCAGGCAATACGGAGGATGCCCCATGCAATACGATTGGGAAGTTAGACAATAATTCGCCAACTTTTTTCAAACGATCAAAATCGAGGTAAGGGTTGCCTTTGAATTTGTATGCACCGTGGCTAGTACCAATAGCGATTGCTAAGGAGTCTACACCTGTGAGATGGACAAACTCAGCAGCTTGTTCAGGATCAGTGAAGCGAGCATCTGCATCAGATACGTTTACATCATCTTCAACGCCTGCTAAACGGCCCAATTCTGCTTCTACTACAACGCCGTGAGCGTGAGCATATTCAACAACTTGTTTTGTGATTTTTACATTTTCATCGAAATCATGATGAGATGCATCAATCATAACAGATGTAAAACCACCATCTACACAGTCTTTACAAATTTCGAAGGAATCGCCGTGGTCAAGGTGAAGAGCGATTGGTAGATTGCTGTCTTCAAGAGCGGCTTCCACAAGTTTTACAAGGTAAATATGTTTAGCATATTTACGTGCGCCTGCAGATACTTGCAAGATAAGAGGAGATTGTTCCTCTTTTGCTGCATCTACAATACCTTGTACGATTTCCATGTTGTTTACATTGAAAGCGCCAACAGCATAGCCGCCTTCATAGGCTTTTTTGAACATTTCTGTAGTAGTAACTAATGGCATGTTGTCCTCCTTGGCCATAGGGCCTGTTATATCATGTTATTAATACCGTGACTGCTAATATTTCTAGCTTGTAAGAACTAGATGAATTTCTGTTATTGCAATCATATATCAATTCAAGTTAAGTATATCAAGAAACACTATAAAGGGCCAATATTTTTTGTATAACTAATGCATAAATTTCGTCTTATTTTGTGACCCATGTGGGTTATTTCTGTGTGTTAGCATTTATTTAGTGGTGTTATATCAGATCAATCATTCAGCAATACATTCATATCCTCTGGCATCTCTGCATGCAGTTCGAGCCATTCATTTGTTATGGGATGGTAAAAGCTTATGCGCGATGCATGCAGTGCTTGGCGTTGAATAGATTCTAGATGACCACCGTATAAGTCATCACCAGCTAGTGGATACCCTAGTTGAGATAAATGAACTCGAATCTGATGAGTGCGCCCTGTGTGTAATAAGCATTGCACATGAGTAAAGTGATTATAAGCTATTATAGAGTTGTCAGCTGGACATATATTACTATTATTAATCATATCATCAGAGTTGTTTTTACTATAGTTAATTTTGCTTATATTTTTACTAACTACTGTTATATCCGTGCGAGCCGGCTTTCCTTGGTCTGTACAACAACGTTCAATGATACTGCCTGGTTTACGACCTATAGGCCAGTTAATGCTTATAGGCACAGAAGGGAGATGTCCTTCTACAATGGCGTCGTAGCTTTTGTAAAAATGGGTGTGTTTTTTATCAAAAGCATGTTGGACCACTGATGTTTTAGCAATGATAACAATACCTGAGGTATCCTTATCTAATCGGTGTACGGGATGGAAATCATAATGCTGATTTGTTTCTTGGTAGTAATGAAGTACACCATTTGCTAGCGTATAATCTCGTACGGTAGAAGTAGGGTGCATAAGAATACCAGCCGCCTTATTAATGACTAAAATATATTCGTCCTCATATATGATATCTAGTTCCATAGGGCTTAAACTAAACTCTTGCTCTGGTGTTAACTTCATAATGAGATGATCACCACCATGAATAAGCGTATTCCAGGTAGCAGGTTTACCATTAACTGTTATGATGGCATCACTTCGTAAACGTCGTCTCATGCGATGGGAGATATGCTGTTGTTTTATAACATGATTTATAGATTGTGTGTGTACATCAGAATCTACAATTAAGTCGATTATTGTTGCTACTTTCATACGTATTATTATAACAAATAAAATAAAAATGAAGAATTTTTCATGATTCGTTGTTTTTATGGAGGTCCATATAGTATAATTTGAATTATTAAATTTTATACATTATTTATGTGTGAACTTTTTTTACTGTAAAACCGTGTGTTTAGTTATACAGTATATTTTATGAACTATATATGTATGTTAACGACTGTATGGTTATAGCTTATTCTATAAAAGGAGAGGTTTATGAATATTAACAAGAAATCTGTATTAGTCGCATGTGTGTTAGCGGCTATGTCTACAACAACTTTTGCGGCATCTACTACAACATCTACTAGTAGCACAACGGTAACAAACCACGATACACCAACATCTACTAGTACACGTGTAACTCGTGAGGAACATACAACGACTACATCAACTTCTACTGTTCGTACAGAGAGCTCTAGCTCCACTAAAAATACAAAAGCTAGTGTAGGCGTTATGACTCCTCAAAAAATTGAAGAGCGTAGTGCACTTTCTGGCTATATCGCAGCTGATGTGGCGAGCGCATTAAATCCTTATCGCAATGCACCTAAATCTTTAAAATCTGGTAAAGGCACTACTTTCAAAAATGACGAAGTCCTTGAACATGGTGTATTGGCAGCTATGAAACAAGGTGGTAAATGGGGTGTTATCCGTCCAGATGGTACCGTTGCCATTGAGCCTAAGTATAAAGAAATTAAAGATGTTGATTATAAAACGGGCAATGTGTTAGCTCAAGTAGATAAGAAAACAGACACTTGGGTTACCCCTAAGGGTATAGAAATCTCTGAAGAGGAAGCTTTAAAAGAACGAGTAAAACAAGAAGCAACTCAAGAGTATGCAAGTGATTCTTATGTAGAGTTTAAAGAAAAAGGTAAATATGGCTTTAAAACTACTGATGATAAAGTAGTGATTGCTCCACAATTCCGTCAAATCGTGACTGGATTTAGCGAAGACCGTGCTTTTGTTAAAAATGCTAAAGGTAAAATCGTAGCGATTGATGGTACTGGTAAAGAATTATTTAATGCTCCATCTAAAGAGGTATATAGATACCGTAATGGTCTAGCTGAATACCGCCGCTCCGTGAGTGGCTTTAATTTAGGTGGCCTTGTAGGTGGCTTCATCGTGGGCGGTATCCTTGGAGGTGCGCTTTTAGGTGGTCAACATTATCACGTAGGTGGTTTTGCCTATGATGGTGCAAAACGTGGCTATATTGATCGTTCTGGTAATATTGTAATTGACAGCAAAAAAGATAAAGTATGGCCTATCACAGCTTATGGTACGGTAATTAAAGATGCTGGTAACTTATACTTTGTGAACCGTAAAGGTGAAGTTGTTATTCAACCAGGCGATTATGATGCAGGTGAAATGGATAAATTAAATGGTCTATTAGCGTTAAGAGACAATAAGACTGAGAAATGGGGCATTTTCGATGTATCAACAGGTAAGCAAGTAGTAACCTTCAAATATGATTCTATTTCCTTTGCAGGGACTGATCGTTTAGTGGTTGTGAAAGATCATGTTAAAAACCTTATCGATATGAATAGTGGTAAATCTTTGTATTCTGCTCAAACAGAAGCAACTATTGAACCGTTCAACAACGATACTGTAACATGGGTTCATACTGGTAAAGAGGGCTATACAATTATAGATAATAATGGTCATATTTTATTTAAAGATACAAACAAAATTATTGAAGACGCTAAGTCCTTTAACCATGGTTTCAGCTCTGTTAAGTCTAAAGGCAAATGGGGAATCATGAACTCCAAAGGCGAATGGCTTGTACAACCTACATATGATGCGGTAAACGTTTTATAATATAATTGGTTGTAGAATTCCTTTGAATTTGTATTGTCTTTAGTTTTGGCTTAATTAGTATTTTTAGTTATAGTTCTTAGCTATAAACTAAATACAACATAATAGCGTTATACAGAAACTAGCAATGTACATGTATTATGTATGTTGCTAGTTTTTTATATTATTGTCTTGTATATTGCGTTGCATAACCGTATTAGAGAACTTTCACTATACTTATAAAAGCTTCATTAATACATAGCTAACAATTATAATTAAGAAAATCGATTTACCTAGAAAATAAGCGTATTTTAAGGTATAATTATAGAGATGTATTCCGATTTGGTGTAGTTTTACACTTTCACTTGGAATATGAGGATGATGAAAGTAATGCTATGAACCTTATGCCCAACAGGTTCAGGTGTAGGAGGTATAAAATGGCTAAAGATTGTTCCTTTGATGTTGTGTCTGAAGTGGATATGCAGGAAGTGGATAATGCGGTAAACCAAGCGAAAAAAGAGATTGGTACGCGCTATGATTTCCGTGGCTCTAAAGCAGAAATTAGTCTTGAAGGCGACACTATCAAAATCATCGGTGATGATGAATATAAATTGAATGCCATTATCGATGTTTTAAAAGGCAAGATGGTTAAACGTAACGTAGCGATTAAAAATCTTGACTACGGTAAAGTTGAACCAGCAGCAGGTGCAACAGTTCGCCAAATCATTACTATTAAAAAAGGTATTACTAAAGAAAATGCTAAAGAAGTAGTAAAAGCAATTAAAAACATGAAAATTAAGGTACAAGCATCTATCCAAGAGGATCAAGTGCGCGTATCTGGTAAGGATAAAGATGATTTGCAAGCAGTAATCCAAATGTTAAAACAATTGGATATCCCTGTAGAATTGCAATTCGTTAACTTCCGTTCTTAATACTATATGTCCATAGGATAGGGGTAGTTAGACTCGTTTGAGTCGCTAATACTATTAGTGTAGGAGGCCTTATGAGAGTGGAGGACATGAAGGGTGGATATACCACAGGTTCATGTGCTACGGCAGGTATGAAAGCTGGTTTATTGGCCCTCTTAGATAAGAATATTGTGGACCAAGTGGTTATTGAAAATCCTCAAGGGCAGTATATTGAGGTGCCTATTAAAGCGGTAGAGGTTATATCCGATACAGAGGCGAAGGTGACCGTTATGAAAGACGGGGGCGATGATCCTGATGTAACTCATGGCAATGATGTGGAAACGACAGTGACCCTTGATAATACTGGTGAGCTACGATTCCGAGCAGGCTTTGGTGTAGGTACCGTAACGAAACCAGGTCTTGCTATGCCGCCAGGTGAACCGGCTATCAATCCAGGACCTCGGACGATGATGAACATCGTCTTTGAAGAGCTTTGTGTCCATGGTCAAGGTGTAACGGTAACCGTTAGTGTTCCTAATGGTAAGGTATTAGCGAAGAAAACCTTGAATCATACACTTGGTATCGAAGGTGGCATTTCCATTATTGGTACTACCGGTATTGTTAAGCCTATGAGTGAAGAAGGGTTTAAGAACTCGTTAGTGCCACAGTTGAAAGTTATGAAGGCTAACGGATGTGAAACAGCTGTTCTCGTACCGGGGCGTATCGGTCAAGATCTTGCAGAGCAAGTATTAGGTATTCATAAGAACCAAATGGCAGAAACGAGTAATTTTATCGGATTTATGCTTGAAAAGGCTGTACAGATTGGATTCAAGCGAATCTTAATCATCGGTCATATCGGTAAATTAATCAAACTAGCTAGCGGTAGCTTCCATACTCATAATCGCATGAGTGATGGACGTATGGAGAGCATCGTGGCCTATGCTGCCTTAGAAGGGGCATCGCAAGCAGTTTGTGAAGAGTTATTTAGTTGCCAAACTACAGAGTCTACATTCCCTATCTTAGAGCGAGAAGGCCTGACTGGTGTGTACCAACGTGTTGTAGATCGTGCATCTCTACGTAGTGAGCGTTATATAGCTAACGAAGCAGAGGTGGGTATCATCATTACGACCTTAAAAGGCGAGATTTTGGCAATGGATAAACATGCAAAAGAGATAGGAGAACTTGAACATTGGCACATACCTTGTATATCGTAGGCATTGGTCCGGGTAATCCTGATTATGTGGTGCCTAGAGGTCTTAATTTAATTAAACATGCTACAGTACTGGTAGGTAGTGAACGGTCCTTAGAGGACTTTCAAGAGCCTGGACAAATTACATATCCTGTAACGGGTAAACTTAGTTTACTAGCTGAACAAATTAAGCATGAGCTTAAGAGCCATGACGTGGTGGTTATGGTTAGTGGTGATACAGGCTATTATAGCTTGTTGCCCTATTTAAAGAAGAAATTCTCTGCTAATCCTATTGAGGTGGTACCAGGCATTAGTTCTATGACCTTTGCCTTTGCCCGTCTTAATGAGGTATGGCATGATGCGGACTTGATGAGTTTTCATGGGCGCCAACCGGCTCCAGAGAAACTCGTGTATGAAGCAGGTAAAAAGATGGGATTCTTGACGGATCCTGAATATAATCCAGCGCATATTGCGCGTATTTTAATAGATGCAGGTTGGCCAAAAGAAACGAGAGCTGCAGCCCTTGAGCGCTTGAGTTATGATGATGAAAAAATCGTAGACTCTACGCTAGAGGTATTAACTGAGCTCGAAGGCTTTGGTCATTCTGTAATGGTGGTACTAGGATGAGACATTTTTTCGGAATTCCTGATGAGGAGTTTATCCGCGGCGATGTGCCGATGACGAAGTGCGAAATTCGCAAAGCCGTTATGAATGAGGCACGCATCGAGGAGGATAGCATAGTCCTTGACGTAGGTGCTGGTACGGGCTCTATTTCTATTGAAGCAGCCTTGGCAGCTCCTAAAGGGCATGTATATGCAATTGAGCGCTTTGATAAAGGTATCGACCTTATCAATGAGAATATAAAGAAATTCAATGTAAATAATATGACCGTAATCAAATCCAAAGCTCCTGAAGGCATGGAAGAATTGCCAGAGCTTGATGCGGTTATCATCGGTGGTAGCGCTGGTGGCATGACAGGCATCATGGACGAAGCGCAACGTCTTTTAAAAGTAGGTGGCCGTCTAGTAGTAACTGCTGTAACGATGGAGACTGGTTATACAATCTTGAAAGAGTTGAAAGGTCGTCCTTTCACGTATGAAGGTTACCAAATGTCCATCAGCCGTTACCGCAAGGCTGGTCCCTATCATTTGTTAGACCCATTGAGTCCAATTTTCATTGTATCTGCAACGCGTATCGCAGAAGGAGAGTAATATGGTTGACGTACATATTGTAGGTGCAGGCCCTGGGGATCCTGAGTTAATTACTCGCAAAGGGTATCGTTTAGTGCAAGAGGCAGATGTTGTAATTTATGCGGGTTCCTTGGTAAACCCTGCCATTTTAGAGGCTTGTAAACCAGGTTGTGAAATCCATAACAGTGCTACGATGAACCTTGATGAGGTTTTAGCTGTTATGAAAGCTGCCGTTGAGGCTGGTAAACGTGTAGTTCGCCTTCACACAGGTGATCCTGCTATTTACGGTGCTATTCAAGAGCAAATGGATGCATTGGCTGGCATGGGCATTTCTTATGAAGTCGTGCCGGGTGTAAGCTCTTTCCTTGCTACAGCAGCGGCTTTGAAACAAGAGTATACATTACCAAATGTATCTCAAACAGTTATTATTACGCGTATGGAAGGTCGTACACCGATGCCTCCAAAGGAAAAATTGCGCATGTTAGCATCTCATGAAGCGACAATGTGTATTTTCCTTAGCGTTCAAATGTTAGATAAGGTTGTAGCTGAACTCATCGAGGGTGGTTATGACAAAACAACTCCAGTGGCTATCGTGGTAAAAGCTTCTTGGCCAGACCAACGCATTATCCGTGGCACATTGGAAACCATTGCGGATATTGTAGCTAAAGAAGGCGTATTGCGCCAAGCTATGATTGTAGTAAGTCATGTATTAGATAGTGAATACGAATTATCTAAACTCTATGATAAAGGCTTTGCTCACATGTACCGCAGTGCTAAGGACTAGTAAGATGAAAGATCTAGAAACTGTTGTGCCTACGACGGGAGCTAAGAAGAATAGAACGGCTATTCTTTCTGTTTCCGAACGAGGAGCAAAGCTGGGGCAACGCATCAAGTCTTTGGTGGCACCTCATGCGGATTGCTTTGAAAAAGGAAACCGTCCTTCTGGTGGTGAGGCTATTTATTTTGATTCCCTCAAAAACCATATTGGACAGATTTTCAAGGATTACGACCAAGTATTATGTATTATGGCGCTTGGCATCGTAGTGCGCATGATTGCACCATATATTGAGCATAAATCCAAAGATCCCGCGGTAGTCGTAATGGACGAAGTGGGGCATCATGTAATCAGTTTATTATCTGGGCACCTTGGGGGCGCCAACGAATGGACGCAGTCCATTTCGCTGGCCATTGATGCGGACCCTGTTATTACGACGGCTACGGATGTAAACGGATTGCCAGCGCCTGACGTGTTGGCACGCCACGAGCATCTGTTGGTAGATGATTTTCAAACCTTAATCAATGTGAACTCTGCCATCGTTGGGGGAGAGTGTATTGATTATTATATCGATGCAAGCTTACCGAATGCAGCACATTTAGAGCAAGCTGCGAAAGCTCATATTGGCGAACATGGATCGGTTCATGTTGTTTCTATGGAGCAACTTGGTGAAACACCATGTAAAAATGAAAGCGCTGAAGAGGATTCTTCTCGCGTAGTCATTACGGACAAAGTAATTACCGAATATGTTCATCAATTGATTTTGCGCCCTCGTACGTATACGATGGGTATTGGTTGTCGTCGAGGCACACCAAAGGAATTGATCCTTGACGCCATTCAACAATCGCTAGCAGTACATAAGCTTTCACCAAAGAGCCTCGTAACGGCTGCATCGGTCATCGTAAAACAAGATGAAGTAGGCCTTTTAGAGGCTATGCAAATTATGGGGTGGCCTATCGTGTTCTATACGCAGGACGATATGGCACCACTCATTGAAGAAGAAAAATTAGAAGAATCAAATTTTGTAAAAGGAACTATAGGAGTAGGAAACGTATGCGAGACAACGGCATTACTAGCGGCCAAGAGCCGAACACTAATACAGCACAAAACAATTTATCCCAAAACAACGGTAGCCATTGCTCAGGTAACATCAAAGTAATTGGCATCGGCCCAGGCGATGAAGAGTTCATGACACCCCAAGCACGCGAAGCTATTTTGGCAGCTGACCGCGTTGTAGGTTATTTGACTTATCTTGACTTGATTAAAGATCTTATCGAAGGTAAAGAAACTGTAGGCACTGCCATGATGCAAGAGGTAGATCGTTGCCAACAAGCTGTTGATTTAGCAGTAGAAGGTCATCAAGTCGTAGTTGTATCTTCTGGTGACTCTGGCGTATATGGTATGGCAGGTCTTGTGTTGGAACTTGCTAATAAAGTGCCAGCAGAAAAACGCCCTTCCGTAGACATCGTACCTGGTCTTAGTGCTGTAAACGTAGCGGCTTCTGTTTTAGGCGCTCCGTTGATGCATGACTTTGCAGTTATTTCTCTTAGTGACTTGATGACTCCATGGGATTTAATTAAAAAACGTGCTGACCTTTGTGCGCAAGGGGACATGGTTATTTCTTTATATAACCCACGTAGTAAAAAACGCGTCACACACTTAGATGAAGTTCGTGAAATCGTTCTTAAATACCGCGACCCTAAAACACCTGTTGGCATTGTGCAAAAAGCAGGTCGTTCAGGTCAACAAATGGTAATCTCTGACCTTGAAAACTTCACAAAAGAAGAAGTAGATATGCAAACACTTGTTATCATTGGTAACAGTCAAACATATGTTGAAAATGGTCGTATGATTACACCTCGAGGCTACAAATTATGATTTGGGTCATTGCCGGTACCTTGGATGGTCGTACCTTAGCGGTAGATATCCAAGAACGGACAGGTGAAGATGTACTTGTTACCGTTGTGAGCCAATATGGAGCAGAGCTTGCTGCTCATAAAGGCATTACCGTACATACGGGCCGTCTTGACCAAGAGGCTATGCAAAACTTGATTAAGGAGCACGATGTGCGCCTATTAATCGATGCAAGCCATCCGTACGCAGCAGTTGTTACGGCAACTGCCCAAGATGCAGCAAAGGCAGTAGGGATTCCTTTCGTTCGCTTTGAACGTAAAGAGGTGCCGTTGCCAGAATATGATAAATTACATATCGTAGTGGATGAAGTAGAAGCAGCGAATTTGGCAGGAAAATTAGCAAAGGAAAACAATAACCATGTGTATTTGACTACTGGTAGTAAGACAATGCACATCTTTGCTAAGTCTGAAGCCTTGCAAGATTGCGAAGTTTGGACACGCATTTTGCCAACCGCAGAGGTGTTACAAATGATGGAAGACCTCAATGTAAGTCCAAAACGAATTGTTGCTGTCCAAGGTCCATTTTCTTATGATATGAACCGCATCATGTTCCACGATACACAGGCAAGCGTTGTAGTTATGAAAAACTCTGGCCTTGTAGGTGGTGCTGATACAAAATTACAAGCAGCTATGGATCTTGGTATCCATGTTATTGTTATTGATAGACCCCGTGTTAAACTTGAAAGTCACGTGGTATCATCAAATGATGAATTCTTTAAATTATGGGAGGACACTAATGGATTACGTTAAAAATCCTAAAGCTATTGAAGATAAAAGCATGGAAATCATTTACGATTATGTAAAGGATTTAGGCTTAACAGATGATGAAGTGCGCGTTGTATCTCGTACAGTACATGCGTCTGGCGATGTTGAATATGCTCAACTTGTAAAAATGAGCCCTGATGCTGTTCAAAAAGGTATTGAAGCCTTGGATAATGGTGCAGATATTTATACAGATGTAGAAATGGTTCGCACAGGTATCTCTAAACCAGCTCTTAAAATTCGCGGTAACGAAGTACACTGCTTGATTAAAGACGAAAACGTAGCTAAAATGGCTAAAGAGTTAGGCGTGACTCGCTCCATCGCAGCTATGCGTACATTTGGCAAACAATTAGAAGGCCAAATCGTAGCTATTGGTAATGCGCCAACTGCATTGTACGAAGTATTGCGCCTTGCTTTAGAAGAAGGCATTAAACCAGCTCTTATCATTGGTATTCCTGTAGGCTTCGTAGGTGCTGCAGAATCCAAAGACTATTTGATGGAAGTATCTCCGGTTCCTTACATCACTGTAAAAGGCAACAAAGGTGGTAGCCCAATCGCTGCTTCCGTATGTAATGCATTACTTTACACAGACGTAAAACGCAATGACATGCTCTTCGTAGAAGGCAAAGAATCTAAATAGTACAAAACCCGAATCGTGTTTTAGTAGTTTTGCGATTCGGGTTTTACTGTATATATTTTTCACAATAATTGCTAAACATAAATTAGATAAACACAGTAATTATGCTATATTAAATTTCTTATAATGTAGTATCTGTAAAATAGAGTTCATTTTATAAGAGACTTATATTACATTAGGTAGGTTTTGAGAGGGGGTTCATATGGCATCTAGTAATGAACGAAAATTATTTCGTGTATCAGTGATTTGTATCTTAATCATCGCCGTTATTATGAGCATGATTATATCTCTTATTTGGGGATCAACATCCGTATCATTAGCTGAGATTTGGCATACATTATGGTCTAGTGAGCTAACTGACACATCTTCACAAATTATTTGGAATATTCGATTGCCTCGCAATATTGTAGCTGCGTTAGTGGGGGCTTGTCTAGCTGTATCTGGTGCAATTTTGCAAGCAGTTATGAAAAATCCTCTAGCAGATCCACAGATTGTAGGGGTATCCTCTGGTGCAGGGCTGGCTGGTGTTATCATATTTATTTTATTCCCTGGGTATGATCATATAGTTCCGTTGGTAGCCTTTTTAGGTGCTATGGCTGCAGCACTCATGGTGTATGCACTAGCATGGAAAAATGGAGTGCGACCTAGTCGTATTATCTTAGCTGGTGTTGCGGTCGCAGCCTTTTTAGGCTCAGGTATTTCAGCACTACTTGTATTCTTCGGTGATCGTGTACAAGGGGCATTGCTTTGGATGGTAGGAGGACTCGCTGCACGCAGTTGGCCTCAGGTAGAAGTGCTGTTTCCATATGCTATAGTTGGCCTTATTTTTGCCTGTTTAGGAGCTAAACGACTTACCATTTTAAGTTTGGGTGATGAAACTGCAAAGGGATTAGGCCTTAAGGTAGAACAAACACGGTTTATTATGACTGCAGTGGCTGCTCTTTTAGCGGCTGGTGCTGTAAGTATAGCTGGGCTTATCGGATTTGTAGGTTTGGTTATTCCCCATATGTTACGTCTTATAATCGGTAATGACTATGCATATTTACTGCCTGGATCTGCATTATTAGGCGCTCTAGTTCTTGTTGTTAGTGATACAATAGGACGTGTTATGTGGAGCCCTATAGAGGTACCAGTGGGCATTATTATGGCATTCTTTGGAGCGCCGTTCTTCTTGTATCTATTGAGGAGGGATAACTAATGAATACCGCTATTGATGTAAAACAGTTATCCGTAACTCTTGGCAATCGTCATATTCTACATGACATTAATGTATCGGTTCCTATCGGTAAAATTACGACATTAATAGGGCCTAATGGCTGTGGTAAAAGTACGCTTTTACGATCTATGATCGGATATATTCATAGCCCTCATGAATGTATTACCATATTTGATAAACCGTTACAATCATATTCTCAAAACAATCTGGCACGGCAAATGGCATTTTTGCCACAAGTACCGAATATGCCAAAGGATATGACTGTAGAAGAATTGGTATATTGTGGACGGTATCCATACCAAACATGGTGGAAAAACACGGCTAAAGAAGATCGTGAGATTGTTGACTATGCGTTACATATCACGAAAACGAATCATTTGCGAGAACAATTAATCCCATCCCTATCTGGTGGTGAACGGCAACGCGTTTGGATTGCTATGGCGCTAGCACAGCAACCAAAATTATTAGTCTTAGACGAACCAACAACATATTTAGATATTAATCACCAATTAGAAATTATGGAGTTATTGAAACGATTAAATAAGGAACAAGATTTAACCGTTCTCATGGTACTTCACGAACTAACACAGGCGGTTCAATATTCACATTATATGGCTGTTATAAAAGAAGGCCATTTAGTAGCATCAGGAGAGACAAGTAAAATTATATCGGATGAGTTGTTTAGAGATGTATTCTCTGTAGATGTACAACTTGATACATTTGATAATAAAAAATATGTGCGCGTAAAAGGATTAGTTGAGTAGCTTGATACTAATAGAAAAAGAGGGCATTCCCTATTTGGGGGATGCCCTCTTTCGCATGATACAATATGTTAGAATGTAACATTAATACCGTATGCTTCTTTAACTAAACGTGCCATAGCTTCAGGTGTTTGTAGTCCTGGGTTTAATAGGAATAGTTTAGATGGTAAGTATATTACGCGGTTATTTTGTACGGCTTTTAAATTAGCCCATGCAGGATTATCTGTCATAGCTTGTTTCATAGCTTTTGTAATTTCTTCTTCTTTACCCATTGTAACAACAAAGATAATATCAGGGTTATCTGCAGTCAATGTTTCAAGAGAGTAAGGGACAGTTTTATCCTTGGTTGTACCTTCTAAGTGGGAGGCAACAACGTTTGTCATGCCTAGTTCTTTTACCATAGATGCAGTAACTGCTTCATCAGTTTCGGCAGTTACACCTTTTCCTGTGGCACGTAATACGGCAACACGTGCAGGCTGTTGATTCTTAACAGCATCTTTTACCTTGGTAATATTGCTTTCATAGGTATTAATAATAGATTTAGCCTTATCTTGATGATTGGTTAACTCGCCAAGGAATGTTAACATTGGTACATTATCTTTAATACCATCGTAATCAAAAAGTACGGTTGGAATATTATTAGCTTGTAATTGGGATTCATATTTTTTATGTTGATTTACTAAACCCAATACCACATCTGGCTTCAAGCCTAATAGTTGTTCCATGTTGATATTTGCAGTTTGACCAAGAGCGGGTAGAGCTTCTAATTCTGGGGCTAATTTATCCGTTGTATTGGCACGGCTAATGGCTTTACCATCGACAGCATAAAGCATAGATAAAACAGAATTAGATAATACAGCAATTTTTTGTGGATCCTTTGGTACAGTATAGGTTTGGCCATTAAAGGTCAATTCCTTCGTAGTAGCAGAAGAGCTGGATGTGGTTTTACCACACCCAGCTAGTGCTAGTACAATCATAACCAAAGCGATACTACCGAGTAGTAGTTTTTTCATGATGTACTCCTATGAATGTTATATATGCAATAACGATCTTAGTTATATTGATTATTTTTCTAATGCATCCCAAGCTTCGTTAGCACGTTCAACGAATAAGTTACGGATGTTTTGGTTTTCACCTAAACCATGGATGTAAGTGTCAACTTTGAAGCCTTCTTTTTCAAGAATGGATTTGTGGGAATCTGGTTCGTTACCAGCCATGTCGTTGTTTGCATGGTCACCAGCAACCATCATGAAAGGCATCAATGTAACATGTTTAATACCATGTAATTTCAATTGAGGGATAACTTGTTCAAGATTTGGTGTACCTTCTACTGTGTAGATGAATACATTTTTCATGCCAAGAGTATGGATACGGTCTTGAATTACAGAATAGTATGCATTGGAAGGATCTGGAGTACCATGAGCCATGATAAGAAGACCATCTTCTTTACCTAATTTAGGGAATTGGGATTGAACAGCTTTTAATGTTTCAATAACTTGGTCAGTTTGGTTTTCTTGACCCATCCAGTACATAAGAGAAGTACCGAGTGTCATTTTTTTGAAATCATTTTTGTATAAATTATATACTGCTGCATCGTAGTTATATTCCATACCAGGAATTACATCTAGAGATGCCAATGCAACGCGAGTGTAACCATCTTTTTTAAGTTCAGCTAAAGCTTCTTCAGGTGTAGGGTATGTTATACCTTCTTTTTGTTGGATACGATCACGAATAATATGGCTTGTGAAAGCAGTTATCACTTTAGTATTTGGGTGTGCTGCCTTAATAGCATCTACAGTAGCATCGATTGTTTTCACACGAGTATCTTTATAAGTTGTACCAAAGCTCATAACAACCATAGCATCTTTGTTTGGCAAGTTTTGTAAAGCTTCTGTATTATGTGTACGAACACCAATTGCAGCGGCTTCTTTCAATGCTGGTGTAGGATCTTTTACTTCTTCATTTAATTGATATGCAGCATTAGATACAACTGGTGCACCAAAGGATACTGCAAGACCTAGAATAGCGGATGCTAAAGCTAATTGTTTTTTCATTTCTATACTCCTATCTATAACTATAACTACACTAATATGCAATCATTTACATAGCTCTATTATAATGAAAACTATGGATTCATCGCATATATATAACCTTATTTCAATCGTAGCAAAAGGGAAAAGGGGTGTCAATAAACCCTATACCCCTAGAAGTATAGAGAAATTAAGAAATCCTTAATAAATTAATGTGATGAATAAAGTATGATAGTACATTTTATAATTATATTCTTGTTGGTTATAAGGATATGAATATGTGAATATATAAGTAATTTTATTTAGGATTATTTTGATGGGGCCCCATAATATTACTACAATTAAATTAATCGTTATAAATATTAATTTTGATATTTTTTCTCATTGACTTCTATAGATTAATCTTGTACTATTATTACATAGTAGTTGATAACAGTTTTCAATTGTGAAAGTTGTTTCATGTATGAGTAATATGGAGGTCACATATGAAAGGCATAATTATTGCATCCTTTGGATCAATTTACCAAGATGCTGTGGAGAAATCCATTGGCAGTATAGAGAAAAAAGTACGTTCCATGTATAGTGATATGGAGGTACGCCGCGTATTCTTATCTGATGCATTAGTAGAGAAGTGGAATGAGAAGTACGAAGATAAGATTTCTTCTTTCACAGAGGCTATGCAAGATTTCGCTCGCATGGGAATTGATGAGGTGTACATTCAACCTATTACATTGGTGGCAGATCAGTGCTACCAACAAATGCGCAAACAAGCATTAAAGTTTTTACATAGCAATGAATATGGTTTTAGCCAGGTAAATATCGGTAAACCATTGCTTACCTCTTTAGGTGTAAAAAATTATGCCGATGATTATGAAGCAACATTAGAAAGCATTGTTCGTCACGTTAATACAAAAGCACTTAATAAATCTGTTGTGCTCATGGCGAATGGCCAAAATCAATTAGAGTTCAGTACATTGCAATTAAAGGCAATGTATGGTGCAGCACCAAACGTAGTAGTATTTACTACAAATGGTTTCCCTACTTTTAAACAAGCTCTTACTTTCTTGGATCGTATGGGGCATAAAGATTTATTAGTTGTACCATTGGCTCTCATAGGTTCTACACATTTAATGGACTATCTTGGCGGTGAACGCTCCGATTCCATTTATGCTTTACTCGCTGAGGAAGGCTATAATGTTGATATCTGGAATGAAGGGCTTGGGGAAAACCCACATGTACAAGATTTATTTTTGAAACATTTAGGTCAAGCTATCCGCATGTCTGATCGGAAGCGGCCCATGCCTAGAGAATCCGTAAAACCTGTGATGACAAATTCTCGCTTGGAAGCGCAAGGTTTGATTTCTTGATATTTGCTATTACATAATTAGACATACATTACTGCACTCCTTCACATTAATAAAAATCCTCCTTGTTGGATATCCAATGAGGAGGATTTTTACTTTTACCATGAAAGATAAGAATAATTTCCATTTTATACGTACCATGGTATGCCCCTAGAGAATGGTCTATGGTATGATTAAGATACATTATTAGTTAATATAAGGAGACATTCATGAAACAAGCTATCTTAGTTGTTGCCTTTGGGTCCACTGTGGACAGTGCTCGTGTACATAATATCGATTCTGTAGTAGAACATATTCGTAAATCGTATCCGGATTATACTGTAGAATTAGCTTTTTCGTCTCGTATCATCGTTAAGCGCTTACGTGAGCGTGGTATTGAGATTCCTACTGAACAAGGGGCGTTAGAGAAACTGATTCAAGAAGGTTATACACATGTATATGTGCAGCCACTTCATTTCACCGGTGGTGAAGAGTTCGATAAATTAAAAAATAATATCCTTGCTCATGAAGGTGAAGGACAACTCGAAGTGTTGCGTGTAGGTAGACCTCTCGTATACTACATGGGACAAGAAGAGCATCCAGATGATTACCAAATTTTGATTGACCGTTTCATTAAATCTCTTAATATTTCCAAAGATGATGGTTTGTTATTGGTTGGTCATGGAGGTCTTGGTTCTGGCAATTCTTCATATGGTAATTTACAGTTTAAGCTAATCCGTAATGGACTTACGAATGTGCGTATTGCTGTACTTGAAAACGCACCATATGTGTCAGATGTAGCAATGCCTTGGGAATGGCTTGATGGTAAACGCCCAAAAACAATTTATGTACATCCTTTATTATTGGTACTCGGGGATCATGCACAAAATGATTTATTTGGTGACGAAGAGGATAGCATAGTGAATGAACTCGCTGGAGCAGGATATGAGGTTAAACCAATTCATAGTGCTCTAGGTGAATATGAAGCGATTCATGATATTTTCCGTCAACATGTGCAAGATTGTATCGACGATTTGTATGGCAAACGTAGCCCACATCGTCCTGCAATACCAAATATTAAATAGTATCTTTGTATATATTGTATAAATTGGTTATAATAAAAGATATTGCAATTATAAATAGAGTGTGACTATAAGAATAGGAGATACCCATGAAAGGTAAATTATATGGTATTGGCGTAGGCCCTGGCGATTCTGAATTAATGACTGTGAAAGCTGCTCGCATCGTAGGAGAAGCAGATATTATTATCACACCTAAAACAGAAAAGAAAGATGGTTCCGTAGCCCTTGATATCGCATCCCCATATATCCAAGAACATACAGAAATCGTTCCCGTAGTATTCCCAATGGTGTTGGATGATTCTACGCAAGAGGAAGGCTGGCAAGAGGCTAAACGCGTTATCTTGTCTTATTTGGATGAAGGTAAAAGTGTTGTATTCTTAACATTAGGTGATCCTATGTTCTACAGCACATATATGTATGTATACCGTTTGATTGAAAACACAGGGCATGAAATTGAAACAATTCCTGGCGTTACTGCATTCTGTGCTATCGGATCTCACCTTGGCTATCCAATCGTAGAGAAGGAAGAGGTATTGGCCATCGTTCCAGCTACAGCGCCTAAAGAAAAAATCGATGCTGTATTGGCTGTTGCAGATGATGCAGTTATTATGAAGGTATATAAAAACTTTGATGAAGTACAAGAAACCTTGATTAAACATAATATGGCAGATGATGCGGTTATGATTAGCCGTGTAGGTTTGCCTGATGAGCAAGTATTCGTAGGTTTAGATAATATGCCAAAAGATACTAAACTCAACTACTTATCTACAATTCTTGCAAAACGCAAGGATCGTTAACAAACACATCGTATTACGAGGTAATATCTATGAACACAGTACAGATTCCACGTGTTGTCATTGCTGGTACCAACTCTGGTGTTGGTAAAACAACTATCGTAGCGGGTTTATTGGCCGCTTATGCAAATGGTGGACGTACGGTGCAATCTTTTAAAGTGGGCCCGGATTATATTGATCCGGGCTTTCATAAAATTGCATCCGGCCGTGACAGCTATAATTTAGATACGTGGCTTGTGCCACCTCACAAGTTGACTCCTTTCTTTGCTACAATGGCACATGATGTAGACCTTGCCATTATTGAAGGTGTTATGGGCCTTTACGATGGTGGTCGAGAAGGCGTTAGTTCTACGGCTCAAATTGCTAAACAGTTAAATGCACCGGTGGTGCTTGTTATTGATTGTAAGGCTATGGGTGAAAGTGCAGCAGCTATTGCTAAAGGGTTCCGTGACTATGACCCAGAGGTAAACTTTGGTGGTGTCATTTTGAACCGCTTAGGCTCTGCTAATCATGAGCGTATGGTTCGTGAAGGGATGGATAAAATTGGTGTACCTGTTATTGGTGCCATTTATCGTGATGATCGTATGCATTCTCCAGAGCGTCATTTAGGACTTACACCAGTTACTGAAATCGATCCAACAGAGGCGATTAATACGATTCGAGAAGCTGTTGAGAAGATGGTAAATCTCGATGCACTATTGGAAATTGCTACCAATGCACCAACTATCGAACTACCAGATGCTATAGATGTTAAATCCATTGAAAAACGTGTGAAAATCGGTGTAGCTTATGATGAGGCATTCTCTTTTTATTATCCAGCTAGTCTTGCTGCGTTAGAGGAAAAAGGGGCTGAGCTTGTTTACTTTAGTCCGCTTAATGATTCGGTAATTCCCGATGTAGACGGACTTGTATTTGGGGGTGGCTTTCCAGAAATGTTTTTATTCCAGTTATCTAGCAATGAGTCTATGAAGGAATCTATCCGCCAAGCTAATGCACAAGGTATGCCTATTTATGCCGAATGTGGTGGCCTTATGTATCTTTGTGAAAGCATTCATGACTTTGAAGGCTCTGTATATAAAACTGTAGGTATTGTACCTGCCAATTGTGTGATGCAACAAAAGCTTCAAAAGGTGGGGTATGTTACAGCAACTGCAAAGAGAGATACTTTATTAGGCGCTATGAATACAGCTATTCGTGGTCATGAGTTCCATTTCTCTACAATGGAGCCAACTATAGATGACTTCCCATGGGCTTTTCATTTAGAAGGAGGCCGTAAACCTCAATCGTATGACGGCGGCTATGCAACAAAAAATGTATTAGCTTCTTACTTACATTTGAACTTTGCTGGCTCTGATGAAGGGGCACAACATTTTGTTGATACATGTGCTGCTTATAAAGCCCAAAAGTAATAGATGTATAAATGTATTTAATAGGTTTATATGACTATGTGTTATCACAATTACATTCTGTGGGACAGTTCGTATTAAAGGAGCTATTATGGAAGAACGTGGATTAATTCTAGTTAATACAGGGAATGGTAAAGGTAAAACAACAGCGGCATTAGGCGTTGTTTTACGTGCTGTCGGACAAGGTTTCAAGGTTCTTATATTACAATTTATTAAGAGCGGCAATGGCTATGGTGAATTGGCAGGTCTCGCTAAACTAGGTGATCAAGTTGAAATTCGCTCTATGGGAAAAGGCTTTATTTACTATAAACGGGATGAAGTAGGGGAAGCTGAGCTTGCTCGCCACAAAGAAGCAGCACAAGCCGCTTGGCGTACATTAGTAGAGGAAGTAAACTCCGATAAATGGGATCTAATTGTTATGGATGAAATAAATAATGCCATTAATTATGAGCTTATCGATGTGCATTCTGTAGTGGAAATGCTTAACAATAAGCCAAAAAGGCTTCATGTTGTTTTGACGGGGCGTTATGCTAAACCTGAAATCATTGATATGGCGGATACTGTAACAGAAATGAAGGTAGTAAAGCATGCTTATGAAAAGGGCATAAAAGCTGCTAAAGGAATAGAATTTTGATTTAATTCAAAAAAATCGAAAAAAATCGAAAAAGAACTTGCTAAAACTATATCGAAAATGTATAATATAGTCATAAGCACAGAGGTGCTCAATATTCTTGACATTAAGTATGTATATAAGACTAACCAGGAGGTTAACTATGGCTGTACATGATTACATTAAATCTGGCGATTTCGCTACTGAAAAACACGTTCCTGTTATCGAAACAGTTGACACTGTAAAAGCAGGTGAAACATTCCACGTTACTTTATCCGTAGGTAAAGACATTGCACATCCAAACACTGTAGAACATCACATTGATTGGATTAAATTGTACTTCGTAGCTGAGGGCACTCAATTACCATTCGAAGTTGGCGCTATCGAGTTCAACGTTCATGGTGACGGTGCAACTGCAAACGAAGGTCCTGTAGCAGCAGTTTCTGAAGGTACTTTAGCAGTAGCTTTGAAAAAATCCGGTAAATTGATTGCTGTTTCCTACTGCAATATCCATGGCTTGTGGGAATCCGAAAAAGATATCGTAGTTGCTTAATTAACTAAAACAACTAATAAAGACCAGCCCTAGGGCTGGTCTTTTTGTATATCTATGTGTTCACATAGTTTAATAATGAGGCAAAGTTAAACTTTTAATAGTAGATATTTAATGGCATTATGGCTAATACATGTTAGGATTGTTTAATGCATATTCATAATATTATAGACATATTATTTGATTTTTAATGTCCGCATAAAAAGGAGTTTTGTATCACTCCAGTGGATTAATTGCTATACATCCCTTTACAGTGCTATTTGTTTGTGGTAAAGTATATGCATATTGATATTTAGTAAACATAGTTAAATGAGGGATTATTGTGGCCTTAATCGTTAAAAAATTTGGTGGTAGTTCCGTAGCTACACCAGAAAAAATATTTAATATTGTTGATCGCGTTCTTCGTGAGAAGCAAGCTGACGATAAAATCGTTCTTGTTGTATCTGCTATGGGTGATACAACTGATGACTTGGTGGCCTTAGCTAAACAAGTTACATCCAAGCCGTATGGTCGCGAAATGGACCGCTTGTTGTCTACCGGTGAACAAGTAACAATTGCATTGATGGCAATGGCTTTTAACGAACGTGGTCAGGAATCTGTATCCTTAACAGGTGATCAAGCAGGTATTACAAGTAGTGATACGTTTAATAAAGGTCGCATTTTGGGCGTTGATCCTAATCGTGTGTTTGAAGCTTTGGATGAAGGTAAAATTGTAGTAGTTGCTGGTTTCCAAGGTATAACTGAATATGGTGATATGGTGACATTAGGCCGTGGTGGCTCTGATACAACAGCTGTTGCATTGGCAGGTGCTATGAAAGCGGATGTATGTGAGATTTTTACGGATGTAGACGGCGTATATTCTACAGATCCTCGCGTGGCGAAGGAAGCTTTCAAATTAGAAGAAGTAACGTATGGCGAAATGCTTGAAATGGCACGCCTTGGTGCCGGTGTAATGCAACCGCGTGCCGTAGAAATGGGTTTCCGTTATGGTGTACCTATTCATGTACGTTCTACATTTAGTGATAAACCAGGTACTATTATTCGGGAGGATTATACTGTGGAAGCAAATAAACACGTAATTACTGGCGTAGCTGATGATACAAATACAGCAAAAGTAGCCCTTGTAGGCGTTGAAAATAAACCAGGCGTTGCAGCGACTGTATTCAAAGCATTAGCTGCCAGAAACGTTGACGTAGATATGATTGTTCAATCTATCCGTTCCGTAGGAGAACCAAAAACTGATCTTATCTTTACAGTAGCTATGGATGATGTGGTATTAGCTCGAGAAGTATTAGAAGAATTACAAAAAGCAGTAGATATTGAAGCTGTTAATATTGATGAAAAAATGGCTAAAGTTTCCATTATTGGTGCAGGTATGTTAGGACAACCTGGTGTAGCTGCGCAAATGTTTGATATCTTGAGCCAAGAAGGTATCAATATTGAAATCATTTCTACTTCTGAAATTAGTATTTCTTGCCTTGTTGCTGAAGATCGCGTAAAAGATGCTGTTCGTGTAATTCATAATGGCTTATTGTTAGATCAACGAGGTTAATCACTGCATGGATAGTCTACGTAGTTTTATGGATGAAATGCTCAATGACCAAGGTCGTAAGGAAGGTTTCATTAGCGATCTACTAGGAAATCTAAAAAATCAGCCTATTCCAACATTGGAACAAGCTCAAACTGGTTACACAACAATGAGTAATTTACATGGTATCTTCTATGATTACGATAAGTCTGAGGTTACTATTACTTACAAGGTTGTACCAGATATGTATCAACCATATACATTGAGTTTTATACAATTCGAAGCCGTGTTAGAAGGCTTATTAACCTTGCGTCGCAATCAAAAGTGGCAGATGCAACATAATAAATAATATGAACCCCATGGGAATACTTGCCTATGGGGTTTTATAATTCGATAATTATTCTTAACATCTATATATAGAGTCATCGATATGATATAATAAATTATTCAGAGAGAAATCATTATATTAGTATAGAAAGAAGGGACAGCATGGAAATAAATAAGGTTTATTCTGGCTTTCGCCTTGACCGTATTGAGCGCATTGATGAGATCAATGGTACCGCTTATGAAATGAAACATGAAAAGTCTGGTGCACGTTTAATTTATATTGATTCGCCAGATTCTAATAAAGTATTCAATATCGCTTTTAGAACAACACCACATAATAGTACTGGTGTAGCACATATTATGGAACATTCCGTTTTATGTGGTTCTCGTAAGTTTCCTTTAAAAGAGCCATTTGTTGAGCTTGTTAAGGGGTCTTTAAACACGTTCTTAAACGCTATGACCTACCCTGATAAAACAATGTATCCTGTAGCCAGCAAGAATGATAAAGACTTCCACAACTTGATGGACGTATATCTTGATGCTGTATTCTATCCACGCGTTCGTGAAGATGCGGAAATCGTGATGCAAGAAGGTTGGCATTATGAGTTAGATAGTGCGGACGATGAACTTACCTATAAAGGCGTTGTCTTCAATGAGATGAAGGGTGTTTATTCCTCTCCGGATTCCGTTTTAGAGCGCCAAATGATGCGTGAACTTTTCCCAGACACCACTTATGGTGTTGATTCTGGTGGAGATCCTGACCATATTACAGACTTAACTTATAAAGAGTTCCAAGAGTTCTATCGAGTTCATTATCATCCGTCCAATAGTTATATCTTCCTTTATGGTGATATGAATATTGAAGAGCAATTGGCATTCTTGAATGATGAGTACTTAAGTCATTTTGATGCTATTGAGGTTAATACAGAGGTTGGTATACAAACGCCATTTACGGAAGGTAAAGTGGTAAGTTATCCATATAGCGTAGGTTCTGAAGAGCCAACAGACAACCGAACTTTACATTCCTTTGCCTATGTGTTACCTGATGTAACTCCTGAGCATAGCTTGGCTTTTGAGGTATTAACACATGCATTGTTGACATCTCCTGCGGCTCCTCTTAAACAGGCTTTGGTGAAAGCCGGTATCGGCTCTGATGTGAGTGGTTATTATCTTGATAGCATTCGTCAACCTTTGTGGACCGTGCAAGCAACTGGTTCTAATCTCGATAAACAAGCTGACTTGCAGCGTATTGTGGAATCTACATTGCAAGAACTTTGTGATAACGGTTTAGATAAAGAATTATTAGAAGCTTCCTTGAATAGCATTGAGTTTGCTCTTCGTGAAAGCGACTTTGGTGGTCGCCCAATTGGTCTTGCTTATGTTATCCGTATGATGGATAATTGGCTATATGACAATGACCCACTTGAGTTATTACACTACGAAGAAGCATTAGTGAATATTCGCAAGGGCTTATCCGGTACGTACTTTGAAGATTTAATTCGTCAATCTATCTTAAATAACAATCATAAAGTGCTTGTTTCTATTTATCCTGAACGTGGTCTTCAAGAGCGCAAGGATGCAGAGGTTAAAGAATATTTAGCTTCTGTAAAAGCTAAGATGACTCCAGAAGAAATCGAAGCGATTGTAGAGCAAACAAAACGACTTAAACTTCGTCAAGAGGCTCCAGATAGCGACGAAGCATTAGCGTCGATTCCATTGCTTGAATTATCAGATTTAAATCCTAATATTGAAGAAGTAGAACGTCGTGAAAGTAAAATTGGCAATACTACAGTACATTTTGTACCTACTTTCACAAAAGGCATCAACTATGTAGGTCTTTACTTTAATTTAAGTTGTCTTACAGAAGATGAGTTGTTCTATGCCGATATTCTAAGTGATATTATCGGTCGTATCAACACATCTGAACGTGGCTATGAAGCATTGGCGAAAGATATCAATATGAATCTTGGTGGTTTAAGCTCAGATATTACGGCTATTAGCAAAGATGGTAAGCGTGATGAATTTACGCCTCTCATGATTGTTCGAGCTAAAGCCTTGCATTCTAAATTACCTGACTTATGCCGTTTGATTAACGAAGTAGTACAAAAAGCAGATTATAGTGACCATAGACGCTTGACCGAACTTGTTCAAGAAAGCAAAGCTATTTGGGATAATGAAGCGTTTCGTCGTGGCAACTCCATTGTAAGTCAACGTGTTATGGCACAAGTATCTGCAGTTGGTAAATTTAGAGATAATGGTAACTTCGGTTACTATCAAAAGATTAGCGAATTGGCTTCTAATCCTGCGGCATTACCATTATTGCCGGAAAAATTAGCTGATGTGGCTCGTAAGATTTTTCGTGCTAATAATGTGGATATCATGTTCGTTGGTGAAGAAGGAGAATTAGAAGCCTTTGAAAATCTTATGAAACCATTGATTGAAACCTGGGATACTACTGACTTAAGTAATGATACATTAAAAATTACACGTTTGTCTGGTAATGATGGTATCGTTACAGCTGGTAAGGTTCAATACGTAGCTCAAGGTGGTAACTTTATAGACCATGGGTATAAACACGTAGGCCCAATGAGTGTATTGGAAACGATTTTACGTTATGAGTATCTTTGGATTCGTATTCGTGTACAAGGCGGTGCTTACGGTGCCTTTGCAAACTTCTATGACGATGGTAATATGATTTTCTGTAGCTATCGCGATCCAAACTTGGTAGAAACATTAAATGTATATAAAGAATTACCTCAATACCTTCGTGAGTTTGCGTTGACTGATCGTGAGATGCGTAAATATATTATCGGTACTATGAGCTCCTTGGACTTGCCTATGACTCCTGCGTTGCGTGGTCCACGTGCGATGGGGATGTATTTTAGCGGTGCTAAACTAGAGGATAAGGTAGAGTTTCGTAAACAAGTTATCGCTTGTAAGCCAGAGGATATCGTTGCTTTAGCAGATGTGGTTGAACCAGTGTTGAAGGACAATCACATTTGTACAATGGGGAACGAACAAAAAATTAAAGACGCTGGTAAGGTATTCGATAACATTATTTCTCTAGGATAATCGTTTTATATTATTTATAGTGGCATATTCTGTGTAAGTTTACGGGATATGCCACTTGTTTTGTACTGTAGGAGGGCATCATGAAAGGTCGATTTGCTCCAAGCCCCACAGGATATATCCATCTCGGAAATGTATGGATAGCCCTCTTATCTTATATTTCTACGAAGCAACAAAAAGGGCAGTATGTTGTGCGAATGGAGGATATAGACATCCAACGCTCTAAACGTGAGTTAGGGGAAGCTCTATTAGATGATTTAGAGTGGCTAGGATTTGAATGGGATGAAGGACCTCGCGTTGGTGGCTCAGAATCAACATATTGGCAAAGTGAACGACAAGCATTTTATGGAGATATATTAGAACATCTTGCATCAGAAAAACTAATTTATCCTTGCTTTTGTAATCGCACGAGACTGCATTCTATTGCTTCGGCGCCCCATGTAGGAGAGGTAGTACATCGATATGATGGCCGTTGCCGTCATCTAGAGGATAAATTGATAAAAGAGTTTATGATGTCTAAGGAGCCATCTTTGCGTTTAGCCGTTAATTCCTGTGATATAGATTTCGTAGATTGTTGGCAAGGCTTTCAACATATTCATTTGGAAGGTGAATTAGATGATTATGTATTGCGTCGTGGTGACGGTATGTATGCCTATAATTTAGCTGTTGTACTGGATGATATTGCTATGGGGATAACGGAGGTCATTCGTGGAGACGATTTACTAGAGACTACAGGGCAGCAAATATATTTATATAGAACATTACAAACCAGTTTCAAATCTAAAAATATACAACTACCTTCTTATGGGCATGCTCCATTATTAATTGATTCTGAAGGGCATAGATTATCTAAGCGACAAAAGAGTATTACTATTCGTGAATTACGTGAAAATCAATGGTCTCCTAATAGGATTTTAGGTGAGCTGGCTATTGTAGGGGGGTTAGTTGAAGCTCATACATTAAGTCGTAGAGAAATCAGTTTATCTGAATTAATTGAGATTGATTTAAATGTACCTAGTCTTAGTCAGAAAACGATTGAGATACAAATTAAAGAATAGAGTAATAAAATAGTATTGATTTATGTTATAGGATGTTTGCTAAAAGAGAATAATTCTTCAACTATATAATTCGATATAATATATTGACAATATTCGATATTTATTTATAATAGTATATAAGAGGTGGTCGAAATGACAATTCAACAAGCTTTAGATCAAAAAGTATGGGCCGTTATTGGAGCTACCCATAAAACCGAGAAGTTCGGTTATAAGATTTATAAATGTCTTAAAGATCACGGATATGAAGTATATCCAGTCAATCCTAATATTGCAGAAATAGATGGAGACACTTGTTACTCTAGTCTTTCTGCACTTCCCGTTGTGCCTGCTGTGGTAGATTTTGTTGTACCAGAAGTAGCGGGGTTAGCTGCACTTGATGAATGCAAAGAACTTGGCATTTCTGTTGTGTGGTTGCAACCGGGGGCGGATAAACCATCTGTTGTTGAAAAAGCACATGCTTTAGATCTGCATGTCATTCAAGATTGTGTATTAGTTCAATTACCGTAGGAGGGTACAATGAGCGAATTAAAAGATTTAAAAACTGCTGAATATCAAGATTTAGTAAACCAAGGTGGTGTTACTGTTGTTGACTTCTGGGCTCCATGGTGCGGTTATTGCGTACGTATGATGCCAATCATTGAAGAAATTGCAGGTGAGCTTGAAGGTAAAGCTAACTTTGTAAAAGTAAACGCTGATGAAGAACCAGAATTAGCACGTAACTTACAAGTTGAAGTATTGCCTACATTCGTTATTCTAAAAGATGGTGAAGTAGTAGACCGTAAAATTGGTTTCTTGCCTAAAGGCGATCTTCAAGCGGCTATCGAATCTAAATTCTAATATTATAGATCAAAACTATATAAATAGAGGCAAAACCTCATCAATGTATTGTTGTACATTGATGAGGTTTTTTTGTGCTTTTTTAATATAGACCTAAATATATTTAACGTTTATGCATTACTAAACATAATACATTGAGTTGCTAAACATAATACATCTAAAAGTGGGGGTTATGTCCATTTAAGGCGTGGTATTTCATCATTGTGGTAGAGAGTGGTTTAAATTGATTAGTTTTAAATATTTAATCGAACATATGTATTGTAGAAAAGCGGAGAAAAATAGAGATCAAACAAGAAAAATATAAAAAAGTGGGATAAAAATGGATTTTTTGTTGTGAAAGGTGGGGAATTATGGTAGAATTTACCATATAGTGGTGGATAAGAAATAGAGAAAGGCGGTGATACGTATGTTCATGGGCGAATATAATCACACCATTGATACAAAAGGGCGGATGATTATACCTGCGAAAATACGTGAACAACTAGGCGATTTGTGCATCGTTACAAAAGGCCTAGATAACTGCTTAGCTATTTACACCGAAGAGGCGTGGAAGAAAATTTCCACTGCTTTACAATCACAATCTTCCACTAAAGCTAGCGTGCGTGCCTTAAAACGTTTTGTTTTTGGTAGTGCTGCTGAGCTTGAATATGATAAACAAGGTCGTGTCCTCATTCCTGTACCACTACGTGAATATGCAAGCCTCGATAAACAGGCTGTTATTGTAGGTGCTGGGGATCACGTTGAAATTTGGAGCCGTGAAAAATACGATTTCTATGATGAGCAAGTGGCTGAAAGTATGGAAGAATTAGTTGAAGGGCTTGAAGGGATTATGTTATAGGAGGCTATGATGGAATTTAATCATACTAGCGTACTCTTACGTGAAACGGTGGACTCCGTCGTAACTAATCCAAAAGGCATTTATGTGGACTGTACCCTTGGTGGGGCAGGACATGCTCATGCAGTGGGCGAGATGCTAGATCCAGAAGGCATGATTATAGGTTTAGATCAGGATGAAGATGCTTTGAGTGTAGCTCGACAGCGTTTATCTGATTTGAAATGTCAGGTGTTAACGATACCTACAAACTTTTCTAACTTAAAAGAAGCCCTCCAAAATGCAGGCATTTATGAAGTCGATGGTTTTATATTTGATCTTGGTGTATCCAGCTATCAACTAGATACTCCTGAACGAGGTTTTTCATATATGAATGATGGACCTCTTGATATGCGAATGGATAAAAATGCACCTCTCACGGCAGAGGAAATTGTCAATGAATATGACAGCGAACAATTACTGCAAATTATCCATGATTATGGGGAGGAACGATGGGCTAAACGAATTGTCGAGTTTATTGTTGAAGCACGTCAAGAAAAAAGAATTACTACTACTGGTGAGTTAGTTAGAATTATTAAGAATGCAATACCGGCAAAGGCGCGACAAGATGGACCTCATCCGGCAAAACGGACGTTTCAGGCCATACGTATTGAAGTAAATAGAGAATTAGCAATTTTGCATGATAGTTTTGTAGATGCTGTATCAATGTTAAAACCAAAGGGAAAGATTGGAGTTATTACATTCCACTCCTTGGAAGATCGAATTACAAAGCAAACTTTTAAAGAGTTAAGTACTGCATGTATATGTCCTCCACAATTACCTGTGTGTGTTTGTAATCACAAGGCAGTTGTAAAGGCAAAGAATAAGGCTATAGAGCCAAGTATAGGGGAGATTGAAGTTAATCCGAGAGCTAGAAGCGCTAAATTGCGCGTAGCAGTAAAGTTGTAGATTTGGAAGGGGTTAAGTGTTATGTTAGCGAGAAAGGCTGTTGTGGGCCAAGTAAAAGGTGATATGTTGGTCATTGCACAAGGGAGAAGACGTAGTGCAAACGTAGCTTTAGATTTAAGCCCTATGATGTGGCAAGTTGTATATGGTATTGCTGCATTAGTTGCATGCTTACTTATTATGATGGTTATGAATGCATACAGTACAAAGTTGGGCTATGAGGTAGTTAAAACACAGCAAGCTGTAGTACAATTAACAAAAGATAACGATGCATTGGACGTTGAAGTGGCTTCCTTGAAGTCTCCTGTACGTATCCAACAAATCGCAGAAGAACAACTAGGAATGGTTTTGCCTGATTCTTTTGTTTATAGCACAAAAAGCGCTGTTACTGAACGTAATGTACAAGAGAAACAGCAAATTATAGACTAGCAGGCGAAGCAGCTCGTATTGGGCTGCTTTCCTTTGCGTGTAAAGGAGATTGTATATGAAACACTTACAAGATATAGTAAAAACCTTACATGCACCGCATGTAGAAGGTAATACAGCTGTTGAAATTTTAGATGTTACCGCTGATTCTCGTGCTGTAAAAGAAGGTAGTTTATTTATTGCTTTAGATGGTGCTACTGTCGATGGACATGATTATGTTAATAAAGCTGTTGAGGCTGGGGCAGTAGCTGTATTAGTATCTAAACCTGTTGAGATAAGTAGTGACGTTTGTGTTATCACTGTTGGAGATACACGTGCGGCTATGATGGCCTGTGTGCCATACTTTTTTGATTATCCAGCCAATTCTATGCACATGATTGGTGTCACTGGTACTAATGGTAAAACGACTACAACTCATATGATTCGTCATATTTTGAAAGCTCAAGGTCATAAGGTCGGTGTGATTGGTACTGTTCATATCATGATTGGCGATACATCATATCCGATTCATAACACGACCCCTGACGTAGTAGATTTACAACATATTTTGCATCAAATGGTAGAAGAGGGCGTTACACATTGTGTAATGGAAGTATCTTCCCATGCATTGGCTTTGGGACGCGTATCTGGTGTTGAGTACGATACGGCAGTGTTTACAAATCTTACACAAGATCATTTAGACTTTCACAAAACATTTGAGAATTACTTGGCAGCTAAATGTAAACTATTTGAACAAGTTAGCAAACCAAACCAGATAAAATCTGGTAAGGGTGCTGTCATCAATATTGATGACGCCTATGGACATCGGGTTGTTGAAAAAACTACAGCCCCTATCATTACCTATAGTATTGATGGTAACGGTACATTGAATGCTCATGACGTTGATATGACGCCAAAGTCTAGCCGATACACGGTATCTTATGATGGCCATGACTATACAGTTGCAATGAATACGACTGGCTTGTTTAATGTGTATAATACATTAGCAGCTATTGGTGCCTGCCTATTGGAAGGTATTTCCATGGAAGACATCGATAAAGCGTTGAAAACATTTAGTGCTGTACCTGGTCGTTTTGAATTGATTGAAGAAGGTCAACCATTTGCTGTTGTTGTAGACTATGCACATACACCAGATGGGTTAGAAAATATTTTACAAACAGCAAAGGCTATTCAAGAAAATCGTATTATTGTAGTCTTTGGCTGTGGCGGTGACCGAGATGCAACCAAACGTCCTATTATGGGACGCATTGCGGCACAATACGGTGATGTTGTGTATGTTACATCTGATAATCCGCGTACAGAGGATCCTGTACAAATTGTTAAAGATGTGGAAGTCGGCGTTAAAGACGGCCTTCGAGAAGGAACTCACTATGAAGTTATCGTTGATCGTCGAGAAGCGATTCAACATGCAATACAACATGCAAAATCTGGGGATATTGTACTGATTGCAGGTAAGGGGCATGAGGATTACCAAATCTTAAAGGATAAAACGATCCATTTTGATGATCGTGAAGAGGCGCGAGCAGCCCTCAAGGAGATCTAATATGGCAGAATTTACATTGTCTCAAGTACTGGAGGCCACAAAGGGGACGAGTGCACATACCGATAATATTAAGTTTTTAGATGTGTCTACTGATACAAGAACTATTGAATCAGGCTTTTTATTTGTAGCCTTAAAAGGTGATACCTTTGATGGCCATGATTTTATCAATGCGGCTATCGAAAAAGGTGCTACAGGGGCTATCGTTGAAAAAGGACGTTCTGTAGAAGGTATTGCTTGCATCGAGGTAGACAATACTTTGGTAGCATATCAAAACTTAGCACGATATCATCGTCGCCGCTTTGATATTCCTGTAGTTGCTATTACTGGTTCCTCTGGTAAGACTACGACAAAGGAAATGGTGGCAGCCGTACTTGGCACAGAATTTAATGTATTAAAAACTGAGAAAAATTTTAATAATGAAATTGGCTTACCAAAAACACTATTGCGCTTAACTGCTGAGCATGAAGCCTGTGTTGTTGAAATGGGTATGCGTGGGCTCGGACAAATCGAAGAACTGGCCTTGATTGCAGAACCAACGATGGGGATTATTACTAATGTTGGTACTAGTCACATCGAGCTTTTAGGTTCTCGAGAAGCCATTGCCGAAGCGAAAGGTGAATTGATTCGTTGCTTGCCTGAAAACAGCGTGGCTATCCTTAATGAAGATGATCCATATGTAAAAGCTATGGATCGTTTAGCTAAGGGTAAAACTATTACGTATGGTATTGAACGGAATGCTACTTGTATTGGTAGCCATTTGCGCTATAAAAAAGACGGTATTAAGTTCACTTGTAAGTGTTATGATGAAGTTTTTGATATCTTCTTGCCTATGATTGGTGAACACAATGTATATGATGCATTGGCGGCTATTGTTGCAGGCCGAGTGCTAGGCATTAAATCTAACACAATTCGCAAAGGTTTGAGTGAGTTTAGTGGAACTCCAATGCGTCAAGAAATCGTTCCATTTGAAGATATTGTTATCTTAAATGATGCTTATAATGCAAACCCTTCATCCATGGCAGAAGCTATTAAAGCACTTGGCCAATTAGAAGGTAAGCGTAAAATTGCGATGCTAGGCGATATGCTCGAGCTCGGCGACTTCTCTGAAGAAGCACATCGTGAAATCGGCCATTTGCTTGCTGAAGAGGGTTATAGTGTTGTATTCACCTTTGGTGATGCTGCTGCCTTCATTGCAAAGGAAGCAAAAAAAGCGGGTTTAACTACATTCCGTTGTAACAGCCATTTAGAAATGGCCAACGCATATAGTGATATTCGTGAAAAAGGGGATGTTATCCTTGTGAAAGGTTCCCGTGGTTTACGAATGGAGCGCGTTGTTGAAGAATTAAAGGATCGAGAATAATAGGTAACGGCTAGTTATATCTAGCCGTCCTATTTATTAATAAGTAGAGGATTCATATGATAAATCACATTCTATTAGCCTTCGTAGCGACTTTCATCATTACGGTAGTGCTAGGTAAAATTGCTATTCCTATGTTGCGTTCTTTGCACGCACAACAAAGTATTCGTGAAGAAGGCCCTGAAAGTCATCAAGCAAAAGCCGGTACGCCAACAATGGGTGGTGCTTTCATGATGGTGGCCCTTGTTATTGGCGTGGCATTGTTTGCACCATGGAATGTGGGCACAGGAATGTTATTATTTTTAACACTGGGTCATTGTTTATTAGGTTTTTTTGATGATTTTGTAAAAGCTGTAAAAAAACGCAATCTTGGATTAACAGCGAAGCAAAAATTACTTGGACAATTTATATTGGCTGCTGTATTCTGTTATTGCATTACTGAGATTATGGTTGTTCCTACCACATTATGGATTCCTGTTGTAGATACACAATTACAATTGGGATGGGGTTATTATGTATTGGCATTTTTGATTATTGTAGGAGCTACAAATGCAGTAAATTTAACCGATGGTCTTGATGGTCTTGCTGGTGGTACATCAGCAGTGGCGGCGATAGCATTCTCTGTTATTGGTCTGATGGCTGCATCGATGACAAATTCTATTGGTGCTGAAAGTGTTGCGTACTTCGGCGCTATAATAGCAGCTGTATGTCTTGGCTTTTTGGTATATAATGTGAACCCTGCAAAAGTATTCATGGGGGATACAGGCTCTTTGGCATTAGGTGGTGCCTTTGCAGCAATGGCTATTTTAACTAAAACAGAATTGCTACTTGTGGTGATTGGTGGCATTTTTGTTATGGAAGCATTATCTGTTATTATTCAAGTTATTTCTTTCAAAACACGTGGTGTGCGTGTTTTTAAGATGAGTCCTATTCATCACCATTTTGAACTTTCCGGATGGGCAGAACAAACAGTTGTTAATCGCTTCTGGTTTGGTGGAGCTGTTTTAGCCATTATTGGTGTACTTTTAGCGACTATAACTTTATAAGATAATACTTAACGGAAGTTGTAAATAATGGTATGCTTATTAGATAGGATACATTAATTTTAT
Source organism: Veillonella parvula (assembly GCF_032575955.1). Classification (GTDB taxonomy): domain Bacteria; phylum Bacillota; class Negativicutes; order Veillonellales; family Veillonellaceae; genus Veillonella; species Veillonella parvula_J. Next base: position 301,600 of record NZ_JAWFXN010000001.1, read on the forward strand.
AAATAGTTTAGGTGATATAGATGGAATATGGAGATAAACATATACTTGTTCTTGGAGCTGGAGCCAGCGGTATAGGTGCATCCTGGGTATTAGCCCAAGTGGGTGCGCATGTTGTGTTAAATGATTATAAGCCTATGACACTGCCTACGGCTGAGGAGAAACGACTCGTTGCGGCAGGGGTAAATATTATTACAGGACGTCAAGATGAATCCTTGCTAGATGGCGTGGATCGTATCGTTATTTCTCCAGGTATTTCTTTAGACATTCCGATTGTAAAAGCAGCACATGCCCGTGGTATTGACGTGGTCAGTGAAGTAGAATTAGCTTATGAAGTATCTAAATCACCTATCGTAGCTGTTACTGGTACAAATGGTAAGACTACGACAACAACCTTATTAACTAAAGTACTAGAAGGCTCTGGAAAACCAGTTCACGTCGGTGGAAATATTGGGGATTCCCTTAGTGAAGTGGCGTATTCTATGCCTGCAGGCGGTTTTTTGGTAGCTGAATTATCTAGTTATCAATTAGAGACAATCAAGTATTTTAGGCCTATTGGGGCTATTATGCTCAATATTACTCCAGATCACTTAGCTCGTCATAAGACGATGGAAAACTATATTGCTGCGAAGGAACGCATCTTTGAAAATCAATTAAGTACAGATTATTTAGTGTTGAATATAGATGATCCCGTTGTAGCTGATATGGAACATCGTTCGCCTAGTCATATTCTAAAAATTAGTCAAAAAAAAGCCGTAGAGAATGGCGCTTATTATGCTGATGGGCAATGTTATATTGCTAAAGATGGGGTAGCAAAATTTGTTATTGGAAATGAAGATATTCATATTCCAGGCAGTCATAATATTGAAAACATATTGACCGTTATTGCTTTATCTCATGCATTGGGCGTACCTGTAGAAACAATTCATCGTATTATTAGTGAGTTCCATGGCGTTGAACATCGTTTAGAACGCGTTAAGACGATTGATGGTATTACATTTTATAATGATTCTAAAGCGACTAATGTAGATTCTGTGGTTAAAGCATTAGAATCCTTTGATCAACAAGTTATTCTATTAGCTGGTGGTCATGATAAAATGACGCCTTTAGAAGACTTCATGGAGTTAGTTAAGGAGAAGACTAAAGCTGTTATTTTCATGGGGGAAGCAGCAGATCGTTTTGAGACGGCTGCAAAAGAGGCTGGTGTGAAGCCGATTTATCGTGCTTTATCCATGAAAGAAGCCGTAGAACAAGGCTATAAATTGGCAGAGACTGGCGATATTGTGCTATTATCTCCGGCTTGCTCAAGCTTTGATTGGTACAGCTGTTTTGAAGAGCGTGGAGATGACTTTAAACGTTGTGTTCATATGTTGCAAGAGGGAGGACACCATTAATGAAACGTGTTATTATTTCAGGTGGTGGCACTGGTGGACATATATATCCAGCAATAACTATATATAAGGAAATTATGAAACAAAATCCTGATACAAAGGTGTTATATGTTGGTACCAAGCAAGGTCTCGAGGCTACATTAGTTCCTAAAGAGGGGATAGAGTTTACTACGATTCCTGTGCAAGGCTTGCAGCGTCAATTATCGTTAGGTACATTAGTTACATTAGGTAAAACTGCTTTAGGCATTGTAAAAGCTAATGCTATAGTCTGCAAGTTTAAACCTGATGTGGTTATTGGTACTGGTGGTTATGTATGTGGGCCTGTTCTCTTGGCTGCAGCATTACATAATATTCCTACTATAATTCAAGAACAGAATGTCATAGCAGGTATTACTAATAAAATTCTGAGCCGTTTTGTTGATGTGGTAGCCCTAGGCTATAAGGATGCAGAAGCATCGTTTTCTAAAGCAAAGCGCGTAGTCTATACAGGGAATCCTGTTCGTCCAGATGTGCTAGTTGATTCGAGAACAGAGGGACGTAACTATTTCAACTTAAGTGATGATACTTTTACAGTACTCATAGCTGGAGGTTCTCGAGGGGCGAGAACTATTAACAATGCTATGATAGATGTACATAAACACTTCCAAGGTGTGAAAGGTATTAAATTAATCCATATTACGGGAAACGGAGAATATGAATCTGTTTTATCCCAATTGGGTATTACCGATGGGGATGGTTTAGGTAGTTCATCTTTGATTTTGCCGTATTTACATGATATGCCAAAAGCACTAGCAGCAGCCGATTTAGCAGTATTTAGATCTGGTGCTATAGGTCTAGCAGAATTAGCAGTTCGCGGTATTCCATCCGTATTGATACCGTATCCATACGCAGCGGAAGATCATCAAACCTATAATGCACGTATCTTTGTACAAGAAGGGGCGGCTCATATGATTGTAGATAAAATGTTGAGTGCTCATGATTTAATAGGGGAAATCGAGATGTTTATGGCCAACCGTGATTTGTTGGCACAAATGGGAGACCGAGCATTGCAATTGGGGAAACCGAATGCGGCTCATGATATTGCAAAATTAGCTTTATCTATTGCAAAGTAACAAGGAGAGGTTTTATGTTAGACGGTATTCACAAAATTCACCTTATCGGTATTGGTGGATCTGGTATGCGTGCGATAGCGAATATTTTGATTCAAAAAGGTTATGATGTATCTGGTTCAGATATTGCTGAATCTGCAGTGATTTCTAAGTTTAGAGATATGGGTGCCACGGTGCATATCGGTCATAATAAAGAATATGTAAATGGTGTTGATGCTATAGTTCGTTCTACAGCGATTCGTGAAGACAATCCTGAAATTGTTGCTGCTAAAGAGCAAGGGATTACCATTTTACATCGTTCTGATATTGTAAAGGCTGTATTAGATGTAACAGATGGTATCGCAGTAGCTGGTGCGCATGGTAAAACATCTACAACTTCAATGATTGGACAAATTTTAGTGGAGGCTAATGCGGACCCTACGGTAATTATCGGTGGCGAAGTAGATTATCTCAAAGGTAGCAGTTGCCTTGGGAAAGGCCATTTTTCAGTTGTGGAAGCGGATGAGAGCGATGGTTCATTTTTAAAATTGCATCCACATACTATCGTTATAACTAATATTGAAGATGATCATATGGATCATTATAAGACTATGGATAACTTGTTAAACGCTTTCTGTGAGTTCGTCGAAACGTTACCAGAAGCGGGCAAGGCTATCGTATGTGGTGATAATGAAAATATTCGTTATGTTATGAGCCACGTAAAGCGTACTTTTATTACGTATGGGTTAGAGGATAATAATGATTATGTAGCAAAAAATATTCATTATGTGGACTCTTCCTTGGTATATGATGTATATCATAAAGGCATTAATATAAGCCGCATCAGCTTGCGCGTGCCAGGAGAGCATAATGTATTAAACTCATTGGCAGCCTTTATTGTGGCTCATGAATGTTGCGGTGTAGAGAATCGCTTTATTACAAAAGCGTTAGGTAAATTTATCGGTGCAAAACGACGCTTTGAAACAAAAGGTCATGTTGGTGGAGTCTGGGTTGTCGATGATTATGCACATCATCCAACAGAAATTAAAGCGACCTTAAGAGCAGCAAAAGAGCTTGAAAAACATCGCGTTATTTGTGTGTTTCAACCGCATCGGTATACACGTACAAGCTTGTTGAAAGATGAATTTGCTACGGCTTTTACAAGTGCTGATGAAATATATATGACAGATATTTACAGTTCTGGTGAAGATCCGATTGCAGGTATCGATGGACGTACTATTCCTGACGCTGTTGAAGCTGCTACACATAAGGTTGTACATTATGTACCATCTGTTGATGATATACCGGCTGTATTGGCAAAAATTGTGCGACCTAATGATCTAGTTATCACAATGGGTGCCGGTTCTATTAATCAATATGGACCTAAATTATTAGCTATATTGGAGGAAGGCTTACAATGAAAGATAGAAAAATAATCGTATTGATGGGTGGCCCTTCCAAAGAGGCTGAAGTATCTCGCCGTACTGGCGCTGCTATTGCGGAAGCACTCGAAAGTAAAGGGTTTAATGCCCAAACATTAGAACTTAATCCTCGTACTGTTTTAAAAGACATTGAATCCTTAGGTGGAGAGATTGTATTTAATGCAATTCACGGTCGTTATGGTGAAGATGGTGCATTACAAGGCTTACTTGAAATGGCAGAAATTCCATATACTGGATCGGGCATCATGGCTCATGCGGTAGGAATGAATAAAAAAGTAAGCAAAGATGTTTTCAAAGGGGCTAATATTCCAACAGCTACTTCTGAATCCTTTAATGGTAATTTAGAATCTGCAGAAGCTATTATAGGACATATTCGCAAACAATTTACGATTCCTGTAGTGGTGAAATCTGCTACTCAAGGCTCTAGTATTGGCGTTACCATCGTTCGTGATGAGGCACAATTGGAGGCTGCTGTTACAGAAGCGCTAAAATATGATCCGATTCTTGTAGTAGAACAATTTCTTGATGGTCGCGAATTTACAGTATCCGTTCTTGACGGAAAGGCATTGTCAGTAATTGAAATACGTCCACATTCTGGGGAGTATGACTATACCAGTAAATATACTGTAGGTGCTACAGAATATTTAGTACCTGCGCCTATTAGTGAAGAAATGACTGCTGAGATGCAACGCATAGGGGAACTTGTGTATCGTGAAGTACAAGGCAGTGGGGTTATTCGTGTTGATATTATGACAGATCATGCAGATAATATGTATGTTCTAGAATACAATACTGTGCCAGGTATGACGGCAACGTCTTTAGTACCAAAGGCAGCTAAAGAAATGGGAATTGACTTTCCAACATTATGTGAAAAGATTCTATTAACAGCTAGTATAGGGAAATTTTAAGGGCTGAATAGAATATAAGGAGTTATTTATGGATGATAAGCAATACCATCCATCCAACTCTGGGGAGATGCAGTCTTCTACACCTGTTCAAGATGAACGGGCTGTATTTAGAAAACGAGTGTTAAAAATCGGTGGTGCAGTTACTCTCGTGTTGGTGGGATTGTTTACACTACCTATTCCTTTTGGATCCTTAAAAATTGTAGGATCGGATAAGGTAACTGTACAAGATGTAATGGTAGCAGGGGATATTCATGAACCTGTAAATATATTGCAAATTAGTACAGAGAAATTAAAAACTAGATTGGCGAAAGACTTACGGGTTGAAGAGGCCCAAATTAGTTATCAATTGCCATTTACAATGGTTGTACGTGTCATAGAGCGCAAAGCTGTTGCAGTTGTACCAGCTCAGTTTGGTTATTTAACACTTGACAGTAAAGGTCAAGTGATTGCATCAGAGCCTGCAATACAAGATACGTCGGTACCAATGATATCAGGTGTTAAGGCGGGAAATATTTTGTTAGGTGATACCGTTGTTGATAAGCCCATTTTAGCGGCTCTTGAATACTTAAACTCTCTTGATGAGAGCACCTTCAAGACTATTGCAGAAGTCAATATAGGAGATCCTGATGCAATAATGGCTTATACCGTATCGGGGGTGCAAATTAGATTAGGAGATAGTAAAGACTTACCTAAAAAAGCCGAGTTAACTCAGTCTATGTTACAAGATATTAAGACAACACATAGCAATGTACAATATATAGATGTTAATGTTTCATCACCATATATAAAAACTGATGTAATACCGGAAGTTAAAAAGCATCAGACTGGAACAAAGACAACAGAAAATTCATCTACTAAGAAGGATGATAAAAAACAAGATAAACAAGGTCATGTTGAAGATAAAAGGTAGATGATTGTCGTGAGACACGAACGGTGGGCAATAGCCTTAGTCAGTTGTATATTGGGTTTCATGGTTGTCACCCAATATAAGATGACTCAAGATAATATAGAAGAAAATATCCGTTTACAACGGGCTGGTGATTTAGCCGTACAATTACGAGAGGCTCAAAGTGAACGTGATGCATTGTTAAAACAAATAGAAGAACTTAAACAGTCTGGTGCTAGTAGCAATGTTAAAGCAGATGAACAGTTGATGATGAAAGCAGCTTTAACTAATGTTAAAGGTACAGGTGTTAGTGTATTAATTGAGGATAGCTTAAAGCCAATTCAAAGTGGTGAAAATCCTAATTTATATGTAATTCATGATGAAGATATTTTACGTATTGTTAATGAATTGCGAGCTGGTGGGGCTGAGGCGATAGCTATCAATGATCAACGTCTCATAGGGACTTCTGAAATACGATGCTCTGGTCCGACTATTACTGTGAATGGTAAGGTTTTTGGGGCTCCTTTTACAGTTAAAGCGATTGGTGATCCAAAAACACTAAATTCTGCGCTCACCATGCGAGGTGGTGTGGTGGATTCCTTGAAACACTGGGGCATAAAGGTAACCATAAAGGAAGAAAATGAAATAGCTATTCCAGCTTTTACAGGAACCTTTAGAGAAGAGCATATAAAGCCTAATGAAACAGGAGGTAAAGAATGAATATTTATATCTTTGCCATTGTTGGTTTAATTGTAGGTACTACATTAGGGTGGCTTTCACCATTTCATATACCTATAAGTTATGCAAATTACACATCAGTCGCTGTTCTGGCTGCACTAGATGCTGTATTTGGTGGTAGCCGGGCTGCATTGGAACGAACCTTTGATCTTAGTAATTTTGTGCTTGGGTTCTTTTCAAATGTTGTGTTAGCTGTTATTCTTGTATATGTAGGTGACCTCATAGGAATTAACTTATATTACGTAGCTCTTATTGGCTTTGGATTGCATGTATTTATTAATGTAGGAGCTATACGCAAGATTATTATGACTAAGCGATTCTAATAAATCACATTCTATATAGTGGAAAGTTTTTAAATTTTAGTGTAAAATAAATGTAATTGTTATAAGATTGTCAGTATATAAATCGATACATTGGGACGTATATTGATACGATAGATAACGATAAGAGGAGGAAGTTCAATGTCTGATTTTGCAAATATTAAAGTTATCGGTGTTGGTGGCGGCGGTAATAACGCTGTTAATCGCATGGTAGATAGCGATCTTAAAGGTGTTCAATTTTTATCCGCTAATACTGAAAGCCAAGTGCTTGAATTATCTAAAGCGGATGTAACGATTCAAATCGGCGAGAAGGTTACAAAAGGTCTTGGTGCAGGCGCAAATCCACAAATCGGTGAAGAGGCTGCTCAAGAAAGCCGCGAAGAAATTATAAAAGCTCTTGAAGGTGCTGATATGGTATTCGTAACTGCTGGTATGGGTGGTGGTACTGGTACAGGTGCTGCTCCTATCGTTGCAGAATGTGCTAAAGAAATCGGTGCATTGACAGTAGGCGTCGTTACTAAACCGTTCGCTTTTGAAGGTAAACGCCGTCGTGCACAAGCAGAAAAAGGCATTGAATTCTTGACTCAAAAAGTAGATACTATTATCGTTATTCCTAATGATAAATTGTTGCAAGTTGTAGATAAAAAATGTTCCTTAAGCGATGCATTCCGTACAGCTGATGATGTACTTCGCCAAGGTATCAAGGGCATTTCAGACTTGATTCAAGTTCCTGGCTTGATCAATCTTGACTTTGCAGATGTTAAAACTATCATGACTGAACAAGGCGAAGCATTGATGGGGATTGGCGTTGGTGAAGGTGAAAACCGTGCTGCTGACGCAGCTAAAATGGCTATTAATAGCCCATTGTTGGAAACATCTATCGATGGTGCAAAAGGCATCTTACTCAATATTTCCGGTAGTGCTAACTTAAGCTTGTTTGAAATTAATGAAGCTGCCGAAATTATTTCTGAAGCGGCGGATCCTGATGCAAATATTATCTTCGGTTCCGTTATCGATGAAAGCTTAGGCGATACAGTTCAAATTACTGTTGTGGCAACTGGTTTCAATTCAAATACTAAGAATGTACCTGAATTCGGTAAAACAACAACTACATCCCGTCCGGCATCCACTACAAATACTAACAGTGGTATCCCTGATATCCCTGTATTCATGAAACGCTAATTTATAGATTGTATAATTACTATATCTATCGATTAGTAACTTATTAAGACATACCGTTGGTATGTGTATAGGAGGTAAAAATGAAGAAATTAGTATTATTAACTTTAGCTGCTACAGTCGTAGCCGGTAGTGCATTTGCTGCAGCTCCTGTAACGAAAATTAGTGATGGATCCACTAAGGTACAAGCTGATTATGCTTTTAAACAACACGTATCTAACGGTGGCGGCAATAGCAATGATGGTTTCGGTGTTTCTTTACAACACGACCTTTCCAATAAAGCCGCATTACAATACTCTTACGATAAATTAAATGCAAAAAATGGCGATATTAAAGATCATCAATTAGCATTGGTTTATAAAGTACATCCAAATGTAAATCTATATGGTGCAGGTACTGCGATTCGTACAAATGATACTGAACTTGGTTTCCAAGCTGGTGTTATCGGTCATGTACCTTTGACTAATAAAGTAAATGGCTTTGCTAAGGCTGGTTGGGGTAATGATATTAAGCAAACTTATCAAGTAGGTGCTCAATATGAAGTACGCCCTGATGTAGATTTGAATGTATACTATGGCTATGATAAATATAGTGTAGATAGCAATGATAAAACTGCAAAAGGTTTACACGCTGGTGTAGGCTACTCCTTCTAAGGATGATGATGACCACTCTTTTGAGTGGTCTTTTTTTATATATTTACTGTTTTATTGTATATTTGTTAATTATTTTTTCTAAATAAGGTACTTAATATATTCTATATATATTTAATAAGTGTTGAGTTACTAATAGTTAGTTAAATCTTCTATGTATACAATATATTTACTGAATATACGTTGTATATTTAAATTAGTTTAGGTATGATAAATATGTAATATTCATTTCAGATAGGATGGTGCTAGTTATGACAAGTGTTGCTGCAAAGCATGCAAAAGGAAAAAAATTAAAAGACGTGATCTTCGTAACTGCTGGTCAAGCTCAAGCTGATGCTAAAGAAAATGGCCGTGAGAATGTTGTGAATGGTACGTTGGGTGCTATTCATGATGAAGAGGGAAACTTAGTTTTTCTTAAGACCGTTAAAGAAGAATATTTGAGTCTTTCGGATTCTGAACATGTTGGTTATGCACCAATTGCGGGTATTCCAGATTTTTTGTGTGCTGCTGAAAAAGAATGTTTTGGTAATTTCCGTCCAGAAGGTCATATTCGTAGCATTGCTACCGCAGGTGGCACTGGTGGCATTCATCATTTGATTCATAACTACACAGAGCCTGGTGATGAAGTATTAACAGCGGATTGGTACTGGGGTGCATATCGTGTTATTTGTAGCGATACTGGACGTACACTAGTTACGTATTCTTTATTTGATGAACATAATAACTTTAATCATGAAGCATTCCAAAATCGTGTAAACGAATTGGCGGCTAAACAAACAAATGTGGTTGTTATCTTTAATACACCTGGTAATAACCCAACCGGCTACTCTATTGAGGATAAAGATTGGGATTCTATCCTTAATTTCCTGAAGGATTTAGTTGCTATTGGTCGAAATAATGTGATTATTGGTATTGATGTAGCATATCTTGATTACTCTGGTGAAAAAGATGAGGTACGTGCGTTCTTCAATAAATTTAGTCATTTACCAAAAGAAATTCTCACCTGTGTGTGTTATAGCTTATCTAAAGGATTTACTATGTATGGTCAGCGCGTTGGTGCGATGATTGGGATCTCTGACGATGAAGAAATAGCTGATGAGTTTTTCGAAGTTAACAAATCTACAAGTCGTGCCACATGGTCCAATATTTGTCGTCCTGCAATGCGTGCAATGGCTAATATTGTGGCTGATTCAGCTAAGTTTAAGGAATATGAAGCTGAACGCAATTGCTATTATCAATTAATTCGCGATCGTGCTGATATCTTTAAACAAGAAGCAGCACAAGTAGGACTTCCCATGTTACCTTACCGTGGTGGGTTCTTTATTACAATCCCTACAGACTCTGCAAATGCTATCTGTGAAGAGTTGAAAAAAGAGCACATCTATGTGATTGCATTAGCAAATGGTATTCGTATAGCAGCATGTGGTATTCCTAAATGTCAAATGACAGGTCTAGCTGAAAAAATTTATAATGCCATGAAACGTCTTGGTAAATTATAATACATAAGTAAATTATACTAAAAACCACTTGATACATGTATCAAGTGGTTTTTAGTATGTAGATATAAATTTGATTGAATAAATATAAAAGGATATTAGTAATGTAATCAATTTTGTTTATTTGTTACATTAGTGAATATCTTTATGCTCTTTAATGTCTTTATCAGCTTCTTTTGCCAAGTTTTCAAGCGCTCGTTTAGGAGCGGTTCTTTCACCTGTTTCTGGGTCTATAAATTCAACGCGGTCCAAGGTGCTTGTAATTTGACCACGAATGAAGCTTAAGTAGATTTCGTATAGTTCTTTTTTTTCTGCTAACTCTTCTGGCGTTAATTCTTGACCAGATTTTTTCTTTGCAGCTAGTTCATTTATTCGTTTTAATGTATCGTTAATATTACTCATATGAGCCTCCTGTATTCTATATTAGAATAGTATGTTTTATTATAACATAGAACTTAATGAATACGTATGGTAAGATATAAGTTGTACGCGTCTGTACTTTCACAGGTGAGAAAGGAGAACTGTATGCGTGTAACAAAAGCGATAAAGGCAGAGCAGTTGAAATTGTTACAAGAGCATTATTTTGATGCAAAACCTGCCCTTGAGTATACAAATGAATTTGAATTATTAGTTGCTGTAGTTTTGTCAGCACAATGTACGGATGAACGAGTTAATATTGTTACTAAACGATTATTTCCTGAACTTAATCATCCTGCAAAGATGCTTGAAATTGGAGTTGCTAAGTTAGAGACTCTTATTAAAGATTGTGGCCTTTATAAGTCCAAGGCAAAAAACTTAATTGCTACTTGTCAAATTTTAGTTGACCGATATCATGGAGAGGTGCCTCGTGAGTTTGATCAACTCGTTGAATTGCCTGGTGTGGGGCGTAAAACAGCAAATGTTGTGGTATCCGTTTTATTTGGTACACCAGCCATTGCGGTAGATACACATGTATTTCGCGTGTCTAACCGATTAAAATTAGGTATTGCTAAGACGCCAGAAGAGATGGAACAAAAGTTACAAAAGGCAATTCCAAAAAAGGACTGGGCTGCCGCACACCACTGGTTAATCTATCATGGCCGTAGATTGTGTAAGGCTCGTAAGCCTTTGTGTAATGAATGTTTTTTAAATCATCTATGTCCTTCAGCCGGAAAGGTTTAATATGAAAGTAAATAACGAAGAATTTATTGCCCTTTGTGCTAATCATGGTATTGAGGGAATTGATATTGTAAATGAGTTAATGCGTTTTAAAGTGCTAGATCAATTGATTTCTAGTAATGCTAGCTCCCGTGAGTGGGGTGTAACGGCAGATGATTTATATGCGTTAGCAGAAAAATCCACAGTAGAATCCTTTGGTCCTGTACCATATGATTTGAATACATTCCAAGCTCTTTATGGACCATCCTTTAGAGTGGAATTGTTTGATTTTATTAGTGACACAGGTATTTTAGAAGGTCTAGATGTAGGCACTATTTGGGAAATTCCTGTTCGTGAAAGTATCGAAGCTCATAGTAAAACGGGAGAATTGGTTCTGTATGCTTATGTAGAAGAATATGCAGGCATGGTTGAAGAGATTCTTCAATCTTATGAAGATAAAAAAGTCGTTCTGTATACGGCATCTCCCGTGTGTTATAGCATTTTGACACGTTTATATCCGATGGCTCAAATCATTAATCAATGGCCTCATCGTAGCTATTTTGACCATATCTTTACAGGCACAGTTGGTATGTTCCAATCCTCTGAAGATATTGTAGAAGAGGTCGCTAACGGATTACATAACTTGGTTCCAGAAGGGACTGCTCAATTATTCTTACCTGCTACAATGGCACAAAATCAATTGGGCTTAAATAATATGGCGTTGCAATTTTTCTTGAACCAAAAACGAGTAGAAGTTATACGGGAATGGACTCCATTAGGGGCTTATGAAATCGTATATGGTAAATACGATGTAAAAAAAATGCGTGTTGGTCTTCGTGAACGTGTAGGGGATGAGTGGAAAACAATTAATTATATTCCATTACCTCATGGCGTATTTGCGCAATTGCCAGTATTTACGGTATTAAATTATGGCTTGTCCTTGCGTTCTATTTTGTTGCCAGGCAGTCAAACGGACGTAGCCTTAGGTCAAGATGGTATTTATTGCATTGATAGCCGTGTATCTGAATTAGGTCGCACTGCTCTTATTGAAAGTGGAGCTTATTTTCTTACTTTTAAACGTCATACTGATCATATTGATGTAGATATTACGACAGAAGCGCCTGTAGATGATATGTACTGGATGTTCCCAGATGCTGAATTAGCATATATGTGGTATGCCTATTTCTGCAGCACTACGGGTCAAACATTGATTCAAGAAATCTCCATGCTCGTTCAAACAGATGAATCCTTTGGCTATATGCTTAGTAGCGTACGTCGTCGCGTATTAGATGTAAAGGATGAGACCCAACTAATTGAATCTGTACAGGCTGCTGACGAGGCATATATTAAGGCTGTTACGGAGGCTACAACGAGTTGGAAAGAGACCGTAGATTCATTAGGTGCACAAGTTATGCCACCTACAGCTTCTATTGATATTGAAGATTATAGTGACTATAAAAAAGAATTGTAAATCATATAATTTTGGTTTAAAATATATTGTATCCTAAAAAATATAAACTACTAAATATAGTAGATACGAAACATAGCATATGAATTATGTAAGAAAGGAGGATCTATGGCAGTTATTAATTTTGAAATCTTCAAGGTTATTGGTACTTTATCTGAAGATAAAGATGGTTGGAAAAAACAATTAACATGTACTAGTTGGGGAAAATACAATCCTAAGTTTGATCTTCGTGCTTGGGATAGTGAATATACAAGCATGAAAAAAGGTATTACCCTTTCTTTAGAGGAGCTTATTGCATTGCGTGACATCCTCAACGAAAGCGACTTGGAAGCTATTTTAGCTGAGGCTATTGAAGAAAAGCAAGCATCCAAGGAATAGTATTGGTTACTTGCATTTGTGCAGGTGTCATGCTATAATCTATAAGAATAATATTGATTGTTGGAAAGAGGTGTATAGAATGAAACAAGGTATTCATCCAGACTATAAAGAAGCTACAGTAACTTGCGGTTGTGGCAACACATTCAAAACTGGCTCTGTAAAAGAAGACCTTCGTGTAGACGTTTGCTCCAAATGCCATCCGTTCTTCACTGGTCAACAACGTGCGGCTCAAGCTCGTGGTCGTATTGAACAATTTAACAAACGTTACGGCAAATAATTTGTATTGTAATGTAACATGTATTGGCAGGGCTGTTGGCTCTGCCTATATTTGTTTATGAGAGGAGATCTTGTGAACAGAGAACGTATAAAAAAGTTTGTCGGAGGACAGGCTGTGATCGAAGGTGTCATGATGAGAGGCCCTGGCTATACGGCAACTGCCGTACGTGAGCCTGCAGGAACTATTGTAGTTCAAAAAGAGGCTACAAAGTCCATTGCTGACACATATCCAATATTGAAAAAACCATTTCTTCGTGGCTGTGTAGCTCTCTATGAATCTCTAGTGATAGGCATGAAGGCTTTATCCTTTTCTGCTAAGGCTGCTGGCGATGAAGAGGAAGAAATGTCTAATAGTGAAATCGCCATTACCATGGTCATTTCTACACTGTTTGCGATAGCTGTGTTTTTGGCATTGCCTACATTTATCGTAAAGTTCATTCCTGGTGTACAGGATAATCATATAGTATTAAATCTCATTGAAGGTATCATTCGTTTAGTACTTTTCTTACTTTATATTTGGGGGATTGGTCTTACGAAGGATATTCAACGAGTTTTCCAATATCATGGGGCAGAGCATAAAACGATTCATACTTATGAATTAGATTTGCCTTTAACTGTAGAAAACGTTCGCCAACAAAGTCGCTTGCATGCGCGATGTGGTACAAATTTCTTACTTATTGTTATGGTAGTTAGTATCTTTGTATTTGCTTTCTTGGGTTGGCCCAATTTGTTGGAACGTATCGTGAGCCGCGTACTCCTTATGCCTGTAGTAGCTGGTATTGCGTACGAGGTAATTCGTCTTGCTGGACGTAGCGATCATTCTTTTGTGAAAGCTCTTATTAAACCAGGTCTTGCGTTACAATATATGACAACGCGTGAACCAGAAGATGATCAAATTGAAGTTGCTATACGAGCTTTAGAAGAGGTCCGTCCGCCTGAGAGTGACGCATATGAAGAGGAATAAACATGTTAGTTGATAAATTACAAGTTATTGAAGATAAATTTATGGATCTTGAGCAGCGTATTAGTGACCCAGAAGTCATTGCTCGCCAAGATGAATGGCGTAAATTGACCCGTCAACATGCTCAATTATCTGAAACCGTTGAAACGTTCCGTACCTACAAAAAAGTTTTATCTGGTATTGATGAAGCTATGGAAGTTATTGAAGATAAATCCATGGACGAAGAATTCCGAGAAATGGCTCAAGAGGAATTGAAAGAGTTAAAACCTCAAAAAGAGGAATTGGAAGAAAAGTTGCAAGTTCTATTATTGCCTAAGGATCCTAATGATGATAAAAATATTATCATCGAAATTCGCGGGGGCGCTGGCGGTGATGAAGCTGCATTATTTGCAGGCGACTTGTTCCGCATGTACACAAAATATGCGGAAAGCCAAGGCTGGCGTTGTGAGATTATCGATGCTAATGAACCAGAGCTTGGTGGCTTTAAAGAGGTTATTTTCTCTGTGGATGGTGAAAATGTATACTCTAAGATGAAATTTGAATCTGGTGTACATCGTGTACAACGTGTACCGGCTACAGAAACACAAGGCCGTGTACATACATCTACCGTTACAGTAGCCGTATTGCCAGAGATGGAAGATGTTGATATTGAAGTTAATGAAAAAGATTTAAAAATTGATACATATCGTGCGAGTGGTGCCGGTGGTCAGCATATCAATAAAACTGAGTCTGCTGTTCGTATTACACACTTACCATCTGGTATCGTTGTAGCGTGTCAAGATCAACGATCTCAATTACAAAACCGTGAAAAAGCTATGCGTGTATTACGTGCTAAGTTACAGGATCAAGCTGAACAAGAGGCCATTTCTAGTATGGCTGCAGATCGTAAGAGTCAAGTCGGTACAGGTGATCGTAGTGAACGTATTCGCACCTATAATTACCCACAAGGACGCGTCACAGATCATCGTATTAATTTAACATTATATAAATTAGATGCTATTTTAAATGGCGATCTTGATGAAATTATTCAAGCCTTAAATGCTGCAGACCAAGCGGCAAAAATGCAGGAGGCCAATACAAATGCATAAGGAGATTTGGACAATCGGTCGTATTCTCCAGTGGACAGAGCAGTACTTTCAAAGCAAGGAGATGGATACACCTCGACTTGATGGGGAAGTACTGCTTTCTCACGTTTTAGGTAAAGATCGGATTTATCTATATACCCATTATGACCAACCGCTTATTCAAGATGAACTCGATGCCTTTAGACCTCTCGTTCAAGAACGAGCTAAGGGACATTGTGTAGCGGCTATCATTGGGGAAAAGGACTTTATGGGATTGACCTTTAAGGTTAATGATAAAGTATTAATTCCACGACCTGATACGGAAACCTTAATTGAGCATGTACTAGGTACTTATCCAAAAGATAGTAATGTGCGTATTCTTGATGTATGCACAGGCCCTGGGACAATATTATTAAGTCTATTACATTATTTGCCAAATGCTAGTGGTGTTGGTTTAGATATCTCCACAGATGCTTTACCGGTGGCACGCGAAAATGGTGAGTCCTTTAATTTATCTGACCGAGTACAATTTATGGAATCAGATATGTTCCACACTTTATATGGAAAAAAAGAGAAATTTGATCTTATTGTTTCTAATCCGCCATACATTCGAACTGGTGATTTAAAGATGTTGTCTCCAGATGTGTTAAATGAGCCTCATATTGCATTATTTGGTGGAGAGGATGGACTTCAATTTTATCGAATCTTAGCTAAAGAATGTAGAAATTATTTAAACGCTAATGGCCGTGTGGCGTTTGAAGTAGGCTTTGACCAAGCAGAAGAGGTAGGTGCTTTATTGCAAGAAACAGGTCAATATTCGAATATTCAATTTATAGCTGACCTCGGTGGTCATAACCGCGTAGTGACAGCTGTATATGAGGGCTAATATGGATACTAAAATCATTACAAATCCATCAGAACAAGATATAGATACTTTAGCCCGTGCTTTGCGCAATGGTGAATTGGTATCTATACCAACGGAAACTGTATACGGTTTAGGTGCTAATGGTCTAGATTCAGAAGCGATGGATAAAATCTATGCTGCCAAAGGACGTCCTTCTGATAATCCACTCATTTTGCATGTTCCTAATAGTGAAAGCATAAAATCTTTGGTAACAGAAATTTCTGCTACGGCGCAAGCCTTAATGGATACATTCTGGCCAGGACCATTAACGATTACATTGCCTAAATCTGATTTAGTGCCAGATCGTGCAACAGGTGGTTTATCTCGTGTGGCGCTTCGGTGTCCTGATCATGAGGCATGTCGAGTATTATTAGAGCGTGCTGGCATACCTATAGCGGCACCTAGTGCCAATATTTCAGGGCGCCCAAGTCCAACTACTGCAGAAGATGTATATAATGATATGAAAGGTCGCATTTCCTATATCTTAGATGCTGGTCCATGTACGATTGGTGTAGAGTCTACTGTTGTAGAAGTCCATGATGATAAGGTTATTATATTGAGACCTGGTGGAATTACAAAAGCACAGCTTGAAAATGTTGTGGCTACGGTTGAGTATGACACTGCTCTAGTTAATGCTGCCACTAAGCCAAAGGCTCCCGGTATGAAGTATACCCATTATGCTCCTGATGCACCTATGACAGTTGTTGTAGGTAGTCCAGAGGCGATAGCATGTACTTTTAAAGAACTTTCAGAAGGTATAGAAGGTCCTATCGGTTGTTTGGTAAGTCGTGAAACGTACGACCTGATTAAAGGGAATACAGATTTTATGTGCCATTGTTTTGGCCATCATGGTGATGCGTTAGCATTGGGGCACGACTTTTATAAAAGTCTATTACATTTTAATGAAAATCATGTTACCCTAATCTTGGCAGAAGGTGTTGATGATGACGGTTTTGGTGTTGCTATTATGAATCGTATGGAGAAGGCATCGAGCCATCATATCATTTATAAGTAAATTTACTAGCATAAAAATGTCCACTGATAATAGAAAAATGTCTTTACATATTGGATGAATTTGCTATAATGTATAAAGTAATCACAAAATGTGATTAAGTAAGGATGTTATTATGAATATTTTATTTGTGTGTACCGGTAACACTTGCCGTAGCCCTATGGCTGAAGGTATTACACGGGCACTTGCAGCGGAGCAACATAAGGATGTTACCACTGTATCGGCTGGGTTATTTGCCGCTTATGGCGCAAAACCAACTGAACAAGCCGTGGAAGCCGTCCGTTCCATTGCAGATATTTCTGATCATGAATCGAGACCATTGACGATGGAACTCGTGAATGCAGCAGATCTTATCATTGGTATGACGAAAGATCACAAATCTGTACTACTTCGCCAATTCCCATTTGAGGAAAGTAAAATCAAAACGATTTCCGAGTGGGGTGGTCAAGATGGTGATGTTACGGACCCATATGGATCTGATCAAACCGTATATAATCAATGTGCGGAACAAATTTATCACTTAGTAGAGGCTGGTCTTACATCAGTGCCTCAGAAGGCGTAGGAGATGAAATTATGAAAGTTGCAATCGGTTGTGATCATGGCGGATTAAATTTAAAGGCATCCGTTAAGGAATTGTTAAATGCATTGGGACATGAAGTAGAGGACTTTGGCTGTCATACAGCTGATTCTTGCGACTATCCTGATATTGCTGTACCTGTAGCAAATGCAGTTGTATCTGGTCAAGTAGACAGAGGTATTTTGATTTGTGGTACTGGTATTGGTATCGGTATTGCAGCAAATAAGATTACAGGTATTCGCGCTGCTCTTTGTCATGATACATTCTCTGCCCATGCATGTCGTGAACATAATGACGCTAATATTCTCACAATGGGGGAACGCGTTATCGGCCCCGGCCTTGCAAAGGACATCGTTACTATTTGGATGGCAACGGATTTTGAAGGTGGCCGTCATGAACGCCGTGTGAAAAAGATTAAAGCCTTAGAGAAGTAATACATCGTTACCTTATACGCATATATTTACATGAGGAGGATACTTATGAGTTTCTTAGAAAAACAAGACCCTAATATTCAAGCTGTTATCAATCAAGAGTTGGCACGTCAACGTGACAAATTGGAAATGATTGCTTCTGAAAACTTCGTTTCTCAAGCAGTAATGGAAGCTCAAGGTAGCGTATTGACTAACAAATATGCAGAAGGGTATCCTGGTAAACGTTATTATGGTGGTTGTGAAAATGTTGATGTTATTGAAACATTAGCTATTGAACGTGCAAAACGGTTGTTCGGTGCAGAACATGCTAACGTGCAACCTCACTCTGGTTCTCAAGCAAACTTTGGCGTGTATTTCGCATTATTACAACCAGGTGATACTATTGTGGGCATGAACTTGTCCCATGGCGGTCACTTAACTCATGGTTCCCCTGTTAACGTATCTGGTACATATTTCAACGTAGTACCTTACGGTGTAGATGCAGAAACACAACAAATCGATTATGATGAGTTCCGCAAGATTGTCTTGGAAGCAAAACCTAAATTGATTATTGCCGGTGGTAGTGCTTATAGCCGTCAAATCGACTTCAAAAAAATGGCTGATGTAGCTCATGAAGTTGATGCTATCTTCATGGTAGATATGGCTCACTTCGCAGGCCTTGTAGCAGCAGGTTTACATCCAAATCCTGTAGAATATGCTGATATCGTTACTACAACAACTCATAAAACATTGCGTGGTCCTCGTGGTGGTATGATTCTTTGCAAAGAAAAGTATGCTAAAGCAATCGATAAAGCCATTTTCCCTGGCATTCAAGGGGGTCCTTTGATGCATGTTATCGCTGCTAAAGCCGTAGCATTTGGTGAAGCTTTACAACCTGAGTTCAAAGTATATGCACAACAAGTCATCGACAATGCAAAAGCGTTGGCTGCAGCATTGCAAGAAAAGGGCTTAACAATTGTTTCTGGTGGTACAGATACTCATGTTATGCTTGTAGATGTTCGTAATACTGGTTTAACTGGTAAAGAAGCTGAACACTTACTCGATGAAGTAGGTATTACATGTAATAAAAATACAATTCCATTTGATCCAGCTAGCCCCTTTGTAACAAGCGGCATTCGACTTGGCACGCCAGCTCTTACGACACGTGGTTTGCAAGTGAAAGATATGGAAGAAATTGCCGATATTATTGCAGTGGTTCTTAAAAATCCTGAAGATAAATCGGTCCATGAAGAAGCTAGTAAACGTGTCGCTACACTTTGTGAAGCGTATCCATTGTACTAATCGATTACATTAAAATTACATTATATATTTATAGTCCTATAAGTTTATAGGTAGTATAAAAGGGGTGTGCCCTCGGCACATCCCTTTTAATATTTTTATGGCATGATTTTCTAATCTGTGATAGAGTAAATATAATAGTTAATAGCTAGAATGGGATATGTATATTGTTTTATAGGAGGACAGTCATGAAAGTTAATGTTATGACACATCCATTGATTCAACACAAAGTTACATTGATGCGTGACGTACAAACAGGCTCTAAAGATTTCAGAGAACTACTTGATGAAATTACTATGTTGATGGGGTATGAAATTACACGCAACTTACCACTTGAGGATGTGGAGGTAGAAACACCATTAACTAAAATGATTGGCAAACGAATTGCAGGTAAAAAATTGGGTATTATTCCAATTCTTCGCGCTGGTCTAGGTATGGTAAATGGTATGCTTAGTTTAATTCCAACTGCAAAAGTTGGTCATATCGGTTTGTACCGTGATCCTGAGACTTTGAAACCAGTAGAATACTACTGTAAACTACCATCTGACGTAGGCGAACGTGACTTTATCGTAACTGATCCAATGCTTGCTACTGGAGGGAGTGCAGCAGCAGCTATTACATTGTTAAAAGAAAAAGGAGCTAAGCATATTAAGTTAATGTGCTTAGTGGCTGCTCCTGAAGGTGTAGAGGCTGTAAATAAAGAACATCCTGATGTACCTATTTATGTAGCAGCACTTGATGAAAAGCTTAATGATCATGGTTACATCTTGCCTGGCTTAGGTGATGCAGGTGACCGTATCTTCGGTACAAAATAAAATACAATAAAGTAAAACGACATATTAAAATATAATAAGAGGACATGACGACATATTATTAGATTTGAAATAATAACAAATCATCTAAGACGTATGTCGTTTTCTCTTATTTAGGGTTGAATAAAATTTACATAAGGTATACAATACAAGTGTAAAAGTATTTTTTTATTTTAGGTGGGACGGATTTTGTTCACATGGGACGAAAAACGATTCATGCAATCCAAACGGGTAAAGGAGGGACCCGATGAACGAATTTCTAATGATATGTGAACGTATTGTTCCTGAAATTGTTAGCGTATTGAAGGAGCGATACAAAATACTAAACCACCTTGTTTATGAAGAGCCTATAGGCCGTAGGACATTAGCTACTGCAACGGACCTTCCTGAGCGAACCGTACGAAGTCATATTGAGTTAATGCGTGCTAATGGTCTTGTAGACATTTATAAACCAGGGATTTTTCTCACTGATGAGGGACATGCAATTGTTCCAAAGTTGCGAAATTTTTTAAATGAGCTAGATCGTATTAACGAGCTAGAACATCGATTGACTGAAGCACTTCATATCGATAGGGTTATCATCACTCCTACTGAAGGAACCTTGATGGTTAAAAAGTTAGGTTTTGCAGCAGCAAAGCTATTACAGGAATTATTAGAGCCTGACTCTGTAGTTGCCATCAGTGGTGGCAGTACAATGGCTGCAGTAGCTGAAGAGATGCCAGTATTACCATTTAATCCTATTGTTGTACCTGCCCGGGGTGGCGTTGGTGAGGTAGTGGAGTATCAAGCTAATGTAATCGCTTCTGTGTTAGCTGAAAGACTTCGCGGGTCCTATAAGATGCTCCATTTACCTGATGGACTTTCACAAGACTCATTACATATGCTCATGACTTGTGAACCGCAAATTAAAGAAATTGGAGATCTCATTAGTAGGACTGACGTACTATTATTTGGTATTGGTACTGCAATGCGCATGGCAGATCAGCGCCATATTGCTGATGATGTGCGTAAGCAGTTGATAGATAATCATGCGGTAGGTGAAGCACTTGGTCAATATTGTGACATTGAGGGTAAGTTAATTTATTCTACTAATAATATTGGTTTATCACTTCCTGATGTAGTAAAGGTTCCCAATGTTATTGCTGTAGCTGGTGGACAAGAAAAAGCGAATGCTATTATAGGTGTGATGCGAGCTTGTCAAAAAGGTATACTCATAATTGATGAGCAAGCAGCGGAGGGGATGCGTCAATTGTTACAAATTTCTGCCTTATAGGCGAATTAGTAGTTATAAATTTTAGTTTGAAATTTGGTTAAAATTTTTGTTATTAGGAGGATTTAACAATGGCAGTAAAAGTTGGTATTAACGGTTTTGGTCGTATTGGTAAATGTGTAGTTCGCGCAGCGATTAATAATCCTGACGTTGAGGTTGTAGCAATTAATGCAACTGGTGATAATGAAGGTACTGCATTATTGTTAAAATACGACTCCGTACATGGTACAATTCCTAACGAAGTAACATTCGACGAAGAAAATATCTATGTTGATGGCAAAAAAATCCGCGTATTCCACGACCGCGATGCTTCCAAATTACCTTGGTCTGAAGAAGGTGTAGAAATCGTAATTGAATGTACAGGTAAATATCGCGATGCAGAAGAAGCAAAAGTTCATTTAGAACAACCTACAGTTAAAAAGGTATTGATTTCTGCACCTGGTAAAAATGAAGACTTAACTATGGTTATGGGTGTTAACCAAGATATGTACGATCCTGCAAAACACCATATCATCTCCAATGCATCTTGCACAACAAACTGTTTGGCTCCATTCGCTAAAGTATTATGCGATGAATTCGGTATTAAACGCGGCATGATGACTACTATTCATTCCTATACAAATGACCAAAAAATTCTTGATGCACGTCATAAAGACCCTCGTCGTGCTCGTGCAGCTGCTATGTCCATCATCCCTACAACTACTGGTGCAGCAAAAGCTGTTGCTAAAGTATTGCCTCAATTAAAAGGTAAATTAGATGGTTTTGCATTGCGCATTCCTACTCCAGACGTATCTGCTACAGATCTTGTTTGCGAACTTGAAAAACCGGCTACTAAAGAAGAAATCAATGAAGCATTCCGCAAAGCAGCAGCTGGTGAATTAAAAGGTATTCTTGGTGTATCTGATGTACCATTGGTATCCTGTGATTTCAGCTCTGATCCTCGTAGCTCCATTGTTGATGCTGATTTGACAATGGTTATGGATGGCAACATGGTAAAAGTTGTTTCTTGGTATGACAACGAATGGGGTTACTCCGAACGTCTTATCGACATGGCCGCATTTGTAGCAAGCAAAGGCTTATAATCAGGAGGCTTTGATGAAACAAACAATTGAAGGTTTACAAGTAGCTAATAAAACAGTATTTGTTCGTGTTGATTTTAATGTTCCTATGAAAGATGGTGTCATCACTGATGACACTCGTATTCGTAGTGCATTACCTACTATCAATTACTTAATCGAAAAAGGGGCAAAGGTTATCCTTGCTTCTCACTTTGGTCGTCCTAAGGGAGAACGCAAACCAGAAATGTCTTTGGCACCATGTGCTAAGCATTTATCTGACCTTATCAACAAGCCTGTAGCATTCGTAGATGACTGCATTGGTCCTAAAGTTGAAGAAGCTGTAAAAGCATTACAATCTGGTGATGTATTGATGCTTGAAAATTTGCGTTACCACAATGAAGAAACTAAAAACGACCCTGAGTTTGCTAAGCAATTGGCATCTCTTGCAGATGTTGCTATCAATGATGCGTTTGGTGTATCTCACCGTAATGCGGCATCTGTAGTCGGTATTGCTGATTATATCCCTATGGCAGCAGGTTTCTTGCTCAAAAAAGAAATTGACGCATTAAGTGCAGCTGTAGTACATCCCAAAACACCTATGGCAGCAATCATTGGTGGCGCGAAAGTTACAGATAAAATCTCCGTTATTTCTAACTTATTGCCTAAAGTTGATGTAATGATCATCGGTGGCGGTATGGCTAATGCGTTCATTAAAGCACAAGGTTGTAATATTGGTAGCTCCTTATTTGAAGAAGGTCAAGAAGTTATTGCTACAGACCTTGTTATGGAAGCTCGCGTAGCAGGTGCTAAATTACTGACACCTATCGATGCTGTAGTTGCAGATGCTTTCAGCAACGATGCTAATACTAAAATTGTAGATGTTGATCAAATCGAAGACGGCTGGATGATATTAGATATTGGGCCTAAAACCCGCGAACTTTATGTAGAAGCATTGGCGCCAATGAAGACTATTATTTGGAATGGTCCTATGGGCGTATTTGAAATGGAAAACTTTGCAGCTGGTACAAATGCAGTAGCGAAAGCTGTAGCTGAATCTGATGCGATGACTATCGTTGGTGGTGGCGACTCTGTAGCAGCCATTGAAAAAAGTGGTTTAGCAGATAAAATTAGCCACATCTCCACAGGTGGCGGTGCATCTTTAGAATTCTTAGAAGGCAAAATTCTACCGGGTATTGCTGCATTGTCCGAGGCATAATATGAGAAAACTCATTATTGCAGGGAATTGGAAAATGAATGGCACCATTGCATCTGGATCAATTCTGATCGAAGCGTTTAACAGCGTGTTACAAGATATGGAATTGTTTTGTGATGTAGTTGTATGTCCGCCTTTCACAGCCATCGAACATGCGGTAGCATTGACGAAAAATACAGCTATTGAAGTAGGCGCACAAACTATGGATTATCATGATGCTGGTGCGTTCACTGGTGAAATTTCACCACTTATGCTTACAGAGGTAGGCGTTAATTATGTAATCATCGGTCATTCTGAGCGCCGTGAATATTATGGCGAAACAGATGAGACGGTAAATGCAAAAATTAAAAGTGCATTTCATCATAATTTGAATCCTATTGTCTGTGTTGGTGAAAGCTTAGAACAACGTGAAACTGGTCATACGATTGACTGGATTACGTCACAACTTAAAGGGGCTTTGGCTGATATTCCTAAAGAGCAAGTCAGCCAATTGATTATTGCGTATGAACCAATTTGGGCTATCGGTACTGGCAAGACCGCAACGGCTGATCAAGCCGAAGAGGTATGTAAAGAAATTCGAAGTTACATTCGATCTTTATACGATAGTGAAACTGCTGAGGCAATACGCATCCAATATGGTGGTAGCGTTAAATCAGAAAATGCATTAGAAATTCTTGGAGAGCCTAATATAGATGGAGCTCTTGTAGGTGGTGCATCCCTTGTGGTTGATGAATTTATTGATATTATTAAAGCGGCGAATCAAGTAAGCGCTTAATATGAGGTTAAAAATGGCTAAATTAGAGGCTCCCGTAATGCTAGTCATCTTAGATGGCTTTGGCTTGGGGGATCAAACAGATACAACCAATGCTGTAGTACAGGCGAAGCCGCTCTGTTTTAATCAATTATGGGATACGTATCCACATACAACATTAGAAGCATCAGGGCTTGCGGTAGGTCTTCCAGAAGGTCAAATGGGGAACTCTGAAGTAGGCCATTTAAATCTTGGCTCTGGTCGCATCGTCTATCAAGATTTGACACGTATTACAAAAGATGTCGAGTCCGGTGAGTTTTATAATCGTCCTGTTATGAAGGAACTATACAAAGTAGCTAAAGAACAAAGCTTACATCTTATTGGGTTAGTTTCAGACGGCAATGTGCATTGCTCCTTAGATCACATTAAGGCAGTCATTAAAGGAGCTCATGATAATGGGATCGAGCATGTGTATGTACATGCTTTGCTCGATGGTCGTGATGTAGCTCCGCAATGTGCACAAGGTTATTTAAAAGACTTAGAAGCGTATATGGCTGAGTTAAACTGTGGCAAGATTGCTACTGTGAGTGGTCGCTATTATGCGATGGACCGCGATAATCGTTGGGATCGTGTTGAGTTGGCATACAATGCGATTGTAAATGGTCAAGGTGAAACAGCTGCATCTGCTTGTGAAGCCGTGCAACAGTCCTATGATAAAGATGCAGCAGATGAGTTTGTTCTTCCTACAGTCATTGATGGTGAAGGAACCATCAAAAATGGTGATGCTGTCATCTTCTGTAACTTCCGTCCAGATCGTGGTCGTGAACTTACAAAAGCACTAGTATTACCTGATTTTGATGGCTTTAAACGGAAGCCACTATCTATATATATGGCAACTATGACAAAATACGAGGATGGTTTGCCCGTACATATTGTGTATGAAAAGGATACATTATCTGAAACATTAGGTGAAGTTCTAAGTGCAGATGGTTATCGCCAATTGCGTATTGCGGAAACAGAAAAGTATGCTCATGTTACATATTTCTTCAATGGCGGTGAAGAGGAACCCTTTGAAGGTGAGGACCGCATTCTCGTAAAATCCCCTCAAGTGGCAACCTATGATTTACAGCCAGAAATGAGCGCTTATGAAGTGACCGATAAGGTTGTACAAGCAATTCAAGATGAAACGTATGATATGATCATTTTGAACTTTGCTAATCCAGATATGGTCGGTCATACGGGTAGCTTTGAAGCCGCTGTTAAAGCAGTTCAAGCTGTGGATACTTGTTTGGGGCGTATTGTAGAGGCTATTCGCAGCAAAAATGGTCATCTGTTGATTACAGCAGACCATGGCAATGCTGAGCTTATGGTCAACCATGAAACCGGTAAGGTGCATACGGCACATACTACGAATTTAGTTCCTTTAATTTTAATGAGCGACACACTTAAAACAGCTACATTAGAAGCTGGTAAACTATGTGATATTGCGCCTACATTATTAGACTTGGCTGGTATAGAACAACCAACAGCCATGACAGGACATAGTTTAGTGCATAAAGCATAATATAGAGCTTTCACTATATTAGTAGTTAATTAGAGTTATAAGCCTATAAGGTTAAGCTCAATATATATAATGGCTGTCAGATGGCAGTTATTCCATTAGATTTTATGAGGTGAAGAAATGGCAGTAATTGAACAAGTCATTGCAAGAGAGATTTTAGATTCCCGCGGTAATCCAACAGTTGAAGTTGAAGTATGTTTAGAAGATGGTACTATTGCGACAGCAGCAGTTCCATCTGGTGCTTCCACAGGTATGTTTGAAGCCGTAGAATTACGGGATGGAGATAAATCCCGTTACTCCGGTAAAGGTGTTTTAAAAGCTATCGATAATGTAAATGCTAAAATCGGTCCTGCACTTATCGGTTATGATGCTACAGAACAAGTAGCAATCGATAACTTGATGTTGCAACTTGACGGTACAGACAATAAATCTAACCTTGGTGCAAACGCAATTCTTGGCGTATCTATGGCAGTAGCTCGTGCGGCGGCTGAATCTTTGGACTTGCCATTATTTGTATATCTTGGTGGCTTCAATGCTAAAGAGTTGCCAGTTCCTATGATGAATATCTTGAATGGTGGCGCACATGCAGATAACAACGTAGATATTCAAGAATTCATGATCATGCCTGTAGGCGCTAAATCTTTTGCAGAAGCTCTTCGTAGCTGTGCAGAAGTATACCATACTTTGAAATCCGTACTTCACAATAAAGGTCTTAGTACTGCAGTAGGTGATGAAGGTGGTTTCGCACCTAACTTGTCATCTAATGAAGAAGCATTAGAAGTAATCTGTGAAGCTATTAAAGCTGCTGGTTATGAACCAGGAAAAGATTTCAAATTGGCACTTGATTCTGCATCTTCTGAATTCTACGAAGATGGTAAATACAATCTAGCTGGCGAAGGCAAAGTTAAAACAGCTGCTGAAATGGTAGACTTTTACGAATACCTAGTAGGTAAATACCCAATCGTATCCATCGAAGATGGTCTTGCTGAAGAAGATTGGGAAGGCTGGAAATTATTGACAGAACGCCTTGGTGACCACGTACAACTTGTTGGTGACGATTTATTTGTAACCAACACAAAACGTTTGGCTCGTGGTATTGAGCTTGGTGTAGGTAACTCCATTCTTGTAAAAGTTAACCAAATCGGTACTCTCACTGAAGCTTTCGATGCTATGGAACTTGCTAAACGCGCAGGCTATACCTGTGTAGTATCTCACCGCTCTGGCGAAACAGAAGATACTTTTATCGCTGATATTGCTGTAGCTGTAAATGCTGGTCAAATTAAGACTGGTGCACCAGCTCGTTCTGAACGTGTAGCGAAATATAACCAATTGCTTCGCATTGAAGAAATGTTATATGAAACAGCACAATATAAAGGTAATGATGTTTTTTATAACTTAAAATAAGAAACGTTATATCTAACAGTTTAATAAGGGCGCCCTTCGGGGCGCCTTTTTTGTATGTCTAAAAATAGAAAAGTTTTCGCTTCGTGGATTTTTAAAAATAAAAAAGGGATTTAGAGGCTGATGTCGAAACCTATAACGCCATACGCTAGTGTGAGGTAAAAACATACCGCAAGGTATTGGAGGTGACCATGTATGTAGATGTAACATTAGACGATATTATCTTGTATGCCTTAGAACACCATGTAAGCGATATCCACTTTGATCCCGTTGAAAGTGGTGCTCATATTCGGTTACGACAAGATGGACTGCTGCAACATTACATGACTGTATCATTTGAGGAAGCTGAACTCATTATCAACCGCATCAAGGTGTGTAGTTCTCTAGATATTAGCGAGAAGCGTTTACCCCAAGATGGTCGTTGGGCTTGGAGTCATAAAGATAAGTCTGTAACAATGCGTGTGTCTACATTGCCTAGCCTATATGGAGAAACCTTAGTATGTCGTCTTATGGGAAATGAAGGGAGTCATAAAGACTTAAAAGAATTAGGCATGCAGCCGGATATCTTTGAGCACATTGAACAATTATTAAAACGTCCTTATGGATTATTACTTATCTGTGGACCTACAGGCAGTGGTAAGACAGCCACCTTATACGCCATGTTACGCATGCTTAATTTAGAGGAAACAAAGTTAATCTGTCTCGAAGATCCTGTAGAGGCTGAAATAAAAGGGGCTATCCAAATTGGTATCAATGAAAAAATTGGCTTTACTTTTGCCAAAGGTCTTCGGTCTGTATTACGGCAAGATCCAGATACGATTATGATTGGTGAAATTAGGGATAAGGAGACCGCAGAGCTAGCCGTTAAGTCTGCTTTAACGGGGCATCGCGTATTATCTACTATACATACCAATACAGCTATAGGCGTTGTAACACGACTCATGGATATGGGCGTAGAGCCGTATTTAATACGGGCTACATTAATGGGAGCTATTGCACAACGGCTAGTACGAAAATTCGATGGTACAGCATATCAAGGACGGACTGCTTTATTTGAATACTTAGAAATACCTGCTAATTCGGCTCATTGGGACCAATTAGAAACACATTTATTATTGTCATTAGAAGAGTCTGCTCGTGAGGCCGTATCTCAGCATGTTACATCTATAGAGGAGGTGCATCGTTGTGGACTCATGCTGTAAGAGTGAAAGTTTAGAAACTATTGTAGAAAAGGCAATACAATTATCATCAACAGATATTCATCTACAATGTGGGCAGCCTATCTATTTGCGACATGGTGATGGATTAAAGGCTACTTCGTTTATGTGTACTACAGAATTAATCGAGGATATCTTGCGCCGTTGTGGTATAGCCTCTTATGAGTGGCAGTCGCTTGATGAGGCTTGTTCCTGTTGTGGTGTGCGGATCCGCATTCATCTATATCGAGCTAATCAGACTATATGTGGTACATTGCGATTACTCTGTCATCAACAACTAAAGTTAGATGACAATAGTGAGGGGCAACTGCTACAAAAATTATGTGAAGCACATGATGGTCTATTGCTTGTTTGTGGACCTACAGGCAGTGGTAAAAGTTTTACCTTAGCTTGTTGTATTGATTATATTAATCAGACTATGGAGCGTCACATTATTACCTTAGAGGACCCCATAGAATTTGAGTTTGCACCTAATAAGTCTTTGATCCATCAACGACAATTAGGTGCTGATATCAATACTATGTCAGATGGTATTCGAGATGCCTTACGAGAGGATCCGGATGTCATTATGGTAGGCGAACTTCGAGATCGTGAAACTCTTGAAGCGGCACTTCATGCGGCAGAGACTGGTCACCTTGTAATGGCGACCATGCATACACAGCGTGCAGTGATGGCTGTTCATCGCATGATTTCTCTGTTTCCTGGGGAGCAACAAGAAGAGGTACGCAATCAAATATCTCAAGTGTTACGGGCCGTTATATGTCAGCGTTTACTTCGATGGAATAAAAAGTTCATTACTATTCGTGATATTTTGCTAAATACCCATGCAGTAGCAAATTTGATACGGACCCGTAAGGAACCACAAATCATTTCTATCCAAGAAACACAACTACCAATGAAAACATTAGAAATGGCTGTACGAGATGTAAAGGCACAATATGGAGCTCAACAACAATTACATACCTTGCTTGATCAACAATTATCGTAGGTGGATATATGGAGGCTTATGAATATGTCGTAAAAAATAATCAAGATAAAACAGAAAAAGGTTTGATGTGGGGTGACTCAGAACAGGAAATTGCAATACGGTTAAAACGAGATGGCTATAAAATTTATAGGATATCGTTGCAGGATGAAAAAAAGAAACATAAATGGAATCATACTATGGTGGTAGATGTGACTTATCAATTAGGTCTACTCATTGAATCTGGTGTTCCATTACGGCGTGCCTTACAGTTACTCTGTCAGGGGAAACGAGGTCTACTCTATACAGCTTTATATGAATCTATAGAGCGTGGTCAGACTTTATCACAAGCTTTACGAAGTGAAGGATGTCCTCCTATTGCTTTGGCTTTACTAGAAAGTGGTGAAGCAGCGGGCACCTTGGGTGAAAGTTTACAATATATATCCCGTCACTATGATTGGGAGAGGCAGCTGAAACAAAAGGTTATAAGTGCTATTTCTTACCCTTTATTTCTTCTTTTAATGATGAATATATTTTTTCTAGTCACCATTTTGTTTATTATTCCTTCATTTGAAAATGTATTTACCACTATGCATATTACATTACCTTTGATGACGCGAGCTCTTTTTGTATTAGGACAAGGGTTAAAATCGCATCCTCTAATGGTAATAGCTATACATTGTGTTGTAATAGGTTCATTAGCATTTGCTTATAAACAACATAGTATAAAGTGTAAAGTACATCGTTGGCTTTGGCTATTGGCTCACCGATACCAATGGAGTACTTGTGTGTACTATACGAGCATGTTAAAAGTTTGGGCTCTCTTACTAGATTCTGGTATCTCTATTATTCACACCATGAATATTACTCGCCCTTTGTGGGGGAATATATATGGTGCTGAATGTAGTGAACAGGTGGAAGCAAAGTTATTATCAGGACACTCATTTGAAGAAAGTTTGCGTAGTGGTCAAATAGGAAATTCTTTTATATGGCAAATGATCTCCATTGGAGAAGAGAGTGGCGAATTAGTAAAAATGTTAAACCACTGTGGATACTACTATGAATCTATACTTTCAAAATATATTGCTCGTTTAGAACGATTGTTGGAACCGATTCTACTAACCGTAATGGGAATTGGTGTAGCCGTATTAGTTGTATCTGTTATGTATCCCTTATTTACGTCCATTGCCAACTTAGGAGGTCAATAGACAATGTTACTACTTAACTATTAAAAAGGAGGATATTATGAATTCTTTTATGCATATGATTCATGGAGTGAATCATCAATTAAAAATGTGCGGTCAATGGGTCGTAGATCGATTACATATTTCTCGTGTTCGAGAAGGGTTTAAAAAATCGAGAAAAGGCGGATTTACTCTCGTTGAATTAATGGTTGTAGTGGCGGTTATTGCTATACTAGCAGCTATTGCGATGCCACAATTCTTATCTGCTGCGGATAAAGCTCGAAACGCTAAGGAAACAGCAGATATACAAATAATTAAGAATGCTACTCAGTTGTATATGATTGACAAGAATGTCGATACACCTCCAACAGTAGAAAATTTATATAAGGAAGGTTATCTTACTGAACATGTTAAGACTGCAAAAGGGAAAGAATACACTATTACTTATGAAGTAGTCAGTGGTGGGACCTCAAAATCTGTTGTTGTTAAAGCACCTAATGAGCCTTAATTAACTTGTATAGGTTATGAATTACATACGTTAGTTATATGAAAGGACAAGGTATGAAAGGGACCAATTATGTAATAGGCCTTTTTGTATATATAGCATCTATAGTTCTGCCTATTATAGTTTCATCAAAAGCAATATCTTATACTCACATTGCTTTGTATGCTGTGTTTTCACTCATCATCATAGCAGGTGCTACCATCGATATGCATTACTATATATTGCCCGATGAAGGAGCGCTAGCTCTTGTAATAGGAGGGATTATGTATAGCTATATAAATGATAAATCTATGTTAGTAACCGTGTTAAGTGTTATGAGCGTAGGGGCTATTACATATGGACTTCGTTTGATCAGCCATAAAGGTTTTGGCATAGGAGATATTAAATGGTTTTCTGCTATTGCAATGTGGCTCTCGCCATGGGAAATTATATGTTTCTTTTACGTAGCATTTTGTGTTGGTTCTCTCTATCTCTTACTAACAGGTTATCGTAATCGATATATCCCATTTGGTCCCTTTTTATGCTTTGGTGGATGGTGTGCCTTACATGGGGGTTCCTATATGGAGGTGCTTTACCAATGGTTAAGGTACAACTTATAAATCGTCAAAGTGGATCTTTGCTGGCAGAATGGATTATTACGCTTGGTTTAATTTTACTGCTCATCTCTATTGCTTTACCTATTGTAATAACACCTAGTCGTTATACCTTAAATGGTACTACGCAAGAGGTGGTGTATATGCTCAAGAAAGTTCAACTTTGGTCTATGCTAGGGCATAAATCTAATGGTAAAGGGAGAATGCTTTTTATATTAAATAAGGACAGTTACACCTTAGAGGAAGATGCCAATCATCATACGGTAAATATATCATTGCCGTCAAATATTGAGAGCACGCGGTCTATGACTATTATTTCTTTTTCAGCTTTAGGCTTACCTTATGATGGGACAGAAATTATTTTGAAAGATCGTGAAAGTGGTGAGAAAAATCGCATATGGATATCTGTACAAACGGGGCGTATTAGGTGGGAAGAAGTGCACTGAAGGATTTATGTATGGTGATGCCTTAATATCAGCTGCTATAATCATGCTCATTTTACCTATTGTATTATCTATATTTTGGATGGCTACTCTTACGGTATATAAGGCGTATTATTGGGATCATATATTGCAAGATACCATAACGTATTTAGAAAAGGCTAAAGCTTCTTACTATAAAACTGGAACAATAGAAGCAGGTGTATATAACTCTCAATTCACTATGAGTCCTAGTGAAAAAATTACTTATAAAACATATATAAAGCCTGTAGTGATAGAAGGTGTATCTTTACAACGATTAACAGTAGATGCCATCGATAATCAATCTGTTGTCTACTCTCTATCAGTTGATTTGGAGGGGATACATTGAACGGCGAGGATATAGAAAAGGTAATTGGAAAGAACAAAGAATATAAGCAGAATCCTATAGCAAATAAGAATAAAAATAATAATAAGAAAAATAATAGTAAGAATAGAAATAATATGGGATTTATTTTATATTCTACGCTCATTAGTATGACGATTTCTGTCATAGTTCTTACCATATTGTTAGGCATCGTATTCTATGCAGTTATGTGGGATGCTAAATTACTGGATAGTGTAGCTATGATGGAGGATGGTCGATATACACGGCGGATGGTTGTGGCTCAAATGATATGGAACCCTGTGAAGGTTACTGTAGAAGACCATAATAAGAGTTTATATATTCACGATACAAAACGTACAACTTTAACTGTACAACGTCATGCACTATACAGAAAATTAACAGATAGTAGCTTGCAGCCTGTCAGTGGCAGCCGAATTGTAGGAACTACAGATAAACGAAATGTGGGCTATACTCAGGAATATCCTTTTAGTGTAGATACTAATGGGACCGTGTATTTGCGCTGGTATATTAACAATCGTTTTGTTAATGATAGGAAATATACAAGTGGTTATGGAGGACTAACCATATATGAGGTCTCTATTGGACAGAGTGCTATTTATGATTGGTATAAAAGTAAAGAGGAGACAAGTCATGAACATAGGAGCCCATAACGCGGGCTTTATTACATATATAGCGATACTTACGATGTCCTTTTTATTACTATTAGCTTTTATGGGGCTTCGTATAGGACAAATATGTGAAAGTAATGTGGTAGATGAATTGCATTTGGAAGAAGCTCATTACGCAGCACAAAGAGGTGCTCATTGGTTTGTTGGCTATTGTAAATTAGGAAATGTATGGGACTTTCAAAATAAACTAGTTGTAATAGATGATGAAAATGTAGAGATTACTATTGAAGCGGACAGCTCAACAGATAATCCGCGTCATATTATGAGTTATGGAAAACTGAAGAATAGTGAAATCGTGAGTCGTGTACATATGTATGTGACCGTAGATAAAGAAAAACATATGCATGTTATAAAGGTAAAACCTTATTGAGGTGATTCTATGAAACGAAAAAAGAAAATACATTCCGGAGTATGTATAACTGATGAACATATTGTATGTGTTACCGCTCATATAGAAAATAAAATAATGGTCATTACTGATGCGTTAGAAATGAAGCGTACAGGACCTATTGATGAAGACGTTACAAAATTTATAGAAACGTATGATTTAGATGAAGGGGCCTATAGTATTGTTGCTAATATTGATACACAAATGCATGTAGCACCTTATGATCCTCATGATTTTGATATGAAGGAGTTTATAAAGTGGAATATAGAGGACTACTTTAGTTTTGATGGAGATAGTTTCCAAATGGATGCTTGTCGCCGGGAATATCCACGACACAATTATCATATGTTTATGGTGGCTGTAGATCGGCATTCACTAGAGCTTTTGAAGCAAGGTATACGAGATACTTATGCACCCGTTGATGTTATTGATTTTTGGCCTATTCCTATTTGTTATTGCTTGATGCGGCGCAGCGGTACTGTAACAGGTGTTGTAGAAGAAGGCGCCATGCATTTATGGCTTTGGTGGAATGATATATGCATTCAAGAGTGTATTGTACCTATTACTGGTAGCGATGTAGCTGAAGCTATGGATAAGTTAGAAGTGAGATTACAAGACTTTGGTATAGATGAGATACAGGGAATTCGGATGTATGGGTTAGAATCTATAACAAATGAAGAACGGACAGATATGGAAGGTATAATTTCCATGTATGGAGAAACTGAATATATTCCATTATTATTTTTAGGTCGTGGTCGTAATCGTTGCAAGCAAGGACAATTAGATTGGGACATGGCTATCGGTATGGCAGCAAGGGGGCTTAAATGGATTGGATTGGGCTGGTAAGGATAGATATATTAATTTAATGCCTCGTTCGTTACGATGGCATAGTTTATGGCATACCTATCGATACTTTCTTTACGGGATAAGTTTTATATACGTTATAGTAGGATTTGTTACCTTATATAGTTGCTGGTCAAGCTATCGTAGCTATGAAAATCAGAAGACAGACTTTGTACAATTGCAAGCAAATACTCAGTATCAAGAAATACATCAACAATACGGTGAATTAATGGAAATAAGAAATAAAATAATAAAGAATAAACTCTCTAAGAATCAGACTGATATATTACCCAATACAATGGTCGTATATATTCTTGATGTCGCCATGGCAGAACATATTAGTTTACAGCATCTTAGCATTAAGGAGGGACGTATCAGTATAGATGGTATAGGCACGAGTGACGAAGTGTGTCGTAAATTTATTGCTATTCTCCAACAAAAATTACTAGGAATGGAGTGTCATGGAACGGTTAAAGCAGACAAAGGTGTTTATACATTCCATATGGACGGATCTAAAAGAGAGCACAACGTATCAGGTCGAGAAAATATTAGCGGGCCTAGTGTTGTGGGGGATACTCATTAGTCTTTCTATGTATGGGCATATCTATTTTGAAGAAAAAAATAATAACATAAAAAATCAACAAGATAATTATCTTATACAAATGAATGCTGAGTCGGATTATATAGTGTCTAATGAAGCAAAACTATTAGAATCTTTTATAGAGAACAAGACATCAAATACGAGTTCTAATACAAGTATTTTTGATTCCTTGCAAGGAGAACCATTAATGATTGTCAGTACTGATGAGCATGAAGGTATACTAGAATTAAGGTTATTAGGTAGTACAGAGCGTATGATTAACTGGATAAATACTGTTGAAGAAAAGGATCCTTCACGCCGTATAGAAATAGAAGATATAGAACGTAAAGGTAATGTAGTTTATGTACATTGTGCAGTTAAATCGATTATAAAACCGTAATGAAAATCGTGTGTATTATATAAAGACAGATTATAGATTTTATGTCTATAGTCTGTCTTTGTTTTTGGGCCATTTTATAGTACAATGAAGGATATGTAATGATAAGGGGCACATAATAGATGATAATAAAACGGAATATTATGCTCATCGGCTCTATGGGAAGTGGCAAAAGTCACTTCGGACGAAACCTTGCGGAACGCAAGGGGTGGCAATTTGTAGATACCGATCGCGTATTAGAAAGTCGTTTTGGGTTGCCCATTGCTGAGATATTTAAAAAGATAGGAGAAAAAGCATTCCGCCGCGCCGAAATGGATGTACTAAAAAAGGTTTGCTTATACCATGAAGCAGTGATTTCTGTGGGGGGGAATTTTCCTATTGAACATCGCACCTTAAAGGTATTAAAAAAATATTCCTATATTATTGGTATCCGAGCTGCACAATTCCGTATTGTCAGTCGCGTGAATCGCCGTGTTGGGAAACGGCCTACAATGGACTATAGTAATGTGAATGCCTTTGTACATGCTATGATACAATCGTGGAAGCCCGTGTATAAGCAGTGCGATTTTGTACTAGATACAACAAATGGCCGGACCTATGATTTTATACAGCGTATTGAGGATGAATTAGATACCTCAGATGTGCAATTTAAAGCAAGACGTCAACCCAATGATACAAACGATGTAGATGCTAAAGAAGCATCTAAAGATATACAATTGAATAATCACCAAAGTAGGAAAAAAGAGATTTCTGAAGCAGTATCAAAAAGAGCAATGTCTAATAAAATTCGTTATGATAAAAGGTATAAACAAAAGACTTCTAATCAAACGAATAAAAAAGGTAAGGCACATAATATATCCAAACAACGTACACCACAAGGGGGTAATGGATATGAGAAGAATCGCAATACTAACAAGCGGCGGAGACGCACCTGGAATGAACGCCGCCATAAGAGCACTAACTAGAAAAGCTATACATGAAGGTTTTGAAGTATTTGGTATTGAACGTGGCTATTTAGGTATCATTGAGGAAAAGATATTTCCATTATCGAATCGAGACGTTGGTGGCATCATAACACAAGGTGGTACGATGCTGAAAACAGCACGTTTTCCAGAATTTCAAAATGAAGAGATTCAACGCAAAGCTTATAATATTTTGAAAGCTTATGACATTGACCATTTGGTTGTTATCGGTGGTGATGGCTCCATGCGTGGTGCTACAAGTTTATCTAAACTTGGTATGTCTACTATGACCATTCCATGTACGATAGATAATGACATGGGTGGTACACAATATACGATAGGCTATGATACGGCTCTTAATACGGTAGTTGATGCGGTTGGACGTATTCGGGATACATCAAATTCCCATGAACGTGTAGCCATTGTGGAGGTCATGGGGCGCAAAGCTGGACATATTGCATTAAAGGCAGGACTAGCTTGTGGGGCAGAAATAGTTTTGGTTCCGGAAAATCCAATGTCATTACATGCGGTGTGTCGTCATTTAAAGGAAACACAAATTCGGGGTAAAGAATATAGTGTCATCCTCGTTGCAGAAGGTGCCTATAACAGCGGTGAGGTGAAAGCTTTCATCAAGGAGCATACGGAATTTGATCCTAGCTTAACCGTGTTAGGATACTTACAACGTGGTGGTGGTCCATCGGCATTTGATGCTATTTTAGCGGCTCGTATGAGTGAAGCCTGCCTTAATCTATTAATGAGTGGTGTTGATAACCGATTAGTAGGTTATATAGATGGTCATATCCGCGCCCTATCTTATGAAGAGGCAGAACGTCTTGAATTTCCAATTGATGAAAAGGATTATAGACTATTATCAATATTGAGTAGTTAATGGCCCGTAAGGGCCATTTTTTTATATATCATAATTTATTCATTAATGAAATTATATTGCGTAAAAGCAATTGGTGCTGTATAATTTAAAAATACTATATGTGTTGATATAGAATAAATGTCTTTTTAATATATCTTCATCTTAAAAAAAGGAGATCATAATGAAAGAGTTCTTACAAAAGCATCGTAA
This sequence comes from Veillonella parvula, assembly GCF_032575955.1. Lineage (GTDB taxonomy): Bacteria > Bacillota > Negativicutes > Veillonellales > Veillonellaceae > Veillonella > Veillonella parvula_J. The sequence goes on from NZ_JAWFXN010000001.1 coordinate 339,454, forward strand.
ACGTATAGTAACAGGTGCTGTTGTTCTTTGTGTTCTTGGTGGCGGCACATATTACTACATGGATAGTCTAAATGCAAATCAAGCACAAACGTTATACACTACTGGCAAGGTTGAAAAGGGTGATGTAAAAACTAGTATCAGTGCTACAGGTACTATTAACCCTGTAAATTATGTAGATGTTTCTACAAACGTTGCTGGTAAACTTGAAAAAGTTTTAGTTAAAGAGAATGATCAAGTTACGGCTGGTCAAGTTATTGCTTATATTGATACACGTCAATTACAAGCATCTGTTGATGATGCCCGTGCAGCGTTGGCTAAAGCAGAACTTGATATGAATCGTTATAAATCTTTGGCGGCTCAAGATGCTATTGCACAACAAACATATGATGATTCTGTAACAGCTTATGAACGTGCTAAATCTACCTATGAACGTGCTGCAGCGGATTTAAGTGATGCTACGATTACAGCTCCAATGTCTGGTACTGTTGTAGGTACACCACTAAAAGCAGGTCAAACTATTAGTACTGGTATCTCCACACAAATGATCATTGCTACCATTGCAGATTTAAAAAATTTAGAGATTTATCTTACTGTAGATGAAACAGATATTGGCAATATCAAACAAGGTGCTAAAGTAGAGTTTACTGTAGATTCTAAGCCAGGTGAAACTTTCACAGGTTACGTTTCTGAAATTGCAAAAGGTACAAAAGGTAATATGGGCACTACAAGTAGTAGTGTTGTGTACTATACTGTTAAGGTTCAAATTCCTGAAAATATTGCAGGTAATTTCCTACCAACTATGACGGCTCGTGCCACAATTTTTGGTGAAGATATTAAAAATACATTGGTAGTTCCTCTTACTGCTGTACGTACGGACAAACAAGGTGAGTATGTATATGTTATAAAAGATGGTCAACCAGTACGAACCGCTGTTTCTACAGGTGTAACTGGGGATACTAATGTTCAAATCTTAAAAGGTTTATCTGAAGGTGATGAAATTATCGTAAGTGGTGATGTGAATGCACCAAAAAATAATGTAGCTGGACCATTCTAAGGGTAGGTGCTTATGAACCAAACAGTAATTGACATACAAGGAATTACAAAAACCTATGTGAATGGCAAATTATCAGTACCTGTTCTACATGGTATTGATTTAGTTGTCAATAAGGGTGAATTTGTATCCATTATGGGGCCATCTGGATCTGGTAAATCAACCTTTATGAATATTCTCGGATGTTTGGACCGACCTACAACTGGTTCTTATCGACTCAATGGAGACGAGGTTGCTACCTTATCTGATGATGAGCTTGCGTATGTACGTAACAAACAGATCGGTTTTGTATTTCAAAGCTTTAATTTGTTGACAAAATTAACAGCCCTAGAAAATGTAGCGCTTCCTATGATTTATGCAGGTGTAAATAAAAAGATGCGCATTGAACGGGCCACTCAATTATTACAGTCTGTCGGCTTGGGCGAGCGTATGGACCATTTGCCATCCGAGTTGTCTGGTGGGCAACGTCAACGTGTGGCGATTGCTCGTGCATTGGCAAATAATCCCGCTATTATCATGGCTGATGAACCGACAGGGAATCTTGACTCCAAGTCAACCATTGACGTTATGAACATCTTTCGAGGCCTTCATGATGAAGGCCGTACGATTCTTCTAGTTACACATGAACCGGATATTGCTACGTACGCGAGTCGTAATGTAGTCTTGAAAGATGGGATAATCGTAGAGGATTCGTTCAATTCTAATATGACTCCTATAAAGGAGGTGCCTAATGTATAAAGAAAGTTTTCTAATGGCATGGGCTTCCTTGATTGCTAATAAATTGCGCTCCCTTTTGACCATGTTAGGTATCATTATCGGTGTAGCAGCTGTTATTGCATTGGTATCTATCGGTAATGGGGTGAAGCAAGATATTGAGGATTCTATTTCTAGCTTAGGCTCTAACTTGTTGGTAGTTCTGCCAGGGGCGCCGCGGACGCCAGGTGCTAGACCTTCGCAGGGGTCCATGAAATCGTTGAAAATATCTGACTATGAAGCTATTGCCAAGTTAGAAGGTGTAAAAGCCGCCAGTCCTATGACAAATGGCTCTTATGTGGTGATTTATCAAAATAAAAACTGGACTACATCTGTTGCGGGGGTTAATTCTAACTTTCAGGACGTAAATAATTGGACTATGACATCTGGTCGATTTTTCTCCGATAAAAATGTTCAGAACCGAGAACGTGTAGCGGTTGTGGGACAAACGGTAGTAAAAAATTTGTTTGGTGATGAAGATCCTGTAGGCAAGGAAATTCGTGTTAAAAATATTCCATTCCGTGTCATTGGTGTTCTCAAAAGTAAAGGGAACGGAACCATGGGTAATGACCAAGACGATACGGTGTTAATTCCATATACAACATCAATGGAGCGCGTAGAGGGCATTGACTATCTTCGCAGGGTGTATGTTGTGGCTAAGGATGATGAGGGCATCGATCGTTTGCAGGCAGATATAGAGAACTTGTTGCGTGTTCGTCATAATATTAAAGATACAAATTTGGATGATTTCAATATTCAAAATATGAAATCTATTATGGAAACAGTGGCTCAGACGACCGGAACATTTACGTTATTCCTGGGGGCTGTTGCTGCGATTTCTCTAGTTGTAGGTGGCATTGGTATTATGAACATCATGCTTGTATCTGTAACGGAACGGACTCGAGAAATTGGTGTGCGTAAAGCTTTGGGGGCTACGTATAGCGTAATTGTTACGCAATTCTTAATAGAAGCCGTTGTAATCAGTTTGATGGGGGGCTTTATTGGTATTGCTTTCGGTATAGGAGCCTCAAAAGTAATTGGAATAGTATCTGGAATGAGTACAATTGTATCTGTTCCAACAATCATAATGTCCTTTGCCTTTTCCATGGCTATTGGTTTGATTTTTGGTATATACCCAGCCCGTAAAGCGGCTAAACTCAATCCAATCGATGCATTGCATTATGAATAGTTTTGAATTTATAAATGTATTTTCTTAAGAACATACCATGTAATTAGATAGAGTTATTCGCATATGGTGCGTTGCATGATACAATATGTATGATGTAACGCACCATTTTTATATGTTTGTATTGAATTTTGACATATAACTATAGAGATTTTCATACAGGTAATGTAATAGACTTAGTATTTAGATTAGTTAATCTATGGGTATGTATATAGAATGGAGAACCTTATGGCTACAACATTGTTAGAATATTTCAACGAATTACGAGATCAAAACCCATTTTCTTGGGTGAAAGATTCTGCGATTACAGCAGTGGAACCAGGTCATGCGGAAATGACATTGCAAACAAATGAAACAGATTACTGCAATTTTAGAGGGGATTTGCATGGTGCCGTATGTATTGGCTTAGCAGATAGTGTGATGGGAACAGCTTGTTTTACATTAGGCAAATCTGTGAGTACTATTGATCTTAATGGTAACTATGTGAAAGCTGTTAAAGGCGGTACTGTATTGCGTGGGGTAGCCAATGTAGAGCACAATGGTAAAACAACCATGGTTGCGACAGCTCGTATTTATAATGAATTAGGTGAACTCGTTCATTTAGCACGGGGTACATTTTTTGTACTAGAAGAGAAGCCATTACCTGAATTACCATGGCGTTTTATTGAAGAAGACAACCCTGATTTGGTATAATATAGTTTAGACTTTTACAAATAGGAGGATGCTTGAATGGAACAAGAATTACAACGTATTAAGGCAGAAGCCCTTGATGCCATTGGTGATATAGAATACTTACAAAATATGAATAATAAGAGTCGCGATATGGATGAACTCTGTAAAGTTTTATTAAAAAATTTAAAATTGAGACAAAATAGATTACAAGATATACGCATTAAATATTTAGGTAAAAAAGGTGAGTTAACGCTTCTACTAAAAGGTCTTGGTAAACTATCTCCAGAAGAACGTCCTAAAGCGGGGGCACTTGTTAATGCTGTTCGAGAAGATATAGAGAAGAAAATTGATAAGCTTAAAGTTCATATGGAAACTGCCGAGTTAAATGCTCGTTTAGAACAAGAGCGCATCGATATTACATTGCCTGGCCGTGCACCAAAATCTGGTCATATCCATCCATTAACGAAGGTTAATGAAATGATTGAAGACTTCTTCATGAAAATGGGGTATACCGTTGAAGAAGGTCCAGAAGTAGAACAAGATTACTATAACTTTGAATGCTTAAACTTGCCTAAAGATCATCCTGCACGTGATATGCAAGATTCCTTCTATATTACAGAAAACTTCTTATTACGCACGCATACATCTCCAGTACAAGCTCGTACAATGCAACGTCATGAACCTAATAGCCCAATCCGTATGATTGCGCCTGGTAAGGTTTACCGTTGGGACTATGATGCGACTCATTCCCCTGTATTCCATCAAGTGGAAGGTCTCATCATCGATGAGCATATTACATTTGCTGACTTAAAAGGTACATTAGAGTCCTTCTTACGTCACATGTATGGTGATGACACAAAGGTACGTTTCCGTACAAGCTTCTTCCCATTCACAGAGCCATCTGCAGAGGTAGATATTTCTTGTGTAATGTGTGGTGGTGAAGGTTGCCGCGTATGTTCTCATACAGGCTGGCTTGAAATTTTGGGCTGCGGTATGGTTCATCCCGATGTATTGCGTATTAATGGGTACGATCCTGAAAAGGTTAAAGGCTTCGCCTTTGGCATGGGCGTAGAACGTATTGCTATGCTTTTATATGGCATTAACGATTTACGTCTATTCTTTGAAGATGATGTACGATTCTTGGAACAATTTTAGGAGGAACTCATGAAAGCAAGTTTACAGTGGATGAACGAATACGTGCCTGTGGATATGAATCGTCCTGCTCAAGAATTGGCCGATGAATTAACACAAGCTGGTATTCCTGTAGAAGATGTCATTGCTATGGATAATGGCATTAAGAAAATTTATACTGGCAAAATCGTGGAGATTACAAAACATCCAGATGCAGATAAATTACAAGTATGCCAAGTAGAATGTCTTACTGAAGAAGGGGAGCCTGTTACTAAGCAAATCGTAACGGCTGCTACTAATGTGGCAGTAGGTCAAATTGTGCCTGTAGCGTATCATAAATCTCGCTTAGCTGATGGCACAGAAATTAAAAAAGGTAAATTGCGCGGTGTTGTATCTGAAGGTATGTTCTGCTCTGTTGCAGAATTTGGTATCTCTAGCGACTTAGTATTGCCAGAAGAAGCTCAAGGAATTTACATTTTCCCTGAAGGAACACCAATTGGTCTTGATGTAAAAGATGTTTTAGGCTTAAATGATACAGTATATGAATTTGAACTCACCGCTAACAGAGCTGATTGCTTCTCAATGGTTGGTTTGTCCCGTGAATTTGGAGTCATGACAAATCAAAAAGCTTTATTCCCTGTTATTATGGTTAACGAGAATGGCGAATCCATTGAAGGCAAAGCATCTGTATCTATCGAAGCTGATGACCTTTGTACGCGTTTTACAGCTCGTGTAGTAACTGATGTTAAGGTTGAGCCATCCCCATTGTGGATGCAAAACCGTTTACGTAATAGCGGCATTCGTCCTATTAATAATGTAGTAGACGTAACAAATTATGTTATGTTAGAACTTGGTCAACCTATGCATGCCTATGACTATGACCATGTAAAAGGTCATCAACTAGTGGCAAGACGTGCTAAAAATGGTGAAGTTCTTGTTACACTTGATGGTTCTGAACGTGAATTGAATGACTCTATGCTTATTATTGCTGATGCAGAACGCCCAGTAGGTGTAGCTGGTATCATGGGTGGCTTTGATAGCGAAGTAACAAATGAAACGACTACTGTTATGCTTGAAGCTGCTGTGTTTAATGGACCATCCATTCGCCGCACTGCAAAAGCGCTTGGTATGCGTTCTGAAGCATCTGGACGTTTTGAACGTGGCGTAAACCATAAATACACTGCCTATGCTATCGACAGAGCAGCACAGTTGTTGCAACAAATTTGCCCATCCTGTAAAGTTGACGTAGGCATTATCGATCTGTACAAGAACCCTGTAGAGCAACATACAGTTACTTTCACAGCAAAACAAATCAACGATTACTTGGGTACAAACATTGAAAAAGACGAAATGGTTCGCATTTTGACTGCCCTTGAATTCGTTGTAACTGAAGACGGGGACCAATTATCTGCCCTCGTTCCAACATGGCGCGGTGACGTAACAGTAATGCCTGATATCGCTGAAGAGGTAGCTCGTATTTATAACTATGATAATATTGCTCCTACAATTCCTGTAGCCGTATTGTCCTCTGGTGGTATGACGCCTAAGAAAGCTCTTACGAAAGAGGTAACACATACGTTAGCTAAATTGGGTATGACTCAAATCATTACATTTAGCTTTATGCATAAAGATGGCCTTTCCAATATGATGCTTCCTGAAGGGGATAGCCGTTATACAGCCATTCCAATTTTGAATCCTATTTCCGAAGAATTCCCTTATATGCGTACTACATTGGTGCCAGCTGTTATCGAAGCTGCGAAACGCAATATTGCGCAACAAAATAAGGATCTTTGGTTGTTTGAAACAGCGAATGTATATGAACCAAAAGCATTGCCTTTGACAGAGGTACCTCATGAACGCCCTATGGCTTGTGGTATCTTGATGGGCAAAGCAAACCAAGCTGGCTGGAATCAAGCAGAACGCACTACAGATTTCTATGATGTAAAAGGTATCGTAGATGCGTTGTTGGCTGAACTAGGTGTTAAAGGCTATGAAATTAATCGTGGCACTGAACCTTACTTCCACCCTGGTGTAAGTGCTCAATACGTAGTTGATGGTAAAATGATTGCTCAATATGGTGAATTACATCCACAAGTGAGCAAAAACTTTGATTTACCAGGAAAAGTATACATGTTTGAAATCGATTTGGAAGCAGTATTATCCTTAACGATTCCAGCATTCCGCTATACATCTTTCAGTAAATTCCCAGGTACTAGCCGTGACCTTGCTATTGTGGCACCTGTGTCCGTATCTAGTGGTGAAATTTTATCTATCATTAAAGAGCATGGTGGCGAATATTTAGAAAGTGCATCTATCTTCGACGTTTACGAAGGTGAACATATCGAAGCTGGTTACCGCAGTCTTGCATACAACTTGCAATTCCGCTCTATGGAAGGCACGTTGAATGATGAAGATATTGATGGTAACATTCAAGCTATTATCGATGCATTAGCAGAAATTAACTGCAGATTACGTTAATCTCAAGCAGTATATTGAAAGGGTTTACCATATGGTAAACCCTTTTAGTACTATAGTTATACCTTTAGTTAGGTAGAAAGGATTATCCATGGAATTATTGGCTCCTGCCGGTACGATGGAAAACTTTATAGCCGCTTTAGAATCTGGGGCTGATGCTATTTATCTTGGCGGTAAAGGCTTTAATGCTCGTGCTCATGCAGCAAACTTTGGCATTGAAGAACTGGCTGAGGCTATTCGTTTGGCTCATATTTTAGATGTGTCCGTATATGTAACCGTAAATATCCTCATAGGTGATTCCGAATTAAAGGATCTCGAGGCGTATTTAAAGGACTTAGAGCGCATCGGTGTGGATGCTATTATCGTTCAAGATTTAGCAGTTGCTAAATTGGCACAACGAGTGGCTCCTAAACTTCACTTGCATGGCAGTACGCAGATGACGGCTGCTACATTAGATGCTGTTCGTTTTTATGAAAGACTCGGTTTTACCCGTGTTGTATTGGCTCGTGAATTGAGCCTCTCTGAAATTGAACATATTTGTAAAAACTGTACAGCTGAAATCGAAGTCTTTGTACATGGTGCCTTATGTGTGTGCTATTCTGGTCAATGCTTGATGAGTTCCTTTATCGGTGGTCGCAGTGGTAACCGTGGTGCCTGCGCACAACCTTGCCGTTTGCCTTATGAACTATTGGATTCTTCTGGTACTAGTTTGCTACCTAAACACGAAGCCTATTTACTAAGCCCAAAGGATCTTAACTATAGTGAGCATATGAATGAGCTCGTAGCTGCTGGTGTTACGTCCTTTAAGGTAGAAGGGCGTATGAAAAAGGTTTCCTATGTGCGTCAAGTCATTGGGACCTATCGTCATATTTTAGATACGGCTCATATGGATGCTGCTGATGCCGATGCATTGGCGTCTGGGTTTAATCGTGGCTTCTCTACAGATTACTTAACAGACCATGTAGGGAAATCTATGATGACTGTTGTAGCTCCAAATAATCAAGGCAAATTAATTGGTAAAGCAGAGGTCAAAAAAGGACAAGTTCATTTATTCCTAACAGAACCGATTGAAAAAGGATCACTTTTAAAGGTAATGCAAGATTCTGGTAGTATTACGTATTATCAAATTGATCAGAATTGGTCCTTAATGGATGAAAAGCATTTTGTAGGCAAACCTGATGAAGGGTTTGCAGCGGGACAAGTATTTTTAGCATCTACGCCAAAATCTCAAAAGCAACGAGGCTTACAAGATTTCAGTGCTAAATTAGAGGTACATGGTTATCTATCTATTAATACAGACCGAGAACAACCTTGCACAGACCTTACCTTTGTATTAAATGATGGTCGTACTGTGACAGTATCTAATGAGTTTGAACCGGTTTATGCTAATAATAAACCGACTACATTAGAGAAGGTTACAGACCAAGTAGGTAGATTAGGTAATACATTGTTTACGCTTGGCTCTATGTCTATTCCTGATGGACCTTATATGTGGCCAGCTAGTGTGTTAAATGCATTGCGCCGAGATGCTGTAGAGGCGCTAGAAAACTTGTTGCTTACAGACCATGAAGCAGCTTGGGCAGAACGTGCTGTAGAACCCCGAAATATGTCATCATTAGTAGCTAAAAGTAAGGTTCAATACACAGAGCCTATGGTGAGTGCTCGCGTTGATGAACTCGATGGTGTAAAAGCAGCAATCGAAGGGGGTGCTAAGAAGATTATCTTTGGTGGTGACCGTTTGCAACGTAAGCCTTATGAAATTAGCATCTACGAGCAGGTAGCCAAACTTTGTAAAGAGCATAATGTGCTTTGTGTATTTGCTACGCCTCGCGTCGTTAAAGATGATGAGGTAGACGCGTACATGAATACGCTTAAGGCCATAGTTGAGTCTAAACCAGATAGCATTTCTATTCATATGCCACAAGCTCTATTATGGCTTCGTGAGTTAGGATATTCAGGTGCTATTGAAGCTGATACAGGTCTTAACATATTCAATGGCTCTGCACTACAAGTATGGCAAGATTTTAATATGAGTAGTATAGCTCCATCCTTAGAGTTGACCTTGGCACAATTAGTAAACTTACAAAAATCTGCTCATTTGCCATTAGAGGTAATGGTACACGGTTATACAGAAATGATGATTTCTGAGTATTGTGCCATCGCTAGTTTTGTGGGCACTGGCAAAAAGGAAAACTGTCCTATGCCATGTGTAACAGAGGACTATGCATTGAAGGACCGTAAAGGGGAAGTGTTCCCATTGCGTACCGATCCTTATTGCCGCATGCACATCATGAATAGTCATGAAATGGATATGCGTGCTTACGTGCCCGAGTTATATCGTAAAGGTCTACATATCTTGCGCATCGATGGGCGTCATATGGATCCACATCGATTGCGTAACATTGTAGCAGATTATGTATCTATTCAAAATGGAACAAAAGAGGCTCCTCCTAAAAGCGTAGGCAAGGATGATACGCCTATTACAAGGGGCCACTATTTTAGAGGTATTTTATAAAAGAGGTAGTACATTGTTTAACGAAGATGTATTAGACTTTCACCATATAAAAGAACAATTACAACAGCATTGTAGTTCTACCATTGCTAAAGAATTGGCTATGAATATTGAGCCAATGATCGATGCAAAACAAATTCAAGAGAATCTTGATGAAACAGCAGAGGCTATGCGTTCACTACAAACAGAGGTAGAACAACCGTTAGGTGGTACACGAGATATTCGTGAATCCTGTAAAAAGAGTCGAAAAGACTTTGTCCTTACTCGTGAAGCATTGTGGGATATTTATTTGACCATTGGTGCTTATAAGCGCATGACAAAGTTCTTTAGAACGAAATATATGGATTATCCATTGCTATCCCTATGGGTACAGGATATGCCGAATACAGATCGCATTGAAAACCGTTTTAAACGCGTCTTTGATGAAAAGGGGGAATTGCTTGATACAGCGTCTCCTAAATTGGCGAGCCTTAGAAATACGATTATTAAAACTCGTGAAAAGATTAAAAATGATATTCAAGCTATCCTGCATGATAAAGATAATCAAAAGTATTTCCAAGAAACCATCATTACGCAGCGTAATAATCGTTACGTAATTCCTGTAAAACAAGAGTATCGCCAATACTTTGATGGCCTTATTCACGACCGTTCTGCAACGGGTCAAACACTTTACATTGAACCGATGCGTTTGGTGAATCTAAATAATGAATTACAAGAGGCTTTGATTGGTGAAGAGCAAGAGGTCTTGCGTATTTACCGCGAGTTATCGGCTCTTGTCAAACAACATAGCAATGATTTGATGGATGCTTGTGAAAAGGTATCACATATCGAATTTGTATATGGTAAGGCGAGCCTTGCTATTTCTTATAAGGGTGTACCAGCAATCTTGAGTACTGATAGAACAGTTAATCTCATGAGAGCTCGTCACCCATTAATTTCACCGAATGTGGTAGTGCCTACGAATATTCAATTAGGCACATCGTACCGTATTTTGCTAATTACTGGCTCTAACACAGGTGGTAAAACAGTTTCCCTTAAAACATTAGGCCTGTTGAGTTTGATGAATCAATGTGGTCTATTTATCCCTGCTGATCACGGATCTATGTTACCAGTATTCCATAATATCTTTGCCGACATTGGAGATGAGCAAAGTATTGAGGCTAGCCTTAGTACGTTCTCTGCTCATATGACACAAGTTATTTCCATCATTAAACATTGTGGTCCTAACGACTTGGTTTTACTGGATGAACTTGGGTCTGGTACTGATCCAGAAGAAGGTAGTGCACTTGCTGTATCTATTCTTGAGTTCTTCCGTAAAAAAGGTGCCCTTATGATGGTAAGTACCCATTATAATGAGCTTAAAAATTATGCATACCATACGGAAGGTATTGAAAATGGCCACGTAGAGTTTGATGAGCGTACCTTAAAACCTACATATCGACTTCATATCGGTGTAGCTGGTAGTAGCCATGCGTTGAGTATTGCGGCCCGTTTAGGTTTGCCAAAAGATATCGTAACGCGCGCTGCAGAGTATAAATCTCAATTTGGTAGCCATGAAATGGAAGAAGTCCTTTCAGATTTGAATGAGCAACTTCGTAAGGCATCTGAACGGGAAAGAGCCTTAAAGAAAGAGCTTGATGAAACACGTCGCATGCGTGGTCAATTAGAGAAGGAAAAGAAACAGTTTAACGAAAAGCGTAAACAAATCTTAGCCAAAGCACAAGCTGATGCAGAATCTATGAAACGTAGCTTACGCGTCGAAGGGGAAGCGATTATCAAGCAATTGAAATCGCAATTCTCTGAAACAAATAAGGATAAGCGTCAATCTGCTATTAATGCTGCACGTAAGGGTATCTCTAATGTACATATACCAGAATCTCCAGTAGATGATGATCGTAAATCTTTGACTGCAGATACTATTAAGGTAGGCCAAGCAGTATATGTTACATCTTTACGCTCATTAGGTACCGTATTAGCTATCAATGGCAATCGTGTGAATGTAGATATTAATGGACTAACAGCTACTGTAAAGGTTAGCGAATTACAATCTACTACACGTGAAGAAGGAAATAAGCTTGAACGGGAACAAAAAGCAGCTATGCCTAAGACTAGAAAGCGTATGGGGGGCTCTGCCGTACAACGCCAAAAAGAGGTTCGTACTGAAATCAATATTCTTGGACAAACGGTAGATGAAGCGACAGTTTCTGTTGGTAGATTTATTGACCAAGCTTTACTTGGTGGTGTTAATCAAGTGCGCATTATTCACGGTAAGGGGACTGGCGCATTACGAGAAGGTGTACATCAATATTTGCGTACCTTACCGAATGTAGCTCATTTTGAAACGGCAGGCTATGATGAAGGTGGTGCAGGAGCTACCAATGTAGTTCTGAAATAAAGCTACACAATAGTGATATAGTTATAGATAATACAGTAAATTATTATCGTATATCAAATTGGTTATGGGGTATAGCCATATACATATATAGAAATAGAAGAGGTAGTAAGTTCTTAGAACTTACTACCTTTTTACGTAAAAGAAAGGAGCGGAACACATGTTCCGCTCCTTTAGAGTATTAGATTAACGATCTTTTTTACTAGACTTTTTACTTTTGGATGAATTAGATTTCTGTTCAGTTGCATCATCTTTTGAGCCACTGTCATCTTTTACAGCTTCATCTTTCGATTTGTCTTTATCGTCTTTTTTGTCTGCTTTTTCGTCCTTAGCAGCTTCTTTTTTAGGCTGTGCTTTTACAGGATTATAATAACCTTCAGAAACAGCTGATTGAGCGCTAGCAGGAACGGAGAAGTCAGAAGCAGGGGTATTGGCAAGCGCATTTGCCATGAATTGGCCCCACATAATAGCAGGTGTGTCACCACCGGTCATGCCTCGTAATGTTTCCGAGCCATAGTCATCACCAATCCAAACGGCAGCTACTAAATCAGGCGTGTAACCAACGAACCAAGCATCCTTGGAATCATCTGTTGTACCAGTTTTGCCTGCTGCAGGACGACCGATTGCGGCATTACCACCAGTACCGCCATTTATAACGGATTCTAGCATATTTGTAATGATAGCTGCATCTTTTTCATCTACAACACGTTTTTCTTGGATGGAGTTTTCTTCCACAACTTGACCATTGCGGTCTACAATTTTAACGATTGCCGTAGGTTGAACTTTGATACCACCATTAGCGAGTACACCATAAGCTTGAACCATTTCAAGAGGTGTTACACCATGAGTTAAACCACCAAGTGCAGTAGACAAGTTATTATCTTGATCAGTTAGAGTAGAGATACCCATTTCTTTAGCAAGTTTAATAATCTTAGACATGCCTACTTCATCAGCAATTTTTACGGCAGCTACGTTACGAGAATGTTGTAATGCATAGCGGTATGTAATGCTACCTACGAAGTCATTTTCATAGTTTTTAGGGCTCCAGTTACCAAATGTAACAGGGCTATCATCTACGATAGAACCAGGAGTTTTACCAGATTGAATAGCTGCCAAATATACAAATGGTTTCATAGCGGAACCTGGTTGACGTTCTGCTTGTGTAGCACGGTTAAATGCATCATCACCACGGCCACCAACCATAGCCATAATGTAACCATTATGAGGGTTCATAGCTACGATAGCACCTTGTGGTTGATGTAAACCATTGCTATCTGTGTAGTAGTTAGGCAAGTTTTGCATTGCTGCTACAGCTGCATTTTGTGCATCCATATCGAGAGTAGTATAAATTTTTAAACCATCTTTATAGATTGCATCGTCACCATATTTTTCAGAAACTTGTGCAATAACATAGTTAATGAAGTAAGACGCATTAGATTTTTCATGCGTTTGTTCTTGTTTTGCCACTAAGCCTAAATCTGCTTGACGCGCTTCATCAGCTTGCTCTTGTGTAATGTATCCGTATTTAACCATTTGGCCTAATACAACGGCTTGACGTTTTTTACTAGCTTCCAAATCATTGAATGGAGAGTAGTAGTTAGGACTTTGTGGTAAGCCCGCAATGAGCGCTGCTTGAGCAAGCGTTAATTGGCTAGCATCCTTACCAAAGTACACATGAGCTGCAGATTGTACACCGTATGCACCTTGACCAAAGTAAATTTGGTTCATGTACATTTCTAGGATTTCATCCTTAGTGTAGTGTTGTTCAATTTTTAGTGCTAGTAATGCTTCAGAAATTTTACGTTTAAATGTTCTGTCTTGAGACAAGAATGCATTACGCGCTAACTGTTGAGTGATAGTAGAACCACCTTCAGATACGCCACTATGAACAAGGTTAACCCATACAGCACGTAAGATACCAACTGGGTCGATACCGTGATGGGAGTAGAAGCGAGAGTCCTCAGTAGCAACAAAGGCATTTTGTAAATCCTTTGGTACATCTTTTAAAGGTACTGGTAATCGATTCTCTGTGGAATGAACCGTTGTGATGAGATTACCGTGCACATCGTAAATTTGAGACGATGCGGAAGGACGTACATTGGATACATCTGGTAGGTTAGACAGTGTGGCACTGATAAAACCACAGCCACCTCCGGCTACGATGAGTATAAGGAGAAGGGCACAAATCCAAAATAGACGCTTTGGACTTGTTTTCTTCGGTGTAGAGCCGCTACCGTTAGAACGGCGGCTGCTTCTCGCATTTGAGTTATTACTCATAGAGTCACCTCTTTTTTCTTTTGTTAGTAAATATAACGTAAATTCTATTACGCAATTATAAATATTATATCATAAAAGGCTTAAAACCAATACTATATATATAATTGTGAAAGTTTTTAGATAATGGTATACTAAAACAATAGTATTTCGAGGAGGATTATCATGGTTAGTGCTCAAGAACAAGTACGCCAAATTAAACACGGCGTAGCAGATTTAATTAATGAACAAGATCTTGTAAAGAAAATAGAAAAATCCATTAAGGAAAATAAACCGTTAGTTGTAAAACTAGGTTTGGACCCAACAGCGCCAGATATTCATTTGGGTCATACTGTACCACTTCGTAAATTACGTTTGTTCCAAGAATTTGGTCATCAAGTAGTGATTGTTATCGGTGGTTTCACTGCACGTATTGGTGATCCTACTGGTAAAAGCGCAACTCGTCCACCACTTACAAAAGAAGAAGTATTGAAAAATGCTGAAACTTATAAAACACAAATCTTCAAAGTGTTGGATCCTGAAAAAACTATCGTTCGCGACAACAGTGAATGGCTTGAATCCATGAATTTTGCTGATGTTCTACGTTTGGCAAGTTCTTACACTGTAGCGCGTATGATGGAACGTGATGATTTCAATAAACGCTTTAAAGAAGGTCGTGCTATTGGTGTTCATGAGTTTATGTATCCATTGATGCAAGGTCAAGATTCTGTAGCATTACATGCTGATGTTGAATTTGGTGGTACAGACCAAACTTTTAACTTGTTAATGGGCCGTCATTTACAAGAATTAGAAGGTCAAGAACCTCAAGTTGTTATCACAATGCCATTGCTTGAAGGCCTTGACGGTGTTCAAAAAATGAGTAAATCTTTAGGCAATTACATCGGTATCGACGAAGAACCTAAAGAAATGTACGGTAAAGCAATGTCTATTCCTGATGAATTGATGATGCGCTACTTCATGCTCGTTACAGATATGCCAATTGAAGAACAAGAGGACATGGAAAAACGTCTTGAAAGTGGTGAATTACATCCACGTGACGCTAAAATGCAATTAGCTCGTACCATTGTTCGTTTGTACCATGGTGAAGAGGCTGCTCTTGAGGCAGAAGAAGAATTCAAACGTGTATTCCAACAACGCGCATTACCTACAGATATTCCTGAATACGCTATGGATGCGCCAACAGAACCAATCTTTGTACCACAATTCTGTACAGATGCTGGTTTGACTGCCTCTAATGGTGAAGCACGTCGCTCCATTAAAGCTGGTGCTTTTAAAGTAAATGGAGAAAAATATACAGAAGAAAACCTTACCCTTGAAGAGGGCATGATCGTTCAAGTAGGTAAGCGTAAATTTATAAAAATTAAATTTAACTAATATAAAACTGTGATGGGGTAGAAACCTCATCACAGTTTTTTTGTCCATTTTCTTTATAAGATTTTCCTCTATTGTATCTATTAATAGTAACTCCAAAATTTAGGTACAAGTTAATGTATAATGAATATAAAAGATGAATATAAAAGATAAATATAAAAGATAAATATAAAATACTAATTTGATACATAAAAGATTTATATGGATATTGTATAAATTTTACTATAAAGTAAGAGGACTATATATGGACAAGAAACTATCTAATTTCCTAGAAAAACGAGAACATACTGTTCTTACCGACATTGATGTTATAACTGCGGCCGTAGCAGTACCATTACTAGAAATCGATGGGGAAGATCACGTAGTATTTACTGTACGCAGTAATAAGCTACGCCGTCAGCCTGGTGAAATTAGCTTTCCTGGTGGCCACTGTGAACCTAATGATAAAAGCAGTGCCCATGCTGCCATGCGTGAGTGCTCTGAAGAATTGGGCATAGATTTAGATCAAATTGAATTACTTGGTAATTTAGACTGTCTCGTATCTGCGATAGGTGTCAAATTATATGCTGTAGCCGTACGTTTACATACAAGTGATTTAAAACCAAATCCTGATGAAGTAGGAGAGGTATTCACCGTTCCATTACAATATCTATTAGACATGGAGCCAACTGTAGGTCATCTAGATATAGCTACAAGACCGTTAAAGGACTTTCCATTCCATTTATTAGAAGGCTACAACATTGACTGGAAAATTAGACAAAACTACTCCGTCTATTTCTATCCCTATGAACAATACACCATATGGGGACTAACGGGGCGAGTGCTGAAAAACTTTTTAGATATATATAGGGAGATTTATTTGCATAATAACCCTCATATAAATTGACAGATTTTAAATTAAGGTATACTATTTATGTGTAAAAGGTTTAATGTGTTGCACTAATTGACTAGGAGGTTCTCACATGAATCGCGAAACAGCATACGTACTTTGGTTTGATGAATTACAACGTGAAGATGTTAATTTAGTTGGTGGTAAATCTTCTTCCTTAGGGGAATTGACATCCTCCACTAATGTACCTGTACCTTACGGTTTTGCTACAACTGCTCATGGTTATCGTGAGTTTATGAAAGCAACAGGTTTGGAAGATAAAATCCGCGCTGAACTTGATGCGTTAGATGATGTAGAAAATTCTGCATTATTGCGTGAAGTATGTGCTAAAATTCGCCGCATGATTTGCGAAGAAGAAATGCCAAAAGAATTGGCAGATGCTATCCGTCATGCTTATGAAGAACTTGGTAAAAAAGTAAACGAAGAAAATCCATTCGTAGCAGTTCGTTCTAGTGCAACAGCAGAAGACTTGCCAGATGCAAGCTTTGCAGGCCAACAAGATACATATTTAAATGTACGTGGTGCTGACGTTATCATCGAGAAAGTAAAAGAATGCTATGCATCTACTTTCACAGATCGTGCAACATACTACCGTGTAAAACAAGGTTTCGATCATATGACAGTAGCATTGAGTGCTGCCGTTCAAATGATGGTATTCTCTAAAGCCGCTGGCGTAATGTTCACTGTTGACCTTGTAACAGGCAACGATAACAACATCCTTATCGAGGGTTCTTGGGGTCTTGGTGAGTACGTTGTACAAGGTACAGTTACACCAGATAATTTCCATGTAGATAAAGATAAAATGGAAATTACAGATCGCATGATTAATGACAAACATATCCGCTTAGTTCGTAAAGCTGACGGCGACTGTGTTGAAGAAGTTGTTCCAGCAGATGAAGCTAAACAACAAGTTATTACAGATGCTCAAGTTTTGGAGCTTGCTAAATACGCAAAAGCAATCGAAAAACATTATGGTTGTTACATGGATATGGAGTGGGGCGTAGATGAACGAGACGGTAAAATTTGGATTTTACAAGCTCGCCCAGAAACAGTTTGGTCCCGTAAAGAAAAACCAAAAACAACTGAAAAACCTAGCACATTAGATGCAGGTAATCGTGAAATTATTGTAAAAGGTTTGCCAGCTTCCCCTGGTAATGCAGCCGGTAAGGCTCATGTTATCATCAATCCTGAGGATATTGATGAATTCAAAGAAGGGGAAATCCTTGTCACAGCTATGACAGCTCCTGACTGGGTACCAGCAATGAAAAAGGCAAAAGCTATCGTTACTGATGCTGGTGGTATGACTTGTCACGCGTCTATCGTTAGCCGTGAGCTTGGTATTCCTTGTATCGTAGGTACTAAGAGCCGTAGCCATGAAGCAACAACATCCATTAAAGATGGCCAAATGATTACTGTTGATGCTACAAATGGTATCGTATATGATGGCGTATTAGAAGATATCGTTAAAAAGCCAGAAGCACAAGCTACTGCAAGTGTTACAACTGAATATGTTCCTGTAACAGGCACTAAGATTTACATGAATTTAGGCAATCCTGATTTAGCTGAAAAACATGGTGTATTACCATGTGATGGTATTGGTCTAATGCGTGAAGAGTTCATTTGGACTACTTTCATCCATGAACATCCATTACACCTTATCGAAACTGGTCGCAGTGACTTTGCAGTTAATACATTGGCAGAAGGTATGCGTAAAGTGTGTCAAGCATTAGCTCCTCGCCAAGTAGTAGTTCGTTTGAGCGACTTCAAATCTAGCGAATACCGTGATCTCAACGGTGGCGACAAATATGAACCACATGAATCCAGTGCATTACTTGGCTGGCGTGGTGCAGCTCGTTACTATGATCCAAAATATACACCTGCTTTCAAATTAGAATTAGAAGCAATCAAAAAAGTACGTAACGAATTTGGTTTCAAAAACTTACAAGTTATGATTCCATTCTGCCGTACTGTAGAGGAAGCTGAACTTGTTACTAACTTAATGGCTCAAGAAGGCCTTGTACGCGGTAAAGATTTCAAAATCTGGCTTATGGCTGAAATTCCAGCAAATATTATCTTAGCTGATCAATTCAATAAATATGTAGATGGTTATTCCATCGGTTCTAACGATTTGACTATGCTCGTTCTAGGCTGTGACCGTGACAACGAAACAGTTCAACATATCTATGATGAACGGAATCTAGCAGTTCGTAGAGCAATTCGCCATCTCATCGAAGTAGCTCACAAAGATGGTAAAACTGTATCCATCTGTGGCCAAGCGCCAAGTGTATACCCTGAACTTTGCGAATTCCTCGTGAAGAGTGGTATCGACTCCATTTCTGTTAACCCAGATGCAGTTGTGAACACTAAGAAAATGGTAGCTCAAATCGAACAACGAATTATGCTCGATGCTATGACTGGTCGTGGTCGTCAAGAATCTGACGAACTAATTTGGTAATAATATAGTTATGGTGAAAGAGGAGGCCTGTGGGTCTCCTCTTTTTCTGAATGGTAACTTAGGATATAATACAAACAGAGATGAAAGGGGGTTACCGTGTGAAACTGTCGAAACGACAAGAACAAATTGCTCAAATCGTTCGCGAAGAAGGTCCTGTAACAGGTAGTGCCATTGCTGAACATTTAGAGGTCACAAGATCTGCGTTGCGCTCAGATTTATCTGTATTGACCATGTTAGGTGTGTTAGATGCACGTCCAAACGTAGGCTATTACTATGTTGGACTTTCAAAGGAAACACAAACGGCTGAGCGATTAAAGTCATTTCTGGTAAGTGATGTATTATCTCAAGCAGTTGTGGTCAATGGGGATACGAGTTTGTATGATACAATTGTCACATTATTTACAGAGGATGTAGGTACTATATTAGTGTGTGATGGTTCATACCTAGTAGGTGTGGTATCTCGAAAAGATTTACTACGCGCCTCTATGGGACAAACAGATTCGCATACCATGCCTATATCTATGATTATGACCCCTGTAAGCAAGGTTATAGCGGTGGAGCCTACTGATACTTTGGTAGAGGCTGCACAGAAAATGATAGATTATGAAGTAGATTGTTTACCTGTCGTCGCTCGTGAGGATGTGGGTAACAAGAAGCGTTTAAAGGTTGTGGGCCGTGTATCAAAAACGACGGTAGCAAAAGTATTTTTAGAATGTAGCATACACTGAGGTTGATAGAATGGCAGAAAAAATTATTTATGCAATATCGGATTCTCTGGGGGAAACTGCTGAGGCTGTAGCGAGAGCTACGGCGAGTCAATATGATAAGGAGCAAATTGAAATTGTCCGTGTTCCCTATATTGATAGTGAAAGCCAAATTGATGAGGTCATAGACGACGCAAAACGTGGGAATCATGTTATTTGCCATACCATTGTGTCTGCGTCTTTACGTAAGTATTTGCATGAGAAGGTGGCTGAATATAATATTCCGGCTGTGGATATCATGGGGCCTGTTCTCGATGCAGTTGGTACTATCGCAACTACTAAACCTCGCATGACAGCAGGTATGGTTCATAAGCTCGACCAAGAGTATTTTAAAAAGGTTGAAGCTATTGAGTTTGCCGTGAAATATGACGATGGTAAAAATCCATCTGGTTTTGAAAAGGCCGACATAGTTATTATTGGTGTATCTAGAACTAGTAAGACACCATTGTCCATGTTCTTGGCGTACAAAAAGATTAAAGCCGCAAATTTGCCACTAGTTCCAGAGGTACCGTTGCCAGAGGAATTGTTCAAGATTCCGGCAAAAAAAATCGTGGGCCTTATTATAGATCCATACAAATTAAATAATATTCGTAGTGAACGTTTACGCGCTATCGGTCTTGAAGACGAAGCAAATTATGCATCTATTGAGCGTATTCAATCTGAATTGGATTATGCAAAGGCTATTATGCGTCGTTTGCACTGCCAAGTGTTAGATGTTTCTAATAAATCCATTGAAGAAACAGCTTCTCTTGTTATGCAATTGATTGATAAAAATCGCGCGTCGGAGGGTAAATGAATATACGTGAACAAATAGAGGAGAGGGAGGTTTTGTTTCTGTCTCCCTATGCTGCTAAAAGCCGCGATGCAATCCGTGATATAGAAGAAAAGCCTGATCCACTTAGAACCGCGTTTCAACGCGATCGGGATCGCATCATTCATAGTAAATGTTTTAGACGGTTAAAGCATAAGACACAGGTATATATTGCGCCAGGTGACCATTATCGGACACGCATGACTCATACCCTTGAGGTAGGTCAAATCGGTCGTACTGTGGCTCGTGCATTACGTTTAAATGAAGACCTTGTGGAAGCTATTGCCATGGGTCATGATGTGGGACATACACCATTTGGTCATGTAGGTGAATATGCATTGCGAGATATGGTGGGGCACTTTAATCATAATGAGCAAAGTTTACGCATGGTTGAGGTATTAGAAAGACATGGTGATCATCAAGGACTCAATTTAACCACCGCTGTTCGAGATGGCATCGTAGGTCACACAGGAGCTACAATTCCTGTGACCTTGGAAGGTCAAATTATTCGTATTGTAGATCGTATTGCGTATTTGTGCCATGATTTTGATGATGCACAGCGAGCAGGTATGTTGACGGCAGAGGCGTTGCCTTTTGAAGTGCGCGAACATTTTGGTATGACTCCATCCAGTATGATTACTGCAATGGTAGAGGATATGGTACGGGAATCCTTGGATAAGCCAGCTATATCTATGTCTGCTGATGTGGAAATGACGATGAATCTATTCCGTCAATTTATGTTTAAACATGTATATTTGGCACCAGCTTTAATTCCGGATCGCAAAAAGGCATCCCATGTGGTGAAAAATCTATTTACTCACTTCATGGAACACCCTGATGATATGGAAGGCTGTGAAACAGGTAAAGCGTTTTACTCTACACGTGATGTAGTTGATTATGTAGCAGGCTTAACAGATCAATATGCTATTAAGTTATTTAAGCAATATTATATTCCAAATATTACATTATAAATAACAAAAAAAGCAGTTAGTTCAAAATGAACTAACTGCTTTTTTGGGGCTCTAGAACCCCAAAGAGTACATGTACTTTTTATTTTACGCGCGTGTAACTTTATTAGAACGAAGGCAGCGAGTGCATACGTTTACTTTTTTTGTAGCACCGTCTACAACCGCCCGTACTCTTTGAATGTTCGGTTTCCAAGTTTTTCTTGTGCGAATGTGAGAATGACTCACGTTCATACCGCTAGATGTGGATTTACCACATACTTCGCAAAGGTTTGCCATAGTTTCCACCTCCAAGCTTAATCTATAACATAACAAAAGTATATTATCATAAAGAATAGCTTAAAGCAAGTATTTTTGTCGTACATATTGCTCTTTTTATGAAATATACTACAATATAAGGTATACTATATATCATATTCTAAGATATAAATGGACTTTTACACAAGGATATACAAAAATTGGATATATCTCATGTGTTTATCGTATATTTAAAGGAGTTCTTATGGATGAACGATTGACGACTATAAAGGGAATTGGTCCTGGTCGTGAGAAACAATTGCATAAATTGGGAATTACCAATGTTACATCCTTATTGACTTACTTTCCCAGAACCTATGAAGACCGGCGTACGATTTATAGAATTGGTGATTTAAAATCAGGTATGACAGGTGGTATCGTAGGTACTGTTATTGCTGTACAAGAGAAACGCCCTCGCCCTCGATTGTCTATTTTAGAGGTAGTCATTGCAGATGGCACAGGTCCTTTGAAGATTGTTTTGTTTAATCAAGGGTATAAAAAAAACTTTTACAAAAAAGGACAACGTATATATGCATATGGTAAGGCTGAGTTTCAATATGGTTCCATGCAAATGAATACACCGCAAATGGAAAACTTAGGAGACGGTGGTGAACCAGATCGAGGTATCGTTCCTATTTACGCGCTTGCTGATGGGGTATCTCAGTTTGTGGTTCGTTCAACTGTACGTAATTGGTTCGCAGCTAACCATGAATTACCAGAGATTTTACCTGTGGAGGTTCGTGATGATCATCATTATATGAGTCGCTATGATGCTTTTAAGATGATGCATTTCCCAGACTCCTCAGAGCTCTATGAAAAGGCTCGTTATCAATTGGCCTATGAAGAGTTGTTCGTCATGCAAGCTGGTTTAGCTTTGTTGCGAAATAAAGAACAATGCCATAGAGGGCCTAAAATGGGACCAAATGGGGAACTAATGGCTCAGTGTATAGAGAATTTACCGTTTTCCTTAACAGGTGATCAACAACGAGCATTAGAGGATATTCGTATCGATATGGAAGACGAACGACCTATGCAAAGGTTGTTGCAAGGTGATGTAGGCTCTGGTAAAACCGTTGTGGCTACCCTGAGTTTATTAAAAGCCATCGAAAATGGGTATCAGGGGGCAATTATGGCTCCTACGGAGATTTTAGCGGCTCAACATTATGAAGGGATACAAACTGTATGTGCTAATTTAGGTATTACTATAGAACTATTAACTGGATCCTCCACGAAAAAGGAAAAAGAACGCATCTATGAAGGCTTAGCTGATGGAACAATTCATATGATTATTGGAACCCATGCTCTTATTCAAGAGGGGGTTAATTTTCATAATCTAGGCCTTGTTATCGTCGATGAGCAACATCGCTTTGGCGTAGATCAACGGGCGAGATTGCAACAGAAGGGAACATATCCTCATGTACTTATCATGACGGCTACACCAATCCCTCGTACCATGACATTATCCGTATATGGAGATTTAGCAGTATCTTTAATTAAAGAAATGCCACCAGGGCGAAAACCTGTTAAAACATATGCTGTAGATAGTTCTTATAAAGAGAGATTACGCACTTTCTTTTGTAAGGAAATGGCAGAGGGGCGTCAGGTCTACGTGGTGTGCCCTCTTGTAGAAGAATCCGAAAAATTAGACTTGCAAGCCGCTGAGGAATTGTATCTAGAATTAAAAGAGTACTTTTATAAGGCCTATGAAGTGGGCCTCGTTCACGGTCGTATGAAGCCGAGTGAAAAAGATGAAGTGATGAATGCCTTCTATAGGGGTGAAATTTCATTACTTGTTTCTACAACAGTTATCGAAGTGGGGGTTAATGTGCCAAATGCGACCATTATGTGCGTTGAAGGGGCAGAGCGATTTGGTCTATCTCAGCTACATCAGCTGCGGGGCCGTGTAGGTCGTGGCGCTCATCAGTCCTATTGCATTCTTGTTAGTGATTCTAAAAATGATGTAAGTCAAGAGCGCTTAAAGTTGATGGAACAAATCCAGGATGGATTTGAGCTTGCAGAGCAAGATTTATTGCTTCGCGGATCTGGTCAATTATTTGGATTAGCTCAATCGGGGCTGCCAGATTTACGCGTTGCTAATATTATCAAAGATATTGAAATTTTAGTAGAGGCTCGCAAGGATGTACTAGATTTTGCAAATCAATTCGGAATAGAAAAATTAGAATCTATCATGAAAGAAGAATTAGAAAAAAGATTTGGTGAAAAATTTCTAAGAATATTGTATAATTAAGAGGTAGGATTAATAAGTATATAAGCATCGATAATATTAGATTTTATCTGGCTTTTTCCTTGTCTATATGTCCTTCATACCGTATAATAGAACAAACAATTTATTTCATTTTTCATCTATGGAGGTTAATATGCCAATTATTCATGTAGAGCTCGTCGAAGGGCGTACAAAAGAACAAAAGAAACAATTAGGTGAAGCAATTACAAAGGCTGCGGTTGATATCGTAAATGTTCCTGCTGATGCAGTAAAAGTTATCTTCGTAGATATGAAAAAAGACGATTATATGGAAGGCGGCATTTTGCGGTCTGAACGCTAAGGCTACGACTGACCGCCTAGTCCATAGGGACTAGGCGGGTCGTAGTTTTGTTTTATTATACGGAAAGGAAAGAAATATGAGAGACGATAAATTCGGTATGCGTGGACTAACTTTTGATGATGTATTATTAATACCAGCAGCTTCGGATATACTGCCTAATCAAGTAGAGTTAAAAACTCAATTAACTCGTGATATTACATTAAATATTCCTATGATTAGTTCTGGGATGGATACGGTTACTGAATCACGGATGGCGATTGCTATGGCTCGTGAAGGTGGTCTTGGCGTTATCCACAAAAATATGTCTATTGAAGAGCAAGCTCATGAAGTTGACAAGGTAAAACGCTCTGAACACGGTGTTATCGTTGATCCTATTTTCTTAAGTCCTCAAAATTTACTATCCGATGCAGCAGAACTCATGGAAAAATATAAAATCTCTGGTGTACCTATCACAGAACATGGTAAACTAGTAGGGATCATTACAAATCGCGATATGCGTTTTGAAACTGATTTAAGCCGACAAATTGGGGAATGTATGACAAAAGATTCCCTAGTTACTGCACCGGAAGGTACATCTCTTGAAGCGGCGAAAGCTATCTTAAGCGAACATCGTATTGAAAAATTACCTCTTGTAGATGGCGACGGTAACTTAAAAGGCTTAATTACGATTAAAGATATTGAAAAAGCGACTAAATATCCAAATGCAGCAAAGGATGGTAGTGGCCGATTATTAGTTGGTGCTGCAGTAGGTGTTTCTCAAGATTTGTATGATAGACTTGATGCGCTTGTATCTGCTAAAGCTGACGTAATTATTGTTGATACTGCCCATGGGCATTCTGCAGGTGTTCTTCGTACGTTGAAGGACATTAAACAAGCGTATCCTCACATTCCTGTAATTGCAGGTAATGTGGCAACTGCAGCAGGCACTGAGGCTCTTATCGAAGCCGGAGCTGATGCAGTTAAGGTTGGTATAGGACCTGGTTCTATTTGTACAACTCGTGTTATTGCTGGTATTGGGGTACCTCAAATTACAGCAGTCTATGAGTCTGCTCAAGTGGGGCGTCGTTATGGAGTTCCTATCATTGCTGATGGGGGTATTAAATATTCTGGAGATATTGCTAAAGCTATTGCGGCTGGTGCTAATGTAGTTATGATGGGTAATATTTTAGCGGGTACTGATGAAAGCCCTGGAGAAACAGTGATTTATCAAGGCCGTTCTTATAAAGTATATCGAGGCATGGGTAGTCTAGGGGCTATGAAACTCGGTAGTAAAGATCGATATTTCCAAACAGAAGCTAAGAAATTAGTTCCTGAAGGTATAGAAGGTCGTGTACCATATAAAGGTATGCTGGCCGATACAATTTTCCAAATGGTTGGTGGTTTGCGTGCAAGTATGGGGTATTGTGGATGTCATAACATCCAAGAAATGATTGAAAACACTCAATTCATTCAAATTACAGCGGCTGGTTTGAAAGAAAGTCATCCGCATGATGTAAGCATTACCGTTGAAGCACCAAATTATAGTGGTTGATAATGGAGTATTACATTGAATAAACGTATTTCTGTTTTATCTGTGCCTATCGATTGTGTCACAATGGATGAGGCAGTCGAACGTATTTTACAATTAACTGAACAGCCGGGGCTACATTTAGTAGCAACGGCTAATGCAGAAATGGTTATGTTGGCTAATGAAAATCCTACATTGCACTCCATATTGAATAATGCTAGTCTCGTCGTTCCCGATGGGGCTGGCATTTTGTGGGCTGCAGAGCGTCAAGGAGAACATGTGCCTGAACGCGTAACAGGTGTAGACGTAACTATGGAATTGTTTAAAGTTGCGGCGACTCATCAAATTCCTGTATACTGCTTGGGGGCGGCACCTGGTGTTGCTCAACGAGCGATTGATAATGTATCTGCTCAGGTAGGTGCATTAAATATAGCAGGAATTCATGACGGATTCTTTGATAGTGCAGAGGAACAAGAAATGATTAAATCTATAGCTGAATCTAAGGCAAAATTGGTATTTGTTGCCTTAGGTGTGCCAAAGCAAGAACAATGGATTGCAGAAAAGTTGAGTCACCTCGATGGCGTAGTTGCCATCGGAATTGGTGGTTCCTTTGATGTCTTGGCAGGTAATATTCCTCGGGCCCCAGAATGGATGCAACAAAATCGACTTGAATGGTTGTATCGATTATATTTAGAACCTCAACGGATTGGCCGCATGTTGGCTATTCCAAAGTTTATGTGGACCGTTATTAGAAATAAATAGAGGAGTGTTGAATCGTGCCTACAGGACCAATAATTAAGGAAGGGTTTCCTCTGATAGGAGCTATGCTCATTATCACTGTGGTGTTAGGATATTTAGGACATTATGTAATTGCGATTATTTCATTTATTCTGGCATTATTTTTCGTCAATTTCTTTAGAAATCCTAAACGTGTAATCCCTCAAGATCCAGATTTGATTTTATCCCCAGCGGACGGTAAAATCATGGATATTTCTGATGTATACGAAGATATTTACTTACATAAAGAGTGTAAAAAAGTAACTATTTTCTTATCTGTTTTTGACGTGCATGCTAATCGTGCGCCTATTGATGGTAAAATTACGTACCGTCACTATACGATGGGTAGTTTCCTACCAGCATTCAAAGATGATGTAGGTTTTGAAAATGAACGTCATACTATTTGTATTGAAAATGATCGTACTTCCGTATTAGTAACGCAAATTGCGGGCCTTTTAGCAAGACGTATCGTATCTTGGACAGACCTAGATAGTGTACTTGAACGCGGTCAGTTGTACGGGATGATTAAGTTCGGTTCCTGTACTGAGCTCTATATGGATAAGAATGTAGAGTTGTTCGTGGAAAAAGGTCAACATATTACAGGTGGTGATACTGTTATCGGGAGGTTACGACATGAATAAATCTATTATTCCAAATTTATTTACTAGTGCAAACTTAGCATTTGGTGTTCTTGGTATTACGTTGTCTGCTACTAATAATACATTCTGCGCAGCCATATGTATATTATTGTCTTTAGTAGCAGATGGGTTAGATGGGCGCGTAGCAAGAGCTTTAAATGTTGCAGGACCAATGGGCCGGGAACTTGATTCTCTGTCTGATGTAGTGGGATTTGGTGTAGCGCCTGCCTATATGCTTTATATGAAAGAATTAAATGGTTTAGGATGGATTGCATATGTGCCATTATTAGCTTTTGCAGTGCTTGGTGCATTTCGTTTAGCGCGATTTAATATTAAAACTGACGAAGTTCATGGCTATTTTGAAGGTTTACCAATTCCAGCCGCTGGATGTTTAGCGGCGACTTACGTATTGTGTGGCGTATCGGTACCTCAATTTGTGTTGGTAGTTTGTATGATTGGTATAGGTCTCCTTATGGTTAGTGAAGTTAAATATCCCGATTTTAAAGGTAAAAGTGAGATTTATATCAATAAACTTTCTATTGTACTCACAGCCATATTTGTTATAGCTTGTCTCGTGTATGATTGGCATACATGGGCCGTTATGATTTTTGCTGGCTATGTAATGTTTGGGCTTATTAACGGGGCTTTAAATATAGTACGTAAATAGATGTGTGGAGGAGAATAGTATGAATTACCTACTGGATCTATTACTGATTCCTATGCAGGTAATAATCGTAATTTATACGGTTTATTATTTTATACTCGCTGTCGTAGGTATGTGGCGATCGCGAGTACATAAAAATTATACCCCTAAAAATTCCTTTGCCATCGTTGTATGCGCTCATAATGAGGAAGCTGTTGTTGGTGAGTTAGTTAAAAACTTACGTGGCCTAGATTATCCAGATGATCTGTACGATATTTTTGTAGTTGCCGATAACTGTACAGATAAGACTGCGGAAGTAGCAAGTGCTGCTGGCGCTAATGTACATGTACGTGAAAATAAACAAGAAATAGGCAAAGGTTATGCCATGGGGTGGATGTTTGATCGGGTAGAACAAATGGATCGGAAATATGATGCATTCCTGATTTTTGATGCCGATAATTTAGTACATCCTCAATTTATGTTAGAAATGAATGATCATCTTGAAAAAGGTGAGTCTGTAATTCAAGGTTACTTGAACTCTAAAAATCCAACTGACTCTTGGGTAGCCGGTACGTTCTCCATAGCCTTTTGGATGGTTAACCATATGTGGCATTTAGCAAAATATCGTCTTGGATTATCTACGGCCTTAGGTGGTACAGGCATGTGTATTCGTACATCTATTATTCGCGAATACGGTTGGGATTGCAATAGCTTAACCGAAGATATGGAATTTTCCATGAAACTATTGACTCATGGTATCCGTACTTGTTGGGGGCATGATGCTATCGTATACGATGAAAAGGTTACGACTATGATGGCTTCTTGCAGACAACGTTTACGATGGGCTCAGGGGCAATTTGACTGTGCGGGTCGATATATTCCTAAATTATTTGCTATTGGTATCAAAACAGGGAATATTATGATTTTGGATGGTATATTCCAAGTGAGTCAACCTTATTTCTTATTGTTGACAACCGTATACTTGGTGTTATCCTACATCAATGCGTATACTCCAATTTATACAAATATTTTGTATCAAATTATGCCTATGTCTGTATGGACAATTATAGGTGTTGGTCAATATCTATTCCCATTAATTGTATTGTTGAAAATCAAGGTACCACCAAAGATTTGGTTCTATTATTTACTATATCCATTATTTGTTTATTCTTGGATTCCAGTAAATATTTTAGGGTGGTTCCGCCGTCATAATAAGGTATGGTCTCATACAGTCCATACGAGAGCTGTGGGCTTAGATGATGTTAAATTAACACGTATGGGCAATATGAATAAGAATGAAAAATAGAATCTGTAGGAGTGACTATGCATATTTTAATGTGTAATGACGATGGCATTTTAGCAGATGGTTTACGTCATCTTGCATCGTATTTAAGTCAATATTATAGAATTACCGTTGTAGCACCTGCTAATGAGCAAAGTGCTAAATCCCATGCATTGACGACCGAGGTTCCATTGAAATTAGATGCTTGCAATGGCGAGGATGAAAATCCTCGCCTTTATGCTCTAACGGGAACGCCGTCCGATTGCATGAAGTTCGGTCTCAGTTATTTATTGACTGATGATATGCCAGATCTTGTAATTTCTGGAATTAATAACGGATTTAATTTAGGCTCTGATGTATTGTATTCCGGCACTGTTTCGGCAGCTATGGAAAGTGGTTTTTACGGTATTCCCGGTTTAGCATTATCTGTTGAGAGGTATTCTGTTGAACGGGGAGACGAGATGCATCCATTTATACATGAATTGATTGAGAAAATTTATGTGGCGGGCCAGTTTAGCGGTTTACTAAATGTGAACTTCCCATTACGTGGCACATGTGATTGGGACCATTTTAAAATGGTGAGCCAAGGCTTACAAACCTACAGTAATATTATCGAAGCTCGCATTAATTCAAGAGGACAGGATTATTATTGGTTAGCTGGCGAGCTAGACTATGGTGCTGAAAGTGTTCCTACAGATGTAGAATTTGCCCGTAAAGGCTATATTACAGGTGTCGCACTTACATGGAAACAACAATGTGATACGGATATGAAAAGGGTTCAAAATATTTTAGATGAAATATAAAAAATATGTTGACATTGCTTAGGGATGTCTGTATAATAACAAATGTTCCGATACGCCGGAGTGGCGGAATGGCAGACGCACTTGACTCAAAATCAAGCGGGTAACACCGTGTGGGTTCAAGTCCCACCTCCGGCACCAACATTAGGCGGTAAGACTTTTGTCTTACCGCCTATTTTTATATTTATGAATTTATATACTATAATATACATTATTAATTTCATGAGGTGACAGTATGGATCAAGGTGTAATTGATTATATTACAAATATCTTCGATATTCCTAAACTTACTCAACAGGTTAGCGCTGTACAGATGCCATTGCCATTATCTCGCTTGGCAGAAATACCATTAGATGGATCTGTAAATCAGTGCCAAGGATTTTGTTATAATTCCAAAAAAGACGTTTTTGCTTTAGCTTGTATTAATTCAGATAATACGAAGCAAATTATTTATGAAATTAATCCAAAAACTTTTACTGTTGTTGCAAAATATGAGTATAGTTATAAAAGTTTATTAGGTCATATGAATACCTTAACTTATAATTCTGTCAATAATCGTTACTATACAACAAATGCTGTTGTAGACGGATATAACCTTACTCCTATTGAAGCGGATAGCATGATTGTTGAAGCACCGATTAAACTAAAAGAGAAAGTTTTTAATCTTGCATATGATAAAGTACGAAATGAATATGTATCAATTGTGCCTTTAACAAACTCTGAACGGACAATTAATTATTACGACTCCAATTTTAATCGTATTCGTTCTTATAAAATTGATGCTAATCATACAAACTTAAATAATAACGGTGCTTACGCAACTAATGGAAATACTTTATTTACAACGTTGACAACCTTTGTATACGTCGATGAAGAGGGGGCTGTTAAAAATATTAGCCCTTATGCTTCTGGAATGGAAGTAGAAGACATGGATTGTAGAAATGGTCAAATGTATATGGCGGTCAATCGCAAAGGTAAAGTTGAAATTTATAGTTTGTCTAGCCTACCATTTTCGGTAAATGTCTAGATATTACCTATGTTTTAAT
Source organism: Veillonella parvula (assembly GCF_032575955.1). Lineage (GTDB taxonomy): Bacteria > Bacillota > Negativicutes > Veillonellales > Veillonellaceae > Veillonella > Veillonella parvula_J. Next base: position 370,709 of record NZ_JAWFXN010000001.1, read on the forward strand.
CCCCTTTATGAGTGTATAATAATAGTATTAGGGTATTTTAGGAGCTATTATGAAATTAGGGAATGATATTATAGAGATTGACCGTATACGTCAAGCTATAGAGAAATCAAGTTCATTTAAAGCGCGCGTTTATACGATTCATGAGATTGAATATTGTAAAAGTCGGAATAAAGGATGCTACGAATCCTTTGCAGGTATATATGCTGCAAAAGAGGCTTTTATTAAAGCTTTAGGCACAGGGATGAGGCATGGATCATGGCAAGATATAGAGATTTATCATGATGAATGGGGCGCACCCTTAATTCGTTTACAAGATACTTTCAAAGATATTTACGAAACATCAGGTTATACTGATATTCATGTATCGATTAGTCATTGCAAGGATTATGCAATGAGTACAGTTATACTTGAAGGAGCATAAGATGAATATTTTAACTACAGAAGATGCTCGATTTATAGATCGAGAGGTTCCTAAGCAATTAGGAATCTCTTTAGAAATCCTCATGGAAAATGCTGGACGTGGTATCGTAGATGCCTTATGGGGAGAGTACGATTTATTTTCCCTGAATAATGGCCGTTCCATAAATAGTTTTGTTTTATTCATATGTGGCACGGGTAATAATGGGGCAGATGGCCTTGTAGCGGCTCGCCATTTAATGGAGCAAGGCGTACCAGCACAAATTGTACTAGTAGGAGATATAAACAAGTGTAGTGATCTTTTTGCAGTGCAAATTGAGCGCTGCAAAGCTATGGGCTGTATCATCGATAGATATGATGAATTCAATGATTGGTCCAACGTAGCCATCGCTGTGGAAGGCATCATGGGAACAGGCTTAACTGGAAAGTTAAGAGCGGTGACCATCGATATATTGAACGATATTGATACTATGCGTAGTCAGTATAATTTTGATTTGTGGGCTATTGATGTACCTGCAGGTTTGGATGCTACTACTGGTCAAGTAGCAGAAGGCACACTGACCTATGATTATACTGTTACTTTTGGGGCAATCAAACAAGGTTTGTTATTATATCCCGGAAAGGCTATAGGAGGAACCTCAGTGGTTGCTCCATTGGGGGCTCCTTGGCAACAGGTACTGGGTGAACATGTTAGAACTTTAACCATTGATTCTGATTTAGCAGAAAAAATTATCAACTATCGTATCCCAATAGCGCATAAAGGCGTCAATGGAAATACTTTAATTATTGGTGGTTCAAATGATATGATAGGAGCCCCTATTTTGTCTGCTGAAGCGGCAGTTCATAGTGGCGCTGGTAAGGTAACATTAGCTGTGCCCCAAATAATCAAGCAGGTTGTACAAAGCCGTGTCATACCTGAGGTGATGGTTACTTCTACAGAGAATAGTAAAGAACTTTTTGATTGTCGCCAAGTGGTTGCTATGGGACCAGGCCTAGGACGCACTAGTGATATTCCTAATTTTGTAGATTCTATTTTAGATAGCTACGAAGGTCCATTGGTTCTTGATGCAGATGCTCTTTATGCATTGGGCCATGTAGGTGCTGTTGATAAAGATGCCTTGCGCGATGGTGAGATTGAGTCTATATACGCGGTGAAACAAGATCTACCTTATTGTGTTATGACACCTCACTTAGGTGAATTTAGTAGACTTATTGATTTACCTATTAAATGGATTGAGCGCCATTATATTACGTTGGCTAGAGAATTTGCTAAGGCTCATCAAGTTATTCTTGTACTAAAAGGAATTCCTTCAATTGTGGCATTACCTGATGGAACAGTGTATGTAAATACTATCGGTAATGCGGGCATGGGTACTGGCGGTATGGGAGATGTGCTGACTGGTGTAATTGCTGGTTTTATAAGTCAGGGTTATTCACTACAAGATAGTGCTGTTCTCGGTGTATATGTACATAGTCGTAGTGCAGATATTCTGAATGAAACAAAGAGTTGGGGTTATACTCCGAGTGATGTCAGTACTTCTTTAGGTTGTGTTATTAGTGAATTGTTGGGAGATTATGAATGACAAATAGAATACAACGCTTTATAGCTTTCTTGTTGGTATTATGTATTCCTATCTTCGCCATTGCAGGATGCACAAATAATGATGTAGCAAACGCAGCAAATCAAGTAACTACTAACGCTAATGGGACTTACTCAATCGATACTAAAACGACTACCCCTGAAGGTAAGCTAGATGTATATATGCTAGATATTGGTCAGGGGGATGCTATATTACTTAAGGTAGGCGATGAGTATAGCATGATCGATACTGGTGACATAGAACATCGTGAAAATATTGTAGCTCAACTTAAAACTATGGGTGTAACAAAGCTAAAAAATATTATTATCACACATCCTCATGCTGATCATATGGGTGGTTTTTATGCTATTGCAAAGGCTATGCCTATTGAACATGTATATGATGATGGTATTGCTGTTGATAATAATATGTACAAAACCTATGAAAAATGGATTGAGAAAAATAAAATTCAACGAACTACTTTGAGAAGTGGAGATGTAGTTGATTTTGGGCATGGTGCTGTATTCATAGTATATGCTCCTTGGGTTGAACCTTTGACTGATAAAAAAGGAGAGACAGATCTTAATAATAATTCTATTGTAGGTAAATTAATCTTCGGTAAATTTTCTATGCTCTTTACGGGTGATGCTGAATTACAAGAAGAGAAAAAACTTATAAAAGAGCAGAATTCTAGATTGTTTTCTCGTATTCTTAAGGTAGGTCATCACGGTTCTCGTACAAGTAGCTCTGAAGATTTTTTGAAATCTATTAAGCCTGAAAGTGCATTAATTTCAAATGGCATGTATAATAAGTATGGTCATCCTCACGATGTGACATTACGTCGCTTGCAGGAAAATAATATTGCTATTTACCGTACAGATACGATGGGACGTATTCATATTAGTACGGATGGGAATGAATGGCAAATTACAACTGAACGTTAGTTTTGATTGCTTATACAAAAAATAATTTTATGAAACTGTTTTTTGTGTATTCTGAATAAGGTCTTTATATAGTAATATGTGTAATCGGCATACTAATCTTCATGTTTGTATGAAATAATCTATTTATAATCTAACATTAGTTTATGGATAGATTGGAACGATGAGATTTTGATAGATAAAAATATCATCGACTCATCTCTATGGTTTGGACACTATGTATGTCAGTTAGATTGGAGTGAATGTATTGCGTAAACTATTTTTAATGTGCCTTGCAGTCTTGATGGCGATACCTTTATTATTGACTCAAGCAAAGGCAGCTAATTTGGAAGATGCTCGATGGGTGACTAGAACAGATGCACCTGTACCGTATGTTCGTATTGTTATGGACTTATCGGCACCTATAAAGGCATCTGCATCAATTAGCAAAGATGGGAAAACTACGACTGTTACTTTAAAGAATACAAAGCTAAAGACGGCTAAAGAGAACATTTCTATGGACTCAGCTATTGCTAGCTCTGCTAAACTTTCACAAGATGGCAGAGACGTTAAAGTAACAATCAAGACACCTTCATCTATTGATACTAGTGATGTAAAGGTTTTTTCCTTGAAAAAAGATACGGTTAATAAGAAACCGTATCGTATCGTTGTTGATGTTCAGAAAAAAGGTGTTGCAGCTAAGCCTGCTTACTATGGTAAAAAGCCATCTCAATCTGCACATCCAGCAAAAAATGTACCTACAGGATCTGGTAAATACTCTACTAGTGGCGGTTTATCTGGCAAAACAATTACTATTGACCCAGGACATGGTGGTAGTGATTCTGGTGCTATTGGACCTCACGGTGTACAAGAGAAAAACATTACACTACCAATTTCCATGTATTTGAAAAAATCTTTAGAAAATCGTGGTGCTAAAGTACTTTTGACTCGTACTACCGATGTAGATGTATATGGTCCTAATGCAAGTGGTGTTGATGAATTGGGGGCTCGTGTTAACGTGGCTAACCGTAGTAATTCTGATGTTCTTGTGAGCGTTCATATCAACGCATTTAATAATCCTAGCGTTGGTGGTATTGCAACATATTACTATAGCAAAACTGGTAACGATGCTCGATTAGCACAAAAGGTACAATCTCAAATTGCTAACACACCTGGTTTCAATGGTGATCGTGGCATTCAAGAGGGTAACTTATACGTGTTGAGACATTCTAATATGCCTGCAATTCTTGTAGAGCTTGGTTTTATCTCTAACCCTAATGAGGAACGTGTGCTACAATCTCCTCAAACTCAAGAAGACTTTGCTAACCGCATTGCAAATGGTATTGCTAATTACTTTGGAGGTTAATCGATGAAATTACGTAAACAAGTTCTATCGATTCTCTGTGTAGGTATGCTGGCATTTGTAGTGGGTTGTACACATGAACAAGCTCCTACAACAGGTAAAAGTGAACCTACGCAAGAGACGAAAGTCAATAAGGATGCAGAAACAAGTAAAGTATCTCAAGAAAAGGTTAAGATGGCCTTCTTTGTTCCTACAGAGGATGGTTCTGGGGTAAAACAAACTACCGTTGAGATAGAGGCGAATAAAGTTACGCCTAAAGCAGCCCTTTTAGCAATGTTAAATGCTGATAGAGCACAAAAATATCCAGTCTTCTCTAAGGATATTGAAATTACATCTGTTACTGTAAAAGATGGTATTGCTTCTGTTGAAGTAAATGATGCATTCGTAAAGGGTAATGGCGGAGACTTAACTGTTAAGTTACAAATGGCTGCCATTGTAAATACATTGACATCCTTTGATAATATTAATGGTGTTCTATTCGTCAATAATGGTAAAAAGGTGCCAACTGTAGGTTCCTTTGATACTAAAGAACCTGTTAAGAGAATGACGAATCTAATTAAAAAATAATTCTTTTAAGGACATTTATAGCAGATAGTTGATATATCAACTATCTGCTATTTTTGTTGTCTTTTATATATGTTACAATACAATAAGTAATAATCGGAAATTAGGTGATCAGATGCAATTAAAAGATGTAGGGGAATTTAATTTCATTCGTCAAATTCAAGATAACACGATTTATAATCCTAATACTGTAGTGTACGGTATTGGTGATGATTGTGCTATTTATAAAGCAGATCAAAATACAGAGCAATTGATAAGCACTGACACAATGGTGGAAGGTGTTCATTTTAGCTTTCACTATATGATGCCCTATGATGTAGGGTATCGCCTTATGACGGCTAATTTAAGTGATGTTGCGGCTATGGGTGGTATACCTAGACAAATTGTATTATCTGTAGCCGCACCAGACCATGTTGATACAATCATTCTTGATGAAATTTATAGGGGAATTAAAGATCAATGTATGAGATATCAACTCAATATATTGGGTGGAGATACGGTACGTACAGAAGGCCCCATGGTTTGGACTGTAACAATTATCGGAGAGGTTCCTAAAGGCACTGCGGTTATGCGAAGTGGTGCGAAAGTAGGAGATGTTGTAGGTGTTACAAACTATGTAGGTTATGCAGCTACAGGCTTAGGAGCATTATCATATAATTTAGTAGGCTATGATATGACCAAAGTGGGGCATCAACGTCCCGAACCACAGATTGAATTGGGGCAAAAATTGCGACGACTTGGTATCCATAGTATGAATGATATTAGCGATGGACTAGGAAGTGAATTGAATGAAATTGCTGTAGCTAGTAATGTATCCATTGTAATCGAAGAACAAGCAATTCCTCTCCATGAGGAGACTTACGCATTAGCTAAGCATTTACAAACTAATCCAGTAGATTATGCTTTGTATGGTGGTGAAGACTTTCAATTAGTCTTTACAGCGCCAAAATCACTACTTTCGGAATTGGAAAAGCTAGCAGGCATTACGTTGATTGGAGAAGTTTTATCTGGCCCTCCTCGGGTTCAAATGGTAACACCTGATAAAACGATTAAGGCCATAGAAGCGAAAGGATATAATCATTTTCATGAAGGATAAGGTTCAGGTCCAATTAGAGACTCATACAGTAGAAGATACACAACAATTTGGCCAACTATTAGGTGCATGGGTTAAACAGAATGGAGATCCTCTTTGTATAGCACTAGTTGGTGACTTGGGGACAGGGAAAACACATTTGTCGCAAGGTATTGCAAAGGGCTTTGGGGTTATTGAAGAAATTACAAGTCCTACCTTTGCCATCATGAATACCTATGATGTGAATCGAACTCATTTATATCATTTTGACGTATATCGCTTGGAAGATATTAGTGAACTGGAAAATATTGGCTTTTATGAATATACAGAAGATTGCGTATCCATTGTAGAATGGGCTGATAAATTCCCTCATGAATTGCCTGATGAAACACTATGGATTTATTTAACGCGCATTGACGATACAAGCCGTTCCATTACATTAGCTAGTGATTACCTTACAGCGGATGATTTAGTAGAAATAGGAGGCCCATATGTGGTTGGGAATTGAGACGAGCTCACTCGTGTCGAGTGTGGCTTTAATGGATGAAAGTTGCCTAATTGGGGAATTGACCATTCAATCTGGATTGACTCATTCTGAGCAGTTGGTACCTCATATTGATATGTTATTACGAGCCTCTCAAGTTAAAAAAAGTGAATTAAAAGGTATTATGGTCAGCATTGGACCTGGTTCTTTTACAGGGTTACGGATTGGTATGGGGACAGCAAAAGCTATGGCTTATGCCTTACAAATTCCTTTATATGGCGTAATGACCATGGATAGTTTAGCTCGTAATGTAGTTTATACAGACCGCACGATTTGTACCGTTATTGATGCTCAGAAGAAACATGTCTATGCAGGTATCTACAAATATGATGGTAATGAACTAGTCTGCAAAGAGGAACCTTTTGTCATTGCTGCTAGTGATTTATTAGATCGACTCCGAGCATCTGAAGAGCATGTTGTATTCCTTGGGGATGGCGTTAAGCGAATAGAGAAGCTACTAGATGAAAGTGATACAAATTTAACGATTTTAGATATATCGCAACGTATTCCAAAAGCTAGTTCTCTATTACTGGCTGGCCGTAGATTGGTAGTCTCTGAAGAAAGTTCTGACCCTATGGATATGGTTCCTTATTATATTCGACGGTCAGAAGCAGAAGTGTTATGGGAAGAACGCCATAAGGATAATCCTGAAATGTTGAACCAAAATCCTGCAGTTATAGTAACTGAGGCAGGGGGAGTCGAATAATGGAGATTCGTTTGGCTACAATAGATGATGCTCAAGCTATCTATGCTATTGAACAACAGTCTTTTTCTGTTCCTTGGAGTTTAGAATCTGTTCTCGTTGAGTTAGAAGGGGCATCAAATAAATTATATATGGTAATTTGTGAGGAGAACAAAATTGTTGGATATGCAGGTGCTTGGCTTGTATCCGATGAAGGTCAAATCACGAATATCGCTATTATTCCTTCCGCACGAGGTAAGGGATATGGATCAAAACTTACCAAGCAATTAATAGATGAATGTCTTATGAGAGGTATGAAAGAAATTTTCTTAGAGGTGCGCATATCTAATTTAGCAGCATTGGCTATGTATAGAAATTTAGGATTTTCTGTAAAAGGAATTCGTAAAGATTATTATTCAGAGCCTACGGAAGATGCTTATATTATGTCTCTTGTTTCAGAGGAAATAGAATGAGTATATACACATTAGCCTTGGAAAGTAGCTGTGATGAAACCTCTGCTTCTGTCCTTAAGGACGGGCGCACCGTTTTGTCTAATGTTATTTCAAGTCAAGTACCAATACATAGAAAATTTGGTGGCGTTGTACCTGAAATTGCATCACGTCATCATATAGAACAAGTTATACCCGTTATAGACCAAGCATTACGTGATGCGAATGTGACTCTACAAGATATCAATCATATTGGTGTTACGTATGGGCCAGGTCTTGTAGGGGCTTTATTAGTTGGTGTTGCTGCAGCAAAGGGACTATCTTTTGCTACAGGGATACCCTTGGTGCCAGTGCACCATATGGAAGGTCATATTTTTGCTAACTTTTTAGCTAATCCAGAACTAGAGCCTCCGTTTTTAAGTCTCGTTGTATCTGGTGGTCATACCATGTTAGTACATGTAAAAGGATATGAAGAATTTGATGTTCTTGGACAGACACGTGACGACGCAGCTGGAGAGGCTTTTGATAAGATTGCACGGGTCATGGGATTCCCTTATCCAGGGGGCCCTCATATCGATGCCCTTGCCGCTGAAGGGAATCCAGAGGCTATTGAATTTCCAAAGGCTTTAAGTGAACCAGGTAATTTTGAATTTAGCTTTAGTGGTTTAAAGTCTGCCGTTTTAAACTATTTAAATAGTAAGCAACAAAAGAATGAACCTATCAATCAATCTGATGTGGCCGCATCATTCCAGAAGGCCATCGTTGATGTATTAGTAGAAAAGACGAAAGATGCCGCACATACTTTAGGTGAAAGTCGTATTACTATTGCTGGTGGTGTATCAGCCAATAAAGGATTACAAAAGGCTTTAGAAGCTATGTGTGTAGAAGAAGGTTTTACTTATTACAAACCACATAAAATTTTGTCTACTGACAATGCGGCCATGATTGGATGTCGAGCTTATTATATGGCGCAGGCCGGTAAATTTGGCGATTTAACATTGAATGCAAAGCCTAGTGTTGAAATTGGATACGTATCTTGGAAAGAGGATTAATCGTGGATATTGGTCAAGATATTTTAAATAGAACACCATTAGGACCATTACAAACCTCATTACTTGAGCATATTAGTAAACTCATATCCTTTGGCGAGTCTTTAACTCGTCAAAGGATACAGATTTTTACACCCCTACTAGAGACAGGACAAGGTGAAAGATCACAACAATGTGTAGATATGCTATGCATAGAACGCAGTGATCAAGGGATTACTACACGTCAATTAAAAGGCAGTCATACGTGGCATACTATGATGAAAGATGGTCAGCCACTTATCGGGTTAGATGATAAGCAGCGTCAACATGTCTTTCCTATCGTAGACAACGGAGGTCGTATTATTGGGGGCATATCTTTTACATTATCACCATCTATTAAGGCAGAACAATATGAGCAAGAATACGTTTTGTCTGATACGATGCAACGTCTTATGCTGACAGCTACTGATGAACAAATATTGTCTTACGAACCCATGTCCTATTTTGATGGTTTAATTATTTTCGACGACACTTATAAAATACTGTATGCTAACGATGCAGCTATGAAGTTAGTAGATGTATTAGGCTTTGACCGTCGCTTGGTTGGTTCATCAATTTTTAGCAGTACCTTAAAGATGTCCGCTATACAGCAGGTATTATCAGATAGAAATATACTTACAAATGAAGAAATCTATCAAGATATGGTAATTCGTCAGCATATGATTCCTATTGCTATGGGGCGCAATGAAACGAGGTGCTTTTTAGTTCTTCATGATTGTACTCGTGAAAGTAAACAGCAACAAGAATTATTAGTTAAAAATTCCATTATCAAAGAGGTTCATCACCGTGTAAAAAATAACTTACAAACAGTAGCAGGTTTATTGCGCATGGAGGCGAGACGCTCTAGCTTGCCAGAGGTAAAACAAGCACTCCAAGAGGGGATTAATCGCATCGAGAGTATGGCTCTAGTTCACGATATAGTCTCCCATTACGATGAGGATTATATTGGTATACGATCGATCTACGATGAATTATGTCGATTGTTGCGTATGAGTATGGTGCGACAAGACCAAGAGGTTACTTTTACTTACAGTGGCGAAGATATGCTAATTTCTTCTCATATGGCAAGTTATGTATCTCTTATTATTAATGAATTGATTACGAATAGCTTAGAACATGGGTTAGACGGTAGAAATGGTCAAATTCATTTGACTGTAACGGATATAAACGGGAGTATCGAACTAATCTTTTGGGATAATGGTAAAGGATTGCCTAGCAATTTTTCTTTCACATCTAATAAACGTTTAGGTCTAACTATTATTAATAATTTAGTGGCCCACGAGTTGAAAGGTAGTTTATCCATAGAAAATACTGGTACAGGTGTATTGGTGACGATACATATGAAGAAGGAGGCATAAATGCGCGTTTTAATCGTGGATGATGAATCTCTAATACGTATGGATTTACGAGATATTATTGAGTCTTGTGGTCATGAAGTCGTTGCAGAAGGTACAAATGGTGTTGAAGCTTTAGAACTTTGTAAAAAACATAAGCCAGATATTATATTGATGGATGTTAAAATGCCAGAATTAGATGGTATTGAGGCGGCACGTCAAATTGGCTTTCACCATGAAGCACCTGTAGTATTATTAACAAGTTATAGCCAGCAAGATTTAATCGATAAGGCTCGAGATTCTGGTGTATATGGCTATTTAATTAAACCAGTACGGGAGGAACAGTTAGTTCCTTCCTTAGAGATGGCTTTAGGTCGCTATAAAAGTGATGCTCAGTTGCGCGAAAAGATGGCTGAGCTAGAACAGTCATTAGAAGATCGTAAAATCATTCAAAAGGGAACTGGTATATTAATGGAACTATATTCTATATCTGAAGCGGAAGCGTATAATCGCATTCGCACCTTAAGTATGAATAAACAAATATCTATTATAGAAACATGTAATCTCATTATTAAACAGTCTAATAAGTCAAATAATATCTAAAAAGTCAAAAAATCAAAATTAGTACTTGCAATTATTTTAACTTCGGTTATAATAATACTTGTAATTAGCACTCGATGAGTTAGAGTGCTAATAAATTATGGAGATTAACTAGTAAAAAGGAGTGACATTATATGTTAAAACCATTAGCTGACCGCGTTCTTATCCGTCTAGAAGCAAAAGAAGAAAAAACTAAAAGTGGTATCTTCCTTCCTGATACAGCAAAAGAAAAACCTCAAGAAGGTGTAGTTGTAGCTGTAGGTGCTGGTAAAGTATATGACAATGGTCAACGTGTAGCTCCAGAAGTTAAAGTTGGCGACACTGTTATGTTCGCAAAATATGCTGGTAGCGAATTAGAAATTGATGGTGCTACTCATTTGATTATTAGCGAACGCGATATTTTAGCAGTATTATAATCGCTAATTTATAGTCTACATGACTATAAAAACTGATGATACATCCTATATTGCCTAAGGGTATATATATTTCGTTACATTGGATAGTGTTACTATTTAGGAGGTAATACATATGGCAAAAGAAATCTTGTTTAATGAAGAAGCTCGTCGTGCTTTAGGTCGTGGCGTAGATCAATTAGCAAATGCTGTAAAAGTTACATTAGGTCCAAAAGGTCGTAATGTTGTGTTGGATAAAAAATTCGGTTCCCCAACAATTACAAATGATGGTGTAACTATTGCTCGCGATATCGAACTTCCAGATCCATTTGAAAACATGGGTGCTCAGTTGGTAAAAGAAGTTGCTACTAAAACTAACGACGTAGCAGGTGATGGTACTACTACTGCCACAGTATTGGCACAAGCTATGATTCAAGAAGGTATGCGCAATGTAGCAGCTGGTGCTAACCCAATGATTTTGAAAAAAGGTATTGAAACAGCAGTAAAAACTTTAGTTGAAGAAATCAAAAAACGCTCTATTAAAGTTTCTGGTAAAGCTGAAATTGCTCAAGTTGCAAGTGTATCTGCTGCTGACGAAGAAATCGGTGGTTTGATTGCTGAAGCTATGGAAAAGGTTGGTAATGACGGTGTTATTACTGTTGAAGAATCCAAAGGTTTGCAAACTGCATTAAATGTAGTAGAAGGTATGCAATTTGATCGTGGTTACATTTCCCCTTATATGGTAACTGACCCTGATCGTATGGAAGCCGTTATGGATAACCCATATATCTTGATCACTGATCGTAAAATCAGTGCTATCGCAGATATGTTGCCAACACTTGAAAAAGTAGTAAAAGTAGGCAAAGAACTTCTTATTATCGCTGAAGATGTAGAAGGGGAAGCGTTGGCTACATTAGTAGTAAACCGTTTGCGTGGTACATTCAAAGCTGTAGCTGTTAAAGCTCCTGGCTTCGGTGATCGTCGTAAAGCTATGCTTGAAGATATTGCTATCTTAACTGGCGGTACGGTAATCACTGAAGATATGGGCCGTAAGCTTGATTCTGTAGAACTTGAAGATCTTGGTACAGCTCGTCAAGTTCGCATCACTAAAGATGAAACTACAATCATTGATGGCGCAGGTGATAAAGATGTAATTACTAAACGCGTTAACCAAATCCGTGCACAAGTTGAAGAAACTACTTCTGATTTCGACCGTGAAAAATTACAAGAACGTCTAGCTAAATTGTCCGGTGGTGTTGCAGTTATCGAAGTAGGTGCTGCTACAGAAGTTGAAATGAAAGATAAGAAACTTCGCATTGAAGACGCATTGAACGCAACCCGTGCAGCTGTCGAAGAAGGTATCGTAGCTGGTGGTGGTACTACATTCATCGATATCATCCCTGCATTGAATACATTGAAAGCTACTGGTGATGTTCAAACTGGTATTAACCTTGTAAAACGCGCTGTAGAAGAACCACTTCGTCAAATTGCATACAACGCTGGTCTCGAAGGTTCTGTAGTAGTAGAAAAAGTTAAAAATACTGAAGCTGGTGTAGGTTTCAATGCCTTGACTGAAGAATACATCGATATGGTTAAAGCTGGTATTGTTGACCCTGCAAAAGTTACTCGTTCTGCCCTTCAAAATGCCGCATCTATCGCATCTCTTGTATTAACTACTGAAACAATCGTAGCTGATAAGGTAGATGAAAATGCAGCAGTTCCTGCAATGCCTCCAATGGGTGGTATGGGCGGTATGATGTAATCAGCTGCTTAGAATTAATTTTATAAGAAATATAATAATCCTAATGAATTGTGAATTACATTTTTTCATATTCATTAGGATTATTTTTTACTGATAAATTAATCTATTGTAAGGGTGTAATATTTTAAATTTCAAATTTCAAAAAAACTATGATTGTATTTAAGCTGACTATATTATGTTGATTACATCGATAAAATTGATTTTGTATACAATGTATGATATAATTCTATAGAATTTAATAGTGAGTCTTATTGACATAGTTATTCTCTAATAGTATAATTAATGTATCGAATTTATTCGATTTGCTATATTTGAATTGAAAGAAGGATCACTATGTTGAACTTTATTTTTAAAAGTAAACCTAATTATGTAAACTTTGGCTTATTGATTTATCGCCTTGCATTGGGCATTTCCATGTTTTATCATGGTTATTTAAAATGGCTTAGCGGAGCTGAAAGGCTCTACAAAGTAGGGACTATGTTAGCACCTTTAGGTGTATCCGGTGGTTATGAGATGCTAGGCACTATGGCAGCACTTGCAGAAATGATTGGTGGTATTCTCATTGCAGTAGGATTATTTACACGTATTGGTGCTATTCTAGTTGTAGGTACTTTAGCAACTGCGACTATTGTGAGTTTGAATGGTAGTTTCTTTAGCTGGGACTACCCATCTCAATTAGGGTTTGGTGCACTTATGTTATTCTTTGCTGGTGCTGGTCGCTTTAGTTTAGATAAAGCTTTATTTAAATAATTAGGAAATTAGAATAAAAGACTCATCGGCTGATGAGTCTTTTATTTATGTAGAAAGGTTATCATGAACAAAAAAACAGTTCCATTCACGTCAGAACAATTAGAAAATATTATTGCTCAGTATCCAACTCCATTCCATATTTATGATGAAGAAGGAATTATTGAGAATATGAAATCTTTCATCAATGCATTCTCTTGGAATAAGGGATTCAAGCAATATTTTGCAGTTAAAGCAACTCCAAATCCATATATCATGCGTTTATTACAAAAACTTGGAGTTGGTGCAGATTGCTCTTCCTTAGCGGAATTAATTTTATGTGAAAAGGTGGGTATTACGGGACATGATATTATGTTCACATCTAATGACACACCATATGTGGAGTATAAAAAAGCACTTGAAATGGGTGCAATCATCAATCTTGATGATATTACGCATATAGAATATTTAGAAAATAATCACGGCTCTTTGCCAGATACATTCTGCGTGCGTTATAATCCGGGTTCTTTAAAAGAAGGGGGCAATACAATTATTGGCCTTCCTGAAGAAGCTAAATATGGTATGACACGCGAACAAATATTTGAAGCGTACAAACAATTACAAGCTAAAGGTGTAAAACACTTTGGTATTCATACAATGGTTGTTTCTAACGAACTTGATATTGACGGTTTAGTTGGTACAGCAGAGCTTTGCTTTAATCTTGCTGTAGATATTAAGAAAGAACTTGGTATCACTGTTGAATTTATTGATTTAGGTGGAGGTGTAGGTGTAGCTTATAAACCAGAACAAACACCAGTAGACTTCCGCGTATTAAGCAAGGGTGTAGAAGAAGCGTATAATCGGATTTTAGTAGCTAATGGACTTAATGATGTAGCATTGGCTTATGAATGTGGGCGTATGGTAACAGGTCCATTTGGTTACCTTGTTTCTACTGCTATTCATAAAAAAGATATTTATCGTCATTACATCGGTTTAGATGCTTGCATGGCAAATCTTATGCGTCCGGCGTTGTATGGCTCTTATCATCACATTACCGTAATGGGGAAAGAAAATGCTCCCAAGGATCATATATATGATGTAACAGGCTCCTTATGTGAAAATAATGATAAATTTGCTATTCAACGAGAGCTGCCAAAAATTGATATTGGAGATCGTGTCATCATTCACGATGCTGGTGCACATGGACATTCTATGGGTTTCAATTATAATGGTAAATTACGTTCTGCAGAGTTATTGCTACATAAAGATGGCTCTGTTACACAAATTCGTCGTGCTGAAACATATGATGATTTATTTGGAACTCTTGATTTTTCAAACCTATAATTTAATATTGAGAATCGAATAGGATGAGAACTAATATTAATAAAAACCTATCAATATATGTAATACTTGATATTCTTTTAATTCCTGTATATTTTAGTAGGAATATCTTGCTATCATTTAGATAAGAATGTATAATGAGTATAGATTGTTATGCACATACTTGCTAAGTTGGCGAGAATTACGGCGGTATTCACGTTAGTGCGTACCGCCTTTTTATATGTGTCAGTATATACATTTTATATATAACGAGTGTATGTTTCTTATGGTTACATACAAATAAAAGGAGTGAATATTTTGGCTGAATTACTTCAGATAAAAGATTTAAAGGTATCTGTTGAAGAGAAACAAATCTTGAAAGGTATTGATTTAACAATTAATAAAGGTGAAATTCATGTTGTGATGGGGACAAATGGTGCTGGTAAATCTACACTTGCTAATGCAATCATGGGTAACTCTACATATACAGTAGATAGTGGTTCTATCATTTTTGATGGTAAGGATATTACGGAAGATGCAGTAAACGATCGTGCAAAAGCGGGTATTTTTATGTCCTTCCAAAATCCAATTTCTATTCCTGGTATTACTGTAGAAAACTTCATTCGTACAGCTAAATCCACAATTACTGGTGAAAATGTACGTGCATTATCTTTCAAAAAAGAATTGAAAGAAAAAATGGATGAATTGTCCTTTGATTTATCTTATGCGCAACGTTATGTAAATGAAGGCTTCTCTGGTGGTGAACGCAAGAAGAATGAAATTCTTCAAATGTCCATTTTGAATCCTAAATTGGCTATTCTTGATGAAACTGATTCTGGCCTTGACGTAGATGCGGTTCGTATCGTATCTGAAGGTGTACAACGTTTCCATAACGAAGAAAATGCTGTATTAATCATTACTCATCATAACCAAATCTTGCAAAAACTAAAACCAGACTATGTTCATGTGTTGATCAATGGCAAGATTGTTAAAACTGGTGATGCTTCTCTTGTACGTGAAATCGAAGAAAAAGGTTATGACGCATACAAAGCATTAGCATAGGAGGCATAATGGAAGAAAGAAAGAAAACCCAAGTCGCGGATATGGACCGTGGCGTCTATGATATAAAGAACGAATTTGAATATTCTTATATCTCTGATGCCGGTTTAACAGAAGATATTATCCGTGAGATTTGGTCTAATAAAAATGAACCAGAATGGATGCTCGATTTCCGTTTAAAATCTTTGGAAATCTATAATCGTATGGGCATTCCAAATTGGATTCCTGATATCTCAGGCTTGGATATGGCAAATATTCATACGTATGTTAAGCCTAAAGTAGATATGAAAGAAAACTGGGATGAAGTTCCAGAAGAAATTAAAAGTACTTTTGACCGCTTAGGTATTCCAGAAGCGGAAAAAACATCTCTAGCTGGTGTTGGTGCTCAATATGATTCTGAGGTTGTTTACCACAGTATTCAAGAAGATCTTGTTAAGCAAGGTGTTATCTATACTGATATCGAAACAGCATTACATGAGCATGAAGAAATCGTAAAAAAATACTGGATGACATTAATTCCACCTACAGACCATAAATGGGCTGCTCTTCACGGTGCCGTTTGGTCTGGTGGTTCCTTCGTATACGTTCCTGCAGGTGTACAAGTAGAGATTCCATTGCAATCTTACTTCCGTTTGAATGCACCAGGTGCTGGTCAGTTCGAACATACGATGATTATCGTAGAAGAAGGGGCTAAATTGCACTTTATCGAAGGTTGTTCTGCTCCTAAGTATGATGTGTCTAACCTGCATGCAGGCGCTGTTGAACTGTTCGTTAAAGATAATGCTACATTGCGTTATTCTACAATTGAAAACTGGTCTAAAAACATGTACAACCTTAACACAAAACGTTGTGTAGTAGGTAAAAATGGTACAATTGAGTGGGTATCTGGTTCCTTTGGCTCCAAAGTTTCTTGTTTGTACCCAATGAGTATTCTCAACGGTGAAGGTGCACATGCTGAATTTACAGGTGTAACATTCGCAGGTGAAGGACAATTCCTCGATACAGGTTGTAAAGTGGTACATAATGCACCATATACAACAAGTAATGTAAACTCTAAATCCATTTCTAAATCCGGTGGCGCTGCAATTTATCGTGGCCTTTTGAAGATTGGCCCTAAAGCTGAACATTCCAAAGCAACAGTTTCTTGTGAATCCTTGATGCTTGATGCTGAGTCTCAATCTGATACAATTCCGGCTATTATCGTAGAAAATGACAATGTGGATTTAGGTCATGAAGCTAAAATCGGTCGTATTTCCGACGAAGCAATTTTCTATCTTATGACTCGTGGTATTAGCGAAGAAGAAGCTCGTGCGATGCTAGTTCGTGGTTTCGTAGAGCCAATCTCTAAAGAATTGCCACTTGAATATGCAGTAGAAATGAACAATCTAATCAATCTTGAATTAGAAGGTTCTATCGGTTAAGGAGGAATTATGAGCGAATTACTATTTAATGAACTCCCTAGACCGACATTCAGATGGTTGCGCGTTAATCATACTGTAAGCTCTCTAGCTGGAGAAGATACAGCGGTACAATCCATCGCTGTGGAAGCTAATAAAAATATACTTTCACCATTACCTGTTGGTACAGCATTACTAGATGGTAATTATGAAGGTGCTAATAAAGAAGCTGTTCATGTATTAGTTGAAAAAGCGGAAGGCTATGCTATCAATGTGCCTCCTAAGGCGAAAGAAGTTGTAGGCATCCGCATTGATGTTAATGCTCGTGTGGCAAACCGTTTCCAATTTATCGTTGGTGAAGGTGCTGAGCTAGAAGTACAATTCTATGTAACTGGTTCTGGCGATGCATTGACAAATGTTAGCTATTTAAACGAATACGATGTGAAAGAAGCTGGTAAGGTTGTAGTAAAAAAGGTAAATCTTTTGCCTGAACATGTACAACATATCGAGCATCGATACACTAAATTAGAAGAAAAAGCAGATGTAGAATACATCAATATTGAAATTGGTGGCAGTGAAAACATCTTGAATTACTATCATGATTTAGTAGGTCAAGAATCCCGTATGGTTCATGACATTGCTTATCTTGGTAATAAAGAGCAAAAATTTGATATTTCTATGGTTATGAGTCATGGTGGTAAAAAATCATTTAGTGATATTCATACCTTAGGTGCTCTTAGTGGCAATTCTAAAAAATCCTTCAGAGGGACCCTTGATTTCCTTAATGGAGCAACAGCTTCTGAAGGTGCGGAAGAAGATACTTGCTTATTGTTAGATCCAACTGTAAAATCTGTTTCGTTACCACTTTTATTGTGTAAAGAAGATAATGTAGTTGGTAATCATGCAGCAAGTGCAGGCCAAATTGATCATAATAAATTGTTCTATATCATGAGCCGTGGCTTTAGTGAGGTAGAGGCAAAACATATCATTGTTGAATCTATGATTCGACCTATTATTGATCGCATTGGTGATGAAACGATTGAAGAAGCAGCGTTAGCAGCTGTACGTAATAAAATTTAAAGAGGCGTTTTTATGAGACCAATTGCAGAAGCATACAAAGACTTTCCTATATTACATAAAGAGCATAATGGGCATCGTGTTATCTATTTAGATAGCGGTGCTACTGCTCAAATTCCACAGTCCGTAATTGACCGTGTTGTGGAACATATGATACAACGTAATGGTAACCCACATCGTGGTTCTCATATTTTAGCCATTGAAGCATCTGAAGACTATGAAAATGCACGGGATCGCGTAGTTGAATTTATCAATGCTCGCGAACGCGAAGAGGTTATATTTACACGTAATAGTACGGAGTCAATGAACTTGATTGCCCACAGCTATGGCCTTCATAATGTGAAAAAAGGTGACAAGATTGTCATTACTGTTGCTGAACATCATGCGAATCTTGTAACATGGCAATATGTGGCAGAACAGACGGGGGCAACCTTAGAATACATGTATCTTGATGAACATGGGCACTTAAAAGATGGTGAAATCAATAAAATTGATGAAAAGACTAAAATTGTTGCTTTCGCTCATGTTAGTAACGTGCTTGGTATGGAATTCCCAGTAAAAGAATTAACTGAGAAGGCTCACTCTGTAGGTGCTATTGTTGTTCTAGACGGTGCTCAATCTACACCTCATAAAAAAATTGACGTACAAGCATTGGATTGCGATTTCTTCGTATTCTCTGGCCATAAAATGTGTGCATCTCAAGGGATTGGTGTACTATACGGTAAACGTGATTTATTAGAAACTATGCCTCCATTCCTATTGGGTGGCGATATGATTGAGTATGTAAAAGAACAAACTGCTACATTCAATGAGCTTCCATATAAGTTTGAGGCAGGTACTCCAAATGCTGATGGTGCTGTTTCCTTGCATGCAGCTATTGATTATTTGGAATCCTTTGGAATGGATGCTATAGAAGCCTATGAAGAGGAGTTAGTAGCTTATATTCTTCCTAAGATTGTTGAATTGCCACATGTCCATGTTATTGGTTCTCAAAATCCTAAGGAAAAACATGGCGTTATTGCGTTCACTGTAGATGATGTACATCCTCATGACGTAGCTACGATTTTGGATTCTAAGGGAATCTGCGTTCGTTCCGGTCACCATTGTGCACAACCATTAGGTGCGTTCTACAATGTATCTGCATCTACTCGTTTAAGTATGTACTTATACACTCGCAAGGAAGATTTAGACGCATTCCTTGAAGTATTAAAGACTGTTCGTTCAGTAATGGGTTTTAAAGATTAGGAGAGTTACCACTAATGGAAATGGATCAATTATATACGGAACTTATTTTGGAACATAACCAAGATAAACGTAATAAGCATGAATTATCTGAATTTACAAATTCTGAACATGGACATAACCCTAGTTGTGGTGATGATCTAACATTACAACTCAATGTAGTAGATGGTATCATTAAAGATGCTGCATATACAGGTTCTGGTTGTGCTATTAGCCAAGCATCTGCATCTATGATGATTGATATCATTAAAGGCAAATCTGTTGAGGAAGCACTTCGTTTGGTAGAAATTTTCTTAGGTATGATTAAAAAAGAAATTACCGATGAAAATGAGTTAGAAGAATTGGAAGATGCTATGGCATTACAAAATATTTCTAATATGCCAGCACGTGTGAAATGTGCAGTTCTTGCATGGCATACATTGAAAGAGGCTTTAAAGAAATAATATGAAGAAAACGATATTATTTGATTTAGATGGAACCTTAACTGACTCTCAAGAAGGTATTCTTAAAAGCATTAAATTTGCATTGGAACATTTCGGTTATACTGTACCTGATGAAGAAACATTACAATTGTTCTTAGGACCACCATTGGTAGATGCTTTCCAAGAACATTGTGGTTTGACCTTTGAGCAAGCGGAAGAAACATACTTTAAATTCCGTGAACGTTATGGTACCATCGGTAAATTTGAAAATAAAGTATATCCGAATATTGTAGACTTATTGGCTAAATGCAAAACTGAACAATATACTATAGCTGTAGCTACTGCAAAACCAGAACATTATGCTAAAGATATTCTTGATCACTTTGAATTGACACCATACTTTGATGTTATTGTTGGTGCTAATTACGAAGCGGGATTGTTACACAAAAAAGAAATTCTTGAAAAAGCTCTCACGCTATGTGGTAACCCATTAACTGATGAAAATGGTCGTCGATTGACATTCATGGTTGGAGATCGTAAGTACGATGTAGAAGCAGCTAATGAACTTGGCTGTATCTCCATTGGCGTTACCTATGGTTATGGTACGGAATCTGAGTTAAAAGAAGCGGATGCCGAATATATCTGTGACGATGTTGATGAAATTGCTGATGTTCTCAATCTTGAAGAAATGATGGTTCGTAGATAAGCTATATAAATAGAATTACATATCAACCCAAATAAAAAGCTAGAGGAAATCCTCTAGCTTTTTTGCATCTTCATTTTATGTTATTTTTTTAGGCCACTTTTTTTAGCTAATGTTTTGATAACCTTAGCACTTTGTTTTTTCAACTTGCCCCCTGTTTGTTTGAGTTGGATACGTGTACGAGAAACACGACCAAGTGTAGTAATCTTAGTTTTGCGACGTGGCTTCATATCACGTTCGTTACCAAAGTCGCCACGTTGCACACTCGTTGCCTTTACTTTTTCAGCTCTAAAAGATTTACGTAGGGCTTTCATAATTAATGTAAGTGGTAATGTTTGCTCGAAGGAATACAAATCAACTGCTACATAACCAAGTGCAGGATATGTGTGCAATGTAAAGTGAAAACCTGGTGCGACAGAAAGGAGGGCGATTTCCTCGTCCATAACTTGACAACTGATTTCATCTACATCAAGTTCAGCTAAGTCAAATGCGGTTGCTACACTTTCCTGTACAGCTGTAGCGGATGAAATTGCGTCTTCATCGCAGGAATATAAATCAATTAACAGTTCTTGTCCTAATGCTTCTGCCATAACAACACCTTCCTTCAGAAAATAATATCTCATTTATTATACATAGATTTAAGGATTAAGTCCAATTATATGAGAATACATTAAAAGTCAAACGTTATTTTTATAAAATTTGACTTTTATATTGACTAAGGTCAAAAAGTCAAATATAATAGAGTTATGTTAAAGAACAAATAGTCAAAACTATAGTAAATAAACTTTAAAGGGGTGTTTTTTATGAGTATGATAGCTGATAAAATAGAAAAATTTATATTAGACCGTATGCGTGAAGAACAAGAAAAGCTAATTTTAAAGCGTAATGAATTGGCTGATGAATTAGATTGTGCGCCATCCCAAATTAGTTACGTATTAAGTACGCGTTTTTCTAATGAGCGCGGTTTCGATGTTGAGTCAAGACGTGGCTTGGGTGGATATATTCGAATCAAAAAAATTAACCCAGAAAGTTCAGATTCTTTACCTGCTGTTACAACTTATCGGATTTATGAAGGTCCAAATACGGTAGAACGATTAATTGATATGCGAGATGTAGATCAATCATTATTTCAATTATTACAATCTGAAAAGATTACCCGTCGTGAAGCTCAATTGATGCATAATTCTTTTGCTACATTAATTGAAAATGTAGACGTAGAAGAACGTAATGATGCTGTTCGTCAATTATATGCATCAATGGTGGACACTTTGCGGAAGGAGTGATGATTTGTGTTATGTGATCATTGCCATAAAAATGAAGCTACTATCCATATGACTAATATCATAAATAATCAAAAGACTGAGCAACATCTTTGCAGTAGTTGTGCCACCAAGTTACAACAAGCTGGGAAATTATCTCCTTATAGTTCTTTTATGAATGATATGTGGGATAATAACTTTTTTACTAATGATTTTTTTAAGAATATGGTGTATCCAGATAACTTATTAAAAGCTCATCAATCTAAGAGCTGCCCTCAGTGTGGTATTACTTATGATGAATTCAATCGGGTAGGTAAGTTTGGCTGTGGTCAATGTTATGAGACTTTTAATAGTGAAATAAATCCATTATTAGAACGAATACAAGGTAGTTCTGAGTATGAAGGGACTATACCTAGTCGTGGTACTAATGTATTTAAAGCAAAGTATGAAGTAAAGCAATTGCGCCGCCAATTAGATACAGCTATTCAAGCTGAAAACTTTGAAGAAGCTGCAATTTTGAGAGATAAAATTAAAAATCTAGAAGTTATCATTGATGGTGATAACGAATAGGAGGTTCTTATGTTAGATACTATATTGGACTCTCCGCTAAGTCAGTGGCTGTGTCAGGATACAGAGGCGACAGACCACATTGTAATTTCAAGTCGTATACGATTGGCGAGAAATTTTGATGATATATTGTTTACGAATCGTGAAGATACAGTTTCCTTAGAAAAAGTGAATACAATCTCTCGAGGCCTATTGCCAATATTAAAAAAGGCTGATGAGCACCAATATACAAATATTAGCCTTGAGCAATTAAGTCAACGTGAGCGTGCTGTCTTAGTTGAAAAGCATTTAATGAGTCCTGCTTTAGAGGAACAATTACCGTATCGTAATTTGATTGTATCTGATGATGCTTCTATCGCAATTATGGTAAATGAAGAAGATCATTTACGTATTCAATCTATGGCTCCAGGACTTAAATTGCAACAAGCTTATAATCATGCGGTTCAAATTGATAAAGCTATCGAAGCAAAATACCCTTATGCCTTTGATGAGCGATTTGGTTATTTAACTGCTTGCCCCACTAATGTGGGTACAGGTTTACGGGCCTCTGTTATGTTACATTTACCCGCATTGACGTTATCTGGTCGTATTACGAGACTCATTCGTAACATAATACAACTAGGTTACTCTGTACGAGGGTTGTATGGGGAAGGTTCCGAAGCTTTAGGTTGTATTTACCAGATTTCTAATCAACGAACGATGGGTATTAGTGAAGAAGCAACTATTGAGCAATTGATTAAAATCGTAGAAGGAATTATTGCAGAAGAACGAAAGTCTCGGCAATCTTTATTACACAACGATAAAGAAGGTTTGGAAGATATACTTTGGCGATCCTATGGAATTTTACAATATGCACGACGTGTAAGCGGTAAAGAGGCACTTAGTAAGCTTAGCGACATTCAATTAGGTGTAGATTTAGAAATATTACCATTCTGGGGTAAAGATACTTTTAATGAGCTTGTTGCTATAACTAGACCAAACTTCCTCTCTAAATACTTAGGTAGTGAAAATTTGACAGATACCGATCGCGACAGCTATCGTGCAAAGGTGATACGTCAAAAACTTTCAAATTAATATAAATACATAAATAATTAATGCATGATTATTTATTTTGTATAGATTGATTTATATAATTTTCTTAGTTTACCGTTAAGAGATTTGTAAAAAATAGTAAATATTAATACTAGATAGCATAATAGATTAATAGAGTTTAATAATATTTTTGATATTCCAATGGTTATTTCACCATTGTTTATATATATTTGAAAAGAAATAATTACAATTTACATAGATAGATGAGGTGATATTATGATGCAACGGTTTACAGACGATGCACAGCGTGTTCTTTCGTTAGCTCAAGAGGCTGCTTTGGAGTTAGGACATGACTATGTTGGTACTGAACACGTACTCATTGGCCTTACAAAGGTTAAAAATGGTGTAGCAGCTAAAGCTTTAGAAGAGCTTGGCCTTGTTACAGAAGATATTTTTGAAGCTGTAGAAGAACATGTAGGACGTGGTAATAAAAAGGCAACGTCAATATATATGACACCTCGCGTTAAACATGTACTTGAGCTTGCCATTCAAGTAGCAAATCAAATGAATCACAATTACGTTGGTACTGAGCATATTCTATTGGGCCTACTTAGCGATGGTAGCGGTGTTGCAGTTGCTATTTTACGAGCTATGAATATACGTAGTAATGATGTAGTAGAAGCAATTCGTAGTATTCTTGGCTCGAATAAAGGTAGCAATAATGGTGGTCAAGAGGGAATAAATAGCAATAATGATTTAGGTGAGCTGTCAGATTTTGCAACTGATCTTAATGAGTCTGCTAAACAAGGTAAGATTGATCCTGTTATTGGCCGCGATACGGAGATTCAACGAGTCATTCAAATTCTCAGCCGTAGAACTAAAAATAATCCTGTTCTTATTGGTGAACCAGGTGTAGGTAAAACAGCTATTGCCGAAGGCTTGGCACAGCGTATTGTGACTGATAATGTACCGGAGATTTTACGTAATAAACGCATTATTTCTCTTAGTATTGGTTCTATGTTAGCGGGTGCCAAGTACCGTGGTGAATTTGAAGAACGGTTAAAAAAAGCCATTGATGAAGTACAACAACATGATGATATGATTATCTTTATAGATGAAATTCATACATTGGTTGGGGCAGGTGCTACTGAAGGCGCTATGGATGCAGCTAATATCTTAAAGCCTGCTTTGGCACGAGGTGAATTCCAAGTTATCGGTGCCACAACACTTGATGAATATAAGAAATATATAGAAAAAGATGCTGCTTTAGAGCGTCGTTTTCAACCCGTTCAAGTAGGAGAGCCTAACGAAGAGGATGCTCTTGAAATTTTAAAGGGATTAAGAGATCGGTATGAAGCTTTCCATAAGGCTAAGATTACAGATGAGGCATTAACAGCAGCTGTGTCTTTATCTAGCCGATATATTACAGATCGATTCTTACCTGATAAGGCTATCGATGTAGTCGATGAAGCTGCATCTAAGGTTCGTATGAAAGTATTTTCTTCAGCACCTGATGTTAAAGCATTAGAGGATCGCCTCAATACAGTTAAGAAAGAAAAAGAAGCTGCGGTTACGTCTCAAGATTTCGAAAAGGCTGCAAAGCTTCGCGATGAAGAACAATTACTATTAAAAGAAATTGGTGATAAAAAATCTATTGCTAAAGAAAAAAGCGATCAAAAGTTAATAGTAACAGAGGAAGACATAGCTGCTGTAGTAGCGCAATGGACAGGCATTCCAGTGGCTAAAATTGCAGAAGAAGAGTCTGCAACCTTACTACATTTGGAAGAAGAACTTCATAAACGCGTAGTAGGTCAAGATGAGGCTGTTACTGCTGTAGCTAAAGCTGTACGCCGTGCAAGGGCTGGATTAAAAGACCCAAAACGGCCTATTGGTTCATTCTTGTTCCTTGGGCCAACTGGTGTAGGGAAAACTGAGCTAGCAAGAGCGCTTGCATCCTCCTTGTTCGGCGATGAATCTGCTATGATTCGACTTGATATGTCTGAATATATGGAAAAACATACTGTGTCTCGCTTAGTCGGTGCCCCTCCAGGTTACGTAGGCTATGAAGAAGGTGGACAATTAACAGATGCGGTACGTCGCAAACCATATAGCGTTATCCTCCTCGATGAAGTGGAAAAGGCACATGCAGATTTCTTTAATATTTTGTTACAAGTTCTTGATGATGGTCGTCTTACTGATAGTCAAGGAAGAACTGTAGATTTCAGAAATACAGTTATTATTATGACAAGTAACTTAGGTGCTAAAGCTTTACATAAAAACTCTCCAGAACTTGGTTTCTTAGCGGCTAAAAAATCTGATTTCAATGTAGATGAAAATAAAGAAATTGAGTTTAAAGAGGCTAAGAAGTCAGTAATGGATGCGGTGAAACGTCATTTTAGACCTGAGTTTTTAAACCGTATTGATGAAATGATTGTATTCCATCCATTAACAGAAGAGGACTTAAAAGAAATTGTAACTATCTTGATGAGTGATGTTACAAAACGCCTTGAAGCGCGTGATTTACAATTAGAAATCTCTCCTGAGGCTATGCATTTACTTGTTAAGGAGGGCTCTGATTTCACAATGGGGGCTCGACCATTAAAACGTGCTATTCAACGTTTAATTGAGGACCCAGTGTCCGATCTTATTTTGAAAGGAGATGCAAAAGAAGGTAAAATTATTAAAGCAGATGCAAAGGATAACGATCTTGTTGTATCAATATGATAAAAATACAAATTATACAGTTGATGACTACCTTTCATATAAAAAATATAAGTTAAATGGTATACTATAAAATGATGATAGTTAACCATGTAGTAAAATTATGCATAAAAGGTCATGAATGGTTATCATTCATGACCTTTCTTTTTAAATGTATTGAGGTGTTATGGCAAAAGCAAAATCTGTATTCTTTTGTCAAAATTGTGGGGCTGAATCCTCTAAGTGGATGGGCCGTTGTCCACAATGTGGAGAATGGAATACATTAGTTGAAGAAATAATTAAAGAAACTAAACATAGTCGAACACCTTCTCGAGGTGTTGGAAATCAAACGGCGAAGCCTACCGCCTTGCCAGATATCGAAATTTCTTCTATTGCACGCGTATCTACAACCTTTGGTGAAATTGACCGTGTATTAGGTGGGGGCATAGTGCCTGGTGCTCTAATGCTTTTAGGTGGTGATCCTGGTATTGGTAAATCTACTCTGTTACTACAAGTATCCCAGAAGGTAGCCGATACAGTAGGAGCAGTTCTTTATGCATCTGGTGAAGAGTCTCAGTTACAACTTAAACTTCGAGCAGAACGACTGCATATTAATAGTGAACGGTTACAAGTTATTGCAGATACTGATCTAGATCATATATTGGAGCAAGCTGAAGCAATGACTCCTTCCTTACTAGTCATTGACTCTATACAAACTATGTATACTGGAGATATAGATGCTGCGCCAGGCAGTGTTAGTCAAGTTCGTGAATGCACATCTCGCCTACTTCGCTTCTGTAAAGAACGAAATATACCTACTGTAATCATTGGCCATGTAACAAAGGAAGGCAATATTGCAGGGCCTCGTATGTTAGAGCATATGGTAGATGTAGTGCTTTACTTTGAAGGGGAGCGTTCTTATCAATTCCGTATATTACGGTCCATTAAAAACCGTTTTGGATCTACATCAGAAACAGGCATTTTTGCTATGGTAGAGGAAGGGTTACAGGAATTGTCCAATCCGTCTGCTTCTCTTTTAGCCGAGCGTTCCGATGAAGAAAGCGGCAGTGCTGTTATGATTTACCTCGAAGGGGTTCGCCCCATCTTGGTAGAGGTACAAAGCTTGGTCGTTACTACGGCTTTTGGTATGCCTAGACGTACGGCGATTGGTTATGATCTTAACCGGTTAATCGTATTATTAGCAGTCTTAGAAAAACGCTGTGGCTTTACATTAGGTAATAAAGACGTGTATGTAAATGTTATCGGTGGTCTCAAGGTAAATGAACCTGCTTGTGATTTATCTATGGCGGTTGCCATTGTGTCAAATCTGAAAAATCGAATCGTTCCAACAGATATGGTAATTTTAGGTGAAGTAGGCTTAACTGGTAATGTTCGCAGTATTCCTCGCATTGAACAGCGTATAAATGAAGCCAAGAAATTAGGTTTTAAAAAGTTTATTATTCCTGAAGGCAACTATAAACAAATTAAGGATAATGATAGTTCTATCAAAATTAAAGGTGTCAAATCTATACAAGAGGCGATGCAACTCGTATTTTCATAATTAGGAGGTGATTTCATGATTTATCGGATTTTACGCTATGTAATAGCCATTTTAGTAGGTACAGCAGCCTACGTGGGAATGGATAGCTTAGCACCTATTATTGACCCATATTTGGTTTCTCAATTTGAATCTTTTGGGGACATGTCGTTAACAATTGCACGTATTGCAGTATTAATCGTAGGTACTCTATTAGGCCTTGTTATTGGTTATCTGATTTCATCATTTATTCTGAAACAAGGTTTAGTAATTGCTAAAAGATTAGAGCGTATTCTTACTCATATTCCAAATCAAGAATTGATTGCAGGCACCATCGGTTTATTATTCGGCCTTATTATTGCAAATCTAATTGGTGTTGCATTCAATCAAGTACCTATTATAGGACCTTATATTCCTATAATTTTGAGTGCTATTTTTGGATATAGTGGACTTAAAATCATGGCTCGTAAAGGACCCGAAATGTACAATAATTACGTACAACAATGGGGAGGAGATAGCACTAAAAAAACAAGTCGTTTTAAAATGTTTTCAACTCATAAATTAGATAAATCCTCTAGTACGCCAAAATTACTAGATACTTCAGTTATCATTGACGGTCGTATCAAAGAACTATGTGCTACGGGCTTCATTGAAGGCCCTCTTATGGTGCCACTATTTGTATTAAATGAGTTACAGGTAATTTCTGACTCTGCGGATGCTACGAAACGCAACCGTGGTCGACGTGGCCTTGATATTTTGAAGGATATGCAAGATGCCAATAAGGTAGCTATAGAAGTTGTTGAAGATGATTATGATGATCTTGTAGAGGTTGATTCAAAACTTATGCGACTTGCTTTAGATAAGCAGTGGAAATTGATGACTAATGACTTTAACTTGAATAAGGTGGCTCGTGTACAGGGGATTGAAGTGCTTAACCTCAATGAATTGGCAAATGTATTAAAACCTGCTCTAATCGCTGGAGAATGGATTCGCGTTCAAATCATGAAAGAAGGTAAGGAAGTACACCAAGGTGTGGCTTATCTCGACGATGGCACGATGATTGTCGTAGAGGATGGTAAGCCTTATGTTGGTCAAAATGTAGAGGTTATGGTTACATCCATATTACAAACGAGTGCAGGACGGATGATTTTTGCTCGTGTAGATGGAGGACAAAATGGGCAAGGCAATTAGTTGTATCGTTCTCGCTGCAGGTGCTGGTCGCCGTATGGGATATAAAGAAAATAAGATATTTATTCCTTTAGGGGGATATTCTATTATTCAACGTACCATACAGAATGTAGAAAAGATTGAAGGTTTAAAAGAAATTATTCTTGTTGTAGCTGAAGGCGAACAAGAATATATGTCTAACCATATTCAAGGGTTGGATTTGCATATTCCTGTAAAGATAGTGCTTGGTGGAAGAGAACGTCAAGATTCTGTGGCTTATGGGCTCAAAGCTGTATCAGAAGATAGTAATATTGTGCTAGTTCATGATGGAGCGCGTCCATTAGCATCAACGAAACTGTTTGATTCTGTTGTTAGGGCCGCAATAGAATATGGAGCTGCTACTGTAGGTGTCCCTGCTACGGATACGATTAAACGAGTTGATACAGAGCATACTGTAATAGAAACATTAAAACGCAGTGAATTATACCAAATTCAAACGCCACAAGGCTTTCAAAAAGATCTATTTAAAGAGGCCCATCAAAAGGCTTATGATGAAAAATATTTAGGCACTGATGATGTGTCCCTCGTTGAGCATTTAGGGCAGCCTGTACATATAGTAAGTGGAGACTATTGTAATATTAAGGTGACCACTCCTAATGATATTGCAGTAGCAAAACGATATTTAGGAATTGAGGATAAGCGTATGCGCGTTGGATTTGGTTATGATATTCATCAATTAAAAGCAGGTCGTCCTTGTATCTTAGGTGGTGTTCATATCGAATCTGGCCTTGGCCCTGATGGACACTCCGATGCGGATGTTCTCATTCATGCCTTGATGGATGCCATGCTAGGCGCCGCTGGTTTACGGGATATTGGATACTATTTTCCACCTGAAGATGACCAGTATAAAGGGATTTCTAGCATGCTTTTACTAGAAAAAGTAAATTTCTTATTGAAAGAACGTGGGTTACAAGCCTATAATATTGATATTATGGTTATTTCTGAGACACCTAAATTAAAACCTCACATCGATATGATGAAGGCTAATTTACAGTCTATATTAGAGATACCATTAGATCGCATTAGTATTAAAGCGACAACAAATGAAATGCTAGGGGCTATTGGGCGCCGTGAAGGCATTGCTGCACAAGCTGTCGTTTCTGTATATGAAGGAGAGATTTAATCATGAGTTCCATGAAAGTTCGTTTTGCTCCAAGCCCTACGGGTCCATTCCATATTGGTGGTGCTCGTTCTGCTTTATTTAACTGGTTATTAGCACGTAAGGAAAAAGGCACATTTGTATTGCGCATTGAAGATACAGATTTAGCTCGTTCTACACGTGAAAGTGAAGAGAATATTAAAGCTTCCTTACAATGGCTTGGCATGAACTGGGATGAAGGCATTGATGTGGGTGGTAATAATGGTCCTTACCGTCAAACAGAACGTCTTGATTTATATAAAGAAGTAACACAACGCTTATTGGATGAAGGTAAAGCTTATGAGTGTTATTGCACACCTGAAGAGTTAGATGCGGTGCGTCAAGATCAAATGGATCGTGGGGAAACACCAAAATACAACGGTCATTGTGAACACTTAGATGAAGAGACAAAGGCTAAATACATTGCTGAAGGTCGTAAACCTACAATTCGTTTGCGTGTACCGTTGAATAAAACATACGCTTTTGATGATATGGTACGTGGGCATGTATCCTTTGAATCTAATGGCGTTGGTGATTTTGTAATTGTAAAATCTGATGGCATTCCTGTATATAACTTTGCTGTAGTAATGGACGATCATATGATGGGGATCACTCACGTTATTCGTGCAGAGGAACATTTATCTAATACACCTCGTCAAATGGCTATTTATGAAGCTTTAGGTTGGGAGGTCCCTAAGTTTGGTCATATTTCCTTGATTCTTGGTAAAGACTACAAGAAAATGTCTAAACGTCATGGTGCTACTTCTGTTGAACAATACAAACAATTAGGGTACTTGCCAGAAGCACTTGTAAACTTCTTGGCACTTCTTGGTTGGGCTCCTGAAGGTGAAGAAGAATTCTTCACACAAGATGAATTAATTCAGGCTTTCTCTATGGATCGGGTAGCGAAAAATCCTGCTGTGTTTGATATTGATAAATTGAACCATATAAATTTCCACTACATGAAGAATTTGAGTGATGAAGAGTTATTCCACCTTTGTTTACCGCATTTGAAAGAGGTTGGTTTAGCTCCAGATAGCTTGAATCAAGCTGATATTGATTGGTTGACATTATTATGCTCTACATTCCGTGATCATATTAGCTATGGTGCTCAAATTAAAGATCATGTAGGATTGTTTATGGGCGAAACAGTATTCCTTGAAGAGGGGCATGAAGAGGAGTTGCGTGCTGTATTGAATGAAGAAACAGCTCCAACAGTTCTCGGCGCTTTCCGGAATGCATTGGCTGAACTTGATGAAATTACACCTGAAGTTGTAAAAGCAACAATCAAGGCCGTAATGAAAGAAACCTCTTTAAAAGGTAAATTCGTATTTATGCCAATCCGTGTAGCTTTAACAGGTCAAATGCATGGTCCGGATTTGAATAATATTGTTACATTACTTGGTAAAGAAAAGTGCTTACATCGTTTAGATAATGTAGGTGCATTAACAAAATAAATTTGATCAATTAATCAAAGGAGTTCACGTAACAAGTGTTATGTGAACTCCTTTTGTATGTGTTGTTAATATTCTATAGAAATGCTATAATAATCGGCGTATTAAATTTTGATTTATTATGAAAGCGAGTGTTTTTATGAGTGTTATTCGTTCTATTAATCACTTATTCAATAGTTATCTATCCTGGATAGTACTATTGATGGCTGTTTTAGCATATATGCTACCTGCAGTATTTTCTTGGATGACTCCATATATTGCTTACATGCTACAGTTTGTTATGTTTGCGATGGGGTTAACATTAACGGCTCAAGTCTTTATTGATGTATTTAAGCAACCAATGAAGGTTATTCTCGTATCCGTAATCCAATTCTTATGGATGCCATTGGCAGGTTTCTTAGTAGCCTTAGCATTTAATTTTCCTCCAGAAGTTGGGATTGGTTTTATCTTGTTGGGTGCATGTCCTGGTGGTACTGCTTCTAATGTAATGACCTTCCTTGCAAATGGTAATGTTCCCTTATCCGTATCAGCAACAACTGTATCCACATTATTGGCACCTATTTTAACGCCTTTATTTGTCGTATTATATGCAGGTGCAACATCTTCTATTGAAATTCAATTTATGCCAATGTTTATATCCATTGTAAAAATCGTGTTAGTACCAATTATTTTGGGGATTGTATTGAATTACTTTATTGGCGCAAAAATTGAACCTGTAAAATCTGTATGTCCAACCATTGCAGCTATCGCGGTATTGCTTATCTTGGCAGCTGTAACTGCAGTTAACCAAAAGCAAATTGCCGAAACTGGTTTCATTATTTTTGTAGCGTGTTTAGTACAAAATTTGAGTGGTTATGTTGTGACATACTTTATATGTAAAGCTCTCAGTATTGATGTGTCTTCTCGTCGTGCTATGCAAATTGAAGTGGCTATGCAAAATTCTGCATTATCCGTATCTTTAGCACTAAAACACTTTACACCACAAGCTGCGGTAGCAGGTGCAGTATTCTCCATCATTCATAACTTTACAGGATCTATTTTTGCAGGTATTTGCCGTAAACATGATGATCAAGATAAATTAGAAAATGCTTAATATTAATTGATTTGATGTAATGACATTATTATTACTTGTGTACTATAAAAGCTATTGTTATGAATGATAATAGTAATTTAATATTCTGATTATATATCCTCATCTTTCTAATTAAGCTATTTAAAATACCTATTATGATATGTGAATAGCTGCCTATGAAAGATGGGGATCTTTCTTGTAAATATTGACATTCTATAGCTTTATTGGTAAAATATTTTTATATATGAATATAGATTATTTTAATAGCTGAGACTGAAAGAAGTACTCTACAACTAACTTTTTAGCGAGAACCGATGGTGGGAGGGTTCATGGATAGGTAGATGAAATGCATTCACGAGCTGACACTCCGATTATAGGTAGGTTTGTCCGGCGACGCACCGTTATGCGATGAGTGGGTATCGCTATTGGTACCTAACAGAGTGGAACCGCGGACCATCGTCTCTGTATGAGATGAGAGGTCTTTTTTATTTTACAAAATTGGAGGCATCGGTAACGATGAGAGAAATTACTGTTTATAATACTATGACGCGCCAAAAAGAGGTTTTTAATCCTGTAACACCAGGTGAGGCAAAAATGTACGTATGTGGTGTCACACCATACAATCATCCTCATATTGGCAATGCTCGTCCTTTCGTGACTTGGGACGTAATTCGTCGCTATATGAAACATGTAGGCTATAAAGTAACATATGTACAAAACTTTACTGATGTGGATGATAAAATCATCAACACTTCTAATGGTGAAGGTGTCTCTTGGGATACCATTGCAAACCGTTATATTGATAGTTATTTTGAAGTAATGGATGCGTTAGGTGTACAACGTGCAGACATTTATCCACGTGTATCTACACATATTGATGATATCATTGCTATGATTCAAACATTGATTGACAAGGGCTACGCCTATGAACTCGATGGCGATGTATATTATAGTGTGGAGAAATTTGAACATTACGGTGAGTTATCTGGTCGTACATTAGACGATATGGAAGCAGGCGCACGTATTGAAGTAGATGGTCGTAAGAAGAATCCTATGGACTTTGCTTTGTGGAAAGCAGCAAAACCTGGTGAACCTTATTGGGAAAGCCCATGGGGGAATGGTCGTCCAGGATGGCACATTGAATGTTCTGCTATGAGCCAAAAATATTTAGGCACAGAATTTGACTTCCACGGTGGTGGTAGCGATTTGATTTTCCCTCATCATGAAAATGAAATTGCTCAATCAGAAGGTTGCTCTGGTCAACATCCAGCAGTGCGCTACTGGTTGCACAATGGTTTTATCACTATTAATTCTGAAAAAATGTCTAAGTCCTTGAATAATTTCTTCTTGGTAAAAGATATTTTAGAACAATATAGTCCTGATGCATTGCGTTACTTCTTATTGAGCACGCATTACCGTAGTCCATTAGATTTCTCTGATGAGCGTCTAGAAGAAGCTAATAAATCTTTGGAACGGTTAAGCACAGCTATTGAAAACCTTCTTTACCTTGAAAAATGTGAGCCAGGCTCATGTGATGAAGCTCAACGCTTATTAGAAAAAGCGAAAGCATACGAAGAAGAATTTGAGGATGCTATGAGTGATGATTTCAACACTGCTTTAGCAACTTCTAGTATGTTCGGTCTTGCAAAAGAAATTAATATCTACTATCAAGCTGTAACAAGTAGAGAAGGCGTTGTTTGCCAAGAGGCAATTGCTGAAGTGAAACGAATCTTCAAATTTATGACAGATGTTATTGGTGTTCTTGAAAAAGCTTGGGAAGGCAATACGGGTGCTAATGCTGCTGAATATGAAGAATTAATGCAAGTTATTCTTTCTGTACGTCAAGCTTGTCGCGAGCAAAAACAATGGGCATTAGCTGATTGTATCCGCGATCGATTAGCTGAGATTGGTATTACCATTGAGGACTCTCCTCAAGGTGCACGGTGGAAAAAACGTGAAGTTTAAACAATTTCAATTCTTAAAGAATGAAGCGATAAAGAAACTAACGGCTCTTGAAGAAGAGCCGCTTCGTTTGCGCAAACGAACAATAGAGGAGTGCCTAAGTGCCGATGCAGTTATGCTAGCTTATATCGGTGATGCAGTATACTCCATGTATGTGCGCGAACGCGTAGTACAAATGAATATTACAAAAGTACAGATCTTACATACTATCGTTACTGAATTTATTTGTGCTAAATCACAGGCAAAAGTATTGCTAGAAATAGAAAATACTTTCACAGAAGATGAACAAGCTATTGCACGCCGTGCTAGAAATAGTAATGTAAACGTGCCTAAAAGTAGTACTGTTCAAGAATATCGCAGTAGTACGGCCTTTGAAGCAGTACTAGGATTTCTTTATGAAACGCGCCAAGATGAGCGCTTACAGCATATCTTGGGGCAAGCCTTTTCTATAACTCTACGAGGTATGTAGTATGGATAATTATATTGTAGGTCGCAATGCGGTTAAAGAAGCCCTTAAAAGTGGCCGTTCTATTCAACGTATTCTGGTCAGTGAAGATAAGGTAAAAACAGGGTTAGCTGATATTGTAAATCTTGCTAAATCTCAAGGTATTGAAGTTAGACCAACACCAGTTAAACAGATGAATAAGTACGATTTAGAGGTACCACATCAAGGGGTTATAGCTCTTGTATCGGCCGTTCAATTTAAAGAATTGGGCGAGGTATTACAAGAAACGACACATGAGGTTCCTTTACTCATCTTAACGGATGGGGTTGAAGACCCACATAATATGGGAGCTATCATTCGTACTGCTGAATGTGCGGGAGCTACGGCTGTACTCATTCCTAAACGACATAATGCGCCTATTAATGCTACTGTTGCAAAGACATCTGCTGGAGCTATTGAACAAATTCCACTTGTACAAATTGGCAATGTAGTGCAAACCATTAAACAACTTCAAAAACAAGGATTTTGGGTAATGGGGGCTCATATGGAAGGTGATCGTACCTTGTATGAAGCAGATATGACAATTCCTACGGTTATAGTCATTGGTAATGAAGGTAAGGGGATTAGTCGCGTTGTAAAAGAAGCTTGTGATTTCCTTGTAACAATTCCTATGTATGGAAATTTGAATTCTTTGAATGCATCTGTTGCAGCTGCAGTTCTTATGTATGAGGCGGTACGTCAACGCCAGGCGAAATAATCATGCTAAAAGATATTTTAATTGTAGACGGCTATAATGTTATTTTTGCTTGGACTCATTTGAAAAAATT
Organism: Veillonella parvula; assembly: GCF_032575955.1. Lineage (GTDB taxonomy): Bacteria > Bacillota > Negativicutes > Veillonellales > Veillonellaceae > Veillonella > Veillonella parvula_J. The sequence goes on from NZ_JAWFXN010000001.1 coordinate 406,642, forward strand.
GGCTCATGAGTCTTTAGAACATGCGAGAATGGAGCTTCGAGATAGATTGTTGAACTATGGTAAATTTAAGGGTTACGAAGTAATCCTTGTATTTGATGGTAAGTATACAAAATCTGGAGGTTCCATTGAATCTATTACAAGTGGATTTATCGAAGTGTATACTGAGGATGGAGAAACGGCGGATTCCTTTATTGAACGAGAGGTATTTTTACGTAAAGGCAAATATACTAATGTATATGTTGTAACCTCCGATGGGGCAGAACAGAATCAAATTCTAGGCTCTGGCGGGTTGCGCATTCCTGCTCGTGAGTTGCAAAATATGATTCGTATAGCTAAGGAAGAAGAACGACTTCAATATGCTCATGAACATAGACGTGATCAATTTTCAGTGCGTCGTAATGAAGTGGGAGGTTTATTATCTCCTGAAGTTGCTGAAAAGCTTGAGAAATTGCGTCGAGGTCATTGATAGTTGAAAATCATATACCGTTCCAGTATAATAAATATATTGGTTTTTCTCGCTCAATTGTAAGGAGGAGCTTATGAAAATGATTCATACACGCAAGTCCGATTACAATTTCAAGGAAATGACCGATGAGCAAGTTGTGGTCATAGCTCAGGAAGAGCAAAATGAGTTTGCAATCGATTATATTGTTAATAAATATAAGAACTTTGTAAGAGCTAAGGCTCGCTCCTATTTTTTGGTAGGTGCCGACCGAGAGGATATCATCCAAGAAGGGATGATTGGACTCTATAAGGCGACGCGAGATTTTAAACATGATAAATTAGCGTCTTTTAGAGCTTTTGCAGAACTTTGTATAACTAGACAAATTATTACAGCTATTAAATCGGCTACAAGACAAAAACATGCGCCTTTGAACTCCTATATATCCTTAAATAAACCGGTGTATACAGAGGACTCTGAGCGTACATTGATTGAAATGCTATCTTCAACAAAGATTACAAATCCTGAAGACCTCATTATCAGTCAAGAGGAACTAGATGATATTGAGCACAATATTGGTCATATTTTAAGTGATCTCGAATGGGAAGTCTTGGAAGGATACCTTGATGGACGTTCCTATCAAGAAATGGCTGAGGTCACAGATCGTAGTGTTAAATCTATTGATAATGCGCTACAAAGGGTAAAACGTAAATTAGAGAAGTATTTAGAACATCGTGTATTGGGCTCGCATCGAGCATCACAGGAAGGATGACAGTCGTGACAAATTTCTTAATGATTGTAGAAGTAATCGTATCTATTTTATTAATTGTAGTAGTTGTTGCACAAAATAGCAAAAATGCAGGCATGGGCGGTGCTGTTTCTGGTGCGGCAGACTCTTCTTTTGGTGGTAAGCAACGCGGTTTAGATGCTTTCTTATCTAAATGTACGATTATATTGGGGATTATCTTTGCTGTGTTGAGCTTAGTGTTAGGGGCAATGATTAATCAATTCTAATGATGAAAGCCTGCTTTGCAGGCTTTTTCTTTTTTCATCCTAATAAGGGGGTGCAGACTTGAAGAAGAAGGTATTGGACTTTTATAAATCTATACAACCACATGCATACCATATTGAGGATGCAGCAATGGATAATCGTATTCGAGGTGGCAAAGATCTTGAAATGTTTATTCGATCTGCGAAAATGCTCGCCCGTGAAGGCGTATTAACTTCATCTCGACCAGATGTATACCGATATGAAGATCAACAGCATGAAGAATATGAAGGTATCTACAAAGGATATCGTAAATCTTATGGATTTGTTATTATGCTGGATGATGAAGATATTTATGTAGCAGAACAAAATAAAGGAACTGCTATGCATAATGATAAGGTACGTGTTCGTATTGTACCATCAGATTATACAAAACATAAACGTGAAGGCATCATCGTTGATGTTATTGAGCGTGCTAATGAAACCATAGTTGGTACTTACGACAGACAACAACACTTCGGCTTTGTTGTACCAGATGATGAACGTATTGGAACAGATATTTTTGTAGATTTAAAAGATACTTTAGATGCTCGGAGTGGAGCTAAGGTACTAGTAAAAATTACAAAATGGCCTGAAGGCAATAAAAAACCTGAAGGAATTATAACAGAAATTTTAGGTTATAAGGGGGATGTAGGCCTAGACATCAACTGTATTATGGCTAATCATAAGATTCCTTTTGCATTCCCTAAAGAGGTAATTGAGGCAAGTGAGAAGATAGATACTATTGTTCATGAAGATCCGAAGCGGTGGGATCTTAGAGCCTTACAAATGGTAACTATCGATGGAGAAGATGCAAAAGATCTTGACGATGCTGTAAGTGGTCGTAAATTACCAAATGGTAATTATGAGCTAGGCGTACACATTGCGGATGTTAGTCATTATGTTACTTCAGGCCAGCCTATTGACAATGAAGCATACAAGCGGGGGACTTCAGTTTACTTAGTGGACCGCGTAGTACCAATGTTACCAGAGGTATTATCGAATGGTATTTGTAGTTTAAATGCCCACGAAGATCGCTATGCTATGACGTGTATGATGGAAATTGATGATTCAGGTACAGTTGTTAATTATCGTATTCGTCCGTCTATTATCCATGTAGGACGTCGTTGCAGCTATAAAGAAGTTTATAAAGCGTTAGAGGAAAACATTGTTCCTGACGATTTAGTAGATTTTATTCCTATGCTTCGTGACTTAGCAGAAATTTCTAAGATTTTAAATCGTATGCGTCGTCGTAGAGGGGCATTAGACTTTGATTTTCCGGAATATAAGGTATTACTTGATCTCGATGGTACACCGTTGCGTATCGTAAAACGCGATCGAACTATGGCAGAGCGGCTTATCGAAGAATGTATGCTCATTGCTAATGAGACGGTAGCTACGCATTTAAAGGATACTCAACGTACATCGGTATATCGTATTCATGAACATCCTAGTGAAGAAAAATTGGATTTATTCCAAAAGGTATTACATTATTTAGGTCAAACTCTTGTCCTTAGTGCTGATGGTGTAACACCACGAGATTTCCAAAAAATCCTTGATGTAGTGAAGGGACAAGATATTGAGCAAGTGGCTCAAATTATGACCTTACGTTCTATGCAGCAAGCGAAATATAGCATTGAAAACGTCGGCCATTTTGGGTTAGCATCCACTTGCTATACGCATTTTACATCTCCCATTAGACGTTATCCGGATTTGATGGTACATCGACTTTTAAAAGCGGATATGCACTGGAAGGGTGGATACTCTAAACGAGATGTAGATGAAGCTTTCTTAGCTGGTGCTGTGGAACATTCTTCCATACAAGAACAAGTGGCAACCGAGGCAGAACGAGAAACTACTGATCTAAAGAAGACTCAATACATGGTTCCATTTGTAGGCGAAGTTTTTGAAGGCACTATTGCGAGCATAACCTCCTTTGGCATGTTCGTAGAGTTAGAGAATGGTATCGACGGTCTCGTGCATATTAGCATGATGAACGACGATTATTATTTCTTTGACGAAGAACATTTTGTTCTTGTTGGTAAGCGGACAGGTAAAACCTATCACTTAGGTGAAAAGGTTACTGTTACACTTGTAAAAGCCGATGTAGAAAAGAAACAAATCGATTTTGTTCTTGGTGAAGTAGATAATCTGATGGCTATCCAAGAACAATTGAGTAGTGGCTCTGACTATGCTACTAGTCGTGATGGTTTTGGAAATCTAAAGGGGCGAAAGTCATCCCGAAAAAACGGTAGAAAAACTTCTAAACGAGATGATTCAAAAGCTGGGCGTTCTAGATATGATGCTTTCAGTAAAAAATCTAAAAAAGGTAAATCGAGTCGCAAGAAGTCAAATAAAGCTACAAAACGTAGTCAATCTAAAAAATCTAAAAGTAAACGTAAACGATAGAGGAGAATATGGCAAAGAAATCTAGCCCATCGCTTATTGCTGACAATCGTAAGGCGCGTCATGATTTTCATATTCATGAAACCTATGAAGCTGGTATTGCTTTAACAGGAACTGAAATAAAGTCTATTCGTCAAGGTAAGCTTAATCTTAAGGACAGCTTTTGTCGTATAGATAAAGGGGAAATTTTATTGTATGGTGTACATATCAGTCCGTATGAACAAGGTAATCGTTTTAACCATGAACCGGAGCGGACACGCAAGTTATTGATGCATAAATCTGAAATCAATAAGTTACATGCTCAAGTTAAGGAAAAAGGATTTTCTTTAGTGCCGCTAAACTTTCATTTTAGTCACGGTTATGTAAAGGTTACTGTGGGTCTAGTAACTGGTAAGAAACTTTATGACAAGCGTCAAGATATGGCGGAACGTGATGCCAAGCGCGATATTGCTAAGCGAATTAAAGAGCAACAAAAATATTAAGAATTATAAGGAATCAAGTCGATATGGCTTGGTTCTTTTTGTATATTTGTTAACTATGTTATTTTTAGTGGTTGATAAAAATACAGTGAGAATTTATAATGTAAACAATAAGAGATGTTTGTAGTTGACATTTTCTAAGTAGAGGAGATACATTATGAATCAGAACATTCGGTACATTACAGAGGTTGCTATTTTAACTGCCATGATTACTGTATTAGGGGCTATTAAAATACCTAATGTCATTCCAGGTATAGAGTTTCAATTATCAGCCCCGTTGGCGGTAGCGATATGTGCCGTATTCGGATTTAAAAAGTATATTATAAGTGGTTGTTTATCTAGTCTAATAGGCTTAGCATTAGGTACTCAAACCATTTTAAATGTTATGATTGCTATGCAATTCCGGCTCATTGTGGGACTAATCCTTTGGATCTGCCATAATCACATGATAGGTATTATGGTTTCTGGTCCAATTGCATCTGCTTTAGCGCGATTATCTTTGTCTTTATACGTTGGTAAGGCTGCATTACCGATGATAGCTCTCGCAGTTCCAGGTATGATCTTTACAGTAATTATGGCACCAGTATTTGTGAAAGTATTCTATAAAATTCACAACCAAGTACCTCAAAGTAATGTAGTTAAAGGTAAGGTATCATAATGGACGAATTATATAGTGTGCGTATGCGCGCGGCTCAAGGTGGTCCCCATGAAAACGGGGGCCACCATATTTCTGGCGCAGAACGCATTGTGACCTTAAATCAAGTTGGATCTATTGCCCAGTCTTTAGCCGAACGAGCGCTGCATCATAGTAAGGGGACAGCTGATTTTATTAATATTACAGTGGACTTAATTCCTGCAGAAACAATTACATATATAGAATGTTTAAAGGTAAATGAACATTTGGCGAATACTGTTGCCGAGGCACATCAATTAGCTGTTGAACTTTTACAGGGCGCTGATATTAGTGAAACTGCTGTTAAACATGCTATTTTTCTATTAGAAGGTTTAGATTCATCTATGCGAGGTGCTATGTTGGTTGATGCAATTTCTGGTGAGCGCATAGATTCTGGTAACCGTGGTGTTCGCGTGAGTCATATGGACTCCTTTGACTCTGAAAAACTAGGGGAAAATGAACATATGAGAGAGGCCTTAGTATTGGCTTCTAAAGTGCAATCTGCAGAGGGGATTGTAGGTGAATTATGTTGGTCTGATGATCCTGATTACACAGTAGGCTATGTTGCTTGCAATGATATTTACCATCGAATTCCTAGCATGAAAGAATTTGGATCTAATCTAGGAGGGCGTGTATTTTTTGTTAAACCAAATACTGATGTGGACTGTGTAATCAAGTATTTGGAAAAAGCACCAGTACTTGTTCAGCGGTGATTGTATGTATAAATTCTTCCAAGAGCAATTAAATAATAAAATCAATAACCTAAATTTGCGTACATTAACGGAATATTGCCCTATAGACGCAGTACGTGTTAAAAGAAATGATAAAGAATATTTGATGATGGCGTCAAATAATTATTTAGGTCTTACTTTTGATGAACGTGTAATAGAGGGGGCCATTAAGGGAGCTCAACAATATGGTACTGGATCAGGTGGATCGCGTCTGGTATCCGGTACATTTCCCTTGTTTACAGATCTTGAAAGAGAACTAGCAAAATTTAAGAATACAGAAAAAGCTCTCGTCTTTAATACGGGTTACATGGCAAATGTAGGTACTATTTCTGCCATAGCAGATAAAAATATGACCATTTTTAGCGATGAATTAAACCATGCTAGTATTATTGATGGTTGTAGATTGAGTAAGGCTACTGTAAAAGCCTATAGTCACTGTGATGTAGAGAAGTTAAAGTGTTTACTTAAACAAGTAGATCGTAATGCACATAAGCTCATTGTCACAGATGGGGTCTTTAGCATGGATGGCGATATAGCCCCATTAGATAAGCTTTACGAGGTTAGCCGTGAGTATAATGCTTTACTTATGGTAGACGATGCTCATGCGACGGGGACCATTGGTAGCGGTCATGGAACGGCTGCTTATTATGGTCTCGAGAAAGAAGTGGATATTCAGCTAGGTACATTGAGCAAATCGTTAGGTTCTGTTGGCGGCTATGTAGCTGCTAATAGCACCATCATTGATTATCTTGTGAATATGAGTCGTAGCTTTATATTCTCCACTGCATTATCTCCTGCTGACATAGGGGCAGCCCTGGCTGCGTTGCATATTCTTGAGTCTGATACATCTGTATTAGGACGTTTACAAGAGAACGTAAACTATATGGCTCTTCAATTGATTGCCATGGGAATTGAAGCGACCAATGAAACTCCAATTTTCCCAATATTAATCGGAAGTAATGAAGATACACTAGCAGTATCTGATTATCTATACAATGCTGGAATTATAGGTACAGCGATACGTCCGCCTACAGTTCCTGTTGGTGAAAGTAGAATTCGTTTAACCGTTACAGCTGCTCATAATAAAGAACAAATTGATTATGTGTGCCGGACATTGGATAAAGCTATCAAAGAATTGAATTAATTTTATGATTCTATATAATAGCTTCATTTGTAGTAGTGGATAAAGTAATCTAGAAGTTATAGATTTAACTGAATTATAAAGGCTCTATATAATTGACAGCTGTATTAAATGGGCTTATAATTATGAGACCGACGCACGGGGATGTAAAGGTTTCGACAGGGGTGCGTGTGGTATAGATAGCGAGTCGGCGTTCCATGAGGCCGTTAAACGGTGGGAAAACATTTAAACGCAGAAGAAAATTTTGCATTAGCTGCATAAGCTACGTCCCTCATACTTGTGCCTACCAAGTGTGAATGGACGTCAAACAGTAGGCTGGTCTAATTTAGTTGTTCATATGAATTAGGCGAGACAATATGAACTGGGGTTGTGTAGCTTGTCTGTGAGCGATAGCAACCCGAGATCTCAATCATAGACTGTGCTCGGAGAAGTCTATATGGCAACACTCTTGGACAGGGGTTCGACTCCCCTCATCTCCACCAAATAAGAAGCGTACATTTTAAGAAATAAGTTTGCGCTTACAGATAAATTTGTGATTATTCGGCTATAATAGATAAAGGAAAGCAGATTAAGTGGTTTTAAAACCGTCTAGGTAGATTTTTAGGCGGTTTTTTGTATATTAATAATAAAATTTTCAAATTAATTTAAATAAAGAGTCTTTGAGGTGATAAAGCATGGAAATTTTACTTATGTCATATTTAGCAGGAACAAAAAATATAACAAAAAAGTATCTTTCAAAAATGATTTCGAATAAAATAGTTTTTATTCCTACTGCTGGAAATGTTGAACCATATACTGGATATATTGATGAAGGTGTTGAGATGTTAAAGTCTTTAGGATATGAATTGGAAATTATTGATATTTCTAAATATGATGAAGATTATTTAAAGAATAAACTTTCAAAGACTGAATGTATCTGTATATCTGGTGGTAACACATTTTATCTATTACAAGAGCTGAAAAAGAAAAATCTTATAGGCCTACTTTATGAAAGAATCAAAGAAGGCTTATTATATATTGGTGAATCTGCTGGCGCAATTATTATGTCTGAAAATATTGAATATAATCAGATAATGGATGATAAAAGTATAGCATCTGAATTAGATGATTATATGGGTGTAAATGTATTTAATCATTATGTTGTGCCTCATTTAGGAGAGTATCCATTTGAAGAGACTGCTCAGAAAACATTAGATACTTATCAAGATAAGATACCATTAGTGCCGATAAACAATAATGAAGTAATCTTAGTTGAGGATCATGGTTATACGGTATTAACTGAAAAAAAGTAAACTAGTAATATATAGTTTTATAATTCTAAAACTATTTAAGTTCATATTGAATATAAAATGTCAATAGTTTTTAACATTTTTGTTGTATACAATATATGTGGGTTTAATCAGATTTTATCTATGTTCTACAAAGGTAGAGGGGTATCGGAAAAATTGACTTTATCTATAGAATCCTGTAAAATATATAAAGATATTTATGAAATTATGTGACATGAATGATTCGTTTCTGAAAAGGAGTACAGATAATGAAGTATCGTTATTCCCGTATGTTAGCAGCTCTCGTAATGTCTGCTGTGATGATTGCAGGGTGTGGCAACAATCAACAGCAAGCTGGTGAGATTAATGTTAATACATATAAACTTACAGCAAGTGATACACAAGTTGATCAAACATTTGCTGGCACTGTAGTTGCGGAGAACTCTGTAGCTGTACATGCTCGTGTAAGTGGTTATATTGTTGAGAAGTTTGTAAAAGGTGGGGAACAAGTAGTAGCGGGACAACCATTATATCGAATTGATTCTCGTCAATATGAAGCGAGTCTTGCTAATGCAGAAGCACAAGCAGCTCAAGCTAATGCAAACTTGAAAAATGCTGAAGTAGATCTTCAACGTTATGAAACTTTGGCATCACAAGATGCGATTGCTCAACAACGTGTAGATACGCAACGTAGTGCTACAGAGCAAGCTAAGGCTACTTATGAAGCGTATGAAGCATCCGTGAAAATTGCTCAAGATAATATGGGGGATACCATGGTATATGCACCATATTCTGGTACATTACGCATGGATGACGTAGATACAGGCACTTATGTTCAGGCTGGCTCTACTACATTGGTTACAATCGATTCTATTGATCCAATCTTCGTTGAGTTTAGTATGACTGAGCAAGAATATCTTGATTTTATGAAGAATCCTACAACGGATGATTCTAATGGTCCAAATATTCAATTAAAACTTGCTGATGGCGAAACATATAATGAACTTGGTTCTATCGTGCAAGCGGCTAAGAGTTTAGATCAATCTACGGGTAAGCTTGTATTGAAAGCGTCCTTCCCAAATCCTAATCATTTATTATTACCTAATATGTATGCTACTGTTGTTTCTCCTGGTGAAAAGATTAAAAATGCAATCCTTGTACCAAGTCGTGCAATTTTACAAATCATGGACAAAAACTTTGTTTATGTTGTAAATGCAGCTGGTGTAGTAGAACAAAAGACAGTAGAGATTGGTGGTACTAAAGGTAATGAAACGATCATTAAATCTGGTTTGGCTGCTGGTGATACAATCATCGTTGACGGCTTAACTAAGGTGAAAAATGGCGTAAAAGTAAATGGCAAACTACTAACTAAAGAACAGTTGAAAGCTACAAAATAAAAGGAGGATAGATCGTGTCGAAATTCTTTATTAATCGACCTATCTTTGCCATCGTAATAGCCATTGTTATCACGTTGGTAGGGCTTATCTCTATGATGAACCTTCCGGTAGCTCGATATCCACAAATTTCTCCACCTACAGTTCAAGTTAATACTGCTTATACTGGTGCAACTGCTCAAGTTGTTAATGATACAGTAGCCAGTGTTATTGAAACGCAGATTGTAGGCGTACAAGATATGGACTATATGACATCTAATAGTTCCAGTAATGGTAGCTATTCGTTGACTGTTCAGTTCAATCAAGGTACAGATGCTGATATGGATGCGGTTAATACGCAAAACCGTGTTCAAGCAGCACTTGCACAATTGCCTTCAGAGGTACAGGCTGTAGGTGTTACAACTACTAAATCTTCTGGTGATATGGCACTTATATTCTCTTTGAGTTCACCAAATGGCACATATGATGCAACATTCTTAAAGAACTATGGTACCAATTATATGATGGATACAATCAAATCCATTAAGGGTGTTGGTTCTGTACAGGAGTTCGGATCTGATTATTCTATGCGCATTTGGTTGGATCCTGCGAAGATGCAAAAACTTGGTGTTACTATCTCTGAAGTTACGGCGGCTATAAAAGGTCAAAACTTACAAGCCGCAGCAGGTACAGTAGGGAAAAACCCTACAAATGGTGAACAAGCCTTTCAATATCCTATCAAAATTGATGGACGTCTCGTAACACCTGAACAATTTGGCAATATTGCTATTAAAAGCACTAATGGTAAGGTATTACATCTAAAAGATATCTCCCGTATTCAAATTGGGGCTGAAGGATATGACTTCATTGCAAAATCTGCTCATAAAGAGGTTGCTGGTTTTGCTATTTCCCTACAAAATGATGCTAATGCATTAGAAACAATTGCTAATGTTAAGAAGGTTCTAGATGAGCAATCTAAATCCTTCCCACCAGATATGCAATATAACGTAGTTGTAGATAATACTAAATTCGTAAGTGCATCTATTAATGAGGTTGAGCATACCTTTGTAGAGGCATTGCTCCTTGTTTTAGTTGTAGTATATGTGTTCTTACAATCTTGGCGATCCACAATCATTCCTATGATTGCTGTGCCAGTATCTTTGCTTGGCACATTTGGTGCTTTTGTTTTATTAGATTTCTCTATTAACACTTTGACGCTTTTTGCCATGGTTTTGGCTATCGGACTTGTTGTTGATGATGCTATCGTAGTGGTAGAGGCTGTTGAATATGAGTTAAAATATAATGGTTTACCTCCAAAAGAGGCGGCTATTAAAGCAATGGAAAATGTGCAAGGACCAGTAATTGGTATTGCCTTTGTATTGACTGCTGTATTTGTACCAGTTGCTTTCATGGGTGGTATGACAGGCATCCTTTACAAACAGTTCGCATTAACGATTGCTGTTTCCGTTGTAATTTCAGCTATTATTGCACTTGTGTTGACACCAGCATTATGTTCTACAATGTTGAAACCACATATATCTAAAAATCGTGAAGATTGGTTACATCGCCAATTAAATAAGTTTAATGCTGCTCTAGAACGATTCAGTAATTGGTATGGCATCCAATTAGCGCGTTTAAGCCATCGTTTAAGTTTAATTGTTATTACATTGCTAGTATTTGCAGGTGGTACAGCCTTAGTATTCCACTTCTTACCAACTTCTTTCGTACCAGCTGAAGATAGTGGTTACTACATGATTGCTATTAATGAGCCACCTGGTGCTACATCTGAACGGACTATGGCTACACTTGAAAAAATTGCATCTTTCTTGGAAGAAAAAAATGATCCTGAAAAACCTAAGGATGAACAATTATTCCAAGAAGTATTTACTGTCGCTGGTTTTGACCTTTTAGGTGGTGGTCAAAAGTCTAGTGCTGGTGTAATTTTTGCTACTATGTCTGACTGGAAATATCGTACTACTGCTGCAACTTCTATTAATGCAATGGTTGGTCAAACCTTTGGTTTTGCCGCTCAAGGTGTACCAGAAGCAACTGTAATTGCTATGAATCCACCATCCATTCCTGGTTTGGGTACAACTGGTGGTTTTAGTATGTACATCATCAATAAAGCTGGCGATAGTCCACAAGTTATGGCTGATCGTACTAATGAATTTATTGCGGAAGCTCGTAAGAGCCCAGCAATTCAATCCATTTATACTACTTTTGATACATCTACGCCGACATTACAATTTGATGTAAATCGTGAAAAAGCGGCTCAAGATGGTGTAGCATTAGCTGATATCTTTACCACTTTGCAAGGGTTCTACGGTAGTATTCAAGTTAACGACTTTACTACTTATGGTAAAAACTATAAGGTTGTAGTCCAAGCGGAAGACGCATATCGTCAAAATGCAGATCAGCTTAATATGTTAGCTGTTAGAAATAGTAATGGCCAAATGGTACCTGTTTCTAACTATATTACAAAGGAACAAACGGGTACACCATCTAGCATTACTCGCTTTGATAATGCGATGGCCGTACAAATTGGTGGTTCTCAAGCTAGAGGATATTCCTCTGGTGATGCTATCAATGCATTAAAAGAGGCCGCCGCTAAAACATTACCTGCTGGTTATACATATGATTGGGCAGGGCAATCTCGTGAAGAGTTAAAAGCCGGTTCTCAAACTATGTTGATTCTAGGTTTAGGGCTTGTTTTTGTATTCTTAATCTTGGCTGCCTTATATGAGTCTTGGAAGGTTCCATTTGCCGTATTGTTCTCCGTACCATCTGGTATGATTGGTGCTTCTTTAGTACCATTCTTATTGAACTTCACAGGCAGATATTTCTTAGCAAATGATATTTATATGCAGATCGGTCTCTTAACCTTGGTTGGCTTGGCTGCGAAAAATGCGATTTTGATTATCGAGTATGCTAAGATTCGCGTTGACGAGCGTGGTATGAATGTTGTTGATGCTGCTATCGAAGCTGCAAAAATTCGTTTGCGTCCAATTTTGATGACATCCTTTGCATTTATCCTTGGTGTATTACCATTGGCAGTATCTAGTGGTGCTGGTTCTGGTGCACGTACTTCTATGGGTATTACTGTAGTAGCAGGGATGACAACAGCTACATTGTTTGGTATCTTTATCATCCCAATGTTGTTTATCATCATTGAAACAATTGGACCTGGTTTGTTTACAAACCGCAAAAAGAATCACGACTAATCATTTATATTAGATTATTTTATAGAATGTTAAAAACACGCCACTACCTAGTAGTGGCGTGTTTTTTTGTATGATTTATGATATAATGATATAGTTAAAAATCGGATTGACGTAAGTCGATATTAAGTATGAAATTAATATAAAAGAGGTATATTATGAGTGATGTAAAAACATATGTAGCAGGTCATAAAAGCCCTGATACTGATTCAATTTGTTCTGCTATTTCCTTTGCTAACTTACTAACACAAATGGGGACACCAGCAACTCCAGTCTGTGCAGGTGAAGCTAACAAAGAAACAACATATATTTTGAACCATTTTGGCTTTGCTCACCCTCAAGTTGTTAAAAATTGGGAAGAGTTTGCTCCAGAAGGCGGTAATTTGTATTTAACAGACCATAACGAATCCAAACAAATAATTGATGGCTATAAATCCATGAATATGTGTGGTGTTGTCGATCATCACCGCATTGGTGACTTCGAAACTGATGGACCTGTATTCATGCGTTTAGAACCTGTAGGTTGCTCTAATACAATCATTACTAAGTTGTACATGGAGAATAATCAAGAAATTCCTAAAGGCGTTGCAGGCTTGATGTTATCTGCTATCATTTCTGATACTGTGTTATTCCGTTCTCCAACATGTACAGAAACAGATAAAGAAATGGCTCATAAATTAGCTGAAATCGCTGGCGTAGATATTGAGTCCTATGGGCTAGATATGTTGAAAGCGGGAGCAGATATTTCTGATTTAACTAACGATGATATCGTTCGTACAGACATGAAAGAATTCTCTGAAGCAGGTAAGACTATTTCTATCGGTCAAATTTCTGTTATGGATACAACTGATATATTGGCTAAACAAGGTGAACTAGTACAAGCCTTAGAAGCGCTTCGCAATGCTAATAACTACGATGCATCTTACATCATGATTACAAATATTCTCGATGAGAGTACAACATTGTTGTTTAGTGGCGATGTAGAAGCTGTAGTTACTAAAGCATTTGAAAAAGAAATAAAAGATAATGGTGTATTCTTACCTAATACTATGTCTCGTAAAAAACAAATTGTACCACCAATTCTTGGTGCTATGAAATAGTATACAAACTAAAAAAGAACGTTGCTCGCAACGTTCTTCTTCTCTATTTATAGGGCTTCAAGTATATTGCATGTATATTGTAATTGCTATTATAGATGTGTTTATTTATATAATAATTTAGCTTTTAACTATACATACTTGTTTCACAGCTTATTAATGATTATTTATGTATATTTGGAGTTTGTATTGCATATGTAAGGGCAATAGGTGTATTCCGATGAATTCATTATTAACAGGTTTAAATAAAGAACAACAACAAGCTGTCCAGCATACGGAAGGCCCTTTATTGATTTTAGCCGGTGCTGGATCTGGTAAAACAAAGGTCTTAACAGTTCGTGTTGCATATTTATTGGCACAAGGTGTTAATCCTTATGAAATATTGGCCATTACTTTCACCAATAAAGCGGCGAAAGAAATGAAAAGCCGTGTAGAAGGTCTTGTAGGCGATGTGGCAAATCGTATTTGGCTCAGTACATTTCATAGCTTTTGTGCTAAGTTTTTACGCTTTGAAATCGATAGTTTCTTAGGGTATAACAGCAATTTTACTATCTATGACACATCTGATTCCCAAGCTGTTATTAAGGCCGCATTGAAAGCGTTAAATTTGGATGATAAATACTATCCAGTAGGGGCTATGATAGCCGCCATATCAGATGCTAAGAATCAATTGCTTTTTACTTCTGATTTTAGAAAACAAGCGCGAGACTTTTACCAACAAAAGGTTGCCGATGTTTATGAGTATTATGAGCGAGAGTTGCGCAAGAATAATGCATTAGACTTTGATGATCTTTTATTAGTAGCCGTTAAATTATTACAGTCTAATGCAGCTGTTCTTGATAAATATAGTCATCGTTTCCGTTATGTTATGATTGACGAGTATCAAGATACGAACCATGCACAATATTTATTGGCGAAATTATTAGCTTCACATTGGAAGAATATTGCCGTCGTAGGGGATGCTGACCAAAGTATTTACGCTTGGCGTGGTGCAGATATTCAAAACATCTTAGATTTTGAAAAAGACTATCCTAATTGCACATCTATAAAATTGGAGCAAAACTATCGCTCAACTAAAATTATTCTCGATGCAGCCAATGCTGTTATCGATAATAATGAGGGACGTCCAAAGAAAAATCTTTGGACCGATAAGACGGAAGGTGCGAAAATTCAGCATTTTACGGCTCAATCTGAACATGAGGAAGCTGCTTTTATCGGTGACACAATCGCAAAGAAACATGATATTCACGATGTTCCATATGGGGATATGGCCATTTTATATCGTACAAATGCCCAGTCTCGTGTCCTTGAGGAAGCACTCATTAAGCGGGCCTTACCTTATACGATGGTAGGGGGCACAAAGTTCTATGATCGTAAGGAAATTAAAGATGTTTTAGCATATCTACGTGTATTATACAATCCTTTTGATGATTTGAGCTTGTTGCGTATTATCAATGTGCCTAAACGGAGTATTGGGGCCACTACGGTTGCTAAGCTACAAGAATATGCTCGTGCGAATGGTACATCTTTATTTATGACGCTTACGCAATTACATTTAATTGATTCTATTAAGGGAAAAACTAAGGAAAAGTTAGAAGAATTTGGTATTCTCATCTTTACTCTTGTATCTGAAATGGAGAATCGAACTGTACTAGATATCTTGGAATCTATTCTAGATAGAACAGGTTATTTGGCACAATTAGAAGAGAGTACAGACCCGCAGGATCAAGCTCGTGCTGAGAATATTGGTGAGCTTTTATCTGTGGCAAAAGACTTCCAAGATACAAATCCATCTGGTACTGTAGAGGACTTTTTAGAGCAAGTCGCGCTTGTCAATGATGTAGATTCTTTTGAGCAAGAAGAGTCTAAGGTGACATTGATGACATTACATGCCGCAAAAGGTCTGGAATTTCCTATTGTATTCTTATGTGGTTTGGAAGAAGGTTTATTTCCTCATAGTCGTACCTTGATGAACCCTGAAGAAATTGAAGAGGAACGTCGTCTTGCGTATGTAGGCATTACGCGTGCTGAAAAGGAATTATATATTTCTAATGCCACTACTAGAACAGTATTTGGCCGTACTAGTAGTTATTTACCATCTCGATTTATCGATGAAATTCCTGAAGAATTAGTAGATGGCTTACGTGCTAAGCGTAAAGTGCCTGATGATATTAAACGTCATGTACCTCAACATATGAGTGTTACTAGCCGCCCCGTGACGAAGCCAATCGTACGCAATGAAGTAATTGCCGACTGGAAGGTGGGCGATACGGCGATTCATAGTAAATGGGGTAATGGCAAAGTAATCAACGTAACTGGTGAAGGTGCTGGTATGAAATTGACCATTGAGTTTCCTACACAAGGTGTGCGCGTTGTAATGGCAAAATTTGCACCAGTTAAAAAGGGATGATTATCCTAATTATGTATATGGTTAAATGGGGAACATATACAATTATTTAAATAACTATATTTCTGTAAAAAAGGATATAAAATGGATCCGAAAGATAGAATTAAAGAGTTGCAACAGGAACTCACTCATGCGCAGTACTTATACTACGTAAAGGATGCTCCTACTATGAGCGACTTTGAATATGATAAAAAATATCGTGAGCTTGTGGATTTAGAAACTGCTCATCCTGAATATATTGTGCCATCTTCTCCAACACAACGAGTTGGTATGAAGGTGGAAGGCTCCTTTGAAAAGGTCGTTCATGGACGTCCTATGTTAAGCCTTAGCAATGTATTTAATGCTGATGAAGTACGAGCATTTGGAAATCGTGTAGAAAAGGAACTTGGCCATAAGCCATCTTCGTATGTTGTAGAACTAAAAATCGATGGCTTGGCAGTTAATTTACACTATGAAAATGGTATGTTTGTCCGTGCTGTTACGCGTGGTGATGGTCGCGTTGGCGAAGATGTAACAGCTAATGTACGTACCATTAAATCTATTCCATTATTTTTAGATAATGCACCTGAGTTTATTGAAGTTCGCGGTGAAGCATATATGCCTCATAGTGAATTTAAACGTATTAATGAAGAACGTGATGAAGAAGGTCTCCCAACCTTTGTAAATCCCCGAAATGCTGCAGCAGGTTCCTTACGCCAACAAGACCCAGCTATTACTGCTAACCGGAATTTAGCATTTTTCGCATATGCTATAGGTTCTGAAGTAGGAGCCAATATTCATAGCCAAGAGGAATTGCTTAAGAGCTTAGAGAACTTTAAGTTCTCTGTAAATCCTCATTATCGTGTATGTAAAACAATTGATGAAGTAATTGAAGCCATTAATTATTGGGGTGATAAGCGCCATGAACTTCCATATGATACAGATGGAATGGTTATTAAAGTAAATAGCTTTGATGATCAAGAGGTTCTTGGTAGCACTGCAAAGGATCCTAAATGGGCCACTGCGTACAAGTATCCACCTGAAGAAGTGGAAACAATCCTTAAAGATATTACCATTAATGTAGGTCGCACAGGGGTTCTAACTCCTACTGGTGAGCTTGAATCCGTATTTGTATCTGGTACGAACGTAAGCCGAGTCACATTACACAACCAAGATTTTATCGATGAAAAGGATATTCGTATTGGTGACCACGTTATCATTCACAAGGCGGCGGAAATCATTCCGGAGGTTATCCGTGTTGTTCCTGAAAAGCGAAATGGTTCTGAAATTCCTTTTACAATTCCTAATACATGTCCTGTATGTGAATCTCCTGCAGTTCGTCGTGAAGGAGAAGCGGCAGTTCGATGTACAAATAAACATTGTCCAGCCATTGAAAAGGAACAAATTATTCACTTTGCCTCTCGTGACGCTATGAATATCGATGGCCTTGGTCCTAGTATTGTAGAAAATTTGATCAATAACAAGTTAATTACAAATGTGGTTGATTTATATCACTTAACTGTGGATCAACTTGTTACAATGGATCGTATGGGTAAAAAATCTGCAGAAAATTTGGTGAAGGCTATTAATGATTCTAAATCACGCGGTTTGGATCGAGTCTTATATGGTTTAGGAATCCGTTTAATTGGTTCTAAGGCTGCTACCACTATAGCTAATGTGGTAAAATCTATGGAACGGTTTATGAATATTACTAAGGATGAGCTAGTAGCAGTTGAAGAAATCGGTCCCACAATGGCAGATAGCATTATTGAATATCGTCAAGATCCATCACATGTGGCAATTATTGAAGGCTTAACCCAAGCAGGTCTTAAGATGACTGTAGATGTAGTAGAAGCTGCAGGCAATCAATTGGAAGGGGAAATCGTCGTTCTCACAGGCAAGCTTGAGGTGATGGGACGTACTGAAGCGGGTAAAATCCTTGAAGCTCATGGGGCTAAGGTTACTGGTTCCGTTTCTAAGAAGACAACACTTGTTATAGCTGGTGAAGATAGTGGTAGTAAACTCACTAAAGCAAATGAATTGGGTATTCGTGTGATAAACGAAGAAGAGTTCGTAGAGCTATTAAAAGAACTCGGAGAAGATATTTAATTTTTGATGGGCCCCGTTTTATTAGCATTAATTAGTAAAAAAAAGAAATTACTATACCTGCTTACTCCGTCCTACGTAAAGCCTCTGTACAGGTATAGTAATTCCTTTGAAAATAATACATCTATGCTTTATAATAAATAATTATGAAAGGATGTGTTCCGATGAAAATCAGCCAAGAGGAAATAAAAAAAATCGCCTTGCTTTCACGTTTGGAAGTTAAAGAAGAACATATGGCACATGTAGAAAAAGAGTTGTCCGACATCTTGACCTATGTTGCTGAACTAGATGCATTAGAACTAGATGGTGTTGAACCAATGGCTCATGCTGTACCTTTACACAATGTATTTAGAGAGGATGAAAAGAAACCATCCCTTGATCATGAGTTAGCTTTATCCAATGCTCCAGAAGCAGAAGATGGGTACTTTAAAGTGCCTCGTGTTGTACAAGAATAGGAGATTTTGCTGTGCCGACAATTCATGAATTACATAAAAAACTTGTGAATAAAGAAATCAGTGCCGTTGAATTGACGAATGCTGTTATTGCTCATAAAGCTAAAGTGGAACCGACTGTGCATGCGTACTTGTCTGATTCTCATGACCGTGCTTTAACTATAGCTAAGGTTGTAGACGAAGCAATTGCTAAAGGTGAAGCGATTTCTCCATTAGCTGGTATTCCTGGTGCAATTAAAGATAATATTTGTATCAAAGACGAACCCGCAACTTGTGCGTCTAAAATGTTAGAAAACTTTGTGCCTCCATATAATGCGTCTGTTATCGAACGCTTACAAGACAATCATTATATTAGCCTTGGTAAACTTAATATGGATGAATTTGCTATGGGCGGTTCTACAGAGAATTCTGCATTAGCAAAAACGACTAATCCATGGAATATTAACTGTGTACCGGGTGGTTCTTCTGGTGGTAGTGCAGCTGCTGTTTCTAGTGGTTCTGCAATTTGGGCTCTCGGTTCTGATACAGGTGGCTCCATTCGTCAACCAGCCTCTTTCTGTGGCGTAGTAGGTTTAAAACCAACCTATGGTAATGTATCCCGTTACGGCCTTATTGCTTTTGCATCTTCTTTAGATCAAATCGGACCTGTTACACGGGATGTAACGGATGCTGCATTGGTATTGAATGCTATTTCTGGTTACGATGCAAAAGATTCCACATCGATTCCAGGGGCTCGCGTAGATTACACTACAGCTCTTGTAAATGATGTACAAAATCTTAAAATCGGTGTGCCAAAAGAATTCTTTGGCGAAGGTCTTAATAGCGAAGTTCGCAAAGCTATGGAAGAGGCCATCGAAACGTATAAAAAATTAGGTGCTGAAATCGTTGAGGTTTCCTTGCCTAACTCTAAATATGCATTATCTGCGTATTATATCATCGCATTAGCAGAGGCAAGCTCTAACTTGGCTCGTTATGACGGTGTAAGCTATGGTATGCGCGTACCGGCGGATAATTTAGTAGAAATGTCTACTAAAACTCGTACAGAAGGCTTTGGTCCAGAAGTACAACGTCGTATCTTGTTAGGTACATATGTATTGAGTGCTGGTTACTATGATGCTTACTATTTGAAAGCATTAAAAGTTCGCCGCCTCATTAAAAATGAATTTGATGAAGCATTCTCCAAAGTGGATTTGATCTTAACACCAACTGCACCTAATACGTCTTATAAATTTGGTGAAAAAGCAAATGATCCATTGGCAATGTACTTAGAAGATATCTGTACAGTACCAGCAAACCTTGCAGGTATTCCAGGTATTAGCATTCCAGCAGGTATGAGCAGCAGCAATTTGCCAATTGGCTTGCAATTGCTCGGCCCTGCTATGGGTGAAGAAACATTGTTACGTGCCGCTTTCACATTTGAACAAGCACGTCCAGACTGTCAATTAGTAGCACCAACTGGGGAGGTTTCTCTATGAGTAGTAAATACGAAACAGTCGTTGGTTTAGAGGTTCATACAGAGCTTAAGACTAAGTCTAAAATCTTCTGTGGTTGTACCACTGAATTCGGCGGCGATCAAAATACACATGTATGCCCAGTATGCCTAGGTTTACCTGGTGCTATGCCTGTGTTAAATAAACAAGTAGTAGAATTTGCTATCAAAGTAGGTTTAGCATTGAATTGTGAAATCCTTAACTTTAACAAATTTGACCGTAAAAACTACTATTATCCTGATTTGCCTAAAAACTATCAAACATCTCAATATGATTTGCCAATTTGCCTAAATGGTCATTTAGATATTGAGGTTAATGGTGAAACTAAACGCATTGGTATTACCCGTATTCATATGGAAGAAGATGCAGGTAAACTCGTTCATAGTGGTAATACTATTTCCGACTCTAAATCTTCTAATGTTGACTACAACCGTACGGGTGTACCTCTTCTTGAAATCGTATCTGAACCAGATATTCGTTCCGGTGCAGAAGCGCGAGCATACGTTGAAAAATTACGTTCTATTTTACAATATTTAGAAGTATCTGACGGTCGTATGGAAGAAGGTTCTTTGCGTGGTGACTGCAACGTATCCGTACGTTTACGTGGCACTACAGAATTTGGTACACGTACAGAAACTAAAAATGTTAACTCTTTAACTGCAATTCAAAAAGTTGTTGAATATGAAGCATTGCGTCAAGCTAAGTTAATCGAAGCTGGCGGCAAAGTAGATCAAGAAACACGTACTTGGGATGATGCTCAAGGCATTACTATTGGTATGCGTAAGAAAGACGAAGAAAACGACTACCGTTACTTCCCAGAACCAGATTTGGTACCAATCGTAATTACAGACGAAAAAATCGAAGAAGTGCGCCGTGCATTGCCAGAATTACAAGATGCTAAAATTGCACGCTTTGTATCTGAATATGGTTTGTCTCGTGAGGATGCTACAATTCTCACAGTATCTCGTAAGACTGCAGACTTCTTAGATGATACTGTTAAAGCAGGTGCAGATCCTAAAACTGTGGCCAACTGGATGCTTGGTGACTTGTCCAAGATGATTAATGAAAGTGGTTTAACATTTGCTGAATCCAAGGTAAGTCCTGAAAACTTGGCTGGTATGATTGCTTTTATCGATAAAGGTACAATTTCCGGCAAAATTGCGAAAAAAGTTATCGTATCCATGTGGGAATCCGGCAAGGATGCTGATACTATTGTAAAAGAGGAAGGTCTAGTTCAAATCACAGATACTGGTGCTATTGAAGAAATTGTTAAGCAAGTTATTGCTAATAATCCACAACCAGTAGCAGACTTCAAGAGTGGTAATGGTAAGGCTATAGGCTTCTTAGTTGGTCAAGTTATGAAGGAATCTAAAGGCCGAGCTAATCCGGGAATGGTAAATGAATTACTTAAAAAATTCTTAAATGACTAATCTACGTGTAAGCATATATTAACATTAATCAATATATAAAAATACAATCCCTTCAGATATATGGCTTTATATCTGAAGGGATTTCTATTTGCCATTATGATGGTAAAATATGGTATAATAAATTGTATAAAATCAATTAGTATTTGTTCATATAAAGGAAATACATATGAATGATCAACACAATATAAACAATAATCAAAATACATATAGAAATGGTAAATCAGATGATACTTATAGTCGCAGTACTTATTCTGGTGAACCTAATACACGCGTATTATCCGACGATGAGAGACGAGAATTTGATGGTGTAACTATTGAAGAGGTAGGCGATTCCGTCCATGTAGATTCAACGCCAACTAATATCAATGACGAGCAACAATATTACGATGAAAACAATCAATATGAACCGAAAGTTAAGGTGTATAGCTTTAATAGTACAAGCTGGCTTAGTCGAATTATATTGTTCATTGTTTTAGGGATTATTTTGGCTGCTGTTGTATTCTTTGGCAGTATCATTCTCACTGTCGCATCTGTTGTTATTTTAGTGGGTGCTATTATTTCTATTATATTTAGTCTCTTTTAATGGTATAATACATATATTATGACTAGACGGTGGCTGAGCCATTCGATGATTTAAAGGGGACCTATGAACGTAGTTTTATCCACATTAAACTCAAAATTTATACATTCTTCTCTGGCTTTGCGTTATCTCAAAGCGTATGGGCAGGCTCACGGACAGGCATACGATATAGTAGAATATACTATTAATATGCCTGTTTTACATATTCTTAGCGATATTACAGAGCGCAATATAGATATATTGGGCTTTGCTTGCTATATCTGGAATATTGAGATGACTTTACATGTAGTAGACATGGTGAAAGCTGTGCGACCAGATATTAAAATTATTTTAGGTGGGCCGGAGGTGTCTTTCACAGCCGATGAAATCTTAAATCGTTGTGCTGCTGTGGACTATGTCGTACAAGGTGAGGGGGAAGAAGCTTTTTATCAACTTATTAGTGCACTAATCGCTGGCAATGATGGCTTAGAAGAGCAGATTCCTGGCGTACGTGGTCGACACATTTCTGGCCGACTCCTGGGCTCTACTGATACGGTGGAGGTAAAAGATCTGAGTACTATACCATTCCCATATGTAGAAGAGGATATGATAGATTTAGAACATAAAATCATCTACTATGAATCCTCTCGAGGGTGCCCATTCTCTTGTCAGTACTGTTTATCTGGCAATAAAAATACAGTTCGCTTTTTTCCGCAGGAAAGAACTTTTAAAGAACTACAGTGGTTTATCGATCATAAGGTAAAACAAGTTAAATTTGTTGATAGAACTTTTAACTGTGCGCCACATCATCATCGACCTATGATGGAATTCATGCGTGATGCCGATACGGAGACGAATTTCCATCTAGAAATGGAACCAGAGCTAATGACGGAATGGGAAACAAATATTCTTTGTGAAACACCACCAGGCCGTATTCAAATTGAGGTAGGGGTTCAAAGTACACATAAGAAAACCTTAGATGCTATTAATCGATATAATGATTGGCCGTATATTCAAAAGGCTATTCGCCCTATTATTGAAGCAGGCCGAACTCATGTGCACATGGATTTAATTGTAGGCCTGCCTTACGAGAATAAACAGCGGTTTGGATTATCCTTTAATGATCTTTTTAGTTTACAGCCACATGCGTTACAAATTGGATTTTTAAAACTGTTAAAAGGTTCTGGTGTACGCCGTATGGAGGAGTATCAATATATTAGTGATCCCTTAGCGCCATATGAGGTATTAAGTACTCACGTGCTCCCTTATAGAGATATACGTTTCTTAAAACACTTTGAAGATGTCTTTGAACGCTTTTATAATAGTGAACGATTTAGAACTGTGTTTGGCTATATTGGTAGTAAGCTTATAAAAGAACATACTGATACATCTATAACTGGGGAAGATACAGAAACTAATCATGTACCACCTATGAAAAAGTATGATCCTTCTAAAGTGGAGACAAAAAAAGATGCTTTTTCCTATTTTTGTGACATGACACAGGCTTGGCTCGATGCAGGTAATCATAAGATTAATTTGAAAGATATAGATCAAATAGAGTTCTTGTACAATTTTTTCTTGTCTAAAGGTGATACAGTAGCTGCCGAATTATTACAATATGATACACTCGTTAGCTATCGTGGTAAGGTCCGCAGTGAAGCCGTAGGTTTACCAAAACAGACAAAAGAACTTTTACAAGAAGGGGAAGCATTTTGGCGCAATGAAGAAATTGCATCTCAGTATATCCCTAACTATACATTTAAAGAGTGGCGCAAAATTCGTCAACAATATGTAGAAATGCCTATGTCTGAAGATACGGCTAAAGTGTTAGGTATAAAGAATGTACCAAATGTACCTTTTACAGTTGTAATCGACGTAAATAAAGAGGTAAAACCTTTTATACGTCCTGAAATAGAGGCTTGTTAGTAATATAAAAATAGTTTATCTAATTTTTTATAATCAAAAGATTAGAGAATTTATGATAGTTGAAATATTACATAATAAGCGATGATTGGTTAGTTTAATAGGAGTATTATGACCGATACAACGAGATCAAAACGATACCGCATGGTATCTAAATATTATAAAGAAACATATGGGGAAAAGGTTTATAAATTACCTGTAGCACTACCCTTGACCTGTCCTAACAGAGATGGTTCGGCTGGTGTTGGAGGCTGTACCTTTTGTGGTGAAATTGGCGCGGGATACGAAAATCGTCCTGCCTGGATGACGGTGCGCATGCAATTAGAGGAAAATATTGCTCACATAGGCCCTAAATATAAAGCAAAGAAGTTCATCCCTTATTACCAAAACTTTAGTAATACCTACTTGAATCTTGATGATTTTAAAAGCTATATTGAACAAGGTTGTATTGATAAAGCCGTGGGCATTGCTATTGCAACAAGACCCGATTGTATTGCCGATGAATATCTTGAGATATTAGCTGATATTAGGGATCGCTTTCATAAGGATATCTATATTGAGCTAGGTCTTCAAACGGTTAACTATGATACATTAGAGAAAATTAATCGCGGTCATGATTTAGCCCAGTTTATTGATGCCGTATTACGGATTAAGCGATATGGATTTAACATAACTACTCATATGATAGTTAATTTACCATGGGATACAATGAAGGATACAATCGAAGGGGCTCGTATTTTATCTGCACTCGGTGTTGATCAAGTGAAACTACATGCTTTGTATATTGTAAAAAATACATTGATGGCCAAGTGGTATCAAGAGGGTCAGTTTACCCTAATTAGTGCGGAAGAATATGCTGATCGGGTTGTTAATTTTGTACGTCATTTACATCCTGACATTGTTTTACAGCGTCTTGTAGGGAGAGCACCTGAAGATAATACGCTTTTTACAAACTGGTCTATGGGTTGGTGGCGCGTACAAGATTTAATTGATGATAAACTAGACGAACTAGATGCTCATCAAGGTGATCTCTGTGATTACCTAAATGGTAAAGCAGTTCGTAAATTTATAGATTAGGAGGTTGTATGAGCGAACAAGTATTTACATTTCCTACATATGACCTAGCACAATCCATACTAGGTCAACATAATCGATATCTGCATATGATGCTTGAAGTCATCTCTGCAGATGTAGTGGCACGAGGTGATACGGTAGTTATAAAGGGCGATGAAAAACAAGTAGAAGCTCTCTATCGTACCCTTGAAGAATTAGTATTCCTTTACCGTGAAGGTAGTACCATAACTGAGTCTCAAGTGCGTATTGCGGCTAAACTTGTGGCTAATGGTAAAGCTGATGCCGTACATACTATGTTTGAGGATACTTTATCCGTTAATATGCGTGGTAAAAATATTACGCCTAAAACGGAAGGTCAAAAATACTATGTAGATAGTATCCGAAAAAATACTATTACTTTTGGTATTGGTCCTGCTGGTACAGGTAAAACATTCCTAGCAGTAGCTTTAGCTGCATTCTATTTAAAAAACCGCAATGTAGATAAAATTATTTTGACACGCCCTGCTGTAGAGGCAGGTGAACGGTTAGGCTTCCTACCTGGTGAATTACAAGACAAGGTTGATCCTTATTTAAGACCTCTTTATGATGCATTACATGAAATGTTTGGTATCGAGCAAGTACAACGTTTTATGGAACGTGGTACTATCGAGGTAGCACCACTAGCGTATATGCGTGGCCGTACATTGGAAAATGCCTTCGTCATTCTCGATGAGGCTCAAAATACGACGGCAGAACAGATGAAAATGTTCCTAACTCGTCTAGGCAACAACTCTAAAATGGTAGTCAACGGTGATAAGACACAAATTGACTTACCTCCACGTGTTGTGTCTGGCCTCGGCGAGGCTGAAAAGGTATTGCGTCATGTACCTGGTATTAATATGGTTTACTTTAGCGATCAAGACGTTGTTCGTCACGATTTAGTAGGTCGCATTGTAAAAGCTTACGATGCATATCACGAACGTAAGTTAGCTGGTGAGACTACAGAATCTAACGCAGTATCCAAAGAGAATGTAGCGAAAGGATAAGTATGTATATACACATTAGCTATGATGAAGGAATTCAAGAGGATTCCAATATTGAGGCTGTTATACGCAAGGTCTGCGATGAAGTGAGTCGCGTATATGGCCTCGAAGAAGATGAAATGAGTATTTTACTCTGCAATAATGCTAAAATTCACGAGCTTAATAAGGAATATCGAGGCATCGATAGACCAACGGATGTATTGTCCTTTGCCCTCAATGAAGGGGATGATTACGAAGGTAGTAAAGAGGAACATCACTTACTTGGTGATATGATTATTTCCTTAGAGCGTACTCGTGAACAAGCTATTGAATATGGACATAGTTTTGAACGGGAATTAGCATATTTAACGACTCACAGTTGCTTACATATTTTAGGCTATGACCATATGAACGACGAAGATAAAAAAGAGATGCGCACAGAGGAAGAATTTATCCTAGGTAACTTGGGTTATGTGCGGGAGGATGCACCATATAATGAATAAGAACGAACATTTTAAATCAGGCTTTGTTGCCGTTGTAGGACGCCCTAATGTAGGTAAATCTACCTTAATCAACGCTCTTATTGGCGATAAGATTGCTATCGTATCCGATAAGGCTCAAACAACGCGTAACCGTATCATCTGCGTATATACGGATGAATCCAAACAAATCGTATTTATGGATACACCTGGTGTGCATAAACCTAAGCACAAGTTAGGCGAATTCATGGTAGATGCTGCTATTGAGTCCTTAAAAGAAACGGAAGCCGTTTTATTTGTCGTAGCAGGCAATGAAAAACGTGGTCCTGGGGATAATTTTATTATTGAACAATTGAAACGTGTAAAGGTTCCTGTATTTTTGGTAGTCAACAAAATTGATACACTCAAAAAAGAAGAGCTTTTAGAAGCAATCGTTTCTTATCAAGATGCATATCCTTTTGCAGGTGTCATTCCTATTTCTGCAAAAGATAAAGAGAACTTATCTGAAATTCTTAAGGTTCTAGAGGAAACCTTGCCGGAAGGTCCACAATATTTTCCGGAGGATATGATTACGGATCAACCGGAACGCCTTATTATTTCCGATATCATTCGTGAAAAAATCTTGTTAGCTACACGAGATGAGATTCCTCATGCTATCGCTGTAGACGTAGATGAAATGAAAACACGTGATGATGGTACTACCTATATCCGCGCTACAATCTACTGTGAAAGAGACTCTCAAAAGGGAATTATCATCGGTAAAAAAGGTGCTTTGTTAAAACAACTTGGCGCTGAAGCGCGCGCAGATATTCAAAAGCTATTAGCTACAAAGGTGTACTTGGACCTTTGGGTTAAAGTAAAAAAAGATTGGAGAAATAAATCTGGTATGTTATCTGAACTTGGTTATAGAAAATAATTTGATATAATAAAAAGAAATAAGTGTTTCCATATTCATATGAAAGGAATAAAGATGGATAGTGTAGATGGCCTGTTACCCATAGGGTTTGGTCTGTTATGTATTTTTTTAATTAACTTTTTTGTGGTTGCAAAGTTCTCCTTTGCACGCCTTCGTAAAGAACATGTAGAGGATATGGACATCCTCTTGGAGAAGGATAGAGAATTTTTATTAAAGCTTTATCAAAATCCTGAGTATTTTTTAAATACTACACAGTTTTTGATTCTATTCTTTATTTTGGCCCTTGCAGGCACAGGTACTTTTGTATTTGATAATATTGTTGATCGTATAGTGGCGGTTCTTAATATTCATAGTACTTGGATGCATTTGGTACTAGATATTATTCTATTACTATTAATTAGTTTAATCGTCCTAATTTTCGGTGAAATTGTACCTAAAGCATTGGGCTTATCCTTCCCTACAAAATACGTAAATACCTATAGCCGTATCGTCGTGGCTGCAGGTAAATTGGTGTATCCATTTATTTGGATTGCTAGTAAAATCTCCAATGTTATTTTAGGCTTTTACAAAACAAAATATTTAACAGAGCTTGATCTTGTGTACTCAGAAGAAGAAATTCGCATGATGATTTCTCGAAGCCACGAGGAAGGGCAACTGGACCAAGTAGAGTCTGAGTTAATCGATAATGTTTTTAACTTCGTAGATCGCATGGCGAAAGAGGTTATGGTGCCTCGTCAAGATGTAGACTGCGTATTCGTTGAAGATGGTTACGATGAAGCGATGAAGGTTATCCGCTCTAAAGTACATACACGTTATCCACTCTGTGTAGAGGATAAGGATCACATTATTGGACTCGTTCATATTAAAGATTTAATGGAACGCCCTAATCAAGCCCGTAAGGATTTGCGCAATATTAAACGAGACATTCTTACTGTTCCAGAGGTAATGAAATTATCTACCTTGTTGCAATATATGAGAACGCGCCGTATATATCTAGCTGTAGTAGTAGATGAATATGGTGGCATGGTTGGTCTAGTAGGCTTAGAAGATATTATCGAAGAGTTGGTTGGGGACATACAAGATGAGCATGAGCCGCATTTACCAGCTACGATGTCCTATGCAGATGGTTCCTTCGAGTTTGATGGCAAGGTCCTCGTAGACGAAGTAGAAGAAATTATGAATATTGAAATTGATAATTCTGATTCTGATACAATAGGTGGCTATGTCTTTGGTTTATTAGAACGTACACCAATCGTAGGTGATACGGTGGATGCTCATGGTTACACCTTTGAAGTTACTCAAATGCAAGGATATCGTATCTCTCGCATTAAAGTAACACCTATACCAGTAGAGGAACCAACGGAAGAAGAAAATGAAGAAGCTTAATGGTGGTTTTAATACGCCAGCCATCGTCATAAGTCGAAAAAAGTATAAGTTGTATTCCGTATTTACGTTTATTACGCCTAGCTTGGGACTTATTAAAGCATCGATTCCACATAAGCGAATGATGACGATGCGCAACAGCTCCTATTTACGTCCATTTAGTGCCATGTATATTACAGTTGTACCGGATGGGGAATATGTAAATGTTACGCAAATTGATGGCTCCTATGTGGTGGAATCCTTAGATGTAAACCTCGATAATATTGCTTATGCAGCAGTAGCGAGTGAGCTCATTCAAGAGTTATTTGCCATGTATGACGTAGATCGCAAGGTCTTTGATACTGTTGTAAACTATTCCAAGCAAATTCGACGTCGCAATGTACAATTGGGAACGATAATGCTCGGATGGCAACTATTATCTCTCGCAGGGGTTGTCCCTAGTGCTAATGCTTTTAACCATCAAGACGGAATTGAGCCATTCTGGATGCAGGTGCGGGAAACTACAAATCTTAGCATTTCTCGTTCTGTGAAAGCTACATTACCTCAGATTCTAGCTTACCAGTGGGGTGAAGATACGCCTTTAGAATTTCCCAAAACAATTTGGAAGGAACTTGAAAAACTACTATTTGCCTACTGTGAGCAAGAAATTGGTAAACCATTACAAAGCGTTAAATTTTTAAATTCCATAATTTAATGACAGTAAAAGGCAGTTTGAGACATCAAACTGCCTTTTATTGAAATGTATTATGAGGTACTATATGGATATAATATTTTCTTCGTTGCCTATAGACAAAATAAATAAAGATAAAACTTTAGATTTACAAGAAATTCAACAAATATATAATTTCCTTTTAACTAATGACTATTATATATTTTCTGATTATGCGTTAGTAAATAAGTTATTTCAAATCATGGTTTTAAACAATCGTTGGGATTCCAAGATAGCACTTAGATACTTTGAATACTTATGTTTTCTAAGTTGGGAATATGAAGCCATCATTGTTAGAGACCTTTTATTAGATAATCATGTTAGTTTAGCTGGTGAATTTTGTTTAGATACAGAATTAGTTAAAGATGGACTAAGTTATTTTAGAGATGATGCCATTTGGAGGGGGAAAGATTATGATAGTGACACTATTCCGGCATGTATGTCTAAATGGGCCATTTACTATGATGAAGAAGAACAAAGGTTTCATAAAGTAAAACCATCAATGATAGAAAATATTATTATTGAGGTAGTTGATGCTGAACAGGGACTCTATATTATTGGAAAAAAATAATTCAAATAGACAAATGTACATCTGTAATTGACACTTTTAATAACAATTATTTATAATATAACAATGTTATATTATGTATTTTTACAGGAGGTCATTATGCAGCTTTTGGGAAATCTCAAAATACATTTTCTAGCGCTCGTACTAACTGTAGTCGCTGAATTTATAGGCATAAAAAAACTAGGTCCTGTTGTATTGTTGCCATTATTGTACACATTGATTCTAGGTTTATTAATTTCTATTCCTAAGTTTAAAATTCTTACGATTAAACAGATGGAAAAATCTGCCGATTATATCGGTATTGCCGTTATGATCTTAATGGTAAAAGTAGGACTTGGTATTGGTCCAAATCTTGGTATTCTTACAAGTGCTGGCTGGGCATTGTTATTACAAGAGTTTGGTCATTTCTTTGGTACGATTGTATTCGGTTTACCTATAGCTTTGTTAGTAGGTATGCGTCGAGAAGCAGTAGGTGCTTGTTACTCTGTAGACCGTGAGCCGAACGTAGCAATTATTATCGACAAATTTGGCTTTAGCTCTCCTGAGGGTCGTGGCGTTATGGGCATGTACATCTGTGGCGTTCTTATCGGTGCTATGTGGTCCTCCGTATTGGCTGGCATGTTGGCACAATCTGGTTGGTTTCATCCATTGGCATTAGCTATGGGCGCTGGCGTAGGTAGTGCTAGTATGATGGCGGCAGCTACAGCTCCAATCATTGCAGTATATCCAGATTATGAACAACAAATTATGGCTCTTGCTGGGGCTGCAAACTTGTTGACTACCGTTCTAGGCGTATACTTTGGCCTATTTGTTTCGTTACCAGTTATGGAGAAAACATACAACTTCTTTACAGGCCGTACCCGTGAACAAGACTTAGCAGAGGAGGCAGCAAATCATGAGTAAAAGTGAAAAATTAACACAATTTGTCATCGTTATTTGTATCGCTGCTATCATCACTGCAGTAGGTAACGTAATGGATGGTAAACATCTATTTAGCGATAGTTTAGTTGGCGTAGCTATCTTGGCAGTTCTTGCTACAATTGGTGCTTTAATCTCTAACTTGCCATATACTAATAAATTACCTATGGTATTCTGGGTATCTTTAGTTGGTGTTATTGCATCATTACCAGGTATGCCTGGCCAAGAATGGATTATAGCTAAAACTAGCCAAGTTACATTCCTTGCTACAACAACACCAGTACTTGCGTATGCAGGTTTATCCTTGGGTAAAGACCTAGGCGCTTTCCGTCGATTGTCTTGGCGCATTATTCCTGTTGCACTAGCTGTAACAGCAGGTACTTTCATCTGTGCAACAGCATTAGCCCAATTAGTACTTCATTTAGAAGGTTTAATTTAATACTAAATCATAATGTTAGATGTCTAAATTATGTTAAGATATAATTATAGAATTATATTTTAGAAGATATCTATACATCATGATGACATGATCGACCGTATTTTATACGGTCGATTTTATAAAGGAGATATTATGAGCCGTATGACAAAGGAAGAAGTAAAGCAACGTGTTTGTAAAGCTATTGTTGATGCACAACCGCGTTTACGAGAATTGGCTGAATCTATTATGGCTGAACCAGAATTGGGTTTTAAAGAGGTAAAAACCTCTAAAAAGGTTCAAGCTATGTTTGATGAACTTGGCATTTCTTATACTACTGGCCATGCATTGACAGGTGTAAAAGGTAGAATGAAAGGTCGAGATAGTAAATATACGGTTGCAATGGTGGGGGAATTAGATGCCATTCTCTGTCCTCGCCATCCTCGTGCCGATGATTTAACAGGGGCCGCCCATTGCTGTGGTCATAATGTACAAATTGCGAATATGTTTGCTGTCGCTATGGGTTTACAAGCTGTGGTGGACGAATTAGCTGGCGATGTTGTATTATTTGCTGTTCCGGCAGAGGAAATGATTGAAATTGATTACCGCAATAAATTGCGTGAGCAAGGTAAGCTTAAGTATATGGGTGGTAAGCAACAGCTCATCTATGAAGGAGCTTTCGACGATATTGATATGGCTATGCAAATGCATGTGGAGACAGCCAAAACACCAGCTGGTGAAATGGGGCTTGGTAGTACCTCTAATGGTTTTGTATCTAAACTGATTGAATATCACGGTAAGGTAGCTCATGCGGCTCAAGCACCCCATGAAGGCATCAATGCTCTTAATGCTGCTTTGATGGGGGTTATGGGGGTTAACTCCATTCGTGAAACTTTCAAAGAAAGCGATTATTTCAGATTCCACCCAATCATTAATCAAGGTGGCACATTGGTAAATAGTGTGCCTGATTATGTCCAAGTTGAAAGTTACGTACGTGCCTCTAATATTGAAGCTATTGTAGATGGTAACCATCGTGTGAACAGAGCATTAAAAGCCGGTGGCGATGCAGTAGGGGCCACATGTGTTATCAAGGACTTACCTGGTTATTTGCCGATGCGTAATGATGAACGTATGAATGCTCTATTGCGAGAAAATTCAAATCCTATCTTTGGTGAAGCCAATGTTTACCAAGGCCCACATATTACAGCTAGTACAGACATGGGGGACGTATCTCACTTGATGCCGGTCATCCATCCATGGGTTGGTTGTATAAGTGGTGTACTACACAGTGCGGAATATGAAATCTCTGTACCTGATGTAGCATACATCAAAACAGCACAAGCATTGGCTATGACAATCGTAGACTTACTGTACGATGATGCTGTAGGTGCTAAAGACGTATTAGATAACTTTACACCAGCATTAAACAAACAAAGCTATATTGAACTCTTAGATCGTATTGCTAAGGGTGAATAAAATAAACCACCTATCAAAGATGAATTGATTATCTTTGGTAGGTGGTTTTACAGTTTAAACTCTCTATTGACTATCAAAATAAAAACATAATAAAATATAAAGCAGGTTTACATTTTATTACAAAAGGAGAAATATGAAAAAGAGAGAATTATTATTCTGTCTAAGTTTAGTGTGTATGGTACCAATACATATTTTGGGTGCTAAACCTATTGATACTCAAGAACAACTAGATAGAGCGAGAGAACAACAACTAGCGAGAGAGGCGCGGCTTGGAGAGGGACGAATTACAGTACAAACAGGTGGAATAGATTTTTCATCTGGTTCTTTAACATCACAAGATGGTTATACAGTACCGGCACAACAGCCAGCACATGTAGAGCCATCTTTTTTGGTATCTCATATCCGTGTTGTTGAAGAACCTATTAGTCAGTCTGCAGAATTAACATATAGTAATATGATAAATACTACTATGGATCAGACAACATTTGTGGATAATAGTTCTGCAGCAAGTGTACGATTAATTAAAGGTCCATTATATTATGAAGCACAAAAAAAGAAGATACAATTAGATGTGCCTAACGAGTTTACGTTTCTACGTAAAACAATTAAACCATTTGTAAATCGCAAACTTACAGTTGAAGATGTAAATAGATTATCTACTAGCTTAAATACTGCACTTATAGAACATGGATACGTCACGTCTCGGATTGGTATTCCATCCCAATCATTAGCTTCAGGTAATCTACAATTTAATTTACAACTCGGTCGCGTAGAGTCTGTCTTATATAAAACGTATGCACAACCATTGCCATGGCAAAATGCATTTCCTATTCGTGAAGGGGATATCCTTAATATTCGAAATATAGAACAGGGGATAGAGCAAATGAAGCGGATTGGTTCTCAAAATGTGTCTGTTGAGCTTGAGCCAGGAACAAAACCGTTAGCTACGAATATTGTACTTGAAACTACTAAAAAACCACCAATTCATGGAATGATATCCATAGATGATTCTGGACTAAAAGATACTGGTAAACTGCAGTGGACGGCTGCAATTGGAGTTGATAGGATATTTAATGCTAATGATTCATTAAACTTAAGTATTAATCGAGATGCTGCTCAAGATGGTGAACGAAAAGGTAGTCGAAACCATACTATTTCTTATTCAATACCTAGAGGGAAGGACACCTTTAGTATTTCCTATAGTGATATGAAATATCATCAAACGATTAATTCTATGGCTACTCCATTTATTAGTTCTAGTCATGCAAAGACTGTAAGAGGTTCGTGGAATCATGTATTTCATCGAGATCGAATGACTAAGCGTAGTTGGGATATTATTATCAGCAAGCGTAATGCTAAAAATTATATTAATGATGTAGAAATTGCTGTACAACGTGCTAATACAGCTTCTTTAGAAGTAGGTATATCAGAACGTAGATACATAAAGAAAAATACATTATACTCTAGAGCAGCTATTAAACAAGGGGTTGGTTGGTTTGGTTCGCAACCAGAATATGGTAATGGAGCGCCTAGTACTCGATATACTCAACTATTGTTAGATGTCGATTATCAAATTCCACGTATATGGGGACATAGACCAGCAAGTATAACTACATCTTTCCATGGACAATGGACATTAGGGGATAAACGTTTATTCTCTAGAGATATGATTAGCCTTGGGAATCGATATACTGTACAAGGATTTGATGGTGAAAATACACTAATGGCTGAAAGTGGCTGGTATATGCGTAATGAGGTTGCTAGTTACATCCCTAAATGGAAATCAAGTGTTTATGCTAATATTGATTTTGGCGCCGTATATGGTCCAAGTACAGAGGTATTTACAGGAAAATTTATTGCTGGTACTAGTCTTGGGATAAGAGGGCAATTTATATCTGGATTATTCTATGATGTATTTGTTGGGGCTCCTTTATATAAACCAAGTGGTTACAAAACTGATTCTGTAACCGCAGGTTTCCAAGCAGGTGTGCGGTTCTAATATAGTATACGTATTAATTGAGAGAGTAAATATGAAACAAAAACGATTACAATATAAAATTGCAGTATGGCTTACTATGGGGCTAATGATCGTTGACCCTTTAGTCGTACCGTTTGTATATGCAGAAAATCCTATAGAGGTAGATCGAAATGCGCCACATGAAAGACAAGCCATGATTGGACAAGCTGCTAATGGTGTCACATTAGTAAATGTCGTAGGCCCTAGCGCTGGTGGAGTATCTAGAAATGATTATACTAACTTTAACGTACCACAAAATGGTGTAATTCTTAATAACTCTTACCAAATGTCTAATACCAAGCTTGGTGGATATGTTCCTGGTAATACTAATATGATGCGTGGTTCTGCCAATGTCATTGTTAATGAGATTACTTCACACAATCCAACCAATATGAACGGGTTTATTGAGGTAGCAGGTCATAAAGCTTCAGTAGTTATAGCAAATCCTAATGGTATTACTGTAGATGGTGGCGGATTTATCAATACAGATCGAGCAGTATTAACTACAGGTAAACCTGAATATGATTTATCAGGAAATCTAAACTCATATCGGGTGGAGCGAGGAATTGTTGCTATTAATAGAAACGGTCTTAATGCCAAAGAGGCTAACTCGTTACAAATTTTAACAGAAGCAGCGAGTGTAAATGCTGGAATCTGGGCAAATTCGATCGAAGCTCGCACGGGTAAGAACAAAATAGATGCTAATACATTAGACACGCAAAAAATTGGTAATTCTAACAATATTGGCTTAGATGTATCCGCAATTGGGGGTATGTATGCAAATTCTATTACTCTGAAAGGGACCAATACTGGTCTTGGGGTAAATGTTAAAGGTGTAGTAAGTTCTTCACAAGCCTCTAGTATTACTAGTGATGGTCAAATTGTAGTTGATGGTGGCGTTACAAGTAATGGCAATACTATTTTAGATGGACAAAGTATAGCAATTCATTCAAATGGTGTGGTTCAAGGTGATTCCTCTACAACTGTACATAGTCAAGAAAAGGTAAACAATAATGGTCTTATCAACTCTGGAAATACTACAACTATAAATGCTAAATCTATAGATAATCATGAAGGTGGACGTATTTATGGTGATACAGTAGATATTAAAGCTAATATAGTTACAAATCATACTAATAGTGAAATAGAAGAACGCTATCATAAAGCTGGTAAAGAGCTAGAAAAGGCAAAAAATGAACTTGATGCTGAATGGAATGCTGATATATCTAAATATAAGACCAAGCCTGAGTTAGACGCACATCGTCAACGGATTAATGATTTAACAAAAGCGTATGATGATGTACAAGAGAAAGTTACTGCTCTTAAGGCAGAACTAGATTCTCATAAGTCTGGTGTAATTGCGGGTCGTAATCACGTTAATATAACTTCAAATACAATAGATAATACTGGTAAAGGTCTCATTTATAGTGGTGGAACTATGGACTTTATTGCTAAAGATGGTATACATAATAAAGGGGCGACTATTAAAGCTACAAAGTCTATTAAACTTGATACTCCTACAGTAGAAAATAATAATGTTGCGTTAGGAACCAAGCGTGTTTCAGATGGGATTACTAAAAATCCAGATAAAATAAAAGTTACTCATCCAAATCATAAATTAGAAGGTCAGGTATTTGATAAGTCTGAGTTCCCATATGCTGATGATTCAAGTGGTTATGGTACACCGCATGTAAAACCAGTTAAAACGCCTGAAGATGAAGCTTATAATAAGGAAATGAATAAGAATGAGAACCGAATAAATCAGTTTACAATCATTAGAAGTGAAGCCGAACAAACTCACAAAAAGATTACCAATGATGATCCAGGTATCATTAGTAGTGGTGGTGATTTAGTAACTACTGGTATACTTTATAATGATAATAGCAGCGTGATTTCAGGAGGAACTTTTAAAACAAAGGGCTCTATACAAAACATATCAGATATGATTAGTGATAAAACCTTTATTACTGGAACTACTCAAGAGAGTAGAACCGAAAAGAAAAGGAAACGTCATGGTTATAGAAGTAAACGTATACGTGTTTGGGGCCCTGAAGTCTTTATGACACCGTCGATTACTGAAGAAAATGTAAAACCAATTGGTACTCTAAAAGAGCACGCTGAAGATAAAGTATCCAAAGCTACTATTGCAAAGGTCAATGATAGTTTAGATCCATATGGTCTGGGTGGGGGCAAAGGTAAAGCAAGTCAAACCATAGATGGTTTATCGTTACCAACAGAGGCACTATATGATATTCATCCTGCTATTACGGCTAATGCTTTGATAGAGACTGACCCTGCTTTTACTAATCGAAAGAA
This sequence comes from Veillonella parvula, assembly GCF_032575955.1. Lineage (GTDB taxonomy): Bacteria > Bacillota > Negativicutes > Veillonellales > Veillonellaceae > Veillonella > Veillonella parvula_J. The sequence continues at coordinate 444,115 of NZ_JAWFXN010000001.1, forward strand.
TTTTTTATCCTCTCAATTTATGATTGATGCGTTGACAAATAATCCTGAAAGAAGATTCAAACGTTTAGGTGATGGATTCTATGAACAGCAACTTATTAATGAGCAAATAGTATCAGCTACAGGTAAACAGTATTTAGAAGGTTATACAGATAATGAAGCTGAATATAAAGCATTATTAGAGGCTGGTGTAGCTTTTGGTAAAGCTTTTAAATTAACACCTGGAATTGCCTTATCTAAAGAACAAATGAAAGCTATAACGACTGATATGGTGTGGTTAGAAACTAAAACAGTTGTAGTAGATGGAAAAGCTCAACAAGTTCTATATCCTAAAGTATATTTAGCGAAACAACCTGCAAAATCTGTTGATGCAATGGGTGGAATCATAAGTGGTAAAGCTATTGTTAGCAACACTAATGCAGATATTCTAAATCAAGGCATTATGACTGCAGATACAATTGTATTAGGGGCTAATGATGTAGAAAATACAGGTCGTATAGATGGACGTAAAGTGACTATTAAGGCATCTCAAGACGTAATAAATACTGGTAATATTCATGGTGAGAAACAGGTTAATATTAATGTTGGTCGTGATATTAATGTAGGTGCTCATGTAAATAGATTACAACATCACGATATTGTTGGTCGCCAAGGAACTATAGGTGTAGGAGAAAAAGGCGATTTAGTTTTATCTGCTAAACGAGATGTTAACCTTAAAGGTGCTATTGTTTATACTGGAGATAATTCTAAAGCAACGATTGAGGCTGGTCAGAATATTAATTTAACAACAGAGGCATTATCCGCTAAAAAGGATATGACTGTTAATAGTGAGAATTATAATCGCACAGATCGTCGTACTGAATTAGGTACAGCTATTTTAAGTGATAGTAATGTTAATTTACATGCAGGAAATGATGTAAATATCCGCAATGGTATTGTTAATAGTGAACATGGTGTCACATCTGTTGAAGCTGGAAATGATGTTACTATTACAAATGGGCAAAGTTATAGTCGTGATGAATATGGTCTAAAATACAAAGAAAAGAGTTTACTATCTCGTACAACTAATATCATACGTACAGATCATGAACGCACAGGTGTTTTATCTTCAACAATTGGTGGAGATACGATTAATGTGAAAGCTAATCGCAATGTTTCGGTAACAGGTTCTAATATTTTGGGAACAAAAGATGTATCCGTATCTGCAGGTAATGACGTGCGTACAGATTCAGGTGAAGAAACACAACGTGATGATGTATATCAATATAGTAAAAAATCTGGCTTAATGGGCGCTGGTATAGGCTTTACTATTGGTAGTAAAAAAGTGACTGATACAACAGATGGCAGATATAAAAATCAAGTTGCTACCAATATTTCTTCCTCTAAGGACGAGATAAATGTTAGTGCTGGTAATTCAATTCACAGTACAACAACAAACTATTTTAGTAATAAACCGATAGACTTATCTGCTCAAAATGTAACGGTTGATGGAAAACATAATACTGCACATGTAGTGCAAAGTCACGAGGAGAAGCGTTCCGGTCTTACTGTAAGTGTTGGTGGTCAAATTGTTAATGAATTGAATGCTGTTCAGCAACTTGGTAAGCGTGCTAACTCTAGAAAAAATAGCAACTTATCAACATTAGAGTATCTTGAGGCTGCAAATACTTTAAAACATGCTTATAATGATGGGACTTCTTATAAAAATGCTAAGATAGAAAAACTTGTAGAAAAAGAAAAAGATATACTTGCTAAGGCTGATGAACTTAATAAAGCATATCAGGCAGAACATCCTGAAGAGAGCAATGCTATGCATCCAGATGTAAGAACAGCGATTAATAATGTAAATAATAGAATTAAAAAAGATCGTTTACTCAATATACAAGTAGGTATTGGTTCAAGTAAATTTAAACAGCATAGCGAACTTAATCAAGAAAATTATATAGGTAGTTCTATAGGGAGCAAAAATAATGTAAGTATTACTGCAGATAGTGATAATAGTGACAAAGGAAATATTCATATTAAAGGTAGTATTGTAGAGGCTCCAAAGGTTAATCTAAATGCATCAAATAACTTAAGTATAGATGCAGGAACGAACTCTTTAGTACAACGCGATACATATACAAGCTCAGGATGGTCTGTTGGTGCCACAGTTAGTCCTCACGGTAATGGTGTTATTGGTTTAGATGCTAATGTGTATAAAGGTAAAGAAAATGCATTAGAGACAACTAAGACGCATACTGGAACTGTTATTCGTGGTAAACAAGTCAATACTGTCTCTGGAAATGATACAGAAATTATTGGTTCTAAGGTCATCGGTGAAAGTGTGACCACAAAAGTTGGACATAATTTGAATATTGAAAGTTTACAAGATACGAATGACTACCATAAAATAAGTAAAAATAAAGGTATATCTGTATCTTATGGAATGAGTGGACCTGTAAGAGTTGGATTTGATAATTCGAGAGGCACTACAGACAGTCACTATGCAAGTGTTACAGATCAGGCTGGTATATACGCAGGTGATGGTGGATATAATGTACAGGTAAATAATGCAACTACACTTACAGGTGGTATAATTAAAGGGAGTCCTGATAAATCCAAGAATAAATTATCCTCTAATTCTTTAAAAATGAATGATATTCAAAATAAAGCATCCTATTCAGCAAAAACTTCTGGATATAGTTTATCTACAACTAAACGCTCTAAAAATAATCCGATAGGTATTACTGGCAGCCCTAAAATGGGGATTCCTGTGAAAGGTAATTCTAAATCAACTACTCATTCTGCCATCAGTGAAGGTATCATTGAAATTGCTGAGAAAGAATCTTTAGAAAAGATTAATCATGATACGGAACAAGCATTAAATAAACTAGCACCGATTTTTGATAAGAAAACAGTAGAAGAAAAACAAATTCTTTTATCTAAAATTTCTGATCATGGATATAAATTAATTGGTGATATTGCTGTTAGCGAACAAAAAAAATATGTAATATTAGCTGAATCTGCTGAAAATGCTAATAATGAAAAATTAGCAAAAGAATACTTGGACAAGGCTAAAAAATGGGATGATGGTGGAATTTATAAAGTTGCTTTACATGGTGCGCTTGGTGCAACTATATCGAAGCTTTCTGGATATGATTCTTTTAATGGATTTAAAATTAGTGCAATAAATGAAGTTACACAACCACTTCTAAGAAAAATCGATAATCCTGACATGCAAAAGTTAGTTAGTATAATTTTAGGGAAAAGTATTAGTGATCAATCAATAGCAGTGCCTTTGATAAATTCAGCCGTTGATAATAATTGGTTGACCCATGACGATCAGCTAAACTTGTTACGTGATTATAGAAGTTTTAAGTATGGAGAAATTAGTTTAGACGAATGGGTTAGAAAACTTGCTTATTATGATACCCTTATGTGGTATGAATACAATCATAATTCAATCTATAAAACTAATAATGAAACATCCATACTTTTAAATGGTGAATTGGAAAGTAGTATACCAGAAGTAATTGGATCGGGTTCATTCCAAGATATTATGAACAATTTAGTATATAAATATGTTACATCAAATGGCCTAGAAGATTCATTTAGTATGTACAAACAAGAGGCTAGTTCTAGAATTGTTTCTTCTAATAAAGCATATGAAGACTCCTTGCTAAATGACTATATTGATAAATATGGTGTAGAAAAAGGGCGTGCATTATATGGATATGAAAAACAGAAACGTGATAGAATCAATAATAATTCTATTAATAATTTAACTTTAAGTGTTGATAAAGATATTTTATATAATAACCACACTAGTACAACCAAAATATTTGACTATAATTTAAATTCTAATAATCCTAATGATACTATAGAAGTTAGTAAACCTACTAATAGTATAAGTACTAGAGATTTAGAAAAGTCGGTTTTAACTAATACTACATCTGAGTTGACCAATCAACCTTTAAAGGGGTATTTATATTATACTGAGAATGCTAAACCTGCTTTTAGAGTAGTTAATAGATTGGGGGGGGTTTTTAGTATAGGAAGCATGACAAATGATTTTGTGCAAGACTATTATACCTATAGTGGAACCAATTTAGTTAAAGCTTGGGGGACAAATTTAATTCCTCCAATAGGCTCTGCAATAGGAGGTGCTTATGGTACTGCAGAAGGATTCAAACTAGGATATCCTTATGGACCAATTGCGACAGCAGTTTCATCTTATTCTTTAGGAACTTTAGGAAGTATTTCCGGTGGAATAGCAGGAGATATAAAAAAAATGGAGCTACGACAAGATATTCCGACAGATGAAGAGATTAGAAAACGAGGTGAAAATAATAAATGAAATTAGTATATTATTTTGCTACTATATCCTTGTTTTTAGCATTTGCCTATAGTGTAATTCAATATATTCGAAGATCTAATGAGGACATAAATGAAAAATATAGATTAATTAGTTTAGGAATATTTTTAGTTGTATTTTTTGTGGATTTTAAGTTCTTAGATGATATAAATAAACAATTTAAATATCTAGTTGAGTTTTTACTATTATCATTCAGTACCTACTTGTTTTCGCTAATATTTAAAAATAGTAACCATAAATGGATTTACTATTTATTTACTTTCTTTACTATATTGCTATTTTTAATGGCTATCTTATTTTCTATATAATTTTATTCAAGTTATATATTTAGCTAGATATAGGTATTAATTTATTTTTCAACATATATTTGGGGTAAAAGTTTTAGATAATAGTTTGACATTCATCCCTCTCTATTGCTACAATATTGTGTATAATATATGCGATGAAGCAGAGTAGTAAACCTCTCTAGCGAGTGAGGATGGTGTAAGCTCACATTTGGTTGAAGGCGCTGTAGAGCATTGGCAGGAACGCAGGTATCTGTTAGTAAAGGCCAACATAGAAAAAAGAGGGCGCAAGCCAAATAGGGTGGAACCGCGGGTATACTCGTCCCTGTAACGTTTTTCGTTACAGGGACTTTTTTGTTTGTAACGAAATGGTTGATTTTATGTCGGTTGTGTAAAGTGGAGGCAGCAATGACATTTCAAGAGATTATTTTAAATTTACAAAAATTCTGGAGCGATCAAGGTTGTATCGTTCAAAATCCATATGACATAGAAAAAGGTGCAGGTACAATGAATCCTGCTACATTCTTACATGCTATTGGTCCTGAACCATGGGCTGTATGTTATGTAGAGCCTTCTCGTCGTCCAGCAGACGGTCGTTATGGCGATAACCCTAACCGTTTGTTCCAACATCATCAATTCCAAGTTATCGTGAAACCATCTCCAGATAACATCCAAGAATTGTACTTACAATCTTTGGCTGCATTGGGTATTCATGCTGAAGATCACGATATCCGTTTCGTTGAGGATAACTGGGAATCTCCAACATTGGGTGCTTGGGGTCTTGGTTGGGAAGTATGGCTCGACGGTATGGAAGTAACTCAGTTCACATATTTCCAACAAGTTGGTTCCATTGATTGTAAACCAGTTTCCGTAGAAATTACATACGGTTTAGAACGTTTGGCTATGTACATTCAAGGCGTAGAAAACGTATATGACCTTAAATGGAATGAAAATGTTACATACGGTGATGTTTGGCATGCTAACGAAGTTGAACAATCCGTATACAACTTTGAATTAGCTGATACAGATATGCTTTTCAAATTGTTTGATATGTACGAAGCAGAAGCAAAACGCGTTTGTGCAGCTGGTTATGTATTACCAGCTTACGACTATGTATTGAAATGTTCCCACACATTCAACTTACTTGATTCCCGTGGCGCTATTTCCATCAGCGAACGTACTGCTTTCATCGGCCGCGTACGTGCATTGGCTCGTATTTGTGCACAACAATACCTCGCTAAACGCGAAGAGTTAGGTTTCCCACTTTTGAAAGGAGATAAATAAGATGGCAAAAGATTTATTATTTGAAATCGGTGCAGAAGAAATTCCTGCCGGCTTTATGCCAAATATCTTAGGTCAATTGAAACAATTGGCTGAAACAAAATTAAATGATGCCCATCTTTCTTTTGAAAGCATCGCAACATACGGCACACCACGTCGTTTGGCTCTTATCGTGAAAGGTCTTGCTGACACATCTGCTGAAATCAGTGAACGTCATAAAGGTCCTTCTGCGTCTATCGCATATGATGCTGACGGTAATGCCACAAAAGCAGCTATCGGCTTTGCTCGTGGTAAAGGTCTTGATGTAGCTGATCTCGTTGTAGAAGACGGCTATATTTACGCTGAAACCAAAACTGCAGGGGTTCCTGCAAAAGATATCGTCACAGATATGTTACCTCAATTGATTACAGGTCTTAACTTCCCTAAATCCATGCATTGGGGTAATTTAGATGCTAAGTTCGTACGTCCTGTACGTTGGCTTGTAGCTTTACTTGATGAAGAAGTAATTCCTGTAGAATTTGCTACTGTAAAATCTGGTAATGTAACACGTGGTCATCGTTTTTTAGGGGCTGATGAAATCACTATTAAAAATGCAGCATCCTATGTAGATACATTAAAAGAAAACTTTGTTATGGTTGATCAAGACGCACGTCGTGAATTGATCTCCAAACAATTACATGATATGGCAGCTTCTAAAAATGCATCCATCGTTTGGGATGATGATTTGTTAGAAGAAATCAACTATCTTGTTGAATGGCCTACAGCATTGTGTGGTGGCTTTGAAGAGTCTTACTTGACACTTCCAGATGCAGCCATCATCACACCAATGAAAGACCATCAACGTTATTTCCCATTAGTTGATCAAGACGGCAAATTGTTGCCAATGTTCTTAACCGTTCGCAATGGCTCCGATCATTCTATTGAAGTAGTTCAAGCTGGTAATGAACGTGTATTGCGCGCCCGTCTTGATGATGCTAAATTCTTCTTCAACGAAGACCGCAAGAAACCTCTTATCGACCGTCAAGATGGTTTGACTAAAATTGTATTCCAAGAAGGTCTTGGTAATTTAGCGGATAAAACTGAACGTTTACTTAAATTGGGCCGTGTATTTGGTGAAGAATGTGGCTTGCACGAAGATACAGCTGTTGTGTTAGAACGCGCTACAGAGCTCGCTAAAACCGACCTTACAACCGGTATGGTTACAGAATTCACTGAATTACAAGGTGTCATGGGTAAGGAATACGCTTTACTCGATGGTGAATCCCCTGAAGTGGCAGAAGCTATTTTTGAACAATACTTACCACGTTTTGCAGGTGATGTATTGCCTCAAACTGAGGCCGGTAAAGTATTGTCCATCATCGATAAAGTAGATAACATCGTCGCTACTTTCAGCCGTGGTTTAATCCCTACAGGCTCTCAAGATCCATATGCATTGCGTCGTCAAACAATTGGTATCTTGAATATCTTGCTTGGTAGCGAATGGAATATCAGCTTACGTCCAATCTTCAAAGCATCTATGGAATTACTTAATGTACTAGCTGAAAAACAAGACGAATTGCTTGACCAAGTAGAAGAGTTCTTCACACTTCGTTTGAAAAATATCTTCCTTGATCGCGAAGTTCCTCATCATGTAATTGACTTATTGTTATCTAACAACGAATTGTCTGTTGCTGATGCTGAAGGTCTTGTAAATGCATTGTTAGCTAACCGCATCGATGAAAACGTTGAACTTGTTCAAGCTTATACTCGTATGTACAATCTTGTAAAAGATGTGGAATATACTGGTGTTAATAGCGATTTATTGAAAGAAGATGCTGAAAAAGAATTGTTCGAAGCTGCTTCTAAAGCATCTGAAGCAAGTAGTGCTGCTTGGGAAGCTGGCGATTATGATGCAGTCGTGGCAGTTCCAGCTACTTTAGTTCCAGCCATTAACAAATTCTTTGAAGATGTAATGGTTATGGATAAAGATGAAGCTATTAAAGCTAACCGTTTACAACTCGTTCGTTTAGCATACAGTGTAATGGCTATTATTGGCGATATTAGCGCATTAAAATAACATATTCTAGTAAAAGTTAAAATTTTTATAATGATATACAGGAGAAGAGGTACCGTGCGTACCTCTTTTTTGCTTTTACGAAGAATATGCAAATTTTATGCAGGATTTTTAGAGACTATGACGAATACTTTATAATATACAAAGTTGTATGAGGAGATAGATGATTATGAATCATGATGAATTATATAAAGCCTTGTGTAAGGTGCCAAGCGGCAAAGAAAAGTCTCGTGATAGAATTATTATTGAATTATATATGCGTTCCCAAGGAGCATCACAGAAGCAGTTAGTAGATGCTCTAAATATGCGTCCCGCTACTGTGTCGGAGCAGACAGATATTCTCATTGAATTGGGATATGTTACAAAACATATTGATTATATGGATAAACGTATATCTGTAGTTACTTTAACAGATGAGGGGAAACGGTTAGGCAAAACTCTTTTACATACATTTAACGAATTTCTTAATGTAATGTTCTCTGATTTATCGGATGAAGAACAGGAGAATTTATACCGCTTATTAGGTAAGTTAAAACGACCAATTATACGTAAATAATACGTAAATATTTGGATTATTAAAATAATATAGAAAATACTTGCTAACAGTACGTGATTTATGATACTATATTGCTGTTAATTTGAGACAGTCCGCTGCCTATAAGGTGTAGGTATTGAATGTCTGCAAACAGGAGGAAACAATGAACATTATTAACGTACTTGAACAAGAACAACTTCGTACAGACATCCCTACTTTCCGCGCTGGTGACACAGTTCGCGTACACGTAAAAGTAGTGGAAGGTACTCGTGAACGTATCCAAGTGTTCGAAGGTTTGGTAATCAAACGTCAAAACGGTGGCGTACGTGAAACTTTTACAGTTCGTCGTATTGCATCCGGTGTAGGTGTAGAACGTACATTCCCACTTCACAGCCCACGTTTAGCTAAAATCGAAGTTATGCGCCGTGGTGTTGTTCGTCGTGCTAAATTGTACTACTTACGTAACCTTACTGGTAAAGCTGCTCGTATTCGCGAAAAACGCTAATGTTCATAAAAGGCTGCCGTTGGCAGCCTTTTATTTTTGCTAAAATTGGATATGAATAGTTCTATTTTATTATTCTATGAATTAAAGAGTTATAATAGAGGAATATAGAGCTGTAAAAAGATAAATATAAAATATACTAAGTATCTCTATGAGATGTATATAAAGTATGTAGAAAGGATATAAAATGGCAGATTCACCTATCGTACATTGGTTCCCTGGGCATATGGCGAAAGCTACTCGTATGATTACAGAGTACATCAAGAAGGTAGATGTTGTTATCGAGTTATTAGATGCGCGTATTCCTCGCTCTAGTGCGAATCCTGTAATCCTTGAACTCGTTGGTCAAAAACCACATATTGTACTGTTAAATAAAGTTGACTTAGCAGATCCTAAAGCCACAAAGGAATGGACTGAATTCTTTACTAAACAAGGCATTACAGTATTGGCTATCGATTCTAAATCTGGCAAAGGCAATAAAAAATTACTATCTACCGTAGAACGTCTAAGTAAACCTATCATTGATCGTTGGGTAGCGAAAGGTATTCGCAGTCGTTCTGTTAGGACTATTATCTTAGGCATTCCTAATGTTGGTAAATCTACATTGATTAACTCTTTAGCTGGTTCTGCTGCAACGCGTACAGCTAATAAGGCAGGTCATACACGTGGTCAACAGTGGGTTAAAATCGGTAAAAATCTTGAATTGCTTGATACACCAGGTGTATTATGGCCAAAATTAGAGGACCAACGTGCCGCGGCTCGCCTCGCTATGACAGGTGCCATTTCCGATGATGTTTATGATTTAGAGCATGTTATAAAACAGCTATTAAATTACTTATTGACGAACACGCCAAATATTTTGGTAGAGCGTTATAAATTAAAAGAAGAAGAGATGACCGATGTTGATACGATTCTTGAAAGCATCGGACGTCGTCGAGGTTGTCTTGTAAGCGGTGGCATTGTAGATTTTGACAAGGCTCGCCGTATTATCTTGCAAGACTACCGCAATACTAAGTTAGGTACAATTACTCTCGATCAAGTTGATGAAGAACCGTACTACCCTGCAGATGGTGAGGAGAGTCATAATGGATAAGGATGTATTTTCTAAGTTAAAAGTAGCAGATATTAAAGCTCTCTTTGAAACTGAACAAGCCTTAGAGATTTTGTCTTTTGCTCAAGAGGATACTCGTAGTTCTGTACAGAAATTGGCTGCTTCTTATATTAAGCGTCAAGAAAAAGAGTTAAAAGAACAGCAACGCCTCATAGGTATGTATGACTATGAAGGCATGTTCTATGATCAAGGTATCTATCATGTGGCTGGTGTTGATGAAGTGGGGCGTGGTCCTATTGCGGGGCCTGTCACGGTAGCTGCTGTTATCTTGCCACCTATGACATTAATTCCAGGCCTTAATGACTCTAAAAAACTAACCGAAGAAAAGCGTGAAGCGCTCTATGATATCATCATGGACGAAGCCGTTGCTGTTAGCTGTATTTCCTACGGCCCAGAAAAGATTGATGAACTCAATATTTATGAAGCAACGCGACAAGCGATGTATGAGGCTATTCGTACGCTCAGCGTACCAGCTGAAGCAGTAGTGGCTGATGCTATGAAATTGCCTGATTTAACGATTCCTGTTGAATCCATTATTAAGGGCGATAGTAAAAGCGCTAATATTGCTGCTGCATCCATCATTGCAAAGGTTACGCGAGATCGATATATGAAGAGCCTTGATGTTGAGTTCCCTGGTTATGGCTTTGGTATTCATAAAGGTTACTATACGGAATTACATAAAAAAGCTATCGAGCAACAAGGGGTAACACCGCTTCATCGTAAGAGCTTTGAGCCTATTAAATCTATTGTACGTTGGGTTAAACCTGAGTAAATCTTAGTTATTTATATATGGGTAATAGATTTACTTTATGATTCGACTATTAAGTTAAGTCCTATAGTCGTATTAGTTTTATTCGTTATATCATTATAAATTGCATATAGTTTATATCCGTAAAGAGGTTCCTATTGGTCACCTATGTGACTATTAGGAACCTCTTTTGTATTTACTTTTGTTACCTCCATAATTTACGCTACAAGTAAGTATTACCTGTTGAAAGATTAATATAGTATAGATATTAAATTCTATGAGTTGTTGTTGCAGATACACCTTATTAGGAGGTATATATGAAAACGATTAGTACTGGTAAAGCATTTAATGAACTCGATTCAAAAGAACTGGGCAAATGGGGGGAACGAGTAGCTACCAATTATATTGAAAAAATGGGACTTACGGTAGTAGATACAAATTATCGAACCCGTTTAGGCGAAATAGACATCATTGCTAAACGTGATTTAGTCTATCATTTTATAGAGATTAAAGCTCGCCGAGGTATGCAACATGGACTAGCACGTGAGGCAGTTACCAAGAAAAAACAAAAGCATATTAAACGAGCTGCTATGTTGTTTCTATATGATTTAAATCAAAAAAAGCGCCGTTGGAAGGAAATATCCTTTGATGTAATAGAGGTGTATTTGCACGAGGACTTTCAAAGTTCTATTCATTATTTACCACAGTGCTTTTAGTGAGGTCAGTTTATGTACGCAAAATTAAATGGAGCCACCTTACACGGCATTGATGGATGTATCATTACTGTAGAGGTTGATATATCACAAGGTTTGCCGGTCTTTGATATCGTTGGACTACCTAATCAATCTGTTAAAGAGGCTCGTGAACGGGTACGAGCGGCCATTAAAAATAGTGGATACGAATTTCCAATGAGACGCATCGTAGTCAATTTAGCCCCGGCTACAATTCGTAAAAGTAGCGCTGGGCTCGATTTAGCAATCGCTTTAGGGGTTCTGCTTGCATCAGGACAGATAAATGGGCGTAAAGCTAAAATTTCGGCTTTATTTGATAAGAGTTTGTTTATGGGAGAGTTAGCGTTAGATGGTTCGTTATTACCGACCTTTGGGACTCTAGCTATGTCGCTAGCAGGATTAGATGCTAATTATTCAAAAATTTATACAAGTATTGAAAATGGTAAAGTGCTACAGTCTATTCCTAATTTAACTATATATGGTGGATCATCACTACAAGAAATTATTACTATTTTAGAGGAACAAATTAAGCCAAAGGTAGTTGATAAAAATAAACAAATAAGTATCAAAAAAGGAAAAGTAGATAAACACAATGCCAATAAATCAATTCTAGGGCCTTTAGAGTCTATGCCATTAACCGGAAGCAATGAAAATCTAGATACAATCAGTAAACCACAAGTAACTATGATTAGTAATAATTGTGTTGATACGTCTGTTACGGATGAAAGTATAACTATAAAGACTAATCAACCATATACAGTTGATTTTGGCGATGTACAAGGTCAAGAGTTAGGCAAACGAGCCATGCTCATCAGTGCTGCAGGTCATCATCATTGTATTATGATAGGGCCTCCAGGTGGGGGTAAAACGATGATGGCCGAACGATTGCCGACCATATTGCCTCCTATGACTTGGAATGAAATTGTTGAAGTGAGTCGTATACAAGATGTAATAGGTTTACTAGGTGATAATGGGCTAGTGAAATCTAGACCTTTTAGACATCCTCATCATACGGCAACTTTGGCTAGTATGGTCGGTGGAGGGATACAGGGACGTCCTGGAGAGGTAACATTAGCTCATGGAGGCGTATTATTTATGGATGAAGCGCCTGAGTTTCAACGCCAAGTAATCGATGCATTACGACAGCCTTTAGAGTCTAGAACGATTACTATAAATCGGTCTCAAGGAAATTATATATATCCAGCTAATTTTATTTGTATTCTTGCGGCCAATCCTTGTCCTTGTGGGTATTACCATGATCCTTATAAGGAATGTGTCTGTACAGAAACGATGGTTAAAAACTATCAGCAACGGTTATCAGGGCCGATTATGGATCGTATTGATTTGCATATTCCCGTTGAGAGACCGACCCTTGAACAGCTGTTAGATACATCATCTTCAAATATGACGAGTGAAAGTATGAGACAACAAGTTATCATGGGCACTGCTATGCAACAGAAACGATATGAAGGTTTTGACTTTAATTCGAATGGAGCAGTTCCCCATAAGGCAATTAGTGAACTATGCAATATTACAGATAAGGCTTGGAGTGTTTTAGGCAATATATTTGACCATTTTCATTTAAGTGGGCGAGCTTTTGATCGCATATTAAAGGTGGCTCGTACAATTGCTGATTTAGAAGAAAATCCAAAAGTAGAACCACATCATATTTCTGAAGCAATGTTATTTAGAACTGGCAAATAAAGTAATTATCTCATAAATTTAGTAGTTGTTTATTTGCCAAAAGTAGTTGTTTGATTCTATATAAAATTAATGATTATATACTTAGAAAGAATTACTAGGTGTTTATATGATTAGATACGATGACAATATTTATATTGCAGGATTACAAAGCTTATACAATGTTGGAGCCACATATGTAAGGCGTTTTATAGAGGATTTTGGATCCCCTTATGATGCGTGGCAAGCTATTAAGAATGTAGAAAACTTAAAATCTTATACATATATTTCTGCATCTGATAAACGTGCCATTTCAGCATCGGCTAAAGATGAAAAATTAGAGTATATTATCCATAAAGTAGACGAATACCAGATGGATTTTACTACCTTTTTAGACAAAGACTTTCCGTCTATTTTAAATCATATATATAATCCGCCAGCTATTTTGTTTATGAGAGGTAATCGAGCACTTTTAGATGAACGATTAAATCGTATTGGTATAGTTGGGGCACGGAGTTGCTCCTTATATGGTCGGAATGTGGCAAGAATGCTCGGCAAGGAATTGGGTAAATATAGCACCATTATTGTCAGCGGTGGGGCTCGTGGTATAGACTCACATGGTCATGAAGGCCTTTTAACTAGTCAGGGGTACGGAATCGTTGTTATGGGATGTGGTTTAGATATTACCTATCCTCGAGAAAATGCAAAATTATTTGATCGTATGTTACAAAATAATGGGTTACTTCTATCCGAATACCCGCCGGGTACACCGCCGTCCGCAAAACATTTCCCAGCACGGAATCGTATTATTAGTGGATTATGCAGAGGTGTTATCGTAGTGGAGGCCAAGTCCAGTAGTGGTTCTTTGATTACGGCAGATATGGCGGTTAGTGAAGGTCGAGATGTATTTGTGGTACCATGTAATCTATTAGACCATACGGCTGATGGAAATAAATTTCTAATGAGAAATGGTGCATATGTACTTACTGGGTATGAGGATATAGTTGAACAATATCATTTAACATTGCGGGAATATTTTTCTAGTGAACAAAAATTTTTACCAACAAGGAATAATGAAAATAAAGGTGTAAAAGATAGCGTTCAAATAGGGAATCATAGTCAAAGTGTTGATAGAAAAGGGTGCTCTATGTTAAGCTTTAATGTGGATAGGAGTGTAATATTGAGTGAAATACCTCATGATCGATGTATTACGGTTAGTGATATTTTGAAAGCTACTCGTATTCCATTACAACAACTACAGCCCTTATTACTAGAGTTAGAAATGGAAGGGGCTATAGAGAATCATCCGCCGAGAGGCTATATTAATATGACTAGGAGTGATATACTTGTCCATTAAACGATCTATCGTTATTGGCGAGCCGAAAGCAGCTAGTACTAGTAATGACACAAAAAAGAAAAATACTAAGAAAGAAAGTACTACGATAAAGCGTAAGGTAGCTAAGGAAGCCCTTACTCCAATGGGGATTGTACGGGATAAATCTGTACTACAAACTTCAGTGCCACCGGAGCAACGCGAACCTCGCGTATATAATCCTGATGGCAAAGTATTAGTAATCGTAGAGTCTCCTGCTAAATCTAAAACAATTGAAAAATTCTTAGGTCCCAACTACGTTGTAAAAGCGAGTATGGGCCATTTACGAGATTTGCCTAAATCTCAAATGGGCATCGATATAGAGCATGATTTCACGCCGCGCTATAGTAATTTGGTAACACGTAAAAAGGTTATTGATGAACTAGTTTCTTATGCTGATGAAAGCAGTGCCGTATTGCTCGCAACTGACCCTGACCGTGAAGGGGAAGCTATTTCTTGGCATTTAGCGTACATTCTAAATGTAGATCCTACATCTACATGCCGTATTACGTTCAATGAGATTACTAAAAATGCGGTAGCAGAAGCATTAGGTTCTCCACGTACTATCGATATGAACATGGTAGATGCTCAACAAGCACGCCGTGTATTAGACCGTATCGTAGGCTATAAATTGAGTCCTTTATTATGGAAAAAGGTTTGTAAAGGCCTCAGTGCAGGTCGTGTGCAATCCGTTGCAGTTCGACTTATCTGTGAAAGAGAGCGAGAAATTCAAGCTTTCGTGCCACAAGAATATTGGACTATTGAAGGCAATTTTGAAACGCCTAAAAAAGAATCTTTCACAGCGGAATTAACCCATATTAAAGGTGAAAAAATCGATATTACTACTGAAAGTGATGCACAAGCCATAGTTGATGCTATTGGCAATGAAGATGCAGTAGTGACTAATATTGAAAAGCGCAAGCGTTCTCGTAAAGCGGCACCTCCATTTACAACATCTACCTTGCAACAAGATGGTGTGCGTAAATTGAACTTTGGTGCTAAGCGTACGATGATGATTGCTCAACATTTATATGAAGGTTTAGAAATTGGCTCCTATGGCCACGTAGGTTTGATTACATATATGCGTACAGACTCTACGCGTATCTCTAAAGAGATGCAAGCTATGGCTAAGGACTTTATTCTTCGCAATTATGGGGAAGACTATTATCCGTCTAAACCAAATGTGTACGGCTCTAAGGGTTCTGCACAAGATGCGCATGAGGCTATTCGTCCTACATCTCTCGAGTTAACACCTAAAATGGTGGAACCATTCTTGAGTCGTGATGAACTTAAGCTATATACGTTGATTTGGAATCGTTTTATGGCTAGCCAAATGGCGCCGCAACTAAATGAATCCACAACGATAGAGTTGAATGTAAAAGATGACTATACATTTAAAGCGACTGGCTCTCGTGTTATCTTCCCAGGTTTCAGTACCGTTTATGAAGATGCAAAAAAAGAGGATGTACCTCAATTACCTGTTTTAAAAAAGAATGATGCTGCCCATACGGTAGAGGTATTGCCTGAACAACATTTCACACAACCACCTCCACGTTACTCTGAGGCGAGTCTTATCAAGACATTAGAAGAACTCGGCATTGGTCGCCCTAGTACATACGCACCAATTCTAGATACTATCGTAAGCCGTAACTATGTGGAAAATACGAATAAACAATTCGTGCCTACAGAGCTAGGCTTTGTGGTGGTAGATTTCTTGATTGCATACTTTGAAAAAATCATCAATACTGGCTTTACCCGTGATCTAGAAGAAGAACTAGATGCTATTGCGTCTGGCAAGGATACGTATGTAAAAGTATTATCTGATTTCTACGAGGTCTTTGCGCAAGAGCTAGAAGATGCAAGTGACGTAGACCGCATTGAAATTGCATCTATGGAAAGTGATGAAATCTGTGAACTTTGCAATAGCCCAATGGTATATAAATTTGGTCGCTACGGTAAGTTCTTAGCATGTTCTAACTTCCCGGAATGTAAAAATACTAAACCTATTACAGTAGGAACTGGTGTAACATGTCCTAAATGTAAAGAAGGGGAAATCGTAGAACGCAAGTCTCGTCGTGGGCGTATTTTCTATGGCTGTAATCGATACCCACAATGCGACTTTACATTATGGGATAAGCCAACTCATGATTTCTGTGAAACATGTGGTTCTATAATGGTTGAAAAGACATATAAAAATGGTACAGTTAAAAAGTTCTGTTCCAATGAAACTTGTCCTACTAGGCCACCAAAGAAAACAAGAAAGAAAAAAAGCGAAGCTAGTGAAGAAACTGTAAAAGAATCTAAAAAGTCTAGCAAAGCTAAAAAAGAGGAAACTACAATTGAATCATAAAAATGTTATCGTTATTGGTGCAGGCCTTGCAGGATCCGAAGCAGCTTGGCAGCTTGCTAACCGAGGCATTCATGTAGACTTATATGAAATGCGTCCTGTTAAGAGTTCTCCTGCGCACCAAACAGATCAATTTGCAGAGCTCGTATGTAGTAACTCGTTGCGCGCTGGTAATATTGAAAATGCGGTAGGTCTTTTGAAAGAAGAAATGCGTCGTCTCGGTTCCATCATTATGGAATGTGCTGATGCAACTGCTGTTCCTGCAGGTGGTGCTTTAGCCGTTGATCGTCATTTATTTAGTGAAATGGTGACGAAAAAAGTAAAAGGTCATCCTAATATTACAGTTCATCTAGAAGAGGTCACTGAACTTCCTACAGAAGCAACTGTTATTTTTGCATCTGGTCCGCTTACATCTGAAGCATTAGGAGATAAGATTAAGGCCTTAACTGGTGAAACAGGCTTTTACTTCTACGATGCTGCTGCACCTATTGTAACGGCTGAATCCTTAAACTATGATAAAGTTTTTGCTGCCTCACGTTATGATAAGGGCGATGCGGATTATCTTAACTGTCCTATGACAGAAGAGGAATATAAAGCGTTCTGGCATGAGCTTACAACGGCTGAAGCCGTACAACCAAAAGATTTTGAAAAGGAAATCTACTTTGAAGGCTGTATGCCCGTAGAAATTATGGCGAGCCGTGGGGAAGATACATTGCGTTATGGTCCCTTAAAGCCTGTGGGCTTAGTGGATAAACGCACCAATGAGGAATCTTATGCAGTTGTGCAATTGCGTAAGGAGAATAAAGAAGGTACCATGTTTAATTTGGTAGGCTTTCAAACTCATTTAAAATGGGGCGAGCAAAAGCGTGTATTCGGTATGATTCCAGGCCTTGAAAATGCCGATTTCATTCGTTATGGTGTTATGCATCGCAATACGTATATCAATTCTCCTGAGTTATTGAATCATGCATTCCAGCTTAAAAAGGAACCGCGTTTATTTTTTGCTGGTCAAATGACTGGAGTTGAAGGTTATTTAGAATCTGCTGCTAGTGGGCTAATGGTAGGCCTACAAGTAGACCGTTACTTAGAGGAACAACCATTTATTGAATTTCCTAAGACGACGGCTATCGGTTCCCTTAGTCACTATATTTCTAACTACGAAGGTTCAAATTTCCAACCAATGAACGTCAACTTTGGTATCATGGATCCATGGCCTCAAAAAGTACGCAAGAAAAAAGAAAAAAATGCACTGATTGCAAATCGTGCTTTAGAAGAACTGGATGCTCTAAAAGCTAAAGAAAATTTATAAGAAATAGCCTTTTAAGAAATAGTTTTATTTCAAAAAATAGTAAAAGTCCTACATTCATAGGTAAAACCCATGAGTGTAGGACTTTTTTGTTAAGTATTTTTGTATTTATTATTTACGTTTTTTAGTTTTTGTTGTTGATTCTGTAGCTACTATAACAGCTTGATTTTTCTTTTCAAGATAGCCTAGATAAATGAATACACAGATACCTACAATGATGGCTATTAAACTCGTCATTTGAGCAGATTTTAAACCTAGCGTTAAGTTTACGTAATCGCCACGTAAGAACTCTAAGAAGAAGCGAGCCGTAGAATAGAGAATGGCATATAGTACGAACACTTGGCCCTTAGCATGTTTGAAAGATCCAAATAATAGAAGGGCTACAAAGATCAGAATATCAATTTGACCTTCCCATACTTCGGCAGGCCAAAGCGGCTGATTACCGTAGGTGCGATAGGCAAGGGTACTTTCAGGATAGATAATACCATAATTACCACCCGTAGGATGACCGAAAGCATCACCGTTTAAAAGGTTTGCCATACGGCCTACCGATTGAGCTAAAATCAATGCAGGGGCAAATAAATCGGCAAAAGCCCAAAAGTCAATTTTGTTTTTACGAAGATACCAATAGCCAGCAATTGTGCCTAGTACCACGCCACCTTGAATGGCCATACCTCCTTGCCAAACAAAGGGAATTTCTAATAAATGATTACCGTAATAATCCCAATCAAAGAAGAATACGTCCCATAGACGAGCACCGATGAGACCAGCTACGGCTACAGTAATGGAAAAGTCGATGATGTGTTCATGCCAACCGCGGCCATCCTTTTTCAAAAGTACATAGGCAACAGAGGCACCACAAATGATAGCCAAAGCTAACATGGTACCATAGGCTCTAATAGGGAAGTCCCCTATGAAAAATAAATATTGATGCATACAAAACTCCTTATGTGATAATTTTTTATTAGTACATAAATTAAATTATAAATTACATATATCCTTCATGCAAGAAAAGAGATGAACTATATATAATATGGTATAATATAGAGATTGGTATTGTATCCCAGTATGGGACCTAGAATTAGGAGAGTACATGATTCGTAAATCTACTATTATAAAATCATTAACAGCTTTAGTAATGTCTGCATTATCTAGTACAATCGTACAAGCAGAGGTATTGGTACCATTAGATCAATTTTTAGCCACTACTACACGTCATTACGAAGCAAATCAATATAAAACAGCATATACAGTATATATTCCACAAAGTGAATTACAAGGTGATACGGTTATTTTAAATCCTGCAGCCGTAGGTGAACCTGTTAAATTGCCCATTACCAAAAAAGATGGTATATCCTATGTAGATATTGAGTCTGAGCCAGCTATGCTGGGTGTTAGTTATACAAAAAATAATGGTCAACTTATTTTAGGACCTGCACCAGAAGCATCTACGGTGAAAGCACCTTATACATTGCAAACACCATTGGCGTGGGCTTTTGATCCATGGACAACAGAGGGAATTCCGTATCAGGCAAAACTCAATACGAGTGGTGATAATATTATTTCTCCAAGTTGGTTTAAATTGCATAGCTTAGGTTTAGAAGCAAGTTCAAATGTAAATATTGATTATGTGAAAGCGTATAAGGATAAAGGCTATCATATTTGGCCGTTAATTACTAATCGGTTTGACTCTAATTTTACAAGTGGTATTTTGTCGGATCAATCGGTATGGAAGAAATTTGCTCATAACCTTGTTCAATATGCCTATATATATGGGTTTGATGGTTATAACTTTGACTTTGAAAACATTAATTATGCTGATCGTGATCGTTTAACAACATTTGTAGCATATTTGTCTAATCATTTACATCAGTATAATATTAAAACTTCTATCGATGTGACTGGCTATTCTGATAGTCCAGAATGGTCATTAGTGTATAACCGTAAAGCTTTGGCAGATACAGTAGATTATGTAGTTCTTATGGCGTATGACGAAACTTGGGCTAAGAGTACTACTGCAGGTCCTGTTGCAAGTTATCCTTGGGTCCGTAGCCATACAGAAAGAATGCTATCTGAAGTTCCTTCTCAAAAGTTAATATTAGGCGTACCATTCTATATGCGCTTATGGCATGAAACGAATGGTTATGCAAAAAGCGAGACATTGGCTATGAAGAATACAAGTAATTACTTTGCTAATTACAGAGATAAAATGACTTGGGACGATCGATTAAAGTTATACTATTTATCTATTCCAACAGCTTCTGGTTCAGATCGTATTTGGTTTGAAGATAATACATCGTTAGGCTTAAAACTTGATCTGGTAAAAGAATTACACCTTGGTGGGTTTGCAGCATGGCGTAAAGGGTTTGAAGATATTTCTACGATTACTATGATTCAAGAAAAAGACTTAGGACGTGGTATTCCTAAATCTCCTACAGCAGTTGTTCCTGAACCTGTAGTTCAAGAAGCTAAACCATTAACAAAGCTTGAACAATACAAATTACGCTTAGAAGAAAAAGAAAAAGAAAAAGCAGCTAAAGCGGAAGCAAAACGGAAAGCTAAAGAAGAGAAAGAAGCTGCTAAACGCAAAGCAAAAGAAGAAGTTGAAAAAGTAAAAGCTGAGAAAAAACGCTTAGAAGAAGAGGCTAAAGCTAGAAAAGAACACAATAAACAAACTGTTAAAGAGCAAAATGATTTATATACTAGTCATAGTTCTGATCAAAATACAAGCCCTAAAAATGATTTAATAAAAACTATTCAAGTCGTAAAACGCTAGTGTTTGACTGCTTTTACAGTACGTAGTAAAATAAAAATATTAATTATAAAATGGCAACCTATGAGGTTGACCATATGAGGAGGCCCCTACATGAACGAAAAGTATGTAGCCCAAGATATTGAAAAAAAGTGGCAACAGTATTGGGAAGATAACCATACATTTAAAACAGAATATGATGAATCTAAAGAAAAATACTATGTATTAGAAATGTTCCCGTACCCATCTGGTAACTTACACATGGGTCACGTGCGTAACTATTCCATCGGTGACGTAGTAGCTCGTTTCAAAAAAATGAAGGGCTTCAACGTGTTGCATCCAATGGGCTGGGACTCCTTTGGTATGCCTGCTGAAAACGCGGCGATTAAACATGGCATAGCACCTAAAACATGGACTCTTGATAACATCGAGAACATGAAATTGCAACAAAAAGCACTTGGTTTGTCCTATGATTGGGACCGCGAAGTAGCAACATGTAAAGAAGATTACTATAAATGGACTCAATGGTTTTTTGAACAGTTTTATAAAAAAGGCTTAGCCTATAAAAAGGAAGCAAAAGTAAACTGGTGTGAAACTTGTCATACTGTATTGGCAAATGAACAAGTTATCGATGGTGCTTGTTGGCGCTGTGATAACCCTGTTGAGAAAAAAGATTTGTCACAATGGTTTTTACGCATCACTGAATATGCGGATCGCTTGTTAGCTGATTTAGATACTCTAGATCATTGGCCACAACGTGTTAAGTTGATGCAAAAGAACTGGATTGGTCGTTCTGAAGGTACAGAATTTTCCTTTGAAGTGCCATCCATCAATGAACGCGTATCTGTGTATACTACACGTGTTGATACTATTTACGGCGTAAGCTATATAGTATTGGCTCCTGAACATCCATATGTGGAACGCCTCATTGAAAATGCTCCTAATAAAACTGAATTAGAAGCTTTCATTACACGTATGCGCAATATGAGCGATATCGACCGTACATCTACAGAGGCACCTAAAGAAGGTATGTTTACTGGGTCTTATGCAGTAAACCCAATGTCTGGCGAACAAGTTCCTGTGTGGATTGCAAACTATGTATTGGTAGACTATGGTACTGGTGCTGTAATGGGTTCCCCTGCACATGATGAACGCGACTGGGAATTTGCTCATAAATATGATTTGCCTATTAAACAAGTCGTAACTCGTGAAGGTGAAGAATACAGCCTTGAAAAATGGCAAGAATGGTATCATGAAGATGGTATCCTCGTTAACTCTGGTGAATATAATGGCCAAACATCTGAAGAGGCTCGTAAAAATATCACGGCAGCTCTTAATGAACGCGGCATTGGTGAAGGTAAGGTAAACTTCCGTCTTCGTGACTGGTTGATTTCTCGTCAACGTTACTGGGGCGTGCCAATTCCTGTAGTATACTGTGAAACTTGTGGTGAACAACTCGTTCCTGAAGAAGAGTTGCCAGTACGCTTGCCAGAGGATGTTAAATTTGAATCTGGTGCTGTATCTCCATTGGCTACATCTGAAAGCTTCTTAAATACTACATGTCCTAAATGTGGTGGCCCTGCACGTCGTGAAACAGACACGATGGACACATTTATCGATTCCTCTTGGTACTTCTTGCGTTATACAGACGCTAAAAACGACCAAGCTCCATTCGATAAAAAAATTGCTAATTACTGGATGAATGTTGACCAATATATCGGCGGTATTGAACATGCTATCTTGCATTTATTGTACTCTCGATTCTTTGTGAAAGTTATTCACGATTTAGGCCTTATCGATGCAAATGAACCATTCCGTGGCTTGTTGACACAAGGTATGGTTCTTAAAGAAGGCAGTAAAATGTCTAAATCTAAAGGTAATGTAGTTTCTCCTGAAGAAATTATCAATACTTATGGTGCAGATACTGCTCGCTTGTTTATTCTATTCGCAGCGCCTGTAGATCGTGACCTTGATTGGTCTGACCAAGGTGTTGAAGGTTCCTATCGTTTCTTAGGCCGTGTATGGCGTATTGTTGATGCGTACAACGAAGAGGCTAAGAAAAATGTAACTGGTGATCTTACAAAAGACGAATTCGGATTGCGTCGTGAATTACACCGTGTTATCAAAAAGGTTACGGAAGACTTAGATAATAATTTCAACTTTAATACAGCGATTTCTGCCATCATGGAACTTGTAAATGCTATGTATGCTCATAAGGATAAAGCAGAAACAATCAATAGTGCATTAGCTAATGAATTGACACATTCCTTATTGCTTCTTTTAGCGCCATTTGTGCCTCATATTACAGAAGAATTGTGGCATGAATTGGGTGAAACTACATCCATTCACACAGAAAAATGGCCTGTATATGAAGAATCTGCTCTCGTTGTAGACGAAGTAGAAGTAGTCTTGCAAGTAAATGGTAAAGTTCGTGATAAACTTACTGTTTCCGTAAATATTACAAAAGAAGAATTAGAAACATTGGCCAAAGAATCTAGCCGTGTTCAAGAATTTATAGAAGGTAAGAATATCGTAAAAGTTATTTACGTACCTGGTAAACTTGTAAATATCGTTGTTAAATAAGGATATTCTATTTGTTTAATATTGTAAGCCCCCAACTACATAGGTAGAAGGGGGCTTATTTTAAGTGAGGTAATTATGGCAAAACGTAGCGATTATATTTCCTGGGATGAATACTTCATGGGTGTTGCCATTTTGGCAGCACAACGTTCTAAGGATCCAAATACACAAGTTGGTGCATGTATTGTTAGTAATGATAATAAAATCTTGTCCATTGGTTATAATGGTATGCCTTTGAATTGCAGTGATGATGATTTCACATGGGAACGTGATACAGCTGATGATAACAAATATTTCTATACTGTACATAGCGAACTCAATGCAATCTTAAATTATCGTGGCGGTTCTCTAGAGGGCTCTAAAATATATGTAACGCTTTTCCCATGTAATGAATGTGCGAAAGCCATCATTCAAAGTGGTATTAAAGCCGTTATCTATCGCGATGATCTCTATAAGGATACAAAAGAAGTAAAAGCATCCAAACGGATGTTGAAAACCGCAGGTGTAGACATTATTGAATACAAATCTACAGGCCGCACATTGAATATTACATTGTGATATAATAATTTTTTACCACTTATAAGAACCCCTATATACAAGCGTATATAGGGGTTCTTTTATATGTAGTTTTCTATTATAAATTGATATCAACCAGATCCGTTAGATTGAACGTACAGTTTTTACTATCATCCAATGTAGGATTACACTGTAGTCATGTTTATACTTGTAAATGGCCATCAATCATAATGTCTACTTCTTGACCGTCACGAGTGTAGCCTTTAATATTCATATGTTCATGACCAATCATAAAGTCTACATGTGTTAAGGAGTAGTTAAGGCCACGTTCTTTTAATTCTTCTTCAGATAAACCATCACTATCTTTGAGGCATGTAGGATAAGATGCACCAATCGCTAAATGGCAGGATGCATTTTCATCAAACAATGTTTCGTAGAAAATTTGGTTAGATTGGCTAATTGGGCTGAAGTGGTCCACCAAAGCAACTTCGCCGAGGTAGAGGGAACCTTCATCGGTTTCTATTAACTCTTTTAATACTTCATAACCTTCTTTTGCAGTATAATCAACGATTTTACCTTCTTTGAAAGTAAAGGAGAAATCAGAAATAGTATTACCCTGGTAAATTAAAGGTTTTGTGCTGTATACAATACCATTAACACCATTATATTGGGGTGCGGAGAAAACTTCCTCTGTAGGAATATTGGCATTAAAAATAGTGCCATCTTTTGAAGATTCTTCACCACCTAGCCATATATGACCTTCTGGTAATTCTAATAAGAGGTCAGTACCATTTTCACAAGTATACCGCAATGCCTTTAAGTCAAATTTATTCAATGCTTCACAGCGGTGACGCAATTTTGCCATGTGATGACGATATGTGTCTTTCGGTTCTACACCTTCAATACGGCAAAGTTTTAATAGGGTAGTCCATAGTTGTTCAATTTTCTCTTCATCTGTACCTTCATAGCCAAGTAAATCTGCCCATAGAACAGTTGGTACAGAAGCAACGCACCATGTAACAGAGGAGTTCATAATCGCTGTATGGTAGAAGGATAAAGCTTTATTTAAGTTACGCGATTGTAGTGAAATACGATTTGTTGGAATACCTTCTAACGCTTTTGGGTTCGCACTAATCAAAGATAAGAAAGCGGCTTTATCATCGATGTATTGCTTGTAGAATTCAGGAATCCAGTTAGCCGGTCTTTCTAATACAGATTCCTTAGCATGTAATAAACGTTGACGAGCGATTGGAGAACATCTCCAGTTGAGGACAACCTCTTTGGCACCTAATTCATATGCTTCTTCTGTGACGATAACTGCAAAGTCTTTGTTTTCCACATCTACAGAAATAACAAGAGTTTGATCTTCTTGTAAATTTACGCCATATTTTAACAAGGTATGTGCATATTTTTTTAATGTTTCTTGATTCATTGTATCTCCTTATATTCGACATCAATTATGAAACTCCTGCTGGTGTGACCAATAGAGTCAACGGTAGGAGTTTACTTTTTCATAGGGAATTCTTTCAGTAGGAGGTGCACTATGAAAGTAAAATTGAATCCATATATAACAATTATATTAATCCTATGTGTTTTAGTAGGAATTTATTTCCTATGGCCTATTATAACAGATGAAAGCGATTCTGTCTTAGTTGAAGGAGCAATAGATGGAAATTCTTCTATATCAACTGTTGAACAAACATCCAACAAACCTATAGCTTATATTACGGGCGCCGTAGTTTCACCTGGTTTATATGAGTTTGAAAGTAGTGCTACTGTAGGTGATGTAGTTCAGTTAGCAGGTGGGCTATTACCTTATGCTGATGTAGAATCAGTCAATATGGCAAAGTCGGTTAATGCGGGAGATCATATCCACATAGTATTTAACTTCCACGGTAATCCAGAGGTTTTATTGCGCGGTAACAAAATTAATATCAATACAGCTTCTGCAAAAGAGCTTGATGCATTACCAGGCATAGGACCCGCTATGGCAAAAAGAATTGAAGAGTATCGTTCACAAAAAGGACCCTTTACATCCGTTGAAGGTATCAAGGGGGTGAAGGGCATCGGTGATGGCGTATTTAAGAAGATTAAAGATAAAATTACAATCTAAATTTAGGAATACAGAACGAGCGTTTGAGGAATCAATCTTCAATACTCAAGTATTAGTTAATACAAAGCCATTTATAACTTATAGCCAATGGGCACATACTATATTGGGATCTATAATAATTGGCACTATATTAGGATATGGTAAATATTATCCCGTACTTAGTCAAATGCATTATATTTTTGCGATTGCCTTAGCTATTATTGGTGTAACTGTTATTAAAATAATGCAATCATATTGTAGGTGGCGTTTATATGCCAATTTATTAATATTAGTTTTTGCTGCAATGGGATTATCCTATTATCAAACAGACTTACGAATTATTAACTATAACAGCTATACATCTTTCTATTTACAGCAAGAAGGAGAATATTTTGGCACTGTCGTATCATATCCTGAATTAGTAACTATCGATAAACAGAAATATTACAAATATAATGTAGAGTTACATGGATTACATCCCTATAAAGATACTGCTAAAAACGACTATATTAAGGCGCAGGGTCGATTACAGATTTACTCAAAGGTATCTACTACAAAGTATTTAATACGGCTAGGGGATCAAGCAATAATTGAAGGTACACCAAAAAGTTTATTTCTCATCGAAGAGGAAGGACGCATTAATCTTAGAGGTAGATATATGAGCTCTAATACAAGAGGTCGAATCTATGATGGTGTATATCGATCTGCTACTAATAAAGATTTACAAGCATTCCACTTTAAAGAAACATTTTCTGAAAAACTATATGGAAAAAGTTTATATTTATGTGGTCAAATACGAGAATCTATTGAAAAAAATATTGCTAGTAATCTAGATGGTCCACAAAAGGTATTAGCACAAGCCTTATGCTTGGGTGGTCATTATAGTGAGCTAGGGGAAGAGCGAATGAAAGATTTTGCTTATACGGGTCTCATCCACATTTTATCTATCTCTGGCTCACATATTGCACTGCTATTAGCCTTAATTTACGGTTTAGGAAGACTCGTTAAATTACGGAAGCGCACATGCTTAATTTTAGGTATATTAGTAGCTTGTATATATTGCTGTATCGTTGGTGGAGATGCACCTGTTATACGTGCAATGATGATGAGTATACTCATGTGCATGGCTTATGTAAAAGGACGATTATATCAAGCTAAACAGGCTTTATGTATATGCGCTATTCTATGTCTTGTATATGATCCTTTTTCTTTGTTTGATGTAAGCTTTCAACTATCCTTCGGGGCGACTTATGGTTTACTCATATGGGGAAAAGTATTATATGAACGGATACAGTGGTTACCAAGATGGATAAAAACACCTTTTATATTATGTGTATCCGCACAGTTACTCATATTGCCATTACAACTCTATTACTTTCACTATATTAGCATTGCTAGTTTGCTAGCAGCCTGTATAGTAGCGCCCCTATTAGATATATCCATAGTTTTAATTTTTGTAAGTACTTTAGTCAGTTACGTATTCCCTATATCGTTAATATGGTCTTTAGTAGATGTACTATTGCGAATATCTTTATATTTAAATCATGTCTTAGGACGTAGTCATAGTTTACTTTGGCTTGGTATGATGCATCTTTATTGTGTTTATATATATTATGCTCTATTAGGTTTGTTTACGTATTTTTTGACACATAAGAATAAGTATACTGTATATATAGTGATGTCCTTATTATGTATGGTTGCAACCTTTGGTGCTTCATACTATGTGACTCAGCATCACAAGGACACAATAATCCATTATATTCCTATGAAACAGTGTAATGTGTTACTTTGCATAGACCCAAACCATAGAGGAGCATATCTATTAATCGATGCACCAGATTATATTAAAACTATACCTAATGAAAGATTTATTAATCAGGCCGTAAGGGCATATGGTGTAAATCCTAAAGATGTAAAAGTTGAGTACTTTCACAGTAACGGTTCTGCACAGGTGGTATATAAAAATGGTATGAACCAAATCGTCATATATAATGGACAAAGTAGAGAAAAAAATCTAAAATTAAATGATAAGACTAATGTGTTATATATAACGAGTCGATCCAGTGTACTGAATGAAATAGGGCGTATTTCACCTCATAGTACAATTCTATTTGGCAGTCCCCACGGTGCGTTACGCGATGTGGATCCATCAACAGAACATATGTATATAATGGGATACGGCTATATCAAAGATATCTATCTGTGAAAGGAGGAAACATGGCACATATTCAACTCATTTATGGCGATGAGCCACAATTAATTGAAGAAGAGAAACGCAAATTTTTAAGTGCCTATCCAGACCTTCCCGTGACCGTATTAGACGATGAGGCGGGCCCACAGAAGATTAGTGAAAAGCTCTGTGAAGATTCACTCTTTGGGGATCAAAAAGTGTTTTGCTTAGTTAACTTGCCCATTATTCGTAAAAGCGGCAAAAATAGTGATGCTTGGGTCCCATTATATGAGCTCATCATGGAATATAATGGGGATAATCCAATTGTTTTGATTTATCATGACATGATAGATAAACGAATCAAGCAGAATAAAGAGCTTTTAAATAAAATACCGAATCGTGAATGTAAGCGCCTTGAAGGGGCAGACCTTGTGATGTGGATACGTCAGTATTGTACATCTCATGGCTTTAACATGACGCCTGATGCACAAGAATACGTAACTCATCTCATCGATTTGTGGCAAGATGTACCTGTTTCTTTTATGAGAACTGAGTTTGACCGATATTTCTTGCAAATTACTGGGGAAAAAGTAATTACCAAAGAATTCCTAGAGGAAAATGGCAGTGACTATGGAGCTAAAAATATATTTACCTTTAAAGAGGCTCTGTTAAAAAGAGATATCGATACATTACTTGAACTATTTCCATTTATGTTCGGCTATAAAGAATTAGACCGTGCTATGAGCTATATTGAGGGGCAATTACGTCTACAGCTACTGGTTAGTGAATGTCGACAAGCGGGAATGTCTGTTCAAGCCATACAAAACTTATGTAAGGATCATGATTCGTCATTTAAACCATATCCGATTAAGTTGGCTTACGAAGCAAGTCCTAGGATTTCAGTTAAGGCCTTGCGAGCTTTATTAAAAGGGCTCTATGAGATTATTTTAGATAGTCGTAGTAGCAAGGGCGATATTTGGCGATTTAGAGATTTATGTATTACCTATTGTGGGTATAAAGGATAAAAATGAAAGTACGTTATCGCGTTGTACCAAAACAGAATAAGAAATCATCTTTCTATGTGAACTGTCATAGCCAACATGTGACGATTCAAGCTGCGGACTCCGCATTTTCTACATTGCTTAGTTTACGAGACAGATTGTCTGCATGGTACAAGGAAAAGAATATTTCTTTTGATGATATTCCAACCAATACTGATACAGCTTGCTGTTTTGCTTGGAAAGTGGATACGGAAACAGGTGAAGGTTTAGATACCTATTATTATGGCGGTGGCTGTGGTGCTGGTGAATGGATTGAAGCGGCTGAAGCACAACGTGAAGCTGAAGAGGCTAAAAATCAAGTACCTAAAGGCAAGTCTTTTGCAGGTTATGATCAACAAGATGAATATGATGATATTGACGAAGATGATTTTGCCCCATTTGTAGAAGCTGTTGAATTAGGCTATTTCAACAATAGCCCAGTTGTTGTGCCTCGTTCTAATCATACGGCTGCCGAATCTAGTAGTAGTGATACTATCGCATCTGTGAGCAGTACATCTAAAGCAAGCAAAGGCTTTGGACCTAAAAAAACTACAAAATCTACGGCTAAAAGAAGTGAAGGGGATGGTAAATATACTCGTGGTGCACCAAAGGAGGCACCTACAGATGAAGGCATGATTTTAGGACCTAAAATTGAAGGGGTCACCTCTAAAATCATGGGCACCGTGGATACACCTAGTGTAATTTTTGAAGGTGTCTTTGTAGGTTTAGATAAACGTGATACTAAGACTGGTAAAAGTATCGTTAATGGCAGCATTGTAGATGATACAAATAGCATTAAATTTATCAAGTTTACGAATAGCCCTGAAGAAGGGGATGCGCTACTTAAACAATTAAAAGGCTTACAACGCGTTCGTGTACAAGGTAGTGTCAACTTTGACGATCGTTTTGATAAAGATTATATCTTATCGATTCGCAGTATTGAAGCAGTGGAAACTACAAGTGTAGAGCGAACTGAAAACCGTCCAGATTCTCGTGTAGAGCTTCATTTACATACTAAGATGAGTGATAAAGATGCTCTCGTATCTGTTAAGGATTTATTTAAAACAGTTAAAAAATGGGGTCATCCTGCGGTTGCCATTACTGACCATGGTGTTGTACAAGCCTTTCCTGAAGCGCAAGCCCTTGGTAAAGAGTTAGGTGTTAAGGTTATCTATGGTGTAGAAGGTTACCTCATCGAAGATGAAACGGTAACAAAAGATGAGGAGCTTGTACTAGATAAAAAGAAGAAGAAGGAAAAAGATAAACGCTATCATATTATTTTATTAGCTAAAAATATGGTTGGCTTGCGTAATTTATATAAAATGATTTCCATTTCTCACCTTGAACATTACAAGGTTCGTCCTCGTTTGCCTCGTTCCGTTATCGAAGAACATCGTGAAGGTATTATCATCGGTTCTGCTTGTGAAGCAGGGGAACTTATGCAATCTATTGTTCGTGGAGCTACAAAAGAAGAGCTTTTGGAAATAGCATCCTTCTACGATTATCTTGAAATTCAGCCACATACTAATAATATGTTTTTGGTTCGTAAAGGTCTCATGCCAGATGAGCAAGCCCTCATCGATATGAATAAGACCGTTATTGAATTAGGGGAAGCCTTGAATAAACCTGTATGTGCTACTTGTGACGTTCATTATTTGACACCAGAAGAGAAAATATATCGTGAAATCATGCTAACTGCATGTGGATATCCAGATGCAGATGAACAACCAGATTTACATTTACGTACTACAGATGAAATGCTTGCGTCATTCCCTTACTTAAGCGAAGAGAAGCGATACGAAGTAGTCGTTACTAATACACGTGCTATTAATGATAGCATTGAAGATATTAAGCCCGTTCCTGATGGTACATACTCACCTAAGATTGAAGGTGCTGACGAAGCTTTCACAGAAATGTGCTATAAAAATGCGAAGGCTATTTACGGTGATCCATTGCCACGTGTAGTACAAGAGCGTCTCGACTATGAACTAGATTGTATTATCTCCAATGGTTATGGTGTATTGTATTATATCGCTCATAAATTGGTAAAAAAATCTCTTGATGATGGGTATCTCGTAGGTTCTCGTGGTTCCGTAGGATCTTCCTTTGCAGCAACCATGTCTGAGATTACAGAGGTAAATCCATTACCGCCACATTATGTATGTCCTAATTGTAAATATTCAGAGTTCTTTGAAAAGGGTGAATATGCAGGGGGCTTTGACTTGCCTCGTAAAGATTGTCCTAAGTGTGGTCATGCGTTACAAACAAATGGTCACGATATTCCATTTGCTATCTTTCTTGGTTTTGAAGGTGACAAGGTTCCAGATATTGACCTTAACTTCTCCGGTGATTACCAAGCAAAAGCTCACAAATATACGGAAGAATTATTTGGCCGTGACAATGTATTTAAAGCCGGTACAATCGGTACAATTGCTGATAAAACTGCTTTTGGTTATGTTAAAAAATACGCCGAAATTCGAGATATACAAGCCCGCAATGGATTCTTTGAACATTTAGCGAAAGGCTTTACAAATGTAAAGAATACTACGGGACAACACCCTGGTGGTATTATGGTATGTCCTCGAGATATGGATGTGCATCATTTTACGCCCATACAACATCCAGCGAATAAAAAGGAAAGTGGCGTATTAACGACACACTTTGATTATCACTCCATCGAAGGTCGTATGACTAAGCTTGATATTCTGGGCCATGATGATCCCACAATTATTCGTATGCTAGAGGATTTGACAGGTATCGACGCCAAGACAATACCATTTGATGATCCAAAGACATTGAGCTTGTTCTCCTCTACAGAAGGGATTGGCTTAACACCTGAACAATTACAAGGTGACCAAGTAGCTAGTTTGGCTGTTCCAGAATGTGGCACGAAATTCGTACGGGGCATGCTTGAAGACTCTCGTCCCCAAACATTCTCTGATTTAGTTCGTATTTCTGGCTTTTCACATGGAACAAACGTATGGCTCGACAATGCGCAAGATCTCATTAAAAATGGTACTTGTAAGTTGAATGAAGCCATTTCAACTCGTGATGACGTAATGAACTTCTTGATTCATCGCGGCATGGATAGAAAGCATAGCTTCTTTGTAATGGAAAACGTGCGTAAAGGTAAGGGTATTGAAAAACGAAATAAACAAGGGCAAGCTACGACGGAATTTGAAGCAGAAATGCGTGAAAATAATATTCCTGAATGGTTTATTGAATCTTGTAAAAAGATTTCCTATCTATTCCCACGGGCACATGCGGTAGCTTACGTAATGATGGCTTTCCGTATTGCTTGGTTTAAGGTATATCATCCATTGGCATTTTATGCAGCTTACTTCTCCATTCGTGCGAAAGCCTTCGATTTACGGATCATGACAGGGGACCTCAAAACACAATTGACCGAGTTTAACCGTATCAAGGCTCTTGATCGTGCTGCCAGTCCTAAAGATAAGGACCTTATGAGTGCTTTGGAAGTATCTATGGAAATGTATCAACGGGGCTATCGTTTTATCAATGTAGACATTCAACACTCCGAAGCTAGACGCTTTAGCATTAAGGATGGTGCTCTATTACCTCCATTCTTAGCTATTGATTCCCTTGGTGAAACAGTAGCTGATGCTATCGTCGAGGAAAGAAATGAACGTCCATTTACATCTCTAAAAGACTTACAACGCCGTTGTAAAGTATCAAATACCATCATTGATCTTATGAAAGACCTCAAATGCTGTGGTGAACTTCCTGAAGACGAACAAATGTCACTATTTGGAGCATAATAACATACAAGATTAGATTTAAATATAAAATAAGCACTATATAACTAAAAAGGGATATAGTGCTTATTTTTATATATTTTGCTACAATAAAGTTACATTGATTTGTATTTAAATAGAGTGCTCTAATAAAGGGAGTGTTAGGAAATGATAGATAAAAACAAAAATCAATCTTTGGAGATAGAATTTTGGGATATTGAGCCCGAGGATGCGCCTGAGTTAGAAGAATCTGATATTCCAGGTATATACTTTAATGAATTCCGTGAATATGTAGATGAAGAGGGTAATGTATTATCTCCATCTGATCTAGATGCAATACGGTATAAAGACGATTACGAAGACGATTATTATAGATGAATATATGCTAACTTTCTAAAGTATATTTTATAAGTTGAGAGGCTTAGAGAGATATATATGATAAAAAATATTTTATATGAAACTTTGAATAATATACGAATGTTTCTGTTGTTTTTTAAAAGATGTCCAGAAGTTGGTTTTTATAAAGCCTATAGAGAATATATCTATAGCAAAGTAATGGGGTTACCGAATTTTGAGTTAAAATATATATATGAAGTTTTAATTAGTAATATTCAAAGTAAACTATTATTTATATTTTCTACTATATTTTGGGGTGCAATATTAACATCCATGATTGGGGTTGGTGTAAGTTTAAGTTTTGAAATTTTAAAACCAAACTTTTCAGAAGATATTTTTATATCATATAACGAATATATGCGTATAATAGGGTTATCTTCGTTTGTCATAAGCGTATTAGGGTTTATTATTATTACTTTTTTTAGAGTTTCATGTTTAGAATCACTAGCATTTTATATAATACTTATTTTATTTGTTATTGGGGTAATATATTGGGCTAATCGAGATCATACAATTCTTATGGATTTATATTTTATAGTTTTATGTGCTTTGAGTACAACATTAATGTTATCATCTATTTTTAATTGTATAAAAAAATGTGCCATAATTAAGAAAATTATCATTGAAGGTTTATTAGCTCAAAATCGAAAGAGATATACTGTTAGATTGCCTAAAAAGTATAGAGTTTTAAAATTATAAATTATTTTATTAAAAGCTGATTATTATAGATAAAAGAGGTGTCATCATTTGATGACACCTCTTTTTTGAAAGTTTTGCAGTTTTAAATATTTGGCAGATTTAGTAAAGTTTTAGTATAAAGATTTATATTTCATCCAGTTTGTTTTGGCCATTTCTTTAAGCTCTGTACCACGGCCATCAAGGATTGCATTGATCAAGTATTTGCTGAAGCCCTTAGCTTGTTGATATGCAATTTTAGGAGGCATAGCAAGTTCTTGTTTATCTACGCGAACGTTAACGATGACTGGGCCATTATGGTTAAGGGCTTCCATGATTTTTTCATCAACTTCGCTAGAGTTATGAATGCTCACACCTTTGATACCAGCAGCTTCAGCAAGTTTACCGAAATCTGGATTTACAAAGTCTGTAGCGTAGTCTAGATAGCCGGAAGCTTTCATTTCCATAGCGATAAAGCTAAGTTCTTCGTTATTGAATACAAAGATTTTAACTGGTAAGTTAAGTTGTTTTAATGTTAACATTTCGCCCATCATCATTGTAAAGCCACCATCACCAGAGAGGGAGATGACTTGACGGTTAGGACATGCATTTTGAGCGCCAATAGCATGCATCATAGCATTCGCCATAGACCCATGGTTATAGGAACCTAAGATGCGACGTTTACCATTTGTTTTTAAGTGACGAGCAGTCCAAATAACTGGAGTACCTACGTCAAAGGTAAAGATTGCGTCTTCTGCTGCTAGTTTATTGAGGCGATTTACGAAGTATTGAGGGTGAATTGCTACACCATCTGGTTCAGCTACGGCATAACTATCTAAGTCAGCTCTAAATTTTGTATATGCTTTACGTACAGTATCAATAAATTCAGTATCACCACGTTGGCCTACAAGAGGTAATAATTCTTTTAACGTATCTTTTACAGTACCAATGATACCTTGTGTAAGAGGTACGCGACGACCTAAAGCACTAGGATCTCTATCTACTTGTATTACTTTCGCATTTTCTGGATAGAATGGACGATAAGGGAAGTCTGTACCAAGCATTACCAATGTATCACATTGTTCAATAGCACGGTAGCCAGATGTATAGCCTAATAGGCCAGTCATACCTACATCATATGGATTTTCCCATTCAACCCATTCTTTACCTCTGAAAGCGTGTACAACTGGTGCTTGCAAGCGTTTTGCTAATTCTACCACTTCATCATGAGCACCTTCACAACCGGCACCACAGAATAGGGTAATACGTTTGCCTGTTTCTAAATGAGCCGCCATTTCTTCAATATCTTCTCGTTGTGGAACAATATGAGGTAAACGAGGTGGGTTCCACACAGGTAATTCATCAATTTCCATTTCCATAACTGCAACGTCCCCAGGAAGAACGATAACAGCAACATCTTGGTTACCAACAGCAGCGTTCATAGCACGGAATAGAATTTCCGGCATTTGCTTAGGATTGGATACAAGTTCGCAGAAACAAGAACATTCTTTGAATAGATTTTCTGGATGTGTTTCTTGGAAATAGTTCAAACCTACTTCAGATTGAGGAATGTGAGAAGCAATGGCCAATACTGGAACACGATTCCGATGACAATCGAAGAGACCATTAATTAAGTGTAAGTTGCCAGGACCAGAGCTACCAGCACATACAGTTAGTTTATGAGTTAGGGATGCTTCTGCACCGGCAGCAAAGGCTGCTGTTTCTTCATGTCGTACATGTTCAAATGTAATTTTACCATTGCGGCGTAAACTATCATTTACAGAGTTTAGACTATCTCCAGTGATACCGTAAATGCGTTCGATGCCCGCATTGGCTAAGACTTCTATAAGTACATCAGAAATTCGTTTTTTTGCCATATTATCACCTATATTTAATAATTACTATCATTAAAATATGGTTATTCAAACCATATATACTATATTAGACTTGTTTAACATGTAATTATGTGATAAAAGTTACTATTTACTGTATACATAGTTTATATATGTTTATATTAAAAGTAAATATATATTATTATTTATATTGTTCTAGTATTTGTGTTCTAAAAATTATATTTTAATTAAATTATTTAATATTCTTTCTCAATACAAAACTATTATTCTTGCATAACATTAATAAAAGTGTTACTATTAATTCATAAACAAAATAGATAAGTCTTTGGGGATAGGTGAAATTCCTTACCGGCGGTAAAGTCCGCGAACCTTTTTGGTATGAATCGGTGCAATTCCGATACCGACAGTAGAGTCTGGATGAGAAAAGACGAGGCACATTTGTTGTGCGCATTTAAGATGACCCAAGGACTATGTAATAGTCCTTTTTTTATTGAGGTGATATGGTGGATGACGTAGTATATATGAAACGCGCCATTGAACTGGCAAAATTAGCCACAGGTCACACCTCACCAAATCCTTTGGTTGGTGCTGTTGTGGTAAAAGATAATACAATAATCGGTGAAGGTTATCACCATAAAGCTGGTACAGCTCATGCTGAGGTGCATGCACTAAATCAAGCAGGTGATAATGCCAAAGGTGCTACTTTATACGTAACATTAGAGCCATGTTCCCATTATGGAAAAACACCACCTTGTGCGCTTCGTATCATTGAGGCTGGTATAGCTAAAGTAATAGTAGGTAGTACGGATCCAAATCCACTAGTTTCTGGAAAAGGAATGGAGTTACTTCGTGAAGCAGGTATTGAGGTTGTTTGCCCCATATGTAGTGATGAATGTGCTGAACTAAATGAGCATTTCTTTACCTATATACAGACAGGTAAGCCTTTTGTCACTCTAAAAAGTGCTATGTCACTAGATGGGAAAATTGCTACATCTACTGGACAATCTCAATGGATTACAAATGAGTCCTCTCGTCGTGATGGACATGTGTTGCGTGCCACGCATGATGCCATGCTCGTTGGAATTGGTACAATTTTGGCAGATAATCCACAGTTAAATTGTCGTTTAACGGATAGTGAATTATCAGATGCGTTATTAGATAAAAGCATACTTGATGAACCGATTACGATTCATCAACCAGACGTAATTATCTTGGATAGTCTTGGTAGAACACCTACTACTAGTCACGTCTTTGAAATAAATAATCGCAAGATTCATATATTCGTATCTAAAGGTTGTCCTAAGGATCGGATACAAGCCTTAGAACAAGTTGGTGCTCAAGTAACCGTAGTAGAATCTATTTCTACTCGTAAAAGCAAGAGCACAGACATTGTCATAGATATTAAGAAATTATCTATCGATGATATTCTTACAAAACTAGGTGAACTAGGTTACACATCTATTCTTGTTGAAGGTGGATCTGCAATTATCAGTTCCTTTGTGGAAACGAAGAACTTTGATAAGGTCGTAACATATATTGGAAATACCATTATTGGTGGTAACGATGCAACACCTGCTGTAGGAGGTCGAGGTTTTGAAAGTTTAGAGGTTTCACCGCAATTAACTTTTACCAAGACTAAAGTATTAGATAATAACATTCGCATTGAAGCGTATCGTCAAGGAAGGAGGGGCGCTTATGTTCACGGGAATCGTTGAAGAAATCGGCCGCATCGAGAACATTAAAAAGGGCCCTAAATCCTTAGCCATAACAATTCGAGGAGAAAAAATTTTTAGCGATTTAAAAGTTGGTGATTCCGTAGCTGTTAATGGGGTGTGCTTGACGGCCACAACGATTGGCAATAGTATATTTACAGCGGATGTGATGCCAGAATCCATTAAGATGACTACGTTTACTAATTTGAAAGTCCATCAACCAGTCAACTTAGAGCGAGCTATGCTTGCTAATGGTAGATTTGGTGGTCACATTGTGGCAGGCCATGTAGATGGTACAGGTCGTATTATTAATCGTGAACAAACCGATAATGCCATTATCTTTACTATCGAGGCTCCAAAATCCGTTATGGATTATGTTATCTATAAGGGCTCCATTACCATCGATGGAATTAGCCTCACAATTATGCGACGAACAGACAGTAGTTTTTCCGTCTCTATCATTCCTCACACTTTGAGTGAAACCATTTTAGGTTTTGCTCATATTGGAACAGAGGTCAATTTAGAAACGGATATTGCTGGACGATATATTCGTCATTTTATGAATCTTGGTAGTGAACCTACCGAAGAAAAGCCTAAAAAATCTATGCAATCCCTCTTAGTAGAGAATGGATTTATATAAGTAAGGAGCGTTCCTATGAGCGAACAATTACATTCTATTAATGAGGTCTTACAAGACCTTAAAGCTGGTAAACCTGTTATTATCGTTGATGATGAAAGCCGTGAAAACGAAGGCGATCTTATCATTGCTGCAGAGTTTGCGACGCAAGAAAATATTAACTTCATGGTTAAATACGCTCGCGGTATCGTATGTACGCCTATGCGCCGCGAAGCGTTAGAAAAACTTGGCATTCCTGCAATGGTTACCAAAAATACTGATAACCATGAAACTGCTTTTACTGTGACTGTGGATCATGTAGATACTACAACAGGCGTATCTCCTGCAGAGCGTGCTTATACAATTCAAAAACTATTAGATCCTAATCCGAAACCTCAAGATTTCCGTCGTCCAGGTCACGTATTTCCACTTGTATATAAAGAGGGCGGCGTATTGGTACGTCAAGGTCATACTGAGGCATCTATCGACCTTTGTCGCCTAGCAGGGTTACAAGAGGCTGCCGTTATTTGTGAAATTACTAAAGACAATGGCGATATGGCCCGTTTGCCAGATCTTATGAAATTTGCTAAGGAGCATGACTTGAAAATTGCTTCTGTAGCAGAACTTATAGAATATCGTAAACAACATGAAGATATGGTTGAGCTTGGTGCTTGTTCTAAGTTGCCTACTAAATTTGGTGATTTTAATATCTTTGTATTTAAAAATGAATTAGATCATAAAGAGCATTTAGCTATCGTAAAGGGCAATGTTCAAGATTGTAGCGATGTGCTTGTACGTATTCATTCTGAATGTTTAACAGGCGATGTATTTGGTTCTAAGCGCTGTGATTGTGGCGAACAATTAGACAATGCGTTGCGCGCTATTGAAAAAGAAGGCAAAGGCGTTGTTGTATATATGCGACAAGAGGGCCGTGGCATTGGTTTGACCAATAAAATTAAAGCCTATGCATTACAAGAACAGGGCCTTGATACAGTAGAAGCAAATGAACAATTAGGCTTCCCTGCAGATATGCGTGAATATTCCTTAGCGGCTCAAATTATCCGTTTCTTGGGTATTAAAAGCATCCGCTTATTAACTAACAATCCCGAAAAGCGTCATGGCTTAGAACATTGGGGAATCAATGTAACTAGCCGTGTACCACTCATCATTGCTGCAAATAAATTTAATGCAGGCTATTTAAAAACAAAAGAAGAAAAAATGGGTCATATGTTAGAAGACTAATTAACTTTCACCATATAACTCGGTCGTTACATATATATTTCCTTAGATGGAATAGAGGAGGTCAACATAATGATGGTTCAAGAAGGTAACTTATTAGGTACTGGTAAGAAATTTGCTATTATCGGTTCCCGTTTCAACGAGTTCATTACATCTAAATTAATCGGAGGCGCTGAAGATTGTTTACTTCGTCACGATGTTAAACAAGAGGATATTACAGTAATTTGGGTTCCCGGTGCTTATGAAATTCCATTGATTGCTAAAAAAGCTGCCTTATCTGGTCGTTATGATGCAGTTATTTGTGTAGGTGCAGTTATTCGTGGTTCTACTACTCATTATGATTATGTATGTAATGAAGTAGCAAAAGGCATTGCCCACGTTTCATTAGAAACTGGTATTCCAGTTATGTTTGGTGTAGTGACTACTGAAAACATCGAGCAAGCTATCGAACGCGCTGGTACAAAAGCGGGTAATAAAGGTTATGATTGTGCTATGGGTGCAATCGAAATGGTTAACCTTATCGATCAAATCTAAGAACTGTATATATAACACTCAGTATCTCATGGTACTGGGTGTTTTTATATCATCGAAAATATGTTCTTTTAACTTTAAATCAGACTAGACGAACATATATTCTCTATTATTGAAAGTTAAATATTTGACATGATATACTATATAAGCAATATAAATATAATATCTTATATAAAATAAGTAGAAATAAGGAATGATAGAATGGATTATATAAAACGTTTTACAACCCGAGAAGGGGTTCGTATGTCTTTAGCTGTAACAACCGATACAGTTGAAACAGCTCGTGTACGTCATGATTTATGGCCTGTAGCAACAGCTGCTTTAGGTCGTGCTATGACGGGAGCTATTTTATTGGCTGGTGATTTTAAAAACCATGAAAACGTAAGTCTTCGTATCAAAGGTGATGGTCCACTAGGTGTAGTTCATGTAGATGCATTCTCTGATAATACGGTTCGAGGCTATGTAGACGAGCCACATGTAGATGTACCTTTAAAGCATGCTGGTAAGCTTGATGTTGGTGCTGCCGTAGGTCATAATGGGGAAGTACAAGTTACACGATTTACACAATTGGCGCAAGACTATACTTCTACAAGCCCGATTCAAAGTGGTGAAGTAGCAGAGGATTTGGCATATTATTTATATGCATCTGAACAAGTACCGTCTACGATTAGTTTAGGTGTATTAGTAGATCCAGATTACCATACGGTTGTAGCTGGAGGTTTTATCGTACAAGCCTTACCGGATGCTACAGATGAAGCATTAGCACAAGTAGAAAAGAATATTAATGAACTTGGTCCTATTACAGAATATTTGAAAGCAAATCCAGATGGTAAAGGTCTTATGGAACGCGTTCTCGATGGTTTAACTGTGAATCAAGTATATAATGAACCAATTCATTTCCAATGTCGTTGTGGTCGTGATCGCTTTGCCAGTGTGCTAATGACATTACGTGAAGAAGATAAGAATGCTATTTTGGAAGATGACGTAACAGAGCTTGTTTGCCATTATTGTAATGAAAAATATCATTTCACACGTGAAGAGTTACAAAATATGTTCACTTCAAAAGGTCCAATTCAATAAAAACTTTATAATATGTAGAAAAAATACAGGCTACTAGGTTTTTCCTATAGCCTGTTT
Organism: Veillonella parvula; assembly: GCF_032575955.1. GTDB lineage: Bacteria > Bacillota > Negativicutes > Veillonellales > Veillonellaceae > Veillonella > Veillonella parvula_J. Next base: position 485,483 of record NZ_JAWFXN010000001.1, read on the forward strand.
TTCTATTCTATGAGAAAATAAAAGATAGAGTTATTAATAATAGGAGGTCACAATGAGTGCAATTGGCGTAATTGGTGGTACTGGTGTTTATGATCCGTCCATCTTTGAAAATATTCATGAAGAATCCTTAGTGACACCATATGGTGAAATAGATTATGTACAAGGTACATACCATGGGAAAACTGTAATCTTTGTAGCTCGTCACGGCAAAGATCATACAATTCCTCCACACAAAATTAACTATCGTGCTAATATTTGGGGCCTCAAAAAACTAGGCGTTACATTTATTATCTCCACGACAGCAGTAGGTTCTTTAAATGAGAACTTTAAGCCAGGTCATTTTGTGTTGACTGACCAATTCTTAGATTTCACAAAGAACCGCATCACTACGTTTTATGAAGGCGGGGACCGTCCAGTGGCACATCTTGATGTAACAAATCCATACTGCCCTGAATTACGTAATATTCTTCAAAAGGTAGGTACGGAACAAGGCCTTACGATACACAATGGAGGTACCTATGTATGTACTGAAGGCCCTCGTTTTGAGACTCCTGCAGAAATCAAAATGTTCCACATGCTCGGTGGCGATACAGTAGGTATGACAAATGTACCGGAAGTAAATTTAGCGAATGAAGCTGAAATGGCTTATTCGACGATCTCTATGATTACCAACTATGCAGCAGGTATTTCTGAATCTGCTTTGACACATGCGGAAGTTGTAGAAATGATGGGCAATATGGCGGCCCAACTAAAATCTCTTATCTTAGGTGCTATTGATGCAATCGATGTGGATGCGCGTTATGATGCTCATAATCGCATGCATGAATATGGTGGTTTTAAACTATAATCACACTCATAATGATACACAATAGTTCATCGAAGGAGAAGTTATGATTAATATTGAATGGCGTAAAGATACGCTGGTACTATTAGATCAAACTAAATTGCCTACTGAAATTACATACGTTCACTGTACAGATTGGCGTCAAGTGGCCGAAGCTATTAAAATGCTTCGCGTTCGTGGTGCACCTGCTATTGGCGTAGCTGCTAGTTATGGTCTCATTTTAGCTGCTATTGAAGCAGGACGTTTAGAGGCGCCATTTAGTGAACAACTTACAAGCTTATATGAGTTTAGTGAGACCTTAAAAGAAACTCGCCCTACAGCAATCAACTTAGCTTGGGCTGTAGATCGTGTCATTTCTCTTGTGAAAACTAATGTTGACAGTATGTCCTCAATGAGTGAAGTAGTAGACCTCATTACAAAAGAGGCTATTATCATTCACGAAGAAGATGTGTCTTTGAATAGACGTATGGCCGAAGCAGGGGCTACATTATTTGAAGGTAAAAAGAATATTCGCATCTTAACTCATTGTAATGCTGGTGCACTAGCTACAGGTGGTTTAGGTACAGCTCTTGGTGTTGTCCGTAAATTACATGAAAATGGACAATTGGAACGCGTATATGCTGATGAAACACGTCCATTATTACAAGGTGCTCGACTTACAGCCTTTGAACTTCACGAGGATGGTATTCCTATTACTCTTGAAACAGATAATATGGCAGCCTATGCGATGCAACATGGGTTAATTGATGCCGTTATCGTCGGTGCTGACCGCATCACTACAAAAGGGGATGTAGCCAATAAAATTGGTACCTATGGTGTGGCTGTACTAGCTAAATTCCACAATATTCCGTTCTATGTAGCCGCTCCTTATAGTACATTTGACTTTACTCTGGAAAATGGTGGAGATATTCCTATTGAGATGCGCAACGATGATGAAGTAACTGCTTTACACGGTGTTCAAACAGCCCCTAGTGGTATTGATGTACTTAATCCTGCATTTGATGTAACACCTCATGAACTTGTAACAGCGATTATCACCGAAGAGGGAGTATTGACTCCAAATTATGAAGAGTCAATCGATAAGCTACGCCAGATTGTAGAATCTAAATAGTCTATTATCTTAATGATTAGCTTATTAAGCATTCTATATATAAGAAATATATTATCTATATAATTAAGTATCTACAATGATATTAACAAAATTATATAGTATCAATAAATCTAAGTAGATTTACTATCAACTATTTATTTTATTGTATCTACTTGTATGAGTAAAAGGAGATATTATGCAATCTTTAATTAGAGACATAAATTTAGCAACAGAAGGTCGCAAAAAAATTGATTGGGTTTCTAACTTTATGCCTACATTAAACACATTAGGTGACCGTTTTGAAGCAGAACAAACTTTCAAAGGCCAAACAATTGTTGTTAGTGTCCACTTGGAAGCAAAAACAGCATACCTCGCGACTGTATTAAAACGCGGTGGTGCAGATGTAATTGTAACGGGCTCCAATCCGTTGTCTACACAAGACGATGTAGCTGCAGGTCTTGTAGATATGGGCATTACTGTATATGCTTGGTACGATTGTACTGATGAAGAATATTTTAACTTCCTCCATAAAGCACTTGATCATAAACCACATATTATCATCGATGATGGTGGTGATTTAGTAAATTTATTGCATACTACACGTCAAGATGCAAAAGAACGTTTGTTAGGGGGGAGTGAAGAAACTACAACAGGTGTACATCGTTTATATGCATTAGAGAACGCTAAACAATTAACGTTCCCTATGATTGCTGTAAATGACTCTTACTGTAAATATCTTTTCGATAACCGCTACGGTACAGGCCAATCCGTTTGGGATGGCATCATGCGTACCACTAACTTGACTGTAACAGGTAAAAACGTTGTCGTTGCTGGTTACGGTTGGTGCGGTAAAGGCGTTGCTATGCGAGCAAAAGGCCTTGGTGCCCACGTATATGTAACTGAAGTAGATCCAATTAAAGCAGTTGAGGCTGTATTTGATGGCTTTAAAGTATTGCCTATGATTGAAGCTGCTAAAGTGGGCGATATCTTCTGTACTGTAACAGGTTGTAAAGATGTTATCGTAAAAGAACATTACGAAGTGATGAAAGATAAAGCTATCTTGTGTAATGCTGGTCACTTTGATTGCGAAGTGAATGTTTCTGACCTTACAGACCTTGCTATAAGCCACGAGCGCGTTCGTCAAAATATCGAAGGTTATACCATGGCTGATGGCCGTAAACTCTATGTATTGGCTGAAGGTCGCTTGGTAAACCTTGCAGCTGGTGATGGTCATCCTGCAGAAATCATGGACTTGTCCTTTGCTATGCAAGCTCTTGCTGCAGAGCATATCTTAAAAAATGGCAAAGAAATGGATTCGAAAGTATATGTATTACCGCATGAATTAGATGTGGAAATTGCTAAACTTAAATTGAATTCCATGGGTTATGATTTAGACTCTTTAACACAAGAGCAAATCGACTACCTTACAAAAGTAAACTAATACGTATTGAAATATAATGGTTTTTGGAAAAGATTTTGTATCTAAACTATTACTAGCTTTCAAATTAAACTAATATAACCGAGCTATTATGGCTCGGTTATACCTATGAGGGAAGACTATGTCTGATTTATTGATTACTCATGTAGACGTCCTCACCGATGAGGGTGTTCTAAAAAATCATGCTATTGAAATTGAAAATGGCTATATTACAGATATTTTAAACGACAGTGAAACTGAAACGGCAAAAGACTCTGCTAAGGAAGTACTAGATGGTAAAGGCCAATTGGCTGCGCCAGGTCTTGTAAATACACATACCCATATTGCGATGGGCCTTTTTAGAAACTATGCAGATGATCTTGAGCTTATGGAATGGCTTGAAACTGCTATTTGGCCAACAGAAGCAAAATTAAATGATGATTATGTACGTTACGGCACACAACTTGGCATTGCTGAAATGCTACGCACTGGTACCACAACTTTTAGCGACATGTATTTCTTTATGAATACTACAGCTGAGGTGGTAAAAGAAACTGGCATTCGATCTGTATTATCTCGTGGATTAGCAGGTGTTTCTCCAACAGCAGATCAAGCATTAGTTGAAAATGCTGACTTATTCCGCACTTGGAATGGCTTTGATAATGACCGCATCAAAGTGTTGCTTGGACCACATGCTCCATATACCTGTCCCGATGCTTACATGGAAAAGGTTATCGCCTTATCTCATGAATTAAATTGTGGCATTCACATGCACTTGTCCGAAACAAAAGGAGAAGTGGAGAATGTTATGAAAGCTACTGGTAAAACTCCTATCGCTCATATGCATGAATTAGGTCTATTCTGGAATACTACATTGGCCGCACACTGTGTTCATGTTACAGATGAAGATATGGCTATTATGGCTGAAAATAATGTAGCAGTAGCACATAATCCACAATCTAACCTTAAATTAGCCAGTGGTATTGCGCCAGTGCCTGAAATGATTGCCAAAGGTATCACTGTTGGTCTTGGTACAGATGGCTCCGCTTCTAATAATAATGCTGATATGCTTGAAGAAGTACGTCTTGCAGCAACATTACATAAAGCACGTCTTTATGATCCAAAGTCTATTCCTGCTCAAGCAGCATGGAACATGGGCACTGTAGAAGGTGCAAAGGCGTTGGGATATACAGATCTTGGAGTACTAGCTAAAGGCTATCGTGCAGATATCGTGTTATATGACGTATCTGGTATGCACTGGATGCCTCGTTACAATGATTTAGCAGCTCTTGTATACTCTGCTAATAGCTCCGATGTAAATACTACAATCGTAGGCGGTAAAGTTCTTATGAAAGACAAAGAATTGCTTACTATTGATGAAGAAAAACTTCGCGCAGAAATCACTAAGGCTCAAGCGTTTTTCAGCAACTAATATATTAGAAAATAACTATATCTGTAATTGATTAACTTCTTGTTGTCTATTGTAGTACTATTTAGGTTTGTATTCATATAATATAAGTTTGTATGCGAGGTACTGCTATGCTAAAAAGAATACTTCAATACCTTTCACTCTGTATCGTGCTAGTTAGTTTATTTATATTAGCTGGTTGTAGTAGTAATAGTGCGTCTTCTCAGTCTAAAGGACCTGAAGGGAAATGGATTGCTTACTCAGGCTATACCGTTCAAAATGTAGTAAGTGCTGTAGACACACCAATTTTTATCCTAAATGTAAAGGCTCGTAACGATAGTAAGACGATTTATACAGTAGATATGAAAGCCTATAACTATCAATATACAACACCTGAAAAGAGGCCTGTTATTGAATCTACCCAAATGGTAGGGGATATAAAGGAAGCTCGTCTAAATTATATTACGGCCCTTACACTTGTAATGAGTGCTAATGATATAGTAGGTAATTCAGAGAGCTCAAATCCAAATACAATCAAGATGGATATTAGGGATATACCAAATACTGATCTTATTTATGATTCAAAAACAGATACTATTAAATTTTCGGATCAAACTTTTAAACGTGTGAGCGATACGAATAATTTACAAACATTGGCTGATGCGTATAAGAAGGATCTTCAAATAGCCTCTAATAAATATTTAGAAGAGGTTGGTAATGCAGCCAACCCTAAAACAAAATTTATAACAACCTATAGCTTTGACGACTCTATCATCAAAGACAATAAGAAATAATAAATAAAAGAAAACTCACTCATTTTATGATATGTTCCTTTACTAAATAACTAATAAAGGGGTACATATTATATGGAGTGGGTTTATTTTATAATGTTTTACTATAAATACTATTTTATTACTTTCACCAAGAACATTGGTACAGGAATATAAAATTCATCTTCTTCGCTGTAAATACGAGGGCCTACTGTGGGATCAATTGATACAGAGCTAGCACCTAATTTAGTGAGCAGTTCTTTATCCCATTCTGGTCGTGTATAAGAAGAAATCTCGAGCATATGATAAATGGTGTGACATCGTTCTTTTAATTCCTTACTAACATGTTCGTGAGCATGATGAACGGATTGCGGTAAATCATGGTGATTACGAGCATGTTCCGCATCATAATTGAGAATTAAACCACCTGAGCGAATAACGCGTAACCATTCGGCATAGGCTTTATCTGGATGAGGTAAGTTCCACGTCACATTACGAGCTACAACGATATCAAAGGTATTAGTATCAAAGCTAAGATTTTCTGCATCCATTACGGAGAAAGTTGCATCACAATCTAGCGACTGTGCTAGTTGATTCGCTTCATCTATCATATTGGGCGTAATATCAATGCCATGCACTGTATGACCTAGTTGAGATAGGATGATGCTGAAAAATCCAGCTCCACAACCAATATCTAATATACGTAAAGATCTATCAGAATCAAATATATGACTTGTTAATTCGTCTATCCATAATTTTAGTTTTGGACTTTCCAATTCTTTAGCGCGTAAAGCACCAAAATCTTTAGCCCGATCTGTCCAATAGGATGTAATAAAGTCTTTATCATCCTTCATAGGGTGATTGCGTTCAAAAATATCGTTCATATTTTACTTCTCCTCATATTCTATAGTATTTATAGTATCATAAAATAATAACGAACTATACAGCAAAAATCACATTAATTCCATAAATACTAACTATGAGGTATGATATAATACTTCTATGTTTTATTTTAAGGAAAGGGCAGGGCTATGATATTACAGACTGGACAACGTACAGATATTCCTGCTTTTTATGGACAATGGCTAATCAATCGTGTCCGTGAAGGGTTTGTAGATGTTCGTAATCCATATAATCCGCTACAGGTGACTCGGTATCCTATTAATCAAGAGGTAATAGATGGCATTGCATTTTGTACTAAGAATCCTTTACCATTTATTCCACTACTAAATGAAATTGTTGACTACAGACAATACTGGCATATGACAATAACGCCTTATGGAACTGATATTGAGCCCTATGTACCACCTTATGCTTCTGTTATAGAGGGATTTAAACACATATCCAAACTGCTTACTCCACAATCTATGGTATGGCGCTATGATCCTATCATTTTAACCAATGAGTATACAATAGATTTTCATTTTGAAAGCTTTTATATAATGGCCAAGTCCCTTAAAGATTATACAGATACTGTTGTTGTAAGCTTTTTAGATATATTTGATAGGGTGGCTCAGAATTTTCCAGAAGGATATAGACCAAGTTTAGATGTTCAAACGAAGATCATTAAAGAATTTGTTTCCATAGCTCATTCCAATCATATGAGTCTTAAAACCTGTGGAGAAGGGGGTATCTTTAAAGAACTTGGTGCTGATACAGCGGGGTGTCTTACCTTAGATTGTTATGAAAGAGCCTGGAATATAAAATTAAAAGCACCAAAACGAACTCCAGCGAGACCAGAATGTAATTGTTATTTACATGGTGATATTGGTGCTTACGATAGCTGTAGCCACTTTTGTCGTTATTGTTATGCTAATACTAATCAAGCAGCAGTTCGATATAATCGTTTACATCATGATCCAAATGCTAGCTTACTTATTGGAAGACTTTCAAAAAGAGAAATTATCAAAGAAAGTACGGAGAAGAGCTGGATTGTAGAGGAAACTATAACACAAGATAGCTTATTTTAAGCAAAATTACTAGAAATTACTAAATTAAATGAATTGACTTACCGTGTAAAATAGATACCAAAGGGGTTGTCAAGAAGGAATCTCAGGAATATAAGAGAGTGTAAATGTATTTTTGTTTAGTTTAAAAGGAGGTGCATTTATGATAACGTATAAGAAAGATAGTAAAGATAATTTACAATCATCTGACTCATCTATGCCTGTGTTAGCAATGTGTTACGACTTTGATAAGACATTAACCCCTGACGATATGCAGGCACAAGGTTTCATTCAATCGGTAGGCTATAACGAAGAGCAAATCAAACAATTTTGGCATGAATCAAATCAATTGGCTAAAAAACATGATATGGATAATAACTTAGCCTATATGTACAAAATGATTCAAGAAGCAGTAGGCCATTTTTATGTAACAAAAGATAAGCTCATGGAATACGGCAATCAAGTAGAATTATATGATGGAGTACGGACTTGGTTTGAACGAATTCGCCAATATGGCTTAGAACAGGGCGTGAAGATTGAACATTACATTATTTCATCTGGCTTAAAAGAGATGATTGAAGGCACGGAAATGGCAAAAGAAGGGGCTTTTACCAAAATTTATGCCAGTGCATTTATGTTTGATGATAAAGGCGTGGCTGTTTGGCCTGCACAAGCCATTAACTATACGAATAAAACACAGTTTTTGTTCCGTATTCAAAAAGGGATACTCGATATTAATGATACTGGTGTTAATGATTACATTAAGCCTGAAAATCAACGAGTCCCATTCCGTAACATGATTTATATTGGGGATAGCGATACAGATATTCCTTGTATGAGTCTTGTGAACGCTAATGGGGGTCATTCTATAGGTGTATATGATCCATTTAAGAAAGATAAAGAAAAGGTATATAAGATGATGCGTCATCATCGTATCCGTTATTATGCACCTGCAGACTATACAAATGGTTCTAAACTAGATACATTAGTAAAGCAAATTATACGTAAAACCGCAGCCTACGAAGTATTAGAAGGCGAATATATTCATTGTAAATACGAAGCCGAGGAGTAATATGGAACAATCTAAATTAACTAGCGAATGGATTCAAATCTTTAACCGATTAGGTTCTGAAGGTAAATTAAAACCTACTGTACCATATCATGATTTATTTAACCAAAAAGAGTTAAAAGGATTTCCGTTACATACATTACCCATGTGGACGGTAAACTTCCCAACAGGGCATATTACATGTTGTGATCCTTTAGTTTCATTGCCGAGTAAGCCTGATACGTATCTTAGAACGGTAGAGCCAGGCACATATCTATTAGAGACTAAGATTATCGAAATGGAACCAAATGAATATCGTTATGTAGCTAGTCGAGTTGTTTTTAGCGGTAATGAGCCTGTATATTACGAATTAGCATTAAAAGGGACTGAAGACTTAACCGATTTAGATGATGGGGATACCTATATTGGATTTCCTGTAGATTCGGGTTTAGCCACAATAGTAGATGCACAAACTATTGAGACATATAACAAATTTTATGAACAATGGCATATAAACTACCCTGAAAAAAATATTTACGATGATTATTATAGTGATTTATTCCAATTGAATGCTATGGCATATCCACAATACCAACGTTCTAAAGGTGATTGGATTAACTTTACAATTCCTGATACAGAATTGACCGTACCGATGATTCAATCAGGCTTTGGAGATGGTTTATATCCAGTATACTGGGCATTTGATAAAGATGGTCAGATCTGCCAAATTATTATGGAATACATTGATTGTAGCGAAGCATATGAATAATGTATTGAATATAGTTAAGGAAATAATTATATATAACTTAATATATATAAATAAGGCGCTTAGATAACTAAGCGCCTTTTAATATGATCGTATTATATTTTGAGATTTAAATACCAAAACTCCAGTTTACTAATACGCGAATAATACTTAAACCAAGAATAATTTCAGCAAGAAATCTTAAAGAACTCTCCATGCCATTACCTAAATGTTTTAAACCGCCAATTTTGGCTTTACTTACAATATCACACCAGCACATATAATTCCTCCATAATAGTATGAGTAAATTAGATAATTTATATTACTATTTTACAATCTAATTCTAAAAATTTCAATATACAGTATTGGTTTAATAGTAAGTTTTTATTAGACAGTTATAATATGTAAGCGTATATAAAGGAATCGTTTAATTAAAAGAGTTAAATATGGTATTATAAAATTAATTATTATTGTGTTGTATAATATTATGGAGAGATATATGAGAAAATTTATATTAGGATTAGCTATAGCATTGGCTGCATGTAATATAACATCTGCAAAAGAATATATTACATTAGAATCCCCAACTGGTAATACTATCGTCGATGAAAAAGGGACTTGGATACTTGGTCCTTATGATAATTTACATGTAGAATATATAGACGAATATAATAATAAATACGTATATGGATCATTTTATGAAAATGGACAAAAGCGGTATGTAAACTTAGTTGAATTAGCCTATTTACCAGCAGGCTATGAATATCAATTTGATTATGATTTGGCTAAGGCATTGACTAATGGAGGGTTTAAACTAGTTAATTCCAATGGTACCTATGCTATTAATGATGTAGTAAATCAATATAGTACGATAAATGAAAATTTAATATTGGGAAAGAAAGGTGACTATTGGTATCTATATAATAAAACTAATGGTGTTCAAATTATGGGAAATCCTATAAAGGATGGTTGGGATAATATTGAATTTTACTGGTCAAAAAATGACAAGAAAAATTTATTTGAAATACATACTGCGGATGATTATATTAAATTTGTTACTGAAGAGGGCATTTTACTGACTGAAAATGAAGCACTAAATCTTATTCATACACATGACTATGAAAAGTCAACAACAGGGGCTGGACAAGGGACGAATGGATATTCAGATGAAAGTCTATATAGTAGAAAACCATCAGATACTTATCAATTATTTACTCAAGTAGATAAAAAAGGAAATACTTTGTATGGATTGAGAACGAGTGAGAATGAAATAGTAATTCCTGCGAAATATAAATCTATACAACATCTAGGTAAAGAATTTTCTTATTTTATTGTATCTAATGAAAAAAATAAGTATGGTATTATTGATTCCTTAAATCAAACTGTAGTTGCAATGAACTATGATTCTTATGAAAGATTAAGTGATCGTAGTTTTGTATTAAAGGATTCGATTGGAAGCCATATATTTAATGCTGAGACGGGTGTTTTATTTGATGTGGTGTATGATAGTATAGATACATCTAAGCCTAATTATGTATTAAATAAAGTTACGACAGCAACTTATGATAAGACAAAATATGTGATTGCCACAAATTCAGGTTATAAACTATTCGAATTACCACATTTTGATGACGATATAACCTCATTTTATAAAGACTTATTTGTTTATAAGTCTGATAGTAAATATGGTCTAATGGATTATAAAGGCCATATAGTCGTTGAACCTAAATTTGATAAGATCACCATAGATGAACCATTATTAGCTGCATATATTAAAAAAATAGAATCCGTTGATAAATAATGAGTATGTATCTGGTTATTTTTAGAAGTAACTTACATAAACTAGCTTATAGGAATATAGGCTAGTTTTCTTTTGATATTAAATTACTTCCGATAACGATATATTATCGGAAGTAATTTAATATCAAAAATTGGGCCTAAATGGCCCAATCCCTTGTGTTATATAGTTTTTTGCTTATTTACGTTTAAATGTGTATGGTTCATATTCTACATCATTATGGCGGTTAGTCCACCAGTTCCAGCCGATTCTTGCTAACTTCCAAGCAATGAATCCTACGATGATTCCTAATACTAAACCTGTTAATACATCTGTTGGATAATGTGCAAATAAGTAAACTCTAGAGAATGCTACTACTATTGAACCTAACAATGCTAAAATCCCTAAATATCGCTTCTGAGGTGCTATTTGGCCTAAGCCTAGGTAAATAGTCATGGCTGATGCGAATGAACCAAAGCTATGACCTGATGGGAATGAATAGCTTGTAGCTTTTGGTAGTGCAGATTCCAACGGTACCGTTACATTTGGAAAATCAACAAATGGTCTTAATCTAGCTACATTTGGTTTTAAACCTTGGTCGCCAATTATAAAAACAAATCCTAAAGCAATAATAATTGCCACGCCTAAAACACGGTATTTTTTTTGTAGCATTAATAATAATGCTATAATAATCCATAATGCGCCATTGCTTGTAATTTTTGAAATAAATGCCATAATTGGTGTTAAAAAACTATATACAAAATGTTCATGTACATAGAAGATTAAAGAGTGATCAAATTGTAAAATTGTGTCCATAAATTCCTCTTCTATTCTACTTTTACCTAAATGATAATTATTGAGAATATCTTATTATACTTTTTTATTTTAATAATTAATCTATACTAATTTATTTACGTATATAATAATTTCTCATTTACAGCCCAAATAATAGCCTAAACTATTTATATACAATGGTCAATAGTTTAGGCTATATTTCATAAAAGCTATAGTTATGATTTCTTTTTATCTGTTTTCTTAGGCGATGCTTCAGGTGTTGCAGGCATTATAATAATCGTATCTACAGGGTCATATACAGACTCAAAGGAATCAGTTTGAGTAACCCAGTTACCATATGTAATGGTTCTATACGTATTCATTTTTAAGCCTACATGGCCCTCTTGTACCTCTTTTTCTTTTAAAGATGGATCTACCTTAGTTATTGTTTTATTTGGAATCTCACTATAATCGCCTACAGAGATAGATACATTTTTTGGTTTATCTTGAGCTGTACCTATAATGTAAATAGTTAACGTACCATTATTCATAACACTTAAGATATAAATAGAATGTTGGTACGGATTTCTAAACTTAAAGTCTAAATAGCCCCAAGCTACCGTAGCATCTCTACCAGCTTGAATATATCCAACTGGTTCAAAATGAGGTGTACGTTCAACAATATTCATACCAGATAATAAAGCTGTATTAAAAATAGTAGAACTTACTTGGCAAATACCGCCACCAATGCCTGGAACTAATTTGCCATCAATCATAACAGGCGCATCATCATAGCCAGCTTCTGCAGTACGTTCGCCTACTACATCGTTAAAGGAGAATTGTGCACCGGGCTTAATGAGTGTACCATTTATCTTATCAGAAGCTAATTGGATATTATGTGTTCTGCTTTCATTACTTGGATTATACTCCGTTGTGAAAGATGCTAATACAGTATTTAAAGGTTTTAGATCAGTATCAGTAACTTTTACCGTATTCTGCGTAGTAAATACCATAGAAAGAGAATTTATACTATCGCTAATCTGTAGATCATCTTTTAGCTTTTTCAAGGTAGCATCGATATCAATACGTTTGCCTTCTTTTGACGGATGTATTACTACTTGTCCATTTTCAACAGTAAGATAGGCATCATGACCAGGTGTATCTATTGTTTTTGCTAACTCAGTGAGATATGTTTTACCCTTTACTTCGTCTAACTTATATTGTGGTTTAAAATGATGACCATAAAATAAACCATTAAATCTATGTGACAATACTGTCCACATATCATCCTCATAGCCGTATGCGGAAATAGCTTTTACCATAGCCTCTGTATCGAATTGAATACCTAAATCATGATATGTGGCTTGTTGTTTTTTATTATTTCCCATATCGATAGATATAGTCTGAGGTATCTTATCATTCACCTCTTGTAAACGTGCTTGTAATTCGTTCTTTGGTGTATTTGATAGATCTGTATCATTATAATATACACCATAAGAAATATTTTCTGTTGGAATGTATGAGCAACCACTTGTACCCAAAAGAACAAGTACTGTTCCTACTAATATGTATTTCTTCGTCATGTATTCGTAAACGCTCCCGAATAAGTTATTATATTCTCTAATTATAGCATATAATGATCTAATCTATGGTACAATTATATTGATATTTTATGGGTAAGGGTGAATTATGTCAGAGTCTAAGAAACAACAAAAGCATTTTTATTTGCGCAATAATGATGCGCTTATGAATAGTACAAAGTTGTCTATGAAAGCAAAACAAAGCATATTGTTATCTAAGGCTGAGAATACTATTGATGCTTACGAATCGGATTGGGACGATTTCGTAGATTGGTGTACTTATCAAAAGGTATCTTATTTTCCAGCTACACCAGAAACAATAGTAAATTATATTAACGATCTAGCAGATTATGCAAAGGCAAATACAATTTCACGTCGTATTAGTGCTATATCTGAAAATTTTAATGCTTCTGGCCAAAGAGATAATCCATGTATGGCTCCTATCGTTAAACAGGCCTTACGTGGTATTAGACGATTAAAAGGAACATTCCAACAAGGAAAAACCCCAGTTTTGTTAGAAGATATTGAAGATATTATAGACTGTATGACTAAGCTAGATGTGCCGGAACTTCAATTATTGCGCGATAAAGCTATTCTTTTGATTGGCTTTATGGGTGCTTTCCGGCGCAGTGAGATTGCAGCTATTACAGTAGAAAATCTTCAATTTTCACCACAAGGTGTTGAAATCTTTGTAGCATCCTCTAAGGCCGATCAAGAAGGTCAAGGTGCAGTGGTAGCTATCCCACATTTATCTGGTTCTCCGTTAGATGCAGTACGAGCCTTACAACAATGGTTACGTGCTTCTGGTATTACTGAGGGACCTATATTTAGAGGGTTTACAAAAAATATGTCTTTACGTAAAACAGCTATATCCGATAAGATGATTGCAGAAATCGTAAAAAAATATATTTCTCTTATTGGTCTAGATCCGACTATGTATGGCGCTCATAGTTTACGTCATGGCTTTGCAACGACTGCAGCAGCTTATGGTGTTGAGGAGCGTAATATTATGCGACAAACACGTCATCATAGTGTAAATATGGTTCGTCGTTATATCAATGAAGCAAATAAGTTTGTAGATAATCCTATCTCTACAATTTTTGAAAAGCGATTTAGATAACAATCATAAATCAGTTGATTTAAACAATAACTATAAATCGTTTAATAACATACATTAGATAACAAAAAGCAGCTATCTCTGTTAGAGTAGCTGCTTTTTTGCGTGGGATTAACCCATATATATTTAGTTTTGAGCCATATAGTCCAAAGCTCTAACTGGACTATTAGATTTATTTGCTGGTACTTTCAAAACGGTACCAGGTACAAGCGCTCCGGAATCACTAATATTGTTAAGTTCCTTCATAGCATATACCATTTCACGAACATCCATATCTTTATGAGCTGTACGTGCTGCAATATCCCACATTGTATCGCCTGCTTGAACCTTTACTTCACGTACATTATTATGTGTATTTACCTCTGTTACAGAATTTGACATATTATAACCCAATAATACTGTTAAACACATTCCTAACATCATCAATATATTTTTCATCTCATACCTCACATTTACATCGAACATAATATCTGAGAACATTTGTTTGTTTACATGTTTATAATAGCACACGAACGAATGTTCGGTCAAGTGTTTAAGAACAAATGTTTGCAAAAACTTTCAAAATTTCCTATAATAGGGATATAAGTTAAGTAAATATCTTATATTTTTATTATATAGTACATTATGTGGTAATTTTTACGCATATATATTGACATTAATCTGACATTAGATTGACTTTGGAGGTTTATCGTGAGACGCCCTGCTACAGATATCAATACAAAACAGCGCCGTATATTAGAATTTATAAAAGATTCATTACATAATGAATATCGTTGTCCTACAGTTCGTGAAATCTGTACACATGTAGGGCTAAGTTCTACTTCCACCGTTCAATCTCACTTAAATACTTTAGAAAAATTTGGTTATATTAAACGTGATCCCAATAAAAATCGTGCTATTACTGTATTAGAAGATACTAAACCTTCTATTTCAGTAGCCGGTAATGAAACGTCTAGCTCTGATAACTTTGAGTTTTTAGGGGCTGGACTTAAACAAGTACCTCTTATCGGCACTGTACAAGCAGGTATGCCTATTACTGCAGTAGAAAACCTAGAGTCCACGCTTACATTGCCAGTTCAATTGACTGGTGATTCCGATTGTTTCTTGCTTCGTGTTCAAGGCGAATCTATGATGAATATCGGTATGTATGAAGGTGATATGCTCATCGTGCGCCATCAAAATACTGCTAATAACGGTGATGTTGTTGTTGCTCGCATTGATGATGAGGCTACCGTAAAACGTTTTTATAAAGAAAATGGTCATATTCGTTTACAACCTGAAAATGATGATTTTGCTCCAATCATTGTAGATGATTGTCATATTGAGGGCCTTGTAATCGGTCTTGTACGAGATAGAATATAAGCAACAAAAAAAAACGGCAACATATTGTTGCCGTTTTTTTGTTGCATGTATAAAGTTTATTTTTAATGTAAACTATTTTCTCTCCGTAGAGTAGCAAAAATAGCACCTGATATATTATGCCATACACTAAAAATAGCCCCTACTAGCGTTGCTAATGGATTTAATGCAAAATTTGTTGCTGCCAATGTTACGGCTAAACCACTATTTTGCATTCCTACCTCTATTGCTAGCGCTGTAGTTTTATCATATCTTAATTTAAGCAGTGCTCCTACACCTAATCCTAGTAGTAGACCTAGTATATTATGTATACCAACAACAATAAGTGTTTCAAGCCCAGAAATCAATAGTTTCTCTTTGTTAATAGCAATAATGGCTGCTATTAACAGTATAATAGCAATCATTGAGAAGATTGGACTAATGCTGGTTAAAGTATTGATATGTGATTTACATACATATTGGATTACTGCGCCCAATAAGATTGGCACAATAATAACTTTTACCATGGTAATCATCATAGGTAGTACTTGAACATCTACCCATGCGCCACCGATATATAAGATTAATAATGGTGTAACTATGGGAGCTATTAATGTTGAAGTAATTGTCATTCCTACAGATAAAGGGACATCACCATTGGCAATATAGGTTATAACATTACTGGCTGTCCCACCGGGACAACAACCTACTAATATTACACCAATAACAATATCTGGTGATAATGTGAATATATGGCAAATTCCCCAAGCTAATAGAGGCATTATCGTATATTGTGCAAGTACACCAATACAAATATCTTTTGGATGCCTAAGGATACTACATAAGCTTTCAAACTTAATAGTAAGCCCCATTCCAAACATGGCTATACCAAGTAAAAAAGGTGTATAAGCGATTGCCCAAGTAAAGTATTCTGGTACTATATAGGCAATACATGAAAAGCCTAGGATTATAAAAATCAAGTATTTGGAAAGGACGTTATTGAGTGTAAGTAAATGATTCATAACTTCTCTCCTTAATTTGGATCGTATGAGAAGTTATCAATAAGTCGTGTAGGGCCAATATATATGGCCATAGCCACTAATACTGGAGCAGTAACCTCTTGTATAGGTTGCATAGTCTTAGCATCAACAACTGAAATATAATCTATTTTAGCAAGTGGTTCGGTTTGTATAGTGTCTGTCATAGTATCAATGATACATTTAGCAGAGCAACCATATTGTATAGTTTGTTTTCCCAATTGAATAGCTTTATACAATATGGTTGCAGCTTTCCGTTCTTCACTAGACAAATATGTATTACGAGAAGATTTTGCTAAACCATCTTTTTCACGAACAATGGGAACACCAATAATATTGACAGGAAAATTTAAATCAAAGACCATTTTACGTATAATGGCTAATTGCTGTGCATCTTTTTCACCAAAATACGCATTTGTTGGTTGAGTAATATTAAAGAATTTTGCCACCACAGTGCAAACGCCTTTAAAGTGAATTGGTCTGCGAATACCACACAATGTATCAGATAAATCCGCAATGTTTACAAATGCCTTTTTATCTTGGTACATTTCCTCCGGATTTGGAGCAAAAATAAGATCGACACCATGTGATTCACATAACTTTTTATCGCTATTAATATCACGAGGGTAAGTACTTAAGTCTTCATTTTCTCCAAATTGAATAGGATTTACAAATATAGAGACAATGACCTTATCGTTATTTTTTCTAGCTTGATCTATTAATGCAGCATGTCCTTCATGTAAGAATCCCATGGTTGGTACATAACCAATTGTGTAACCTTCTTTTCTCCAGCTATTTACTGTATTCCGTACATTTTCGATAGTTGTAATAAATTCCATTATATTCCTCCGTTATATTGTAAATACGAAGATAGTCTCCTATACAGTCTACTGTAATTCGATCAATGACAATTATTTTTGATCAACTAATAAACCATGTTTCTCATAGTTTTTTATATGACTTATCTTGTTATTGTTATCTACAAATACAACGAGAGGCTTATAGCCCTCAACTTCGCTTTCATCAAGCTGTGCATAACACATGATAATTATCTTATCATGTACTTGTACATGTCGTGCGGCAGCACCATTTAAACATATAACACCACTACCTGCTTCTCCGGCAATAGTATATGTACTAAAACGCGCTCCATTATTGATGTTTACAATTTGAACTTGTTCATATTCTCGTATTCCGGATGCATTCAATAAATCAGTATCAATCGTAATGCTCCCTACATAATCAAGTTCTGCTTGTGTCACAGTAGCTCTGTGAATCTTACCTTTTAACATTGTTAGTATCATGCTAAACTCCTTGTGTTTTAAATGTACCCGCCATATTGGTCGGTTCGAACTTTCACAATTTGTCTGTTTATCATGAATTAACAGTAGACTAGAGTATAGTTAAAAATACTATCTCCAGAGAAATTATACCATAATTATAAATTTTTACATTAAAATACAATTAATATAATACAAATAATGTCACTCTAATCAAAAATAACAGTAAGATTGTAGTATAAAATAAAAACCAGTAGCTACAATGTAGTTACTGGTTTTTATTTTATACTGATATTTTATTTTAGATATTCTGCTAATGCTTTATCAATATATGCTGCTTCATCAGCCGTCGGTTCACACATTGGTAAATTAAATTTTCCCACAGGTAAGCCAATTTTACGGGCTGCATATTTGACAGGAATCGGATTTGTGGTGATGAACATTGCTTTTATGATTTCTGATAAGGCTTGATGAATACGAATCGCTTCGTGGTTATGACCAGATTCATAAGCTTGAATCATAGCATTCATATCTTTGCCTGCTACATGAGATACTACAGATACGACTCCACATCCTCCAACGGATAACATCGGTAATGTAAGGCCATCGTCCCCACTATATACCATGAAATCATCTCCAGGCATTAAGCGCTTAATTTCAGAAGCAATCATTAAATTACCACTTGCCTCTTTGATAGCACAAATATGTGGATATTCGTTATGTAGTTGAACTAAGGTAGTTGGGAAAATACCTGTCCCCACACGACTTGGTACATTATACACCATAATTGGCAATGTAGTAGCTTCTGCAATAGTTTTAAAATGCAAATATTGACCTTGTTGGTTAGGTTTATTGTAATAAGGTACTACAACTAGCAAACCATCGATACCATCGATTTTAGAGACTTCCTTTACAAAGTCTGCAGAAGCTTTTGTATCGTTACTGCCTACATTGGCAATAATCGAACCTTTATGTCCACATTCTTTTGCAATCGCATTAAATAGAGCTAATTTTTCGTCTCTAGACATAGTTGGGTTTTCACCCGTTGTACCACAAACTACAAGACCATCAGAGCCATTATCTAACAGATAATTGGCGATATCTATACAATTTTCAATATTTACAGATCCATCACTATTAAAGGATGTCACCATAGCTGTTAACACTCGACCAAAGGTTTTCATATATATCCTCCCCTTGATAGATTAAAATGCTTGTTTTTCCACCAAGTACTCAGCAATTTGCAACGCATTAAGAGCTGCACCTTTACGAATTTGGTCCCCTACAATCCAGAAGTTCATACCGTTGTCATTGTATAAGTCTTTACGAATACGACCTATTTCACAGTCGTTTTGATTAGATGTATACAATGGCATAGGGTAAATTTGTTCAGCAGGATTATCTTTAACTTGTAAACCAGGGAATTTTTCACATGCCGCCTTGAAAGCCTCTACAGATACAGGTTCTGCTGTTTCTACCAAGACAGATTCAGAATGAGAGCGATATACAGGAACACGAACTGTAGTTGGAACTACTTGAATAGTTTCGTCATGAAGAATTTTTTGCGTTTCGTAAACCATCTTCATTTCTTCTTTAGTATAATCATTTTCTAAGAACACATCAATTTGTGGCAATAAGTTGAATGCTACAGGATAGTGTTTAGGAGCAGAGCCAGTTGGCAACAGATTTGCTGTCATTTCTTCGCCTGCAGTATATTGTTTTACTTGATTTTCAAGTTCTTCAATACCTTCTTTACCTGCCCCAGATACAGCTTGGTATGTACTTACAACTACACGTTTAATTGGAGAGAGATCATGAAGAGGTTTTAATCCTAAACTCATGATAATTGTAGAGCAGTTAGGATTTGCAATGATACCTTTATGTTTCAAAATATCTTCTGGGTTAACTTCTGGTACTACGAGTGGAACTTCAGGATCCATACGGAATGCACTAGAGTTATCGATTACAATTGCACCGCGTTTAGCGGCTTCAGGCGCTAATGTTTTAGATATAGAGCCACCTGCAAATAGCGCAATATCAATATTATCAAAAGATTCAGGTTTTGCTTCTTCTACAATATATGTTTTACCATTCACAGTAAGTTCTGTACCTGCAGAACGAGCGGAAGCTAATAGTTTTAAGTTTTCATAAGGAAAGTTACGTTCTTCAATAAGTGTAATAAATTCAGCACCTACTGCACCAGTAGCACCTAGAATAGCAACATTAGGTTTTTTCATTGATACATCTCCTTGCACAAAAATTATAAATAATGTTCTAAACCGTATGTTAAGCCAGTTTTAGAACTAATTTTTTTACATGCTAATACTACGCCTGGCATAAAAGATAAACGGCTTAAGCTATCATGACGTATGGTTAATGTTTCATTATAACCACCAAATAATACTTCTTGATGAGCCACATAACCTGGAAGGCGTACACTATGAATTGTTACATCGTCAACCTTAGCACCACGAGCACCTGGTAAGCTTTCACGAGTCAAATCCTCATCAGCAGTTACCTTAGCAACTTGTTTAGCATCGTTAATCAATTTAGCTGTTAAAATAGCTGTGCCAGAAGGCGCATCGTATTTGTGATTATGATGTAATTCTATAATTTCTACATTAGGGAAATATGGAGCGAGCTCTGCAGACACTTTCATCATCATTACCGCCCCAAGAGAAAAGTTTGGCGCCACTAAACAATTTGCTTGATTGGAACGACCTATTGTATCAAGTTCATCGCGTTGTTCTGCGGTCAATCCTGTAGTACCGATGACAACATGGATCCCAGCAGATAACATTTTTTTCGCGTTTTCATAAATAACAGCAGGATTAGTAAAATCTACAATAACATCAGGTTTATTTGTATCTAACACCTCATCGATGGAGGCATTCATCTTGATACCTAATTGTTTGATTCCTGCTACAGAGCCTACATCTTTCCCTGCCTTAGTTGGATCAATACCACCAACTAATGTTAATTCAGGATCATTATGTACTGCTTTAACTACTTCACGACCCATTTTGCCGCCAGCGCCATTTACCATTACTCGAATCATATATACCTCCAAAAAAGCCAGTGGATGCATCCACTGGCCTTATAGATTATATAGCTATATATACTCTTACGAAAAGCTCAATGATAGCACTCCACCAATACAAGATTGATGACAGTTGTCTATCTATTAAATAGACAACCAGAACGATGAGTCGCAATCATCGAACTTCGGCAAGCATCCCTTTTATCATGGATCAATGCATGCCTACTCCTCATGATTACTCTTAATACTCGCACCTCTATCAATATATTCATTTAACACTATTAGTATAAGTAATTATGCGATTTTAGTCAATTAAAATGGTCAATAAGTTCTTTCGCCGCCGCAAGTGCTGTAGCAGACATTCCCTTACCAGACATCATAGACGCGATTTGTGTTACTCGTTCTTCCTCATTTAAGACTACTAATGTAGAGATTGTACGATCATCTTCCTCGATTTTAGATAGATGATAGTGTTGTTTCGCAATACTTGCAGTTTGAGGCAAATGGGTAATACAAAATACTTGATTTGTTCTAGATAAATTAAGTATTTTTTCTGCCACCTTAAGTGCTATATCACCGCTGATACCAACGTCAATTTCATCAAATACCATCGTTTTAAAAGCGTCACTGCGGAATACTGATTTAAAGGCTAATGCAATGCGAGCTAACTCACCGCCAGATGCTACTTTATGTAGAGGTAATAACTGTTCCCCTTTATTTGCGGAGAATAACATTTCAATAGACTTTGCACCTAATGAGGATAATTCAGTTCCCTCTTCAATATGAAATTGAATATCCCCTTTGGGCATCCCTAGATCCACTAATTCTTGATGTAAGGCCGTAGCAATCTCTTTTGCATTTTTTTGACGTACCTCGTGTAAAACTGTTAACGCTTCTTCTGCTACCCTTTTTGCTTCTTCAAAACGTGTTTCTAATTCATCTTGAGCAAATACAAGGCCTTCTAGTTCTTCTAAACGAGATTGCGCCTTTTCTTCGTATGCTAGAATATCTTCTACGGTTTCACCATATTTTTTCTTTAAGCTATAAATTGTGGTATCTCTGTCTTGGCAATACTTATAACGTTCTTCATCGTAGCTGATAGTATCCCTGTAACGATCTAAAGACTGTGCAGCTTCTTCTAGTTGGAAATAAGCAGAGTCCACCATTTCTGAGACTTCTTTTAACTCACTGTCATATTTTACTAGATCATTAACCTCTACCTTAATCGAGTTAATCGTATCAAGTAATGGTTGACGTCCATTATAAAAGGCATCATAACAAGAACCTAATACCTTATCGATATGTTCAAAACTGTCTAGACGCTTAAGTTCTTCAGCAATAGTTACATCTTCACCAACACTCAGACCAGCATCTTCAATTTCGTCGATTTGGTATCTAAGCATATCAAGCTCCCGGGCTCGCTCAGACATATTCTCTTGTAAATGATCTACATCTTGTTTTGCTTGCTTATAAATTTTATACGCATCAGTATAAGCTTTATAGGCTTCTTTTCCTTCTTTATTAAAAGTATCTAAATATTCATGATGTATATCAGTGTCTAGTAAACGTTGGTTGCTATATTGTCCGTGAATATCTGCTAAGTATTGACCAATCTCCTTTAAAGCTTTTAAAGGTATTGGTTGATCATTAGCCAATATACTAGATTTGCCATTACGATTAAAAGATCTAGATAGAATTAACTGGCCTTCTTCTATCATGATATTTTTAGACTCTAATAGGTCTTGAATACTTTGGTGATTAGCAATATCAAATATTCCATCAATAACAAAACTATCTTTACCGTGACGAATAAACTCGCTACTTGCGCGTTCTCCTAATAGGATACTAAAGGCATCCATAAGAATGGATTTCCCTGCCCCAGTTTCGCCGGTAAAGATAGTAATGCCATCATTAAATGAAATATTCATTTGCTCAATCAACGCAAAGTTGCGAATGCTCATTTGCGTTAACATATTATTAGTCCTTCATTAAATCTTGAATTTTCGCTAAAATTGCTGGAACTTCAGCTTCGGATTTTGCAATTAACAAAATAGTATCGTCCCCTGCTAATGTACCAATAATTTCAGTCCATTTTGCATGGTCGATAGAAAATGCTACAGATTGAGCAGAACCAGGGATTGTATGTAATACAACTTGGTTTAAACTGTGATCAACCTTAATCAAAGAATCTTGGAATAGTCGGTTAATACGGCTACGAGATAAAACTACATTTTCCTCTGGAGATAATGCATAACGATAATGTCCATCGCCTGTAGGAATTTTGATTAACATTAATTCCTTAATATCACGAGAAACTGTAGCTTGTGTAACTTCAATACCTTCTTCTAGTAAAGCCGCAGCTAATTCCTCTTGTGTTTCAATCGCCTTGGACTGCACGATCTCTTTAATTTTGTTATAGCGATAGCGTTTCATTTTGAACTCCCTTTTTTAAACCTTGCACATAAAAGAGAATAGTATCTTTCTGATAATATTATACCATATATTCATAATTAATATATGGTATAAATCGCATATATTATACGTCTTATGCATATTATATTAATATTTAAAATATTGTTAATATTCTATATATTGATAACGTACAAATTCATAGCTCATAAGGTTCATCTATTTATAGGGAATTAATAATTTAAAAATAGAAAAATATACATGTATAATTAAAATCCCCTATAAAGGGGGTTTTACTAACTGAGTATGAGTTTTATTCATAATGAATAAAGATATATTTCGTTTTATCGTTTTTGCAATATAAATAACTCAGGTGGATTATGTATTTGGTTCATCGGATGCCAATGACATACATTATATATTTTCTGATCTAAATCTGATAAATACGATTTAAGAGACTGCATTTCTTCAAATCCCTCTGTTGTTCCAGGGTAAGCAACTATTGTAATAACTCCAGACTTGGAAAGTTTTTGTAAACCTTCATTTATGGCATCAATGGTTTGGTGCGGTTTTGTTACAACTTGGTGATCTCCTCCAGGTAAATATCCGAGGTTAAAAATCATTAAATCAATAACTTCATCTTTTAATTGATGAGCTACCGCCAAATCATGAGAGTCATGAATAAACGTTAAACTTACTTCTGGCGCAATATCATTTGATTGTAAAAGCTCCTTGCTAGTTTTAATAGCTTTCATTTGAATATCAATTCCATATAGATGGCATGCTTTTTGTGCCCGTTTAGAAAGGTATAAAAGATCATGGCCATTACCACATGTAGCATCTACTACCACTTTGGCATTTTCCATGCATCGATCCCAGATTAAATGTTGGAATTGAACAGCATTGTTAATGTTAATCACAAAACCACCCCACTTGAGATTTGGTTATAACAATTCATCTCGACGAGATGCTAACTTTTTAAATAGAGTACCAAAGAAACATTGATCCTTGAATCGTACAAATAAACAATATACAGGGTTAGAACTTATATGTAAGGTT
The DNA here is from genome assembly GCF_032575955.1 of Veillonella parvula. Lineage (GTDB taxonomy): Bacteria > Bacillota > Negativicutes > Veillonellales > Veillonellaceae > Veillonella > Veillonella parvula_J. Next base: position 510,162 of record NZ_JAWFXN010000001.1, read on the forward strand.
TCTTTATTTGTAAAAGTATAGTCAAATGTACCATCAATACAAATATGTAATTGTGGTTCTCTTTCCGGCATTGTAATTTGAATCGTATCATGTTCCTCCAAAACAAGGCTTACACCTTGAATTAAATGTGGTGCTACTGGGGTGACAATGATTGATCGATTATCTGGTTTCATGATTGGACCACCAGCCGATAGATTATAGCCGGTAGAACCTGTAGCAGAGGAAATAATTAAACCATCCGATGGATACATTTGCGTGTGTTGATTATTTATGGACATATTAATTCGAGCCATTTTAGCAGGCTCAGCACGAGTGATAACAATTTCGTTAATGATAGGAACTAGTTCTTCCTCTTTACCCTCATGACGTTCTATATAAGCATATAAATGTCCACGCTTTTCAATATTATAATCACCATTAGCAATACGTTTAATATGACTTTGCATTTGATGAATTTCAATTTGATTTAAAAAACCTAGTTCGCCAAGATTAATACCACAAACAGGTACATTATATGGATAAATTTGTCTTGCAAGATGGATGATGGTACCATCACCACCAAAACTAAAGGCAATATCGATTTGTTTGAAGATTTCTGGGCGACTTAAAATATGAGTTTTAGGAATCTTAAGTACTCGTGCAGGTGCATCTGATTCGAGATCATCTGGCAAAAATACTTCGATACCTTCATCTTTACAAATATGTGCAGCCATTTTTAGAACTGCCATAATATTGCTTTTCCCCATATTGGGGAAGAATCCGATACGCATAGTAATCTCCTATAATGAATGGGCTTCTGCAACCACTGTATCAATCAAAGTATTATCAATGGTTAAGGCCCCTTCTTCATACTTTTTAAAATAACCTAAAAACTCTATATTACCTTCCATACCTTTAATTGGTGAGAAAGTTAAGCCATGTGTATACAATCCACAATCATACGCAACGTGTAGAATACGATGTAAAACTTCTTTATGGATTTCACTATCTCGCACTATACCGCCCTTACCAACATTTTCTTTACCCGCCTCAAATTGTGGTTTTATTAAGGCCACAAGTGAGCCCGTATCTTTTAATAAATTAGTAGCTACTGGTAAAACTTTGTCTAAAGAAATAAATGCTACATCAATAGAAATAAAATCAACAAGTTCACCTATTTGTTCAGCAGTAACAGTACGGATATTTTGTTTCTCCATATTAATTACACGTGAATCTTGGCGTAATTTCCAAGCTAATTGATTATATCCTACATCGATGGCAAAGACCTTAGACGCACCGTTTTGTAATGCGCAATCTGTAAAACCACCTGTACTAGCTCCTATATCAATCATCACAGTCCCATGTAAATCGATAGGGTAAGTTTGAATAGCCTTTTCTAATTTAAGTCCTCCACGACTTACATAAGGTAAAGTATTGCCTTTTACAATAATATTGGCATCCACAGGAATCTTGGTGCCTGCTTTATCTATGCGCGTAGTATCCATAAATATAAGGCCCGCCATAATAGCTGCTTTTGCTTTTTCTCTACTTTCAAAAAGGCCTCGATTAACGAGGAGTATATCTAATCGTTCTTTATTGCTCATATTACACCATGATAAATACAATAAAACTGAATAAAGGCCACAAGAATACCGAGAATTAAACCACCAAATACTTCGATAGGTGTATGTCCCAACAACTCTTTTAATGCTTCTTTACGTGTAATGACAACAGGTATATTTTTTTTCGTAAAGTAATCTACAATTTGATTAAGTATTTGAGCTTGTCGTCCTGCCTCTAATCGTACACCAGACGCATCATACATAACAACAATTGAAAATACTAAGGATAATATAAATAGATCCGTTACACCATTTTTAAGGTAAATCGCTGTTGTTGTAGCAATTACAAATGATGTATGTGAACTTGGAAAACCACCAGATCCAACAAGGCGCTCTGGTCGGAATTTACCATGTCTTAAGAGTTGCCATACAAATTTGATAGCTTGAGCCGTAAACCAGCCCCAAAATGCAGCTTGTGCGATATAATTATGTGCTATTTGTGGTAATATATCAATCATTGTTTATACCTTCTACAGGTAATACCCATTAATTCGTACGTTCTAAAAGATAATCAATTAATGCTGATAGTATAGTTGTATCATAAGAAACCAAGTTTAACGCATCATGAGCTTGGCTACCTATTAAGTAGGCTTGATGTTTTGCTTGCTCTAAACCTAGTAAAGATACATAGGTAGATTTATGTTGGCGAATATCACTACCGGGTGTTTTCCCTAATTCTTCAATAGTACCGGTTACATCTAAAATATCATCAGTGATTTGGAATAATAATCCCAGGCAATTAGAATATTCCATAAGGGCTGTTCGCGTAGTCTTATTAGCACTTCCAAGAATAAGACCTAATTCTACAGAAGCGTTAAATAGTGCACCTGTTTTACCAGTATGTAAAACCTTTAATTCTTCTAAAGGAATATGTTTATCTTCACTGAGCAAATCAAAGGCTTGTCCCCCAACCATACCTTCTGGACCAGCCGCAGTAGCAACACATTGTATAGCATCTAGTTTTTGCTGTGCACTAGCAACTGTATTTGAAGTCATCAATTGAAAGGCATATGTTAATAACCCATCACCGGCTAAAATAGCAAGTCCCTCACCGTATACTTTGTGATTGGTCAAATTACCTCTGCGATAATCATCATTATCCATAGCTGGTAAATCATCATGAACTAATGAATACGTATGGATACACTCCATAGCACATAGAAATTCCTTATAATCAGCTGGCTCTTTATGAAGCATTTCCAACACAGCCTTAGTTAAAATAGGTCGTATTCGTTTGCCACCTTGCATTAAACTATAATTCATAGATTCATAAAGTTGTTCAAATTCTTGATTTGGGCTATTAAGTACTTCGCCTAACCATTGTTCAATATTTTGTTTGCTAGATGCTAAATAATCTTTGAACATAGAATCTCCTTATTCGCTGATGCGGACTTCTTCGATAATTTGTTGTACTTCATCTTCAACAGAGTCAAGCATTTCAGCACATTCTTTTACCAAAGTTAAGCCCTTTTTATATTGTGATAAAAGCTCAGAAATGGTCATATCCCCATCGTCTAATTGCTTAACAATATCTTCTAAGGCCTTATATTTTTTCTCATAACTTTTTAGTGATGCGGCCATCCTTGTGCGCCTCCTTTACCGTAGCAGTAATATAACCATCAGCTAGTGTAACTCGTATATCGTCATTTGGTTGTAATTGGGCAACCGATGTAATAGGTTTGTTATCATGCTCAACCTTTGCAAAACCTTTAATCATCATTTGTAATGGATTTAGCGACTCTAACTGTTGTGCCAATAATGCTAAGCTATGTCTCTCTGTATTACATCGTTCTTTAGTTGCATTAGTTAGAGTTTGTGAAAGCTCTTGTAAGTGTGATTTTTGCTTATGTAAAAATTGCAGAGCTGGAATGCCAAATTTTCGATTAAAGAGCAATGTTAAATCTGTACGTTTTTGTTGTAGTGTATAGCGTATATATTCATGTAAATACTCTTCTTTTTCTATCAGCTGATCTTGTAATGTAGTAATTGGAAGTACTGCCATTTCTGTAGCATGGCTAGGCGTAGCCCCGCGCGCATCAGCTACATAATCACATAAGGTGTAATCTGTTTCATGACCTATCGCCGAAATAATCGGTGTATGAGCATTATAAATTGCCTCTACAACAGCTCTATCATTGAAACACCACAAGTCCTCCATAGATCCACCACCACGACCAACGATGATGACATCAATATCTGGATCAGCATCTGCCGTAGCAATTCCTTTTGCTATAATTGGGCCTGCGGTACTACCTTGTACAGGAACGGAAAACAATTTAAATTGAACTAGTGGATTGCGTTGTTTACTAACATGTAGAATATCATGTAATACAGCACCAGATTGGGATGTAACAATACCAATGCAACTCGCCATATAGGGTAAACCTACTTTATGGCTATCATTAAAGTACCCCAAAGCAGTTAACTCTCGTTTTAGAGTGTCAAATTCAAGCTGTAACGGACTTTTAGCACCTATCTGCATATCTGATGCAATGAGATTTAAACGGCCAATTTTATTGTAAAAGTTAACAGATGCTTTTACAGTTACTAATAAACCATTTTGAATGGCATTAGCTAGTCCCTTTTGCATGACTGTACTAGACCACATTGTCACATCAATAGCAGATTCCTCATCTTTTAAAGAAAAATACATGTGACCACTACTATGACGTTTTGCATTAATAATGGTACCACTTACATATACATTCTTTAATAGATATTCACGATCTAAGGTACGTTTTATGAGATTGTTTAATTGTGTAATGGTTAATACATTCACGATTATCCTCTAGATTCTTGTAAATAAGCAGCACCAAAAGCATTACCTGTGGCATTATCAACAGAGAATTGTGGCTGCGCCACATGTAATTGGAGATGATTTCGTTTACAATAGGTTTCCATCCGCTTACGAAGTAAACTATTACTCATCACACCACCTACAGCAATGAGTGCACGTACAGATTTCTCTTTAGTATGATAAGTAATCATTTTTTCTAGAGCATTTCCAATGGAAGTAAAAACAGCTCTAGCTAACTTAGATTTATCTATATCACTCATAGCGTTATTTATACGCCGCATAGCAGCACTACAAGGACCGGCAAAGCTAATCCATCCGTCTTTTACAGATGATGGCAATGGTTCATATTCTGTAGTTTGTAATGCTAAAGCCTCTAAATGTTTACCTGCAGGAAATGGTAAGCCCAACGCGACACCTATGCGATCAACATATTGCCCCCCTTGTAAATCTTTAGAACCACCAACGATGTGAGATTCAAAAATACCGTTTCCTTGATAATGGCAATATACTAATTCTGTCGTGCCACCTGATAGATGTAATGCCAAAAATGGCTCATTAGGAATATTTTTTAAATCCCTCAAAGCAGCTAATATATGATTCTCTTGATGTGCAAAAATATGTAAAGGCACATTCATAAGATGACTCAAGGTTTTCCCCTGTCCTAACCCGACCATAAAGGCAGGCATATAAGAGCGTTCTTCACGGCGTGGAAAGCCACTAACACCTATACCGCTAATTGGTACCTGAGGCAATTCTGACATTAGCTTAGGCAATGCCTTTGTATGCTGAAAGACCATATTTGATTGTTGTAGTCCTCGCTCACCTGGTTTTACCTCTAAGATTTTACGTGCTTCCCCTACTATGTGAAAGTCACTATCTACAATGGCACAACTTGTGGTGTAACAACTCGTATCAATGCCTAAGTAATATCGTTTCATTATTTACTCTTATTATATGCGTCTAAGATTGCATTAATTAATTTATAAGATGCATCAGAGCCAAACTCTTTAGCTAATTGAATGGCTTCATTAATAGCAATAGAGGGCTCTAAAGGTTCCACTTTATTGTTCATTTCCCAAACGGCAATACGTAAAATAGAACGATCCACCTTATCTAAATTTGCTACTTTACGAGATTTACAGAATGGCTGTAATGTAGCATCAATTGCTTCAGCGTTTGATAGTACACCCTCTATAATACTATTTGCATATGCCTTATCCATTGCTTTATGAATGTTTCCTTCGGGAAATTGAACATCATTTTGATCAGTATGAAATTCATTGGCATATAACATTTGGAATGCGTATTGACGAGCCTCTCGCCGATTTCGCTTAGTTACCATGTAAAACTGGCTCCTTTTCTTTTACAATACCTTCAATATGCACATCAACCTTAATATGATTAAGATCTAGCATATTTTTTAAGGTTTGTTTGATTTCTAATTGCAATTGTTTCGATAATTCAATGAGATTATATCCATACAATGCTTTAATATAAATATTAATTTCAATAAAACCTTTACGATGCTTTACATTGATACCAGGTAAGCTACGCTGACCAAAAGCATGGGTAATACCCTCTACCAACTCATCGTAAAAGCGTGGGCTTAAAGAATGAATACCAGGAATGGTTCCTAAAGTTTTTGTTGCTACATCAATGATGACAGAATCTGCAATATCAATAGTATCCGTGTCTAAACCATAATTTAATTGATTATCTGAACTCATAGAGATACCTCCTATGGCTGTTGAGGTGTTACTAAATCATCAAAAATAATGTCTTGTACAACTACATCAATAGTTTGAACCTCAATTTCTGTATAAGAGACTAAAGCAGTTTTAATGCGCTCTTGTAGACGTAAAACAACATCAGGAATACGATATCCATACTGAATGCACACATATAGTGTAACTGATATTGCTCCTTCATCGTTAAAGGATATCTTAACACCTTCATGATCGGATTTACGTCTAAAAAAAGTATTAACGCCATCATTAAAGGTGGAACTCATATGATGAATTCCCTTTGTGTCAAGGGCTGTCATTGTTATAATTGTAGCATACACATCATCGTTAATCTTAACTTTACCCGACTCTAGTTCAGTATTTTTCTTGGTCATACTGGCCTCTTTCAAAAAAAGCACCTGTCCCTATATATAATTACATAGACGACAAGTGCTTACAGTGCAAATGTTACGATATATGGGGAATAAGATTCCTTGAAAAGATCTTGCCCCAATACATATCAATGAGTATTAGGCACGTTCGATGTATTGTCCTGTACGAGTATCAATACGAAGTACATCATCTACTTCAATGAAGAGAGGTACTTTTACAGTGTAGCCTGTTTCTAATACGGCTGGTTTATTACCACCAGTTGCAGTATCGCCACGAATACCAGGATCTGTTTCAACTACGCGAAGTTCAACAGCTACAGGTAAATCGATACCGATTACGATACCTTGGAAGAACATGATGGATACTTCCATATTTTCAAGAAGGAAGTTTTTAGCATCACCTAATTGTTCAAGGGTAAGTTCAACTTGATCATAAGTTTCGTTATCCATGAATGTATAAGAGCCATCAGATTCATATAAGTATTGCATACGACGACGATCAACATGTGCTTTAGGCACTTTTTCACCTGCATTAAATGTACGCTCAACTACAGAACCAGTTTGCAAGTTTTTCATTTTAGTACGTACGAATGCAGCACCTTTACCTGGTTTAACGTGTTGGAAATCAACTACTTGCCATACATTACCGTCAATTTCAACGGTTACACCTGGACGAAAATCATTACTGGAAATCATCTAACTCTTCTCCTTCTAAATACCTATTTCAATTAACTCTTTTGGACTATGTGTCAACACCTCATAGCCGTCAGATTTGACGATGACACTATCCTCTATTCTCAATCCGATAGTACCTGTTATATAAATGCCAGGTTCTACCGTAATGATCATATTTTCTGTAAATACCGTATCGGATTTAGTATTGGCTACTGGTTCTTCGTGAATCTCAAGACCTACGCCATGTCCAGTACCATGATTAAATTCCTTGGTATATCCATGTTCTTTAATATAATCACGACAAACTGCATCAAGTTCTTTACCAGTAATACCAGCCCGAACTGCAGCTACGCCACGTTTTTGTGCTTCTAAAACTATACCATACAGCTTCTTTTGTAATTCAGAGGCAGACCCCATTACAATAGTTCTAGTCATATCAGAATGATAACCCTTATATACTGCACCAAAGTCAAAGGTAACAAAATCACCTGCTTCAATGACCTTATCACTGGCTACACCATGAGGCATACTAGAACGATTACCAGAAGCAACAATGGTTGCAAAGGAAGGTTCCTCTGATCCACGTTTTAACATTTCTGATTCTAATATAATGCGCGCTTCGTTTTCTGTCATCCCTACCTTTAGTTGTGGTAGCAAGACAGCAAAAGCATCATCACCAATTTTAGCAGCTTTACGCAATAAGTCTAATTCGTCTTCACGCTTAACCGCACGTAGTTTTGCAAAATTGATAGATGTAAAATTAAAGCGTTCATCTAATGTATCACATAAAGTTTCATACGTATCCACAGGCATTTGTTTGCCTTCTATACCGAATAAACCTTCGTGAATATGATATTCATTGAATATATCTACAAGAGTATCCATAACAGTTGTTTCATATTGAATAACTGTGTACCCTTCACATTGTTTTGTTGCTTGTTCAGTATATCTGAAATCAGTAATCATAAAGGCTTTATCTTGAGTAATGATAGCAAAGCCTGTAGTACCAGTAAAGCCTGCAAAATAATGTAAATTTATAGGGCTTATTAAAATGACGCCTGTTAATTCTTGCTCTTTAATATACTGTTGTAGCAGATTTAATCCATTCATAATCTTGCTCCTAGTCTATAAAGTACAATTAATCTTACCATAAAATGCCTATATTGAATAGAATTTTATGCTATTTTTTAAAGCCCTCTATCTGTTCAACGGTCAATTCCATTGCAGAACCAACCTCTTCAATGCCAGTTAAATCAATATGACCAATCGTAAGACGTTTCAAATATGTTACAGTACCACCTGCAGCACCAATCATGCGCTTAACTTGATGATACTTGCCTTCTTCAATCGTTACATGTACTGAATGTAACGATACAAATTCAATTTCTGCCGGTTTACATTGCGTACCATCTCCAAGAAGAATTCCCTTTTTAATACGTTGTATACCTTCATCAGATAGCGTTCCTTCAAATTCTACGTAATAAATCTTAGGCACATGTTTATTACCATTAATGATAGAATGTCCCCACACACCATCATTAGTTAATAATAAAAGTCCTTCTGTATCCTTGTCTAATCTGCCTACTGGAACAACTCCCATTTTTATGAATTCTGGAGGGAGTAAATCCATAACAACAGGGTGATTAGAATCTTCTACCGCTGTAACATAGCCCTTTGGCTTATGAAATTTTACATAATAAAGTTGAGTAGTACTAACAACCTTACCATCAACAGCAACTATATCAACATCAATATCAATGTGAGTATCTTTTTTCGTTGTTATACTACCATTGATGGTAACCCTTCTATCCTTTATGATTTGATGGACTTCTTTTCGACTACCATAAGCTTTATTGGCTAATAATTTATCTAGTCGCATTATGCATGACCTTGTAATATATCTACGTGTGCTGTATCATTGAGCAAGTTTAAAATATTATGATCAAATTCTCCCATGCCATTATAGAATATACGATTAATTGCTGTATTACCTTGACTAAAATTCCAACAATGACTAATGGAAATATCTAATAATTTACACAATAATGTTCGTATAGTTCCACCATGACAAGTAATGAGAAGTGTTTCCTCCTCATTATTAACATTGATGAATTCCTCTAGACCTGCCCATGCACGGTCTTGTAAATTCTTAAAGCTTTCACCATTAGGAACCTTAACTAGATGTGGTCGCAAATACATTTCATCAATCAAACCAGGCCAACGATCTTCGATATCTGAAAACAACATAGCTTCCCAATCGCCAAAATTAAGTTCTCGTAAGCGTTTATCTACTGTTATAGGAGTAGTACGTTCCCCGCGAATGACTTTAGCTGTAACTAAAGCACGACTCAAATCACTAGATAATATGCGATCAAATTTAACATCTTTAAGAGCCTGACCACATGCCTTTGCTTGATTTAAACCATTTTCATTAAGTGGAACATCTGTGATGCCTTGGTATTTTCCCATTTTGTTCCAATCAGTTTCACCATGGCGTACAATATACAATGTCTTCATAGTCTTCCTATACTTTCAAAATATCTGTTAATTTTTCTACTAACTTAACATTAGTATCATGATCTTTTATTGCAACGCGAATCCATTGATTATTTAATCCCATATAAGAATCACAGTTGCGAACAATCATATTATATTTTTTAAGCACTTCATTAATCGACTCTGCTGTTATTCCTTCTTGTTCAATGTGGAACAACATAAAATTAGCTGAAGGCGGATATACAGTAATATTATCTATAGTATCTAATGAGTTATACATAAAAAGTTGCTCTTCATGTAATACTTGTTTTGTTCGTTTCACATACTCTACATCATTCAAAGCCGCCTCTGTATAGGATTGAGCTAATGTGTTAACAGACCAAGTTGGAATAAAACTATTTAGTTGCTCAATGATAAGTGGATTGCTGAAAGCAGCACCAATTCGTAGCCCTGGCACGGCATAGAATTTTGTAAAAGAATGAACCACGATAATATTATCAAACTCGTTAACTAGGGAGCGCATGGAGTATTCATTATCTTGTAAAGTGTCGTTACCAACAAAATCGATAAAGGACTCATCTATAACAAGTAAACTATTAGCATCTTTCAGCATGCTTGCAATAGTACGAATATGGTTTTTATCAAGTAACGTACCATCTGGATTATTGGGATTACCTAGAAATACAATAATACGACCATCTTGCCCCTTTAACTCAGCTGCAAAAGTTTCTAATGCTAAATAAGGAACCTCAAAATAAGGTTTTCCATGTTCATCTTCCCGTGGTCGATAATAAATATCGCGTACTGGAATTCTACTTGCTTCTAAAGCTGCTTTATATTCAGAAAAACCTGGTGCGGGAACAAAAGCGCCCGTATAGCCAGGTAACCGACAAATTGCATATAATAGCTCTGCTGCTCCATTGCCAACTACAATTTGATTTTTATTCATACCATAGATATCAGCAATGGCATTTAATATATCATCATTTGTAGCATCCGGATAATGTGATATATATCGCAATTGAGATTCTAATGCAGATAAGCCATGTTGGCTAGGGCCTAGTGGATTAATATTAGCACTAAAGTCAATAACATCGTATGGTTCAATTCGTTGTTCATGGGCAAACTGAAAGATATTGCCCCCATGTATTTTAGACATACTATTCTCTTTCTATGAAATACTTTATCGTTTGATATAAGTTAATCCTTCATTCGTAGTTTCAACCGTATCTACATAGGTTAATTGTGGCAACTTACGCAAAATCTCATTCTTACAATCATCAATACGACCATAATCAACGGGGAATAATAGTCCCATAATGGTTCCGCTATGAGCGATGATTGTTCCCACACTATTATAAGAATTACCTACATCGTGAAAGTCATATAAATTAGGTTTATATAAAATACGCTGATTGCCAAAAGCACTTAATGTAGCAGCTTGACCAATGAGCTTTATATCATGCGTTATAAGACCCTGTTTAAACAAATCAAAGGATTCTTGTATAATAGATTCTTTTTCTAAAATTTTATTTTGTAAATCTGCTTGTTTATTAAAGCTAACTGTATCAATGCTACCGCCTTCGTCAAAAACGAGGATTTTTAAAGGTGGGCACATACCTAATGGCTTAGAGATAGTCCCTTTAATATAATCAAACTGAGTTACACCTTGATAAAAAGAGGCATCTGTAGGCTCTACAGATAGACAAATTTGCTCAAGTTCTTTTAATGATAAATCATAGTCCATGGCCAAAGCTGTAGCCATAGCTGTTACAGAAATATCTGCCGAACTTGAAGCCATGCCTTTTCCTTGTAGAATATCGGATCTTACATACACAGGCGGGCAAATTTGATTTTTATTTTTTTGTTGGACCAATTCTTGTACTAATTTACGAGCTTGTGCAGATTTTGGTTGAAGTGCACAAAATTCTTTAGAAAAAGGTTGTATTACATTACTCAATGCGTAGGAGTATCGATTAATTGGACATGTCACTAAAAATGACTGACCATCAATAGAACCTTGTAGAAATTCCCCACATGTACCTGGGGCTCTTACATAATAGGTCACATTAAACTCCTTTCACATCAAATAAAGTATACGTTCTAAAAATATTAAAACTTTGAAAATCAAAAATTTAGAGTTAGAACATAGTTGGATTATTAACTACCGTAGCTGATAGTATAGATAAAATTATGCTATATACCAATATCAATAATACTTCAGTTACTTCCACAACAAATCCATATGTATCACCAGTAGTGCCACCTAACGCTTTTACAATATAGCGGTTTAATAATCGGTTAATAATATACGTAATAATCATGCTAACAATATTGATTTGGAAAATACCTATAGTAGCATATACTAACACACCTAGTCCTACCAAATACCCTACATCAGGTGCTGAAAAAATTGCATAAGCACCATATAAAAGTGTATATAATACTAAACCGATTAATAGTAATAGAATAGGCATAAAGAACGTAGATATGGTGTTATAAGTAATAACATATTTAGGTGCTAAATTAGCAAATGCTGCCCCCATCCCCTGTTCTCTAGCATATGGATAGGATCGAATACTAAAAACCATAGACCAGCGGCTCATTAAAGGCATCATAATGAGTGCCATAGGAATAAATTCAGCCGATGGAATCGAAGCTAATAATTGCCATTTCAAAAGTGTAACAAATACAAAAGCAACAACTCCAAAGGAGCCTATACGACTATCTTTCATGATTTCTAGTTTACGTTCTCTTTCACGGCCGGAAAACAAACCATCGCTTGTATCCATCAAACCATCAGCATGAAGGCCACCAGTTATTAAAAACTCAGCCACAACGATAATTAACATCAATGGCATAATCGGAATAAATGGCGACAATACGCCATATAATATAGCTAATATGAGACCAATAATAAGGCCCACATAAGGAAAGGCTACTACCGATTTACCAAAGTCCTCTACAGACCATTCAGTTTGATTTACAAGTTTTAAACGCGTTAAAAATTGTAGTGCTATAAAAAAAGGTGTCATTATACATTCATCCCATAGGTAATGACTGTACTAATGATGACCATTAGTATAGTCGTAACATACATCATATAAATAGTTCGTGTAATATGGTTGCGATTCAACTTTTCAATAGGGTCACCCATATATTCGCGAAAAGTCATTTTTTTGAAATATTGATTGTAACCACCTAAGCGAATATGTAAAGCTCCTGCAACTGGTGCTTCTGCGTAACCACCATTAGGGCTTGGATGTTTCTTAGCATCGCGCAAACCAATTTGGATCGCCTTTTTTGCATCAAAGCGTAAAAAGAATGCAGAAATTACAATTAATACAAAGGTAATTCGGGCAGGAATCCAATTTAATATGTCATCAAAGCGTGCAGCTACGCGACCAAAGTACAAGTACTTTTGATTCTTATAGCCTAACATAGAATCCATAGTATTAGCAGTTCTATAAAGAATAGCCCCCATAGGGCCACCGATAATAAAAAAGAAAAAAGGTGCAATGATACCATCTACCGTATTTTCCGCAATCGTTTCTACTGTAGCACGAGTGATTTCACTTTCATCTAGGTCTTCAGTATCACGTCCCACAATCCAGGATAAACGTTTACGAGCTTCTACGATATTACCTTGTTTTATTAACTGACTAATCGTAAAACCTGCGCCAGCCAATGAACGTGGAGAAATGGCGATGTAGAGGATCACTACTTCGAAAGCATAGTATACCCATTCGTCTACTACTCCACCTAGCCATAACAATAAAGATACTATGATATATACCGATATAAGAATTAAACCTACTGCAATACCACCGTACCACAATTTCTTCGTATCATTATCAGTGTCCTTATAAAGAACGGCTTCAAAAAAAGATATTATACGTCCAATAATGGCCACTGGATGATATTTACTATTAGGATCTCCAATAATTAAATCCAATAAAAATGCTAAAACTGGTATACACACAAAGTTATACTTCGAAAACCAGTGAAAAAATGTTAAATGTTCCATATATCTCCTCTACTATCCCAAAGTAGACATAATATAGTCCATATCTAAATGTTCCTCCACAATATCAGCTAAGCGATTATATGCCGTATTTTTATGGTCAAAATAATGGAATACTACATCTAATGGTTGTAATCCCTTACGTTCACGTAATTGATTGATAATAAATCGTCTAAACTCGTCATTATCAAATATACCGTGAATATATGTACCCATTACCTGATGATTGCCATCAATAAAACCATCAATAACATTGACAGCCTCTTCACTGCGACTTGTAATTGTAAAGCAACGAGACACTGTATCTGCTAGTGGTGTAGTATCCCCCATATGAATTTCATAGCCTACTAATTTTTCACCCCTGAAAGTACCATTTAAGAACTGTAAATTAGATACATTGAATTGTACTTGATGGGTAGTTTTTTGAGCCTTCATAGTCGTGGAGGATTCAACAAGGCCAAGTCCTTCAATTTCCTCGATATCACCTTCCATATGATGCGGATCATAAATAGTTTTACCTAACATTTGGTTACCGCCACAAATACCGATAACAGGTGTACCTTGAGCAGCCAATTTTTTGATTTCATCAGCAAAGCCTGTATCGCGTAAATATGTTAAGTCAGCCAATGTATTTTTAGAACCCGGTAATATAATTAAATCTGGTGTACCGATAACATCTCCAGGGCCTACAAAACGGACAGATACATCTGGCTCATAATTAAGTGCATCAAAGTCTGTAAAATTAGAGATTTTAGGTGTTTGCATAACTACGACCTGAATATCTTTAGTCCCACTATTGCGTTTGTTCTCTAATGCAACAGAATCTTCTTCATCAATATCGAGGTTTTCAATGGCAGGAATAACTCCTACCACTTTTTTACCTGTTTTTTCTTCAATAAATGTAAGAGCTGGTTCTAATAGTTTGATATCACCACGGAATTTATTGATAACGATACCTTTGATAAGATCGCGTTCTTCTGGTTCTAATAGTTCTAAGGTACCAACAATGGACGCAATAGCACCACCTCGGTCAATATCTGCAATGAGAAATACTGGAGCTTGAGTCATCTTGGCAATACGCATGTTTACAATATCATTTGCTTTTAAGTTAACTTCTGCAGGACTACCTGCACCTTCGATAACCATCATATCAAAATTTGAGTCTAAGAAATCGATAGACTCTTTAACCTTATCGAGAGCTGTTAGTGAATATTTAGTATGATATTCCTTAGCACTATATACACCAACAGGCTTTCCCATCAAGACAACTTGAGACGATTGATTACCTGTAGGTTTTAATAAAACAGGATTCATTTGAACTATTGGATCAATACCAGCGGCTTCGGCTTGAGCGACTTGAGCACGACCAATTTCATCGCCCCATTTTGTCACATAAGAATTGAGAGCCATATTTTGTGCTTTAAAAGGAACGGTCTTAAAACCTTTTCTATAAAAAATACGGCATAATGCAGTACAAAGAATACTTTTACCTACATTAGAACTCGTTCCTTGAAACATTATTTTCTTAGCCATTTATATGAACCTCCTGTGATTTCAATTCAATGGTAACACCACTAATTGTTAAATAGAGTTTATCTGCAACAGAAGCTACTGCTCGATTCACACGACCAGCAATATCTCTAAAATATCTAGCCAATTTATTATCCGGCACAATACCTAACCCAATTTCATTGGTCACAAATATAACTGTTTTACCTTCACATGATTGTATCGAGTCTAATAAAGTGTCTAATTCTGAAAGTATTGTCTGTTCTAACCTATTAGCATCTTCTTGACCACGAATGGAGCCATGAGCCATCATGTGATTGGTAGTGAACATGGTTAAACAATCTATAAGAATTACATCTGCTGATTGACTGATATTTTCCCATTCATCAGCTAAATGTAAAGGCACTTCAAAATTATTCCATATTTTTCCTCGTCGCTCTTGATGTTTTTTGATGCGATCCACCATTTCTTCATCAAAAGCTTGGCCCGTAGCTACATAAGCTTTTGGCCCCTTTGTAGCCAATGCTAAACGTTCAGCAAATTCACTTTTTCCACTGCGTGCCCCACCGGAACACAATATAATTTGTGATTTCATAATGCACCTATACAAGAATTTATAATTTCAGTATCATTATAAGTATAACAAAGGAGCGATACTATGGAAATTATGAATATGAAACTAAAAATGATGGCTACTTTATGGGATAACACATATCGTGTTGCCATCGATGACGGGCAAGGTAAATATATTGGTACTGCACGAGTAGTAGTAAATGTTCCGCTACCACCAGAAGCCTTACCAGAAAATGCACCTCAAGTTGAAGCACAACTCTTAGTATTAGTTGAAGACTTTGATTTCGGCGCTGATAAAATTATAAACTTTGAAACAACATTAGCCAATCTATTAAGAGAAAAATTCCGTTATGAAATTCCTCATATCTTTTTCTACTATCCTAGTCCTCAAGATGTTTTAAACCAAACAATTTCACAATAAGGTCTATAACGAGCAAAAAGCTATGTAAAATACATAGCTTTTTTTGTTTATTCTGCTCCAAGTTCTTCCTCTACACGACACAAGATAAAGCAAAGGTCGGATAGACGATTTAAGTATTTTAAATTAGATTCGTGAACACTTTCACCAGCGTCTAATACCCGCCATAAAGCGCGTTCCGCACGTCGAGTAATCGTTCTAGCTACATGTAAGTAAGCAGAAGATTGTTTTTCACCGGGAATAACAAAACTAGATAAAGGTTCTAATTTTGCATCAAAGCGATCTATAACTTTTTCTAAATGCTTTACATATTGCTCAGTAATTACCGGAGCGGCATTTAAACTTGCAATATCAGCCATTAATGTCCATAAGTTGCGCTCAATATCGTATAATTCAGCAGAAACACGTGGATTTTCAGCATAAGCGCGAGCCAATCCTAAAAAAGCTTGTAATTCATCGATTGTACCATAAGCTTCTACGCGTAAAGATGATTTCTGTACACGTTCGCCCGTGTATAAACCAGTTGTACCAGCATCACCTGTTTTTGTATAAACGCTACTTGCCATATGATTACCTCCTATAGATAACATGGATGTAGAAATAAAAGCTAAAGAATCCCAACCTTGAGATTATTTGTATTCAGGGAACCAAAGATGAATTTCACGAGCAGCGGCTTCTGGAGAATCAGAAGCATGTACTACGTTAGCATCCATTGTTAGGGCATAGTCACCACGAATACTACCAGGGGCAGCATCTACAGGATTTGTTGCTCCGTTTAAAGCACGTACGGATACAATTGCGTTCTCACCAGCTAACACAAAAGCAAGAACTGGGCCTGATGTAATAAAATCAACTAATTCACCAAAGAATAGCTTTTCCTTATGTTCTGCATAGTGTTCTTTCGCTAATTCACGAGGTACTTGTAAGAGTTTTAATGCTTTAACAACAAGGCCTTTACGTTCATAACGGCTAAGGATTTCACCACTTAATTGACGTTTAACTGCATCTGGTTTAATTAAAACTAATGTTTCTTGCATGATACCCTCCAGTAGATACTAATTATAATATTGCCTTTTCTTTATACTTTGGATTCATAGCTTGTTTCTTTAACTTTTGAATACGTTCTTCCGTGCGAGGATGTGTACTAAAAAGATTGCTCAAGCTTTCACCAATTCCCATCATAGGGTTAATAATAAACATATGGGCTGTAGCATTACTTGCATTAGGCAATGCACCATGTTTAGAGTAGTAGTCAATTTTTGCAAGTGCAGAAGCCAGTGCTAATGGATTGCGACACATATCTCCACCCCCCTCATCAGCTAAAAACTCACGAGTACGGGAAATACTCATCTGAATAAGACCAGCTGCGATAGGTGCAATAATGATTGTACCAAGAAGCGCCAAAGGGTTAGTACCTTCTCGATCATCGGAACGCCCAAATATGGCAGTAAATTGAAGTATATTGGCTATCATAGAAATAGCACCAGCCATCATAGCTGCAATTGTACTAATCAATGTATCTCGATTCTTAACATGTGTTAATTCGTGTGCAAGCACACCTTCTAATTCTTCATCAGTTAATAGACGTTGGATACCTTCTGTAACAGCAACTGCTGCATGACTAGGATTTCTACCTGTTGCAAATGCATTCGGTACTTCACTAGGAATGATATAAACCTTTGGCATTGGTAAATTACCATTTTTAGCCAATTGCTCTACCATTGCATATAGTTTTGGATTAGACTGTGCAGTAACAGGTTGAGCATTGTATTGGGCTAAAACGATTTTATCGCTGTACCAATAGGACATAAAATTCATACCCATGGATATGACAAACATCATAATCATACCGCTTCTGCCGCCAATCATATCACCAATAACCACTAAAATGGCTGTTAGCGTCGCTAATAAAAGTGTTGTTTTTATATTGTTCATAGTTTCCTCCAATTATTGTTATGGACTATGCCTAACACTATAATTATACCATAAACTATATAATTAACGCTCCAGTTGTATCAGCTTCTAAGCAATATATTTTATTTTCAATCTCATTTGCTGTGAATACGGCCCCCATAGCCTTTGCTACCTCTTGTACATGAGTTTTATCAACATAGGCAATCAGAGTAGAACCCGATCCACTGATAGTAGCACCGTAAGCTCCAGCAACTTTTGCGGCTTCAAAAACTTCATCACAATGAGGAATCAATGTCTTACGATAAGGTACATGCAAGTTGTCATCTAAGGCAACAGATAAATTACTTAATTGATGCGTAATTAAGCTTGTTACAAATAATGAAGCATGACTTACATTTTGTACAGCTTCTTTAAATGGAATATGATTTGGTAGCACAGAACGAGCATATTCAGTAGATACCATGACTTCTGGTACTACAACAGCAAAATATAGCTCCGGAGGAATAGAAATAACCGTGTTTAGTACCTTATTTTTTAAACCTGTAGCACAACATAAATTTCCGTAAATAGCTGGCGCTACATTATCTGGATGACCTTCCATACGATTTGCTATAACAAGTAACTCTTCTTTTGAAAGTGGATGCTTTACCAATGCATTCGCCAGTAAAAGCCCCCCTACGATAGCCGTACTACTACTACCTAGTCCACGAGATGGAGGAATTAAAGTTTCAGATGTTATATGACCATATCGAATTGGTTCTTGCGCAGTAGCAAAAACTTGATCCATAGCGAAGCCAATTAGATTCTTTTTAGGATCTTCAGCGCGTAAAATATCTGCGCCAAAGCCTTCAAAAGTATATGTATATTCTGTAGCATTTTCATCTGGTGTAAAGCTGAATATATTATAAAGATTAAGTGCTAATCCTAAGCAATCAAAACCTGGGCCACAGTTTGCACTAGTAGCAGGTACTTGTACACGAACAGTATTCATAATTAAGCTTCCATAATACGAATAACACTATTAACAGCCTTAACGGAACGCAAGCTGTTAAAGGAGTCTATAAGATTTAAAATATAAGATCTTGGGCATTTAGATGTAACAATGGCAAGAACTGCAGTTTCTGGATCCATATTTCGTTGAACGATGGATAAAACAGAAATCTTTTGTTCTGCTAATTTTGCAGAGATTTTTGCTAGTACACCTGTTTTATTATCCACTGCTAAACGCAAGTAGTAACTAGATTGAATTTTACCTGGAGAATAAATATCTTTTTGATCGTAATAGAACGGTTTCAAACGTCCTGTTTCATTATAAGAGACATTCTTTGCCACTTCCATAATGTCAGATACTACAGAACTACCTGTCGGTAAGCTACCTGCACCACGACCATATAACATGACATCGTCGATACCATTGCCCTTAACATAAATTGCATTGTAGGATCCTCGAACAGATGCTAATGGGTGTGTCGTAGGAATAAATGCAGGATATACATTTAGAGATAATCCTTGAGCAGTTTCTTTAGCAATACCTAATAATTTAATATTGTAACCAAACTCTTTTCCAAATTTTATATCTTCAGTATCAATACAAGTAATACCTTCTACAGTTACATCTTCAAAGAAAATACGACGGTTAAAACTAATGGATGCAAGTATTGCCAATTTACGAGCTGCATCAAGGCCTTCAACATCAGCTGTAGGATCCGCCTCTGCATATCCTAACTCTTGTGCTTCTTTCAATACATCTTGATAGCTTAAACCTTCTTCAGACATTTTAGTCAAAATAAAGTTTGTAGTACCGTTCATAATGCCAATGATTTCAGTAATACGATTACCGGCTAACGATTCATATAATGTGCGGATTATAGGAATACCACCTAAAACAGATGCTTCAAAACGTAAGTCTACCCCATTTTTACTCGCTAAGTCTAATAAGTATGGACCAGCTTCTGCTAATAAATCTTTATTTGCAGTTACCACATTCTTCTTAGCTTTTAAAGCACCTTCTACGCAATCCTTAGCAAAGTTTGTACCACCCATCAATTCCACTACCATTTGGATGGAATCGTCTTTTAACACTTCATCAATATCAGTTACATATTTAGCTGTTTCTGGTAATGTAATATGACTATATTTTTCTGGATTTCGTACGTAAATTTTTGAAATTTCAACATTGACACCTGTACGATTTTTAATTAATTCAGCATTGTCTTGCAATAAGTTAAAAGTACCTTGTGCAACAGTACCAAAACCTAATAAAGCAATTTTTATAGTGGTCATAATCGTCCTACTCTCTTAATTAGCCTATGCTTGGCCTAAAATTTCTACCTTGATAATACCCTTCATAGAGCGAATATCTAGCAATAAATCTTCTAATGAACCTTGTAAATCCTTGGTTTCAAAAGAAATGCTACTATTCGCAATGCCTTGTAATGGAATATCTTGATTAATCGTTAAAATACTACCGTTACGTTCAGCAATGGCTTTCAAAACGCTTGATAACATACCAGATTCATTTGACATAGAAACATAAATACTAACAATTTTTCCTTGAGCAATTTCAAAAAATGGAAAAACATAATCCTTGTATTTATAATACGCAGATCGACTTAAATCCATTTTTTCAACTGCTTCGTTAATTGTTTTAACCTCACCTAGTTTTAGAATTTCTTTTACTTTTATCGTCTTTTTTATAGCCTCTGGTAAAATATCTTCTTGAACCAGATAAAATTTATCTTTTTTTGGTTTAGACATAGAGCACACTCCCTTATTGTTTTCTTGAAGTTTCTTGGGCAACGAATTGTCGTCCATATAATGTTAATACTGCATACATACCGATGAAGAATGGCATATACTCAGCCACAACACGCCATCCTACAGCGATGATTCCCACTGTTCCATTAGGTACAAAGGCACTAAATAATACTACAAATAGACCTTCTGCAATGCCTGTTCCCCCTGGGGTTGGTGCAAAATACAAAATAAGATTTAATAAAATCATGCGATCTAAAATATCGATAATAGGAATATCTGGTGTGAAAGCATACATTAAGGCGGGTGCAATACAATATAAGCATAATAAACTCAAACCAGATTCAATAAAAACTATTAAAGATTGGACAGGTTGTTTATAAAGTAAACCAAGACCTTGATTTAGTGTTTCTAATTTAGAAAGCCAATCTTTAGTGTTATGTGCTTTAAATCGTTGTGCTAGATTATAGACAAATTGACGCATATACTTAGTCTGTAATATATAAGTTCCCACTAAGGTCGCTATAACAGCAAGCACGGCAAAAATCAAAAGCATATCACGAGAGATATATGGAATTTCAATAGCATCACGTAAGAATACTAATGGCAGCATAATGACCAAAAACATAATGGAAAATACGGTACGTATTAATACAATCGGTGTACCTTTAGATATAGGTACGCCATAACTTCTCAACACCAGTACTTGCGCGACAGCACCACCGCTAGCTCCAGGTGTCAACATAGCCATAAAATAATTACTAAAAATAACTCGTAGCACTGCTCGTATCGATAACTTGTAACCACCAATTTTTACGAGCCTTTGAAGTCGTAATCCATCAAAATACATACCTGCTACTAAAGCAACTAAAGCTAATAATAAGGAAATACTATTAAAAGATGATATGGCTTTCAATGCATCTAAATCAATAGTATAGTAAATAATACCAATTGATACAGCCAATAACAAGAGAAACATAAAGATGCCTCTCTTCATCATTTTACTCATACCAAGTCTCCATAATTAATGAGCTCTATATCATGTTGACTTATATATAATCGCGTATGACTGGAACAGAGTGCATGCAACTCATCTTCCCAATGATAACTCCAATTATAAAGCTTACTAAGAATACTACTATTACTACCTGGGTGAACCATCAATTCATGTGTACCAGAATGTTTATTTACCGCTTTTAGGATACCCATTAGAGATTTCTGATTTATATGACCTCCATTTACCATGCCCCAAAAATATTGGGTTGTAGTCATACAATTATTTCGTATGATTGGTCGCGCATTAGCCGCAACCGTTGATAAACCAACTTTACCAAGAAATCGAATTGGGGAATACATATAATTCATAAAACCAGTAGACTCATCGGGTATACGTATAGCATGTATACCAAAGGATTTTGCCTGTTCAATCACAATTGGCAATACCGTTGGTAACACATGCAAATGTTGATGTCCATCAATATGAGTTACCCTTAAGCCGGTATCCATTATTTGAGCTATTTGTGCATGAATCTCTTTACGTAATTCACTATAATTGATTTTGCCAGAGTAAATACGTTTAATAAATTCTACATAGTTCTCTGGAAATACACCTTCTGGTGTGAGAAGTGATGAAACTTCTGATGGATCACATACTGGTTTGACCCCACCCACCAAGGTAATATGAATACCAATGCCCAACTTAGGGTTTTGTTTTGCCATACTTACGGCTTCTGTAAAAGCTTCTCCTCCTGCCATTAAAGAGGTACTGGTAATAATACCTCTACGGTGACCATCAATAATACCAGCATTAACTGCACTATGAAGGCCAAAATCGTCTGCATTTACAATTAATTTGGACATAGTTATCTTCCTTTTCATGAAAAAAAGGGAGAACTTTGTTCTCCCACAAAGGATATATGTTATTTTACCAAATACACAACTAAAAAATCAATACAAAAGCCCTCTACTTGTTTACTAGTAGAGGACTTTTTATAAGGTCATAAAATTTTATCATATATATACTAAGGCATCAATTGTTCTTGTACTTTATACATACATAATGCAGCAGCTACGCTTACATTTAAGGATTCCATATCACCATACATAGGAATCATAATACGATTTGTACATAGATTCATAACCCCTGGTGTTACACCATTTCCTTCGTTTCCTAATACTAGCATAGTTCGCTTAGCATAACTTACAGTATGATAAGGATTGGAATGTTCTAAAGCTGTTACATAGCTAGTCATATTAGACTCGGTTACCATATCATGTAACAGAGATAAGGTAATGTCTTCATATAAAGGTATTTTATGTAAGGCGCTCATAGTACTGCGCACTGTCTTGTCATTAAAAGGGTCCACAGTTCCTTTCATCAAAAATATCCCTTTAACACCTGCTGCAACAGCAGTACGAATAATGGTACCTAGATTGCCGGGATCTTGAACACCATCTAATGTAATATATAAACCATCCACAATAGAAATTGATTCAATATCATATGTAGGCTTTGATACAATAGCAACTACACCTTGTCCATTTACGGTATTATCTACTTTATCAAACACTGGATCTTGTGCGATATATTTAGGTACAGATTGAACAGTATCTAAGTCTAATAAATCTAATATATTTTTATCTTGCGCTTTAGATTCACGTATAACGATTGTTTTTACTGCACCCATAGCTGCAATATCTCGAATAGAGCGAATGCCTTCAACGATGTACTCTCCATTTTTTTGGCGATTTTTACGTTGCCTTAATGAGATAATTCGCTTAATCATTTTATTATCTTTAGATTGGATAAATTCCATACTAACTCCCACTGTGTTGATTATTCCATAGATTATAAAAGGCCCCTTTTAAGTTGATAAGCTCATTAAAAGATCCTTTTTCTATTATTTTACCATATTCCATATACACTATTTTATTGGCATCTTCTACTGTTGAAAGACGATGAGCAATACTTACGATTGTTTTACTACCTCGAATATTTTCAATACTTGCTTGAATTTGCTTCTCCGTATGACTATCGATATTAGCCGTTGCTTCATCTAGCAATAGTATTGGTGTTTTTTTAATCAAGGTACGGCCAAAAGCCAATAATTGTTTTTGCCCATCAGATAATAAGGAGCCTAAATAACCAACCGGTGTCTCATACCCTTCCGGAAGTTGTTCAATCATAGCATCCAAGTTAACTTGTTTTGCTGCATTGACCATATCCTCATTAGAAATTGATGTATCAAAAAGTGTTAAGTTATCTCTAATGGAACCCTTAAATAGATAAGCTTGCTGAAAAACATATCCCATTAAATGACGAAGTACAGAACTGTCATAGTTAGCAATATTTATACCATTAATATAGATAGTCCCTTTTGTTGGTTTGTAGACCCCCATCAACAATGCTAAAAGTGTAGATTTACCACTACCAGAAGGACCTACAATACCTATGAATTCTCCAGCTTTAATATTTAATGTAAAGTCTTCTAGCGCATAAATGTCGTTATTTTCATAGGAAAACCACACATGATCAAATCTAATGGACTCTATATGTTTAAATTCATCAGGAATTTCATCAGCCATGTGACGATCTTCTTCCTCTAATAAGGGAACTAATCTTTCAGCACCAGCTAATGCACTTTGCAGTGAGTTATATTTATCTGCAATTTCCTTTAATGGTTGGAAGAATCGGTCCATATATTGGATAAAGGCAAATACTGTACCAGCGTTAGCTACAGAGTCTATTAAATTCGTAGTTGTAAAAATAACAATTAACGCAACAAAGAATAGACCATCTACGAGTGGTCTAAAAATTGAAAATGTAGTAACTTCAAAAAGACCTGCTTCTAAGAAACCTTTATTAACAGTATTATAACGTTCCTCAATTGCTTTTTCGCCACCATAGGATTTTACGATTACAATATAATTTAACAGTTCCTTGATACTCGCATTAGATGCAGCTACAGAGCGTCTTACCTGACGAAATGCCTTACGGGAAAACTTTTGAAACACCCAAATAATTCCACCCATTATAGGTAATAAAATTGTCATGATAATAGCTAGGGGTACATTAATAGCATACATAAATCCTAATATACCAATAATCATCAAACCGCTACTAGCTAAATTCAAAATTACATCTGTATATAATGTACGTAATGACTCTACATCATTAGTGATGCGAGTTACCCAATTACCGATTGGCAACTTATAGAATTCATCATGTGGTTTATTAAGAATCTTTTTAAAGACAATACTACGAATATTATAAATTATTTTTTGACCAAAACTTTTTAAAAAGTAATTCTCTACAAAAATAAATAAAACACTACCAATTATAGTAAGTCCATACATTAGAGCATAGTATTCAATAACAGCGATATCATTAGTGGCAAAGCCAAGATCGATGACTTGCTTTGTTATATACGGTCGTAAAAGTAATAGTACTAAATTTCCTGTTAGCGCAACCGTTGCTAATAATAGAATACCTAAATAAGGCTTGATGTAGGCAGTTATATAGGAAAATAGAGCCCAGTCATTTCTTAGATTACGCTTCTTCATGATGGGCCTCTCCTTTCTGCGCTTTATATAAGGTGTGGTATAAACCATTGTTAGCTAATAATTCTTTATGAGTACCTTCTTCTACGATACGCCCCTCATCGAATACTAGAATTTTATCGGCTTTCTCTACAACCTCTAATCGCTGTGAAATACATAAAATTGTTTGTTCTTTTACATTATGTAATGTATTTAAAATAGTTGTAACTGTTACTGCATCTAAAGCAGAAAAACAATCATCTAGCAATAAATATGGTGCATTTTTATAAAAGCCGCGAGCCATATTGATTCGCTGCTTTTGTCCACCTGATAAATCATGACCTTCTTCAGCAAGCTCATGTAAATCATCATTTAACAAATCGCCTAAATCTCTATATAAGTCTGCCTTTTGTGCCGCAACCTCTACAGTTTCATGCATAGATAAATTTTTACCAAATTTAATATTATCTGCAATGGTCGTACTTAAAAGGTAAGATTGTGTTGGCACATAAGCAATTGAGTTTCTAAGTTTTGATAAAGAAACAGCAGCTAAATCTTGATTACCAAAATAAATGGACTGTTCCGGACATTCTTGTAATCCAATAAGCAATTTAAACAATGTACTTTTACCAGAACCAGGTTTGCCAACTAAACCAATAAAAGAACCTTTCGGTATTGTCGTTGTCACTTGAGATAATGCATGGCCTTTAGAGTTTTCATAATTAAAATCTAAGTATCGGATGTGAATATCTTCAAGTGGCAATACCTCATCGGTATCATCTATTGTTTCAGTAGGCAAACGCAAGAAATCCATGATACGATCTAAAGAAGCAAGACCTTTTTGTACAATAGAAATAAGGCCCCCCAAGCCTATTAAAGGCCCTACAATTAACATTATAAAAGAGTTGATTGTAACAAATTCGCCTATAGTCATTTTACCTTCTACAGCTAAATGTCCACAAATAAAAATACTAATGCTGATACAGATAAAGGGTGCAATTCTTGTTAACGGTGTTAATATTGCATCTAGTAGTGCAACATCCATATTCTTCTTATAATTAAGTTTATTTATCTTTTCAAAAGAATTAGATATTATGCTTTCACGATTAAATGCTCGAATAACATCCATTCCTTGAAATAACTCTTGTCCAAACTCTGTTAAATCGCTATAAGTAGCTTGTGCACTACGTTGTTTAATGCGTAGCTTTCTGCCTAGTACAAATATAGCCACAATAATTAAAAATACAGGTGTCATAATTTTAAAAGCTAATACAGTATTAATCTTTTGAATTAAAATTATGGAGCCCACAATGGAATAGAAAATAATATCCACTATAATCATTACACCTAGACCAAGGGCAACACGTAGCGATGTTACATCGTTAGTCATGAGCGCCATAACCTTACCAGGTCCATTAGCCTCATAGTACGTTGTTTTTACTTGTAATGCTTTTCTGCACAAAATCTCACGAAAAAGATACTCCATGCGACGAATAGAGCCTAATAGGGTTCTGCGTGAGATAACTTTTAAAATAGTGATAATAATAAATAATAAAATGAAATAAAAAATATAAGTGACTAAACCTTCCTTATTATTGCTCAATGTATCTATAGCATTACCAATAAATTGAGGAACAAATAAAAAAGCCACATCAATTGCCATCAACATAGTTAAGCCAATGGCATAAATCCAGCCTTCACGCCGGAAAAACTGCATAAATAAATCTATTGGTTTCATAGGTCCTCTCTAACATATCCTATTAAGTCTAATCAAAATCATTGCCTATATAATCATTAGTATCATTATATTGTAATTGAATTTAAATCAAAACTTTAAAAGCTAAATCAACAAATTTTATTACGTTAACTTTACTCTTTATAGTATACACATTTTTTATAATACAATAATACACCTATAAGTATAACAGTTAGATTAAATATTTTTATCACAGCAGCAGTTGTATTTAAACAATATAAGTTAAATGACCTCTTTAAATTTTAATGGTAATCAATCTTAAAGTTTTTTCTAAATTAATACTATATCGAATTTTTTAGTTTACTTATAGTAATGTAAATGTTATACTATGCATATAAAGAAATTTTATCTTACATAATTAGAATTAAAACTCTTAGGAGGAATAAAACATGGAAAAACGTACTGGCGTAGTAACATTTGCAGGTGGCCCTATCACATTAGTTGGCCCAGAAATTAAAGTAGGTCAACAAGCTCCAGACTTCACTGTATTGAGTAATGACTTGCAAGCTAAAACTTTAAAAGACTTCGAAGGTAAAGTAAAAGTTATCTCCGTTGTTCCTTCCCTTGATACAGGTGTTTGTGATGCTCAAACTCGTTGGTTCAACCAAGATGCAACAGCTCTTTCCGAAGATGTAGTCGTATTGACAATTTCTATGGACTTACCATTTGCTCAAAAACGTTGGTGTGGTGCTGCGGGCGTAGATAAAGTTATTACTTTGTCTGACCACAAAGATGCTTCCTTCGGTGAAAACTACGGTTTCTTGATTGAAGAGCTTCGTCTTTTAACTCGTGGCGTTGTAGTAATCAACAAAGATAACAAAGTAACTTATGTTGAATATGTACCAGAAGTAACTCAAGCAGTTAACTTTGATGCTGCATTAGAAGCTATTAAGGCTGATATCTAATCTTAAGATTTTGCTAATAGCTTAATATAGAGATAAAAAGACCGTACGGTGTACGGTCTTTTTATATGTCCTATTGTAAATTATTATTTTATTTGGAGTATGTATGTGGATTCGTATTTCTCAGCTTATTTTAACCATTAAAAATATTGCACTTATTGGTGTTGGCATTGGTTTATGCATTGCTTTAATCAATAGTTTAGTAAACTTTGGTTTTATTGCATGGGCCAATATTCAAGGCTATAGTACTTATTCATTATTGATTGAAGAGATAATTACCTTCTTTCTCTACTTTGAATTTATTGCACTCATAATTAAGTACTTTAAGAATAACTTCCATTTTCCTCTCGATTTCTTCTTATATATTGGCATTACCGCCATTGTTCGTTTACTAATTATCGATCATGAATCAGCTTTGGACATGTTATTATGGTCTATTTCTATTTTAGTTCTAGTTTGTTGCCTAGTACTGGTAGAAAAATTTCTTAATAACAAATCGTAATAGCATAAAAGAGACTCTACACATCAGTAGAGTCTCTTTTATTTTAACACTATCAACTAGCATCTTAGAAAATATTTTTAGCGTAATTAGCGTACTTAGTTTCTAATTCTTCCATTTTATCATTCATTTCGATTTGTAATTGGGATGCTAAATCATATTCACCATCATTAAGTGCATCGATTAAACGAGTGAATAAGGATTTACGATCGTCACTATCTTTAGCAAGATAGAAACGTAAGTCATTAACTTCTGCAAAGCGTTTATCATCTACACTATTTCGGCTATCAGTATGAATTGCAACCATGCTACGAACTGTATCCAAATTATTTGGAATTAAGCGATTAGCCAATACTAGTTTCCAACGTTTAAGAATGGAGGCAATAAAGGAGTCCATTAAATCTTTAGCAAATGCATTGCCTTGAGCCAATGTTTCTACTAATTCAGGATTATTTTGGTAACCCTTTATGTTTTCCCATACAGTAGCTGGAGCAACACCAAACATTTGATTACGTTCTTCTTGTGTGAAATCATCAAACACATCTTTTTCAGTACGGTATGCACGATTTGTAGCAAGATAATCAGATGTTTCACCTACTTCTTTGGAAAGCTCTGCTTCCAGTTGAGCTTGTGTTTTACCAGATGTAATGGCATATTTCATACCATCAAATGCAGAAATAAAGATCAATGCTAAAGCAGTATATGTATTGGTGTAAGGATTTGGAGAACGCAATTCATAACGTGTCGCCATAGGATTATCGATATCTCGAATTAAACCGCAAAGGATTGTACGGTTACGGCTAGGTTCAGATGGATCAGTACCTAAAGATGTAACAATACATACTGGCGCTTCAAACCCAGGTTTTAAACGATTTAAAGAATCTGTTGTAGAGCTGATGAATGGATTAATAGCTTCATAGTGTTTTAAAAGTCCCATAATTGCACCAATGCCTAAAGAGCTAGCAGATTCTTTTCGCATATCTTCTGGGCTAAATAAGTTAACAACTTTACCAGATTTTAATTTAGCCATAACACCAAAATGAGTATGTTCACCAGAACCAGCTACACCAATTATTGGTTTTGCATTAAATGTTACATCAAGACCATTTTCACGGAATACTTCACGAACAATGATACGAGCTTGTAATTCATTATCTGCTGTTTGTAATGGATTATTTGAGAATTTCCAGTCGATTTCTAATTGTTCTAATACAACTGCTTCATGACCATCTTCATCAAGTTTAGCTTTAACGCCACCTACTTCTTTATGACCCATTTCAGCAACCATACCATATCTATCAAGACGTTCAACAGCTTGTTCTAAAGCAGTGCGAACTGTACCATGAGTACGTTGCCAGTATTGTTCTTGTAATTTTTGGGATACGGATAATTCTTTTTTTGTAACTGTTCTAGATGGAGTTTTTACCCAGAATTCTAGTTCTGTTGCAGATGTGAAAATGATATCTACAACTTCATCAGCTTTCACATGCGGCATACCAGGTAAGCCATGTTCTTTAATCAAAGCCAATAATTCAGCACGAACATAGTCGCAGCTGCGTTTTAAAATAGAACGAGAATCTACATAGCGATAGTTATGCATCAAGAATGCAGGAATACGAAGTGTACCAGTTGGTAAGCCTGTAACAGGATCAATATTTTCGTAGTTGTAATCAACAAACCAGTTTACACTTGGATCGCCCCACATATCTACACGAGCATTATTTAATGTAGCAATATTTGTAAGTACTACAGAGGAACCATCTGTTTGAACAGCACGACCTTCAAAGAAAGATTCGTAGTCATCGAAGAATGCTGACATAGGAATCTTTTCATCAGTATCATTACCTGCTAAGTCAATACCTACAAGAGATACGAACTTGATTTCAGGATGTTGTTCTAATAATGCAAGAACCCCTTCTTTCCCATATTGACCTGCTGGAATGTAATATAATAATTCGTTAGTTGTCGACATATTTGTTCCTCCTAAAAGAAAAAGACTCCAACAAATAAATATATAAATCTATATATCTAAAGTGGAGTCTTCGTTGACCAATTATTTTATTGAGTTCATATTATCATATGTTGAAAATATATGTCAATAACTTTCTATAGAATTTCATTATGCTCTTAAAGTTACATCTAACACACCTATTACTATAAACTATAAATCAATTAGTATATATAAAATAGTCGTTGATATCTATTTATATTATCCAAGTAATTCTTTAACAATGTTATTAACAATCTTACCATCTGCACGCCCTTTTGTTTTTGGCATTACATGTTTCATAACATTACCCATATTTACGTTATCACCACATGCAGCAATGGCTTCTTGTACAATTATACGAATTTCATCATCTTTCAATTGCTCTGGTAAGTATTTTTGCAATACAGCCATTTCTTCTTTTACATGACTAATTAAGTCCTCACGGCCTGCTTTTTCAAATTCTGTTAAGGAATCTTGACGAGTTTTCATTTCCTTAGCTAAAATGCCAAAAATGCCAGCATCATCTAGCTCAATTTTGTCATTGATTTCTGTATTTTTTATGGCACTATTGACCATACGAATTACAGATAACGCTGTTTTACCTTCTTCACGAGCTTTCATAGCTGCTTTCATATCTTCCTTTAATTGATCTTTTAAACTCATATTTCCTCCTTATGTATATAATAAAGAAACCCTAATTCTGGATTTCATAAAGCCATGAAAAGGCAGAATTAGGGTAATCATCTTATGCTCTGAATTTGCGTTTTCTTGCTGCTTCAGATTTTTTCTTTCTTTTTACGCTTGGTTTTTCATAGTGTTCGCGTTTTCTTACTTCAGACAAAACACCCGCTTTTTGGCAGGAGCGTTTGAATCGACGAAGAGCACTTTCAAGCGTTTCGTTTTTACCGACTTTGATTTCAGACATCTATATCCCTCCCTCCAAAAATAATCTCGGGAAGTGCTGATAATTTACATACGCACATATAATATTATATGTATAGGTATAGATGTTGTCAATATTTTCAAGTATATTTTATAGGTTTTTTAATGAGTATTATAAAAAGAATACATAATACTCAAAATTAGGCTTCTGGCCAGCCCATTTCTTCTCCACCTAAAAGGTGTGCATGCATATGGAATACAGTTTGACCGGCTTTTCCGCCAGTATTAAAGATCAAGCGATAACCATCTTTAGAAATACCAAGCTCTTTTGCTACATCACGAACAAATGGCAATAACCCTTCAACATAATCTGCATTCTTTTCATTAAGATGTGCAATATTAGACACGTGATTTTTAGGTACGATTAATACATGAACTTTTTTTACAGGTTGAATATCATGAAAAGCATAGAATTTATCATTTTCTAACACTTTTTTAGACGGAATTTCACCATTGATAATTTTGCAAAAAATGCAGTCACTCATAATCTAACTCCTTACTCAATAATTAAATAATTATCTTCTAAACCTACAACAGTTCCACCAACGAGATCACCAATTTTACGTGTCCCATCAGACTTAACTTTACCATTTATATATTCATTTGTTAAGCCCATGTAGTATCCATTCTCTTCCTTTTCGATGAGAATCTCACCAGGCTTACCAATGCGAGATTTTGCGTATCTTTCATAACCAGATTGGCTAAGACCATTTAAAAGTGCTACACGAGTCTTCTTAACAGCTTCTGGTACTTGATCCGCCATAGTGGCTGCAGGTGTACCCTCACGAATAGAGTATGGGAAGGCATGAATGTGCGTAAATCCAATTTCACGTACTGTATTCAATGTTTCTTCGAAGTCTTCATCAGTTTCTTGAGGGAAACCAGCAATAATATCAGTTGTAATTGATAAATCTTTAATACGAGAACGTAAACTTGTAATTAAATCTTTATATTCTTGTAATGTATAATGGCGTTTCATTAACTTTAATACGTGGTCAGAACCAGCTTGTAGAGGTAAATGTAAGTGTGGACAAACACGTTTATTCGTAGCCATTAATTCTACTAACTCATCAGAAACCTCTACGGATTCAATGGAGCCAAAACGAATGCGGTATAAATTAGGAATCTCTAATAAAGCTTTTACCACATCAGCTAATGTTGGACGACCTGGTAATTCGACACCGTAATTACCCAAATGTATGCCAGTTAATACGATTTCATGGAATCCATGATCTACTAAACGTTTTGCCTCCTGTACAATATCATCAACTTTACGAGATTTTAATTTTCCTCGAGTATAAGGAATGATACAAAAGGCACAATAGTTATTACAACCTTCTTGAATTTTCATGAAAGCACGAGCTTTGTCAGATTCATTACCAAATAACGGCATTTCCTCGAAGTTAGATTCCTTCATGATATCCCGAACAGCATTAATTTGTCGTTCTGTAGATTCTAATTGCTCTACTAATTCAACAATTTTAGAGCGATTATTGGTACCAATAACGAGATTAACACCATCTATAGCAGCAATCGCATCTGGATCAAGCTGAGCATAACAACCAGTTACAATAACATAGGCATCTTCATTTTGACGTTTCGCCTTGCGGATTAATTGACGGGATTTCTTTTCCCCCATATTCGTTACAGAACACGTATTAATTACATATATATCAGCTTTTTCATCGAAGTCTACCGCTTCGTAATTATTTTGTAAAAATAAACCTTTCATGGCATCTGTATCATATTGGTTTACGCGACACCCTAAGGTTGTAAAAGCAACGGTTTTCATTGCACCTCTCTATTCTTATTTAATTTATAATTCTAATTCATATTGAATCATCGCTAACGATCCAATAGCAGCAGTTTCAGCCCGCAAAATTGTATTTCCTAGCGATACTGATTTTCCACCATATTTTATAATAGCATTGATTTCCTTCTCTTGATAGCCCCCTTCAGGACCTATACAAATTAAAACATCAGTTACAGACTTATCGGAATGCAAAGTTTTAAGTACATCTTTGATAGTCTGCCCTGCTTCATTTTCATAGGCTACCAACTTCAACGCCTCAGATTCAATGTCTAATGCTTGTAAAAGCGTCTCTCCTACTACGAGTGTAGGCAAGTGTTTTCGTCCACATTGTTGAGCTGCTTCTAGCATTATTTTTTCCCAACGATTTACTTTTGATTGAAGCTTTTTTTCATCATATTTAGCTACGCAGTTAACTGTGGGCACAAGATAAATTGTATCCACATTTAACTCCGTCGCCTTTTGTAGAACCCACTCTAGTTTTTCACCTTTTAATAAGGATTGAACCAGGATAGTACGATAAGATGCTACATTTTCTTCTACATATTCAATCAGTTTTGCTTGCGCTTTACCATCTACTTCTGCTGTAATTTGATATATACCACAACGGTTATCGCTGCCGGTTCCGGTTACAGTTATGGGCTTCTCCATATTATGGCGAAATACATGTAGTACATGATGGGTCACATCTTTTGGTAATTCTATTATTTCATCTAATGGTGTAGGAATAAAAATCTTTTTCATCGTTTTTCTAGCGCAAACGTATGCCAAGGCCCTGCGACGCGCTCCTCAATAATATGCCAATGAGCCTCAATATATGGCATGATTTCATCATAACGATCATCAATAATGCCACTAATAATCAAAATGCCCTTATCATCCAGTTTCTTACCAATTTGAGGTAATAGTATTTTAAGCGGATCTACTGTTAGATTAGCTAAAATTAATTGGGCAGTACCATTGAAATCACTATCCAAATTACCACAAATGATTTCAGCAGATACATGATTATTATCACAGTTAATTCTAGCTTGATTTGCAGCATACTCTTCTATATCTATACCAACTAAATTTTTAATACCTAAATGGGCTGCTACTAATAAAAGAATACCTGTGCCAGTACCAATATCCAAACAAGTAACTGTATCAAGATCCATAGATTTACTATAGGATTTTAATAACTCTGCACAAGTCCGTGTTGTCTCATGAGACCCGGTACCAAAGGAAATATCTGAATCGATTTCAATAATAGTTTTATTATCTACATTATTGTATTCCTGCCATGCTGGTTTAATGACTAAGTTAGGTAAAATTTCTGTAGGTTCAATATACTGTTGCCAAGAGTTTAACCAAGTTGACCCATCAAGAATATCTGTATCTATTGATATAATCTTAATATTATCCTCTGTAAGGCGTTTTTCTAAATCCGCCTTAATCATATCCATATCGAATGATGAATCAGCGTACATAGTTAATTTTATTAAATTAGGCTGATTTTCAACATCTTCTTCTATAATCCCATTGTCTGTATAATCGTCAAAAAGAGTAGTCACCTCATCGGTGGCTACTCTTTCACAGACAACGGAAATTTCTATCCATTGCATATATGCTCCTTTATAGGGAATGTGATGGAACAAACCATTCCTTCACATGAGCTGTTCATTTTGTTAAACAGTCCTTGATTTTTTCAAAGAGACTTTTACTCACTTGTAAGTTATTAACGTCTTCATTACTTTCATTTGCAAAGCGTAGCAATAGCTCACGTTGAGTATCTGTCAACTTCTTAGGCGTTTGGACAGTTACCACAATATGTTGGTCACCCCTTTGGTTAGGGTTACGCAAATATGGAATACCTTTGCCCTTTACGCGGAATGCCGTTCCCGTTTGAGTACCTTCCGGAATCTTTAACTCTACTTTACCATCTAAGGTGTTAACTTGTATAGTCGCACCAAGAGCAGCTTGAGCAAAGCTAATATTTACACGGCTAATAACGTCATTACCATTTCGTTCAAATTCCTTATGCGGACGAACAAAGATATATACATAAAGGTCCCCTTTAGGACCGCCTAAAATACCAGGTTCCCCTTCATTAGCTACACGTAAGCGAGATCCGCTATCTACACCAGCTGGAATCTTAATGGAAATCTTCCGTTTTGCCAACATTTCGCCAGTACCACGACACTTTGAGCAAGGTTTTTCAATGCTTTTACCCGTACCATGACAGCGAGAACAAGTGCGAACGGACTGCATACGTCCAAATGGAGTATTTTGAATAACCGCTTCTTGACCAGAACCATGACAGTTTGGACAAGTATCGACACGAGAGCCTGGTTCACCACCAGTACCATGACAGTGATCACATTCTTCATGACGATGCACTTCAATTTCCATAGATTTACCAAAGGCTGCATCTTCAAAGGAAATATCGATATCTTCACGCAAGTCATTACCTTTTTGAGGGCCTTGTTGGCGTCCACCACCAAACATGCCACCAAAAATGTCGCCAAAGATATCACCAAAGCCTCCAGCTTGACCACCGAAACCGCCGAAGCCACCTTGGAAACCACCGGCACCAGCGCCGCCTCCTTGTTTGAAGGCGTCGTGGCCGAATTGGTCATATTGAGCTTTTTTAGTTTCATCAGACAAGACTTCGTAAGCTTCGTTAGCTTCTTTAAACTTTGCTTCAGCTTCCTTTGGATTGTCTTTATTTACATCTGGGTGGTATTGGCGTGCCTTTTTACGGAAGGCTTTTTTGATTTCATCTTGAGAGACATTTTTACTAACCCCTAGGATGTCATAATAATCACGTGCCATTCGTTACCAACCCTTCTTATTTCTTGTCGTCATCCACTACTGTGTAATCAGCATCAACTACATTGTCATCAGATTTTGTTTGTTGTTGACCTTGATCTGTAGCACCAGCTGCTTGTTGAGCTTGTTGAGCTGCTGCATACATTTGTTCTGCTAATTTATGTAATGGTTGTTCCAAAGCTTCACTATCTTTTTTGATGTCTTCGATATTGCCAGCTTCGATAGATTTTTTCAATTTATCTTTCGCTTCTTCTACTTCTTTCATCAAAGCAGCATCGCCTTTACCTTCAAGGTCTTTCAATGCTTTCTCAGCTTGATATACTAAGGAGTCCGCATTATTTTTAATGTCTAATTCTTCTTTTCTAGCTTTATCTTCTGCTGCATGAGCTTCAGCTTCTTTAACCATGCGGTCAATTTCTTCTTCTTTCAAGCCGCTAGAAGAAGTAATGGTAATTTTTTGTTCTTTTTGAGTCCCCAAATCTTTAGCTTTTACATGTACGATACCATTAGCATCGATGTCGAATGTTACTTCGATTTGAGGAACCCCACGAGGAGCAGCAGGGATACCATCCAAGTTGAAACGACCCAATGTTTTATTATCTGCTGCGAATTCACGTTCACCTTGTAATACATGGATATCTACAGATGGTTGGTTATCTGCTGCAGTAGAGAATACTTGAGATTTAGATGTAGGGATTGTAGTGTTACGATCGATAATACGTGTGAATACGCCACCCATTGTTTCGATACCAAGGGACAATGGCGTTACGTCAAGTAACAATACGTCTTTAACTTCACCTACTAATACGCCACCTTGAATAGCAGCACCAATAGCTACACATTCATCAGGGTTAACATTTTTAGTTGGTTCTTTACCCAATACTTTTTTAATTGCTTCTTGTACAGCTGGAATACGGCTAGAACCACCAACTAACAATACTTTATCGATATCGGATGCAGATAAACCAGCATCGCTCATAGCTTTACGAGTAGGTTCAATAGTCGCTTGTACTAAGTCAGCAGTTAATTCTTCAAATTTAGCACGAGTTAATGTTACATCCAAGTGTTTAGGGCCTGTAGCATCAGCTGTAATAAATGGTAAGTTGATATTTGTGCTAGCTACGCCAGATAATTCAATTTTTGCTTT
The DNA here is from genome assembly GCF_032575955.1 of Veillonella parvula. Taxonomy (GTDB): domain Bacteria; phylum Bacillota; class Negativicutes; order Veillonellales; family Veillonellaceae; genus Veillonella; species Veillonella parvula_J. The sequence continues at coordinate 547,435 of NZ_JAWFXN010000001.1, forward strand.
TTCAGCAGCTTCTTTTAAACGTTGATCAGCTAATTTATCATTGGATAAATCAATACCAGTTTCTTTTTTGAACTCTTCAATAAGGTAATTCATAATGCGTTGGTCGAAGTCATCCCCACCAAGGTGGTTATTACCAGATGTTGCTAATACTTCAAATACACCATCACCAAGTTCAAGGATAGATACGTCGAATGTACCACCACCAAGGTCAAATACAAGAACTTTACCGTCTTCATCTTTATCTACACCATATGCAAGAGCAGCTGCTGTAGGTTCGTTGATGATACGAAGTACTTCAAGACCTGCAATAGCGCCAGCGTCTTTTGTAGCTTGACGTTGAGCATCTGTAAAGTATGCAGGAACTGTAATAACAGCTTGTTTTACAGGTTCGCCCAAGTAAGCTTCTGCGTCAGCTTTGATTTTTTGAAGAATCATTGCAGAAATTTCTTGAGGAGTATAAGATTTACCTTCTACAGTTACTTTGTAGTCTGTACCCATGTGACGTTTAATAGAAATGATTGTATTTTCTGGGTTGGATACAGCTTGACGTTTAGCCAATTGACCAACTAAACGTTCTCCATTTTTTGCGAACCCAACAACGGAAGGAGTTGTACGTGCACCTTCTTGATTTGTAATAACCGTAGGTTCGCCGCCTTCCATAACAGCAACACAAGAGTTTGTTGTCCCTAAATCAATACCAATTACCTTTGCCATAATATATACCTCCTAAAACTTTATAATCTATTCAACAACTTTTACCATTGCTGGACGTATACAACGACCATCAACAGTATAGCCAGTTTGCAATACTTCACACACCGTATCGGATTCATATTCATCTGACGGTACACGCATAATCGCTTGATGGAAATTTGGATCAAATGGTTGCCCCACAGCCTCAATAACCGCTAAACCATGTTTAGATAACATAGCCATCAAATTTTGATGAATCATAATGAATCCATCGAGGAATACTTTTGCTTCCCCCTCTGCAGGACTTTGAACAGCCCGTTCAAAGTTATCCAAGACAGGAAGAAGGTCTGTTAATACATCCCCTTTTACATATCCTGCAAGTTGCTCTTTTTCCTGATTAGTACGTCGTTTGAAGTTTTCAAAGTCCGCTTGTAACCGTTTATAGCGATTATCAAAGTCGGCTTTAAGTTCTTCTAATACTTGAGCAGCATCAGCCACAGCTTCTTCAGTTTTTTCAACAGTTGGTTCCTCTACATTCGTAGTATCCTCTGTTTCCTCCACTGTTTCTTGTTTAATGTCTTGTTCTTCAGCCATTATATGCCCTTTCTGTTTTGTTCTTTTACCATAGTTTCCATTATATGTTTCATATGGGACAACATGCCGATGATACGTCCGTATTCCATCCGCGTTGGACCAAGAATAGCAAGAGTTCCAATAGGCTGATCTTGATTCGTAAAATCAGCTTGTACCACACTCACTGAATGTAGCGCTTCAGTTTCATTCTCAATACCAATCTTGACCTTAACAGGTGTTGGAGAATCATCTTTTAATAGCTGTCCTAATTGATTTTGTTCTTCCACTAAGGAAAGCAAGGGTTGTACCTTCTCAACAGACTTAAACTCTGGTTGATTTAACAACTCTGTGGTACCTACCGAATAGAACAACTTACGTTTATTAATAGCTCGTAATAATGTCTCCGAAAGGATTAATAAAATTCCCTGTGGTCCTTCCATATGGACCAATATAGATCCTAAAGCCTCAGCCGTTACATGACCAATACTTACATTCTGTAGTGCATTGCTAAATTGTATGGCTAGACTCTGTAAAAGCTCTGGTGAAACGCTTTCACCAAAGTACATCAATTCATTATCGAGTGCTCCTGTTTCAGTAATAACTACCATAATGGCTTGATGACTATCTAGCGGTAATACATGAATGTATTTGATTAATGCTCTATCATGGGCTGGTGCTAAGAATAAACTCATGCTATGACTTACCTCTGAAAGTAGTTTAGCCATATTGAGAAAGAGTTCACTCGTTGATCCATTGGAACGTTTCCATAACATTTCAATTTTTTCAGCATCCTGTAATGGAACAGGTTGTCGACTCAGCATAGAATCAACATATAAGCGATAGCCCTTAGCTGAAGGAATACGTCCAGCCGATGTATGAGGTTGCTCTAAATAGCCTAATTCCTCTAAATCGGACATTTCGTTCCGCACCGTAGCAGGACTAATGCCAAGATCATAATTTTTAGCAATCGTTCGAGATCCTACAGGTTCTGCGGACTTAACATAGTCTTCAATTATGGCTCGCAAGATGCGCTGTTTTCTTTCATCCATAATGACACCTCTTGTTAGCACTCATAAACTTTGAGTGCTAATCGCATGTATAATATTATCATATTCAAAAAAAATGTCAAGCAGAAAAATCCTTAAAAAGTCAAATAATATCTATTTAGTCAAAAAGACAATTCAATATTTTTAATTAATTGGTCAAAAAATCAAAGTACAAAAATAAAAAAACACTTATACTATCTACATTTATGACATATCCCAAAATTTAAAGATTAGAATATGTTGGTCTAATAAAATTTCTATTATTAAAACCTGAAATAGTATAAGTGTTTATATTTGTAATAATTTTATTGTAATTCTATTGTTAATGGACTCTTAGTTAGAATACTTTTTGGGCCCTAACTATTTACAGACTAAAATCATAAATCAATAAGTACTAGAAATATAATAATTTATAGTTCTACACCTTCTAATGGATTACCAAGTCGTTCTAACAATTGTCCCATACGTTCACGAGGTTCCCCATGTTCCGCATACCAATCAATCAAAATGTCTACAGCTTTTTTAGATTGCTCAATAGTTAGTTTTCTTGCTAAAATTTTTCCTGCTTCTGGTCTCATGCCTGTATTACCGCCAACAGCCAACATAAAACCTTGCGATGTACCAATAAAAGCAATATCTTTCACCATCGCATCAGGGCAGTTACGTCCACATCCACTGATGCCAATCTTGCACTTATGAGATGTTTTTCGGCCGTAGTGTTTTCTCTCTACATAATCAGCCAATTCTTTAGTTTCCATTTGTCCATTTTTACAATGGCCTTTACCTACACAGGCAATTAAGGAATTAACACCTCTATGAATAACAGTTGTCACGCCATCAGGCAATTCAGAAATTAGCTGTTCCTTATCATCTTTTTCAATACCTGTAATTTGTATACCTGTTACAACATGACGAAAGGATCCGCCATATTTTTCAGCAAGTTCTATGCATGCTTTCATTTGATCTAAAGTAAATTCATTATGTAAACCGTGTAATATTACAGATGTCTTCATCGTTCCTCCTCAAATCTAGCATGCTTATTCATCATCATCCTATTTATACTAACATATTAGATTTTGAGAAACTGTGAGAAATTACTCACGAATAAATTGACTAAATACATAGTTTCCATGCTTGGCACCTTCAGCGGTTAAATGATAACTTCCACTTTGATATTCTAATAGATCCTTACTAACTAAATCCTCTAAAGTAGTACCAAATAAATTATGGACAGATACGCCAAATTTATCTTCAAATTTTCGCTCATCAAGGCCCCATTTAGTGCGAAGAGCTAAAAAGCAAAAATCCTCTTGAGCTCGCTCTAAAGTAATCGTCTCCGTATCAATAGTAGGCATAATATATCTGTCAACGGATTGTATATAGGGCATTACATTACGATTATTACTACGGCGTACTCCGTCATAGAAGGAATGAGCACCAGCACCAAAGCCTAAATAATCTACATAGTGCCAATATTTTAAATTATGACGGCTATAGGAATTAGTCTTGGCGAAATTTGAAATCTCATATCGTTCAAAGCCTAAAGCTTTTAATCCGTCCATCATCATGTCATACATGGATTCATCAATGGTTTCACTAGGAATAGAAATAAGGTTCTTTTGTACTAAATGATATAGATACGTTCCTACCTCAACTTGAAGTCCATACGTTGAAATATGATTAATCGGTAAGTCTTTTACAATATCTAAATTATATTGAATATCCTCTAATGTTTGTCGTGGCAAACCATAAATCAAATCAATATTGATATCAGTAAAGCCCGCCTCTTTAGCATCATAAACGGCTTGTTTTGCCTGTTCTCCGTTGTGACTACGATGAAGCATGGTAAGCAACTTATCGTCAAATGTTTGAACACCAAAGCTAATACGATTAAAACCAAGTTTAACTAATTTCGTTAAATAATGTAAATTTACTTCCCCAGGATTCGATTCAATAGTCATATGACAATCGTCAGTAATTGTAAAAGTATTTTTAATTTTATCAAGAATCATCTGTAGTTGTTGAATCGATAATTCTGTAGGCGTACCTCCACCAAAATAAATTGTATCAATAGCTTTAGATGTAGACTCTGGATGTTCAGAGACCCATAAATCAATTTCTTGAACTAAAGCATATACATAGGTTTCGTAATAATCTTGTAAATTTTGATAAGCAGGAAAATCACAATACATACATTTCTGTTTACAAAAAGGGATATGGACATACAACCCCATATCCCTCAGTGTAGACAGATTCAGAATATCAGAATCTGTTTTCATTTTATTAGTCCTCAACCTTGAGAATCGCCATGAATGCTTCTTGCGGGATCTCTACGGAACCGACGGACTTCATGCGTTTCTTACCGGCTTTTTGTTTTTCAAGTAATTTACGCTTACGAGAAATATCACCACCGTAACATTTTGCCAAAACGTCCTTACGCCAAGCTTTTACAGTTTCACGAGCCACAATTTTTGTACCTACCGCCGCTTGAATTGGAATTTCAAACATTTGACGAGGAATCAATTCTTTCAATTTCTCAGCTAATGCACGTCCACGTGTAGCTGCACGGTCCTTGTGTACAATAATGGACAATGCATCTACAGGATCACCATTTAAGAGAATATCCATCTTAACCATTGGAGATTGTTTATATCCAATCAATTCGTAGTCAAGAGATGCATACCCCTTTGTAGCAGATTTTAATTTATCAAAGTAATCATAAATGATTTCACTCAATGGCAAGTGATAAACGACAGATACGCGTGTTTCATCCAAATATTCCATAGATTGATATTCACCGCGTTTATCTTGAGATAATTCCATGATAGTACCAACAAAATCTTTAGGTACAATTGTAGTCGCCTTTACATAAGGCTCTTCAATGTAATCAATTTCTGTTGGAGGTGGTAATTTAGCTGGATTATCGACTTCGAGCATTTCCCCATTTGTTTTGTACACTTTGTAATTTACCGATGGAGCCGTCGTAATAAGCGTCAAGTTATATTCACGTTCTAAACGTTCTTGAATTACGTCCATATGCAAAAGACCGAGAAACCCACAACGGAAACCAAAGCCCAATGCCAATGATGTTTCTGCTTCATATTCTAAGGCAGCATCATTAAGCTGTAACTTTTCTAATGCATCCCGAAGGTTTTCATAATCTTTAGACTCTGTTGGGTAAAGGCCACAGTACACCATAGATACAGCCTTACGATAACCAGGCAATGGTTCTGATGCAGGATTATTAGCTAATGTTACAGTATCGCCTACATGGCAATCTTTTACATTTTTGATGCTAGCTGCAATACAACCTACTGAGCCACATGGTAATTCTTGCACAGGTACAAGATTTGGAGTAAAAATACCGAGTTCTGTAACATCAAAGTCCTTTTTATCATGCATCATGCGAATTGTATCTTTTGCTTTTATGGACCCTTCTTTTACACGGACATAGGCAATAGCACCTTTGTACGCATCAAAACGGCTATCAAAAATCAAGGCTCTTGTTGGCTCATCAGATTTATCTGGTGGTGCAGGAACTTTATTTACAATAGCTTCTAAAATATCAGGAATACCGATACCTGATTTGGCAGAGCATAATATAGAATCAGATGCGTCTAAACCAATAATATCTTCAATTTCTTGTTTAACACGATCAGGATCTGCTGACGGCAAATCAATCTTGTTAATAACAGGAATGATTTCAAGATCATGTTCTAAAGCGAGATATACATTTGCCAACGTTTGTGCTTCCACACCTTGAGCAGCATCAACAACAAGTAATGCCCCTTCACAGGCTGCAAGAGAACGAGATACTTCATAGCTGAAATCGACATGGCCCGGAGTATCGATGAGATTCAAAGTGTATTCTTCACCGTCTTGAGCTTTGTACAAAATGCGAACAGATTGTGCTTTAATAGTAATGCCTCGTTCACGTTCAAGGTCCATGGAGTCCAAAACTTGAGCCTCCATTTCACGTTTTTGTAATGTGCCAGTATATTCAATTAATCTATCGGCAATGGTTGATTTACCATGGTCAATATGGGCTATAATACAGAAGTTTCGAATCTTTTTCGTTGACATACTATGTGAACAAGTTCAAAGAACTTGCATTCTCCTTTCTAACATACGCGATCGATAACAGCACCTCCCAATAATTGAGTGCCATTATAAAAGGCTACAGATTGACCTGGGGTAATAGCCCGTTGTGGTTCTTCAAAAATAACCTCCATTGTATCGTCATCTAAAATACGTGCTGTGCAAGGAGAAGGGTTAGCTGCATAGCGAATTTTGCCTTCTGCCTTCAATTCCTTATGAATTGTATCATCTAAGAAGTTATAGAACTTACAAATCATACGATTTGTAAAGAGACGTTCGTTAGGACCCACGATGACCTCATTACGATCCCCATTAAATCCAATAACATATAAAGGGTGTTTATAAGCAATACCAAGGCCTTTACGTTGACCAATCGTATAATTAAATAAGCCGTTGTGCTTACCTAATACCTCACCATCTTCGGTAACGATATTACCAGACTCTGGCTTACCCTTCATTTCTTCTACCACAAGCTTTTGATAGTTCCCATGAGGCAAGAAACAAATATCTACGCTATCTGGTTTTTTAGCGACTGGCAAATCATATTCAGCAGCTAATTTACGTGTTTCAGTCTTACATTGACCACCTAATGGGAACATAAGATGACTCAAAATACGTTGGTTCATATTGTACATAACATAACTTTGGTCTTTTGTAGGATCAACACCTTTATGTAACTCATATAGACCTGTTTCTTCATTGTAATTTACTTGTGCATAATGACCAGTTACCATATGTGTGGCACCTAATTCAAGAGCACGATTGAGCATCAAGTCAAACTTGATGTTCTTGTTACAAAATACACAAGGATTTGGCGTACGACCATAGGCATATTCTTTTACAAAGTAATCTACTACGTTTTCGTAGAATACATCACGAGCATCGATAACATGATGCTCGATACCAAGAAAATCACACATCTTCTTAGCATCAGTTACGGCAAGAGGCACCTCATCATAGGGCGTACCACTCACCCATAACCATAGGGTAATACCAAATACTTTATAGCCTTGTTTTAATAGCATTGCAGCAGTTAAAGAACTGTCTACGCCGCCACTCATAGCTACAGCGATAACTTTTTCCATACTTTCTCCTTTTAATGATCTCTTGATCATAAAACTAATCAGGGTGAAAGCCTGACGTGTAAAACACTAGTTCGGTGTAAAAGTCCGAGTAGTATTGCTATAAAATTATAGCAACTTATATTATAGCCTAGAAATAGGTATATTGAAAAGATTTGAAATAAAAAGAATCCCTTTCACAAAAGAAAGAGATTCTAAATATTATCTATGTTTTAATAGTTCTTCAGCAGCTCCTAAAATACCAAGCATGGAATGTTCAAACACTAGGCCACCCTGCATGAAAATTGTATACGGTGGACGTACAGGACCATCGGCACTGAGTTCAATAGAGGAACCTTGTACAAAGGTACCACCAGCCATGATGATTTTATCTTCGTACCCAGGCATATCCCCAGGAATAGGATGTACATGAGCATCTACAGGAGAATAGGCTTGCATACCTACACAGAAATGCTCCATTTCTTCCCCATTTTTCAGATTAATGGCTTGAATCAAATCATAGCGATCAGCATTTACCTTAGGGAATACATCATAGCCTAGTAACTCACCTACAGCAGCCGTATATACAGCACCTTTAAGAGCTTGTAATACTACGTGAGGTGCCATAAATAAACCTTGGAAGAACAAGCGATAACCAGGAGCATATGAACCCATATGATCGCCAAGTCCAGGAGCTGTCAATTGATATGCTGCATCCTCTACAAGGTTTTCTCTACCAACAATATAACCACCAGTTGGTGCTAAACCGCCACCTGCATTTTTAATGAGAGAGCCAGCCATAATGTCAGCACCAGCTTCTAATGGTTCTTGCAGCTCTGTAAATTCACCGTAACAATTATCTACGAAACAAATCGTTTTAGAATTTTTAGCTTTTACAGCATCTACAATAACCTTAATATCTGCAATAGATAAAGGTTCACGTGTGCTATAGCCTCGAGACCGTTGAATGACTACTACCCGCGTATTATCGTTAACAGCGTTAGCAATAGCCTCAACATCATAAGTATTATCTTTCAATGGTACCTCAGTATAGGTAAAGCCTTTTTTTACTAAAGAACCACGCACTTCACGAGATGAACCGATAACAGATTGCATCGTATCGTAAGGAGCCCCAACAGCATAAATAAATTCAGTACCTTTAGAACCATTGCCCATCAAAGAAATTAACGTCGTTGCTAATGCATGTGTACCAGAAACAAAGTGCGGCCGTACAATAGCCTTTTCACCTTTAAATACATAGGCAAATACTTCATCTAATTTCTCACGGCCTACATCGTTATAACCATAACCAGTTGTGCCCGTAAAATGATAATCAGATACTTGGCACTCTTTAAATGCTTCTAATACCTTTTTTGTATTTTCCAATGCAATAGGTTCAAACTTTTTGAATTCAGGTTCAGCCATTTCAAGGGCTTTACTGCGTATTTCTTCTAATGTCATGCTATTCCTTCTCTACGGATTAAATCCATAGCTTTATTAAATATAAAATCTTTAGATGTATTGCTATCAATATGTATCCATTCTATATATGGCATACGTTTATACCATGTAATTTGGCGCTTAGCAAAATGACGTGTATTCTTCTTAATTAAGTCACGACACTCATCTAATGTTATATTGCCATTTATATAGTCTACAACCTCTTTATAGCCAATACCTTTAAAAGCTTGGCAATCTGGATTCACTCCAGATTTTATGAGTTGTTCCACCTCTTCAATCAAACCTGCATCAAACATCATATCAACGCGTAAATTAATACGTTCATATAATTTATCACGATCTCTTATGAGACCGATAACAGGTCCTTTATAGGATACACCATTTTTTGTCTGATTTCGCAACGAATCTACATCACCATGATGCAATATCTCAATAGCTCGATACAAACGATGTTTATCGCTATATTGTATCTCTATATTATGCTCTTTACCTAATGTGAAAGCATAGTTTCGTAAGCCTTCAATACCTTTTGTACTATAGAGCTCATCGAGTTCTGCTCGCAAATATTCGTCAGGTTTAACATCATTAAAGTTGTAGTTCTCCAATAATGATTGGACATACAGGCCTGTACCACCAGACAGAATAGGAAGAATATTTCTATCTTTTAATCTTGCAATTATTTCTTTAGCTTGATCTTGAAAAATAGATACCGAATATGAATCATTTGGTTCCAGTATATCGATGAGATGATGTTTCACCCGATTAAGTTCATCCACCGATGGTTTAGCGGTACCAATATTAAGTTGTTTATAAACCTGATAAGCATCACCAGAAATAACCTCAGCATGCAGCTGTTCTGCTAGGTCCAAGGTAAGATCTGTTTTGCCTACCGCAGTAGGTCCAACGATGGTAATTAAAGGATTCACAATAACTCCTTCATATATACACCATAGCCTATGCGGCTATATTTTCCTCCTACCCATTTATGAGGTGGATATTTCTGAAAGACAGAACTAAATGGTCGTTCTTTAATGATAACACCATAAGAGGCAACACGCATAGCTTCCTCCATAATTTTATCATCAATATGACTTTCCACAGTATGTCCACGGAGTGGTTTAAATTGAGGACTATCCTCTACAGGGACCTCAAACATAGGGTCAAAATAAATAATATCTACACTTTCATCTGGTAGATTAGGTACATAATTTTCAAAGGTATCATAACTTACCTCAATACGACGTAATGCGTCCGTCACGCTTTTCACATTATGCGAATAATGAGCTAAACCATAAGATGTGGCAAGCCATATAGGTAAAGAACCTTCTAGGCCTTTTATTTTAGCCTGAGGAAAAGCATAGCTCACCACGATACTGTCACTGCCAAGACCAATTGTACAATCAAGAAACGAAAATTCTTTTTTATCAGTTATTTCATTAGTACTTAGTATTGTCTGAACAGCATTAATTAAATAATCTCCTTCTCCACGTTGCAAACGTAGTATACGTAATTGAGCCATGGATAAATGAAAACTATGCTGTTGATTATTGGGAAAATGAATGGTTAGGCCATTACCAGAAAGAACCGCAATGTAATCACATAGATGTGCGTCAAATAATGCTGGTATAGATAATTTTCCTCTTTTTATATAAGTCATATGCATAGAGGAAGCCAACACTTTGGCTTCCTCTTGAATGGCCTCATTAGATTTTTGGGCTGTAGTTAATATATTCATGTTAAGACCGTAAGAATAATTTACCTAATTCATCAGGTGTAAATTTGATTATCGTAGGACGACCATGAGGACATACATATGGTTTTTCGGTACTAAATAAGTCCTCAATTAAAGTAGTCATTTGATACATATTTAAATTATGACCTGCCTTGATTGCCCCTCTGCAAGACGCATAGGCTAACATTTCATGTCGTAATTGAGCCTTAGTAGGCTGTTGATGATCATGTAAGTAAGAGAATACATATTGGAGAATTTCAAAAGCTTTTGACTCTACCAAATCTACAGGAGCTCCTACTAATTTTATCTTAGTAGGACCACCCAGCTCTACATCGAAACCAAGATCAAGTAATATTTCTCGTTCTTCCTCTACTAAATTCATTTCATCATCTGTGGCCTCATTATATTGAGGAACCAAAATAGATTGCATAGGAATCGATTCAGAAGACTTACACAACTTATCATAACGCACACGCTCATGCGCCGCATGTTGGTCTATGATATATAGATCATCACCTTTTTTTGCTAATATATAACAAGATGCAACTTGCCCCATTGGTAAAAAGCCCGAGTTATGAATTGTACGCTCTTCTACCTCTTCGTTACGAATATCATGAGACAAGGATTTAAACTTCTCTACATCTTCCGTAGTATAACTAGTGTATGCAGTAGGAACAGCTTCAAAACTTTCATCTACAAAAGAGGATTGTTCATAAGTAGCCTTAGGTGCAGGTGGTGTATACCCCTTAGTTTTAAGGTTTTCCACAAACTGCGAAGTTTCACCGCGCATGACTTCATAGCCTTTTGTACGGCGTCCACCAAAAACCTTATCATAATCTATAGCTGTTGCTATATGTTCAGCAGACTGCATCGAATCGTGTACAACAGTAGGTGTTTGATAAGAATCATAAGTAGTATTACCGGCTAAGGATGTACTATTAGAACTAAAATTCTTAATATTACTATCACTATTACTAGCAATATCATTACCATATTTATCGGATATATTATCAACTGTACCAGTCATATAAGATGATGACTCTCGTTCGTATCTCTCATGGAGTGGATTATTTAAAGCATTTAAGATACCGTGATATACGGCTTTAAATATAATCTTATCATCTGAGAATTTAACTTCACTCTTGCGAGGGTGTACGTTTATATCAACCATTCTCGCAGGCACAGTAATATTTAGTACCACCAAAGGATGACCATTTTTCGGTAATAGTGCATGGTATGCATTATCGATAGCCTTCATTATGGTTTTATCAGAAATCACTCGATTATTGACGATAATGGTCTGCCATATCCTTGTACTTTTAAGAAGTGTAGGCTTACTCACTACGCCATCGATATAGATAGAATCACTTTCATAGGCAACAGTAAAAATATCATCTTTAGTTTTATATCCATATAGTGCAGCTACAGTATCACTAATATCGCCATTTCCTGGTGTAATAATAGCTACCCGATCATCGATGATAAGCTTAAAAGAAATATGTGGATTACTTAGAGCTAATTTCCCTACAATATCTTGAATTTTAGAGGCTTCTGTACGCTCCGTCTTTAAAAATTTACGACGAGCCGGCGTATTATAAAATAAATCTTTAATTTCGATAGTTGTACCAGGTGCCGCACCATAAGGAATGCAATCGGTAAAAATGCCGCCATCAACAGTAATACGAGTCCCCAAATCAGAGTCTGCTTTACGAGTAATCAAAGAGAAATGAGATACAGAGGCAATACTAGCCAAGGCCTCCCCACGGAAGCCTAGGGACGCAATATCAAAGAGGTCCTCTACTTGTTGAATTTTAGAGGTTGCATGACGTAGAATCGCCAAGCGAGCATCTTCCTCCGTCATACCGATACCATTATCAGTAATCCGCATATAGGCCACACCGCCTTCACCAATTTCAACCTCAATATTAGTGGCAGACGCATCAATAGAGTTTTCTATGAGCTCTTTAATAACTGATGCGGGACGTTCAACGACTTCACCGGCAGCTATCTTATTGATTGTAGTTTCATCCAATACGTGAATGGTTGCCATTATTTCCCACCTCCTTTACGAGCCTCCTCTTGTAGTTCATATAATTTATTTAATGCTTCAATTGGAGTCATACTCATTACATCGACTTCCAATAAGCTATCTACTACGGAATGTGTAAATAAATTGCCTAGTGGGGAATCACTAACTTGCTTAACAGCTGTTTTTGCTACATTAGTAAGTTGAGCCCCCATAACTCGATTATTTAAATCACTTACATCGTGACTTTGATCTTCCAACGATTCCAAAATCACTTCAGCTCGTTTTAATACAGAGTTAGGTAGGCCCGCAAGTCTAGCAACATGGATACCATAACTGCGATCTGCACCACCTTTAATGATGCGGCGCAAGAAAGCAACATCCTTCCCTTTTTCTTTAACTGCAACGGTATAATTTTTTAATTTACTATAGCTTTCTTCTAAGCAAATTAATTCATGGTAGTGCGTTGCAAATAAAGTCTTGCTATGAATATGCTTACAAATATGTTCCACTACGGCTTGCGCGATACTCAAACCATCAAAGGTACTCGTACCCCGACCAATTTCATCAAGAATAATCAAGCTATTGTGAGTAGCATTCTCTAAGATATAAGCTACCTCTTTCATTTCCACCATGAATGTACTTTGGCCAGTAGAAATATCGTCGCTAGCACCGACACGTGTAAAAATACGATCCACAGGTGAGATAGATGCCTCACGAGCGGGAATAAAGGAACCAATCTGTGCCATAATCATTAAAATAGCCGCTTGACGCATATAAGTAGACTTGCCTGCCATATTAGGGCCTGTAATGAGTAAAAATTCTTCTTCATCATGATTTAAAACGATATCATTTGGTACGAATACCTCACGTTTTAAGAACTTTTCAATAACAGGATGACGACCATCGCGAATATTGATTTGACCATTCATTACAATAGTTGGACAAATATAGTTTTCTTCGTATCCAACTAATGCTAATGAGCATAATACATCAAGGTCTGCAAGAGCTCGAGCCGTTTCTTGTACCGCTTTGATAACGAGCTTAATATCATTACGCAATTGTTGATATAGTTCGTGCTCCAACGCAATGATTTTATCTTTTGCACTGAGAATTTTAATTTCAAACTCTTTCAACTCAGGTGTAATATAACGTTCAGCATTGGCCAAGGTTTGTTTTCGAATAAAATAATCTGGCACTTGTTCTGATTTACTATGTGATACTTCAAAATAGTAACCAAACACTTTATTATAACCAGTCTTAATTTTTGAAAGCCCTGTAGCTTCTTTAATATCCGCTTCCATCTTGGCGAGCCATTGCTCGCTATTAGTCGCTAAAGAACGTAGCTCATCTAAATCAGCATTAAAGCCATCTTTAATAACTCGACCATCTTTTAATGTCAACGCTGGTTGCTCTGCAATAGCACGACATAATAAGTCATAAATATCTTTATGATCATGAATGCGTTCATTAATCGACGTTAAAGCTAGACTTGAACATGTACTTAATACATTCTTAATATCCGGTAAAACTGCTAATGACTCACGAAGAGCTGTTAAATCTCTTGGAGATACAGATCCAGTTTCAACACGGCCAACGATACGTTCAAAATCGTAAATACAATCTAAAAAGCTTTGAATATGAGAGCGTTCAGCACCGCGTGTAATGAGTTCTGCCACGGCCGCTTGGCGACGTTGAATTTGATTTACATCAGTTAACGGGCTTTCAAGCCATTGTTTTAAAAGGCGTGCCCCCATTGGTGTCAACGTACGATCTAGCACATCAAGTAAAGTACCTTTTTGACCACCATCACGTAAATTGTGAGTAATTTCAAGGTGACGCAAAGAAGATGTATCAAGAATGAGGCGATTACCTACACTTAATTGATGTACATAGTTGATATGAGAAATTTCAGACTTAATTATATCTTCTAAATATAAAAGCATATAACCTAAAGCTTCCCATACGTCCTCTTCCATAAGGCCTAAATCACCAAAATGAGTGACAGCTTTTTCAGATACTTCACGCTGTGTATAGTAGGTAGAAAAAGGAGAAAATACGACATTACTAAATTGGTTTTCAATAAAATCTCGAATATCTTGCGGTAATATCGTTCCTTCAGGCAATATGATTTCACTTGGTCGATACATGCTAAGTGCATCGTACATATCACTGCGTTTTTCACAATTTGTAATGCGATGCCAAATAACTTCGCCTGTAGATACATCGGAAAACACAAGAATCCACGCATCTTTTACCATATAAAATAATGATAAAAAGTTATTTGACCGCGCATCGTTGCCATTCTCCGTCATCACCGTCCCCGGTGTAATGACTTTTATAACATCGCGCTTAACGATGCCCTTTACCGCTTTTGGATCCTCTAATTGCTCACAAATAGCAACCTTATACCCCTTTTTAACGAGCGTTTCAATGTAGCTTTCAGCAGCATGAAAAGGAACGCCACACATCGGTGTGCGTTCCTCATCTCCTGTAGGTCGACCTGTTAAGGTAATATTAAGTTCACGAGATGCAACTAAAGCATCATCATTAAATAATTCATAAAAATCACCTAAGCGAAAGAACAGTAATTCTTCAGAGTATCTAGATTTAATATCTAAATACTGCTCCATCATAGGTGTTTGCTTTTTACTCATATTCACCTCATATATTATGAGTCATATCACAGATTCCGCTTATATTCGTATATACCCATGCGGTTATTGAACAAATATATGAACGGATACAACAATTTATAAACAATAGGCGCTAAGGACAACATACTTCTTGTAAAATTAATCAGTCCAGTTTGTTTAAGTTTAGGATTCATAATTACAATTTCATGACCATCCTTAGTTCCCCATTGAAAAGTAACATCCATTTTACTGAGCATATCATGTTGTTTACTACGTTTTGCCACGTAAGGAGAAATCATATCAAGATATAAGGTAAATTCTTCAAAAGAATCAGTCAGTAAGCCTAAGAATTGCTTCATTTCATCCAGTGTAAGATACATAACTACCCCTTCACTAACAAGCAATAGTTTTCGGCCATTTATCTCAATATTTTTAGTCCACAATTCATCAGTTATAGAGCTCACTACGTTATGTACTCGTTCATGAGGCTCAAAAAATTGTGAACGTGCCTCAATCACTCCGGCAAAATCGATATTATACCAATCAATATAACCGTTGTCGACTCGATAAAACATAGTATCTAAACCGGCACCTAATGATACGACGATACAATCTGGATAAAGAGATATAAACTTTCGTATCTCATTATCGATAACTTTAGCCCGTCCTAAAATGCCATAATAGGACATCTTAACATCTTTAAATTGATCAAAATCATACTCAATCTGATTTATAATCTCCAAGGATTTTTTATCCTTCAAAACGGATTGTTCAGACTCGTAATCTTTCGCTCTCGCATATAGTGTCAATAATGCCGTTTCGCCTACAGCGTTTAAATCAAGTTTCATAGTTACACCTTCTTTGTAAAAATACAAAATGTAAATGGTGTTCATACCTATGAATGTCTTCAAAATACAACTTTTATATTATTCTATTATTATAACACATATGATTTCTAATCAGCATCTATGGTAAAAAAGAACATCGCCACCACATGTTTAGCAAACTAATTTTAGATAAAAAATCTAACCTTAGAGTTAACATAATAGTGACGAGTTCTTTTTTGATTCTAATAGTTTATTTTAAAATACTACCATAACAAACCCATGTTTGAGCTTTATCGATATGAGCTGGTACAGTTTGACCAATTGATAGGGAGTCATCCTTAGGGAATAAAACCATTTTATTACCAGATGTACGACCGAACCACATATCTTCATCACGAGGACTTGGTCCCTCTACAATAATATCAAATACTTGTCCTTCCATAGGTTTATTTAATTCATAAGAGATTTCATTTTGTACATCCATCAATGTTTGTAAGCGAACGCGCTTAATCTCTTCTGGAATTTGATCATCCATAGTTGCTGCTGGCGTTCCAGATCGCTTAGAGTAAATGAACGTATACGCCATGTCATAACGCACATCTTTTAATAATTGTAATGTAGCTTGAAAATCTTCCTCAGTTTCTCCTGGGAAACCTACGATGATATCCGTAGTCACCACCACATCTTTCATTTTTTCACGGCAATAAGAAAGCAATTCTTTATAATGCTCTACCGTGTAATGACGATTCATTTTCTTTAAAATACGATTGGAACCAGATTGAATAGGTAAATGTAAATGCGTCACAATATTGGATGACCTACCAAGAGCATCAATCATAGACTTACTCATATCTTGAGGATGACTTGTCATATAGCGAATACGTTCTATACCAGGAATACCATCAAGAGCATCAACTAATGTACCAAAATCTGTACCATCTTTAAAATCTAGGCCATAAGAGTTTACATTTTGCCCCAATAAAGTGATCTCTTTAAATCCTTTAACCCCTAGGTCTGTAACCTCTTTAACAATGGCCTCTACAGGTCGGCTAATCTCTCTACCACGTACATGGGGAACAATACAATAGGTGCAAAATTTATTACAGCCATTCATAATAGGTACCCATGCATAAAAAGAGCCATTTGGTTTTGCCTCTAATTCAGGTAATACAGTGTTATCCATATCTACGCTGATTTGATGCGTATGTCCATGTTGTACTTCTTCAATCATCTCGTTAATATGTTGAATATTATGAGTGCCTAATACAATATCAATATGAGGAGCTCGTTTAAACATTTCTGCTTGATTTTTTTGAGCCATACATCCTGTGACGGCGATAATCAAGTTTTTATTATTACGTTTTAGTCTTTTTAGCTCACCTATACGCCCATAAACTTTAGTTTCTGCATTTTCACGCACTGCACAAGTATTTAGCAGAATTAAATCTGCAGTTTCAACATTCTCTGTTGGTATATACCCAACAGATTCAAGCTGATGCGATAATCGCTCAGAGTCGGCGGTATTCATTTGACAACCATAGGTGTAAATATAATAAGACTTCATTCTAACTCCTACACTTTAACAATCTTACGTTTTGTTTCAATAATATTCTTAACTTTAATGGACATGCGTTCAATAGACATGCCGGTAATATATTCAATTTCATTGCGAACAGATTTTTGTACCTGTTGCATCAACGGTTTAACAGGATATCCATGTTCAATAACTACAGCCATATCAACAACAAGACCGTTTTGACCTTTGTCGCTTTTTTTAAAAGAAATTATACTGGTCTCATCGACACCAGCTACTTTTTTTAACCCATTTCTAATCAATTTAATAATTACTTCATCGTCAAAAGTGAGTCGACCATAATAGCTAAAAGC
Source organism: Veillonella parvula (assembly GCF_032575955.1). Lineage (GTDB taxonomy): Bacteria > Bacillota > Negativicutes > Veillonellales > Veillonellaceae > Veillonella > Veillonella parvula_J. Next base: position 565,475 of record NZ_JAWFXN010000001.1, read on the forward strand.
AGGCCGTACAACAGAACGTTCAAATCCTTCAGAACCAATTTGACCTAAGGTATCTTGATCTTGTTTTTTCAAAGTCCTGCGGCGCCACATGGTTTTGATTGGATCAATCAAATACCCCCTAAAGTGTGGCTTTAATTCCATAGTCGGCACAGGAATTATATGTTTACCCTCTTTAAGACGTGCATGTTGTGCCTTTTCAATTTCCTTAGGTGTTGCAACATCTTCTATACGAATATATCGATCAGGTTCTTGTAAGCCTAAAGCTTTAGTAATCTTCTTAACCATATTATCAGAAGTGCCGATAATCATAAGCTTATTAGGTTTAATCTTATCTAATTGTTCTCGTACGGATTTAACTTGTACTTCGTCTTGAAAAATAGCACGACGAACAGCTTTTAAACGACTAGACTCTTTTTTTGCAGAAAAGCCAGCTACAATTTTATTATCATGAATCAAAATACCATCATCGATGATACATTCAATTTTATTTTCATGAGCAACTACGAGGGCACGATGACTTTTACCTGTGCCACTACTACCTACAAATGCAACGACTTCCATAGCCTACCTCGTCATTTATAACAAACTAATAAATTCTGATACATCCTTACCAGATACTAAGTAATCACCAAATCTATCAGGTTTCTTGCCTACAATACCATGGTAATCAGAACCACCAGTAATAAATAGCTTATGCTTTTTAGCGAATTCTTTATATCGCTCCACATCATCATCATTATGCTTTGAGTGATATACCTCCATACCATCAAAATCATAATTTAACATTTCCAACACATATTCATCACTGGTAACCAATTTAGGATGAGCCATAACAGCAAGTCCTCCAGCTTTATGTATAATATCAATAATATAAGGAACCTCTACTTTTACCTTAGGAACATAGCAAGGACTATCTTTTCGAAGAATACCTTTAAATACATCATTAATATCCTTGGCATAACCACCATCAATTAAAAGTTTACCAATATGTGGGCGACCATAAGCTTTAGTATCAGGAAATTGTTTAATGAGCTCTTCTTTTGTAATATAATATCCTTCATTGTTACAACGACGGATAATTTCATCGATACGTTCTTCACGTTTTCCTTTAAAAAACGTAATAAAATCGATTAAATCTTTATTATTTTCATCAAAACAATATCCTAAAATATGAATTGACTTATCTTTATAATCAGCACTAAATTCACAGCCATTTACGATTTTAATAGAATCATTAGGATCTAACTCTTTTTGAGCAACACGCAATGCTTGAATACCGTCTATTTCATCATGATCGGTTAAAGCCATCATAGATACATTACAGTCTATGGCATGTTGCAATAGATCTTTAGGTGTTTCAACACCATCTGAAAAGATGGAATGCATATGAAAATCTACAAGCATATAGCACCTCCATTCCAAATATTCTATCATTTAATTATGACTTATTTAATCTATTAATTCAAGTTTAGAAAGAAAAATTGCGACCCTAATGAACATTCACTAGAATCGCAATTCTATTATAAGTTTTGAAGCAATTCTGTTACTTTATCAGCTACAGAATCAATAGCACATGGAAGAGCTTCTCCAGACTTGCGGATTTGAATCTCTACTTCGTTATTCTCAAGAGTATTTTTACTTACTGTAATGCGAAGTGGATAACCAATCAAATCAGCATCTTTGAACTTAACACCTGCACGATCTTTACGATCATCTAACAATACATCTACACCAGCATTTTGTAATGCAGTATAAATAGTTTGACTAGTAGACATTAATGCTTCGTCTTTTGCATTAATTGGAACAATAACTGCTTCAAAAGGAGCGATAGAACGTGGCCAAATAATACCATTTTCATCGTGATATTGCTCAATAGCAGCAGCTAGTGTACGAGATACACCGATACCATAGCACCCCATAATCATTGGATTAGGACGACCATTTTGATCTAAGAATGTAGCTTGTAATGCTTCAGAATATTTTGTACCCAATTTAAATACTTGACCTACTTCGATGCCTTTAGCATGTTCTAAAGCACCACCACATTTAGGACACACATCGTCCTTCGTGATCAAACGAATTGGAGCAACAATAATGTCTTCTACATTAAAGTCCCGTTTTGGATTAATATTAACGTAGTGAGCATCTTTTTTATTAGCGCCACCACAAACATTGTAAGTTTCCATAACAGATTCATCAACAACAATAGCAAATTCTTCTGTTTGTTTTAAACCAATAGGACTGATGAAACCAGCTGTTAAACCTACTTTTTCTAATTCTTCAGGGGTAGCCATCTCAGGCTCTACAGAGCCAAGAACGGCATGTTGTACAGCGACTTCATTTACTTCATGGTCACCACGAACAATGGCTAATACCACTTTACCATCAATAGAAAATACTACCGCTTTAATAGTTTTATGTAATGGTAAATTTAACATGTCTGCCACAGCTTCAATAGAACTTGCATTTGGTGTATCCACAACAGATAACTCTTGAAGAACTTCTTCGTCTTGCTTCATGATACCAGGCTTGCCGATTTCAATGTTAGCTGCATAATCACACTTGGTACAATATACGATATCAGCCTCACCAGCTTCGGCAATGGCCATGAACTCATGCGTACCACTACCACCTATTGCACCACTATCAGCCTCTACTGGGCGGAATGTAAGACCACAACGTGTAAAAATACGTGTATATGCATCGTACATAGATTTATAGGATTCATCTAAACCGGCTTCATCTACATCAAAAGAATAAGCATCTTTCATAATGAATTCTCGGCTACGCATCAAGCCATAACGTGGACGACGCTCATCACGGAATTTACTTTGAATTTGATATAAGTTGACTGGTAATTGACGATATGAGTTAATCTCATTTTTAACGAGGGTTGTAATCATCTCTTCATGTGTTGGTCCTAGACAGAATTCATTATCATGACGATCATTGATACGCATCATTTCTGCGCCATATGCGTTCCAACGGCCAGACTCTTTCCAAATTTCTGCAGGCTGTAAAATTGGCATCATAATTTCTTGAGCACTAGCACGATCCATTTCTTCACGTACAATAGCTTCAATCTTTTTGATACTTCTCCAACCTAATGGTAAAAAACTATATAAACCATTTGCAGTTTTACGCATAAAACCAGCGCGAAGCATAAGCTGTTGGCTTACTACATCAGCGTCAGATGGAACCTCACGCAATGTAGGTGCATATAATTTAGTGGCTAACATAAAGACTCCTCATCTAAATTTTCTAAATATTGGTCAATTTCTCTAAACAATGTATCTACTAATTCGGCTTCTGGTACAGTCTTAATAACTTTCCCTTTACGGAAAATAATACCTTGACCATCACCACCAGCAATACCAAAGTCGGCCTCACGCGCTTCCCCTGGACCATTTACAACACACCCCATAACGGCAACCTTAATTGGCGCTTTTATGGCTGCTAGACGTTCTTCTACAATACCAGCCATATCAAATAAATTTACTTGGCAACGGCCACATGTAGGACAAGATATCATAGTGGCCCCAAAATTTCTTAATCCTAAACTACTTAAAATACTTCTACCTACTTCAATTTCGTGAATTGGATCTCCAGTTAAGGATACCCGTAATGTATCACCAATGCCATCGAGCAATAATGCACCAATCCCCATAGCAGATTTAATAGTGCCTTGTTTAATAGTACCAGCTTCTGTTACACCTAAATGTAACGGATAAGGAATCTTATCAGATAACTTACGATATGCTTCCACCATTAGAGGTACTTCTGTTGCTTTAATAGATAATTTCATTTGACGATAATCGAGTTTTTCTAAAATTCTTACGTGTTCTAAAGCTGTTTCAACCATACCATCCGCTGTAGGATGTCCTCCATGAGCATCGAGAATATGCTTTGGTAAAGAGCCTGCATTAACACCAATGCGAATTGGGATTTGTTTAGGTTTTGCCTTTTCAATAACGGCTAAAACCTTATCTTCACCACCAATATTTCCTGGATTAATACGCAATCCATCAACATTATTTTCAATAGCTTCTAAAGCTAATCTATAATCAAAGTGAATATCGGCGATCAAAGGAATTGAAATGCCCGCTCTAACAGCTTTTAAAGCCTTTGCAGATGCCATTGTAGGAACGGCAACACGAACCAGTTCACAACCAGCCTCTGCTAAATGATTAATTTCTGCAATTGCCTTCTCTGTATGTACTGGATCCGTAGTAATCATAGATTGAATACTTACCGGTGCATAATCGCCGATTTTAACTGTACCTACATAGATACCATTTGTTGGTTTACGTACAATCATTGTAATCTCCCATCTGTCTTATAGTAAACGGAAAATATCCTGCGTTGTTACATATAAGAATAATGCTACCATTAAGGCAACCCCAACCATTTGTATATACATAAGAGCTTTAGCAGGTAATCTACGGCCTGTTATAGCTTCCGCCAAGATAATAATCAAGTGACCACCATCTAAAACAGGTAATGGTAAAAGATTAATAACCCCTAAGTTAATACTAAGGAATGCAGCAAAACTTAATAGTGGTGCAAATCCTGATTGTGCAATAGTACCTGCCATTTGGGAAATTCCTACTGGACCAGATAATTCGGCTGCTTGTGTGCCACGAATCATATCGTAAATCCCACTGACCATAGCAACAATAGTTTGCCCCGTCCGACTAACAGCAAGGCTCAAAGATTCACCAATACTATAAGTTTCACGAGTAAAGCTAGGGTAGATGCCAATCTTAGGACTATCTTGTTCCATTTTAGGTATTACCGTAGTCTCTATAGTTTGTCCTTCACGCTCTACAACAACAGTTACACCATGGTTTGCTGTGCCTTGTAAGCTAGGACGAATATCATCCCAAGTACTAATTTTTTTACCATCAATCGTAATAATTCTATCGTTAGCTTCTAAATGAGCCTGTTCTGCAGAACTACCCGCAATAATGTTACCAATTACAGGTTCATTTGTATATGTAAGATTTCCTACAGTCACATTTAGGCCAAAGAAAAGTACAATGGCTAATATAAAGTTAAATACAGCCCCTGCAGAAATAACAATAAATTTTTTCCACGCAGGTTTATTATAAAAGGAGCGCTCATTAAGAGGCTCGTCAGGTGTCATACCAGCAATACGATTAAATCCTCCAAGAGGAATTATACGAATAGAATATAAAGTTTCCCCTTTTTGTACTTTAAATATGGCTGGACCAAAACCTATAGCAAATTCATCAACTTGCATACCTGACATCTTAGCTGTAATAAAATGGCCTAATTCATGAATAAACACGATTAAACCAAATACAAATATTGTGGCTAATGCCGTAATCATATATTCTCCTATAACATCAACGATGTTGCCTTTTCACGGGCCCATCTATCGATGGATAATAAATTATCTAATGTAAAATCATCTTCTGGTCCCATAGATTCAAGAACAGAAGTAACGACTTTATAAATATCACCAAAGGCGATTTTATCTTCTAAAAAGGCATATACTGCCGTTTCATTAGCTGCATTAAATACAGCAGGTTTAAATCCACTAGCACGTCCCACCTCATACGCAAGTCGAAGTGCAGGAAAATCGTCATACCGTGGAGGTAAAAACTCCAATTGTAGTGCTTGACTAAAATCAAGATGATTCATACTTAAAACTTCACGTTTGGGATACGTCAAAGCATATTGAATGGGCTCGCGCATATCTGGATTACCCATTTGCGCTAATATCGCACCATCCTTCATACGTATCATAGAATGAACAATACTTTGAGGATGTACTACTACATCAATATGATCAAAATCAAAACCAAATAACCAATGAGCTTCTATTACCTCTAAGCCTTTATTGAATAAAGAGGCAGAGTCTATAGTTATTTTATTACCCATATTCCAGGTAGGATGTCGCAAACAATCTGCAGCAGTTGCAGTTTGAATTTTACTAGAATCCCATGTGCGTAAAGGTCCACCAGAAGCAGTGACAATTAAAGAATCAACATTGTCACGTTTCTGTCCTTCTAAGCACTGAAATATAGCACTATGTTCACTATCGATAGGTAGGATTTGCACGCCATGTTCTTTAGCTAAAGCCGTAATTAATGGACCTCCAGCAACAAGAGTTTCTTTATTAGCAAGACCTATAGTCTTCCCTTGTTTTATAGCTTCCACTGTAGGCTCAATTCCCGCAGCACCTACAATAGCAGTAACAATCATTGTTGCTTCTTGAATTGTAGCTGCTGCAATGAGGGCTTCCTTACCACCTATCAATTTTGTAGGACCTGTATAGCGTGCTTGTAATTCTTTAAAAGCACCTTCATCTACAAGACCAGCCACCAAAGGTTTATATTCTTTAATCTGATGTTCTAAGAGGTCAATATTATGATGTGCCACTAAGGCAACCACCTTGAATTGATCTGGATGTTGAGACACCACATCAAGCGTCTGTGTACCGATTGAGCCAGTACTGCCGATAATACTTAGGTATTTCATAAGTGTACCTCTATAAAATTAGTACGAAAATAGCAATATATATACTAATGTAATGGGAGCCGCAAATAATAAACTATCAAAGCGATCCAATACACCGCCATGACCTGGTAATAATGTACCAGAATCTTTTACATTACATAGTCGTTTAATCTTTGATTCAAACAAATCACCTAATGGTGCTAATATACCGCTAATCATACCTACATGGATTCCCATCCACCAAGGAATGCCAACGATATACGAAAATACTGCACCTGTAAGGATACAGCCGATAAATCCACCAATAAAACCTTCTAGTGTTTTATTAGGACTAATGGATGGTACTATTTTACGTTTACCAAAAGCTCGACCTGAAAAGTATGCAAAGGTATCGCTAGCCCAAGTAGTAAACAATAATAACCAAAGTGTAATAGTGCCCCAGTTATATAGTTCAAAAGGCATTGATAAATCCATGTAAATTGAGTCATGACGAATCAAGAGTAATGAAGTCATACCCATACCAATATATAATAAACCAAATACACTAAAGGATACACTAGACATCGAGTACTTACTTTCACCAAATGTACACAACATATAATTGGCAAATAAACTTAATACTAAAATAGCTATAGCTATAATATACTGATGACATGCAAGAGCAATCATTAGCAATAAAATGCTAATATATCCCCATATAATGGATATCCGAACACGTTTAGCTTTACCAAGTAATACAAACTCACGCCACCCTAATAAAGCTAAAAGTGTAATTAGCACATCATATACTAATCCACCAAATGTAATGGCCCCTAAGGCAATAATAAAACCAATAACAGCGGTAATAACACGTGTTTTTAACATTTTTTATTCCTCATCACATAAGCCACCAAATCGGCGTTCTCGTTTCTGATATGCCGCCACAGCTTCAAGTAAAGTTTCCTTAGTAAAATCTGGCCAATGCAAATCGGTAAACCAAAATTCAGCATACGCTAGTTGCCATAACAAAAAATTACTAATTCTAAAATCACTACTAGGACGAATTAATAAATCTACATCACTAAACTCTTTAGTGAATAATTGAGAACTTACATATTCTTCAGTAATTTTGTCCATTGTAATAACGCCATCCGCAACGGATTTTACAATGTCGCGGATAGTTCTAACTATTTCATCACGCCCACCATAGTTAATCGCTAACTGTAATGTGAGGCCTGTATTATTCTGAGTTAATAATTCTGCATCTTGAATGATTTTTTGTAGGTTTTCTGAAAGCCCTCCAATAAAACCAATAAATCGAATGCGTACATTATGTTCATGCATATACTTAACATTATTATTTAAGTATTCTTTTATGAGAGACATAAGTAAAGAAACTTCCTGTTCAGGACGTTTCCAGTTCTCCGTGGAGAAACCATATACCGTAAGAGCTCTAATTCCGATCTCATCTGCGGCCATAACAATTTCTTTTAATACATCTGCACCAGCACGATGCCCCATGGAGCGCGGCATGCCTCTGCGTTTAGCCCATCGTCCATTACCATCCATAATAATAGCAACATGTTGTGGAATTATATTACGATCAATGACAGGCGTATCAGAACGTTTACGGTTAAATAATTTCTTTAGCATAGTCTACCTCGATAGAATTTCCGAAGTCGCTGGCAATCATTGGTCTATATAGTAGTATATGTAAGCACTCATCAACCTTTGTAATACGTGCCACATAAAATCCTTTATCTGAAATTTCAAAGAAGCGATTAAAGGATCCACCAATCATTACCTTAAAAGGAATATGGGCAGCCTGCAAACGAGACTTTGCAAGCTGCCATGGTATTCCAATAAGGCTATTAGAATCAAACATTATACTTCTAATACGTCCTTTTCTTTTACTACTTTTAACTCATCGATTTGCTTAACTTTAGCATCGGTAAGCTTTTGGATTTGATCTAAACCGTCTTTAGCATCATCTTCAGTAATCGTTTTAGCTTTCTCTTCTTTTTTTAATGCTTCATTTACATCGCGACGAATGTTGCGCACTGCAACTTTTGCATCTTCAGCCTTTTTATGAACTACTTTAACGATTTCTTTACGACGTTCCTCAGTTAATTGAGGAATACTTAAACGAATTTGTGCACCATCATTACCAGGGTTCAAACCTAAATCAGATTGTAAAATTGCTTTTTCAATAGCACCAATCATTGTTTTATCCCAAGGTGCAATCACAATCATGCGAGGTTCAGGCACGGAGATATTCGCAACTTGATTAATGGGTGATGGACTTCCATAGTAATCAACCATTACTTTATCAAGTAGTGCTACACTAGCACGGCCTGTACGAATAGATGCGAATTCATGTTTTAAAGCCTCAATAGACTTATTCATGCGGTCTTCTGCTTGTTGTAACAATTCTTTAATTTCCATATGAATTATTCTCCTCGAACAATGGTCCCTATTTCTTCACCTTTAGCAGCTTTTGTAATATTACCAGGAATATCCATGCTAAATACAATAATAGGAATATTGTTATCTTTACATAAAGTTGTAGATGTAGCATCCATTACTTTTAATTCTTTTGTGATAATCTCGTTATATGTTAATTCATCAAATTTAACAGCATTAGGATTTGTCTTAGGGTCAGAATCATATACGCCATCTGCAAATTTCTTTGCCATTAAAATAGCATCGGCTTCAATTTCAGCGGCCCGTAATGCAGCTGTTGTATCTGTAGAGAAGTAAGGTTTACCAAGGCCAGCACCGAAGATAACGATACGTTTTTTTTCTAAATGACGAATAGCGCGACGACGAATATAAGGTTCTGCAATTTCTTGCATTTCGATAGCCGTTTGTACACGTGTATCTACACCAGCTTGTTCTAATGCATCTTGCAATGCTAAGGAGTTCATCACTGTTGCAAGCATTCCCATATAGTCAGCAGTAGCACGATCCATACCTTGATTGCTACCAGCTAAACCTCTCCATAGGTTACCACCACCAACAACAATTGCGATTTCTAAATCAGTGGATTTTGCTAAAGCAGCAATTTCTTTTGCAAATTCTTCGACAACATCAGGATTAATACCAAAACCTTGTTCACCTGCTAATGCTTCACCACTCAACTTTAAAACAATACGTCGAAAGTTTCTTTTTGCCATATTTTTACTCCTCTATTGCAAAATAAGAGAACACTGTACGGTGTTCTCTTATTGTTTATTAATTATTTACCAACAGATGCCATTACTTCTGCTACGAAGTCATCTTGGCGTTTTTCAATGCCTTCACCTAAACCATAGCGAACAAAACGACGTACGTTGATGTTTTCACCGATTTTTGCAATACTTTCATTAATGATGTCTGTAACAGTTTTATCACCATCTTTAATGAATACTTGTTCTAATAGGCAATTTTCTTTATAGAATTTTTCGATACGGCCAGCAACCATTTTTTCTAAAACAGCTTCAGGTTTTGGTTTACGACCAGCTTTAACGTCTTCTTCAGCTTCTACTTTAGCTTGTTCCAATAATACTTGTTTTTCGTGTTCAATTACTTCAGTAGGAACTTCTTCACGGTTCAAGTATGTAGGATTTACAGCTGCAATTTGCATTGCGATGTCGCGTGCTAAATTTTGGAAATCATCAGTTTTTGCAACAAAGTCAGTTTCACAGTTAACTTCCACTAAAACACCGATACGACCACCAGCATGAATGTAGGATTGTACTACACCTTCAGCTGCAATACGACCAGCTTTTTTAGCTGCCGCAGCCAAACCTTTTTCACGAAGAAGGTCAACCGCTTTATCGATATTACCGTCAGTTTCAACCAATGCTTTTTTAGCGTCCATCATACCTGCGCCAGTCATGTCGCGCAATTCTTTTACCAAAGCAGCAGTAATTGCCATTATTTTGTTCCTCCTAGTATTAATTAAGGTAAGGATATAGTCCTTACCCCAATTATATATGTTATAGATTTATCTTTCAAATGCTAATCAAATATATTAATTAAGCACGACCATCTTGAACCATTTGAGCAGAATCTGCAACCATATGATCTACAGCTTTTTGCGCTTTAACACTCATGCCTTCTTCCGCTTCACGTTTTGCATACGCAACATCAACAACTTTATTTGTACCAGCTTTCACGGCCACATTTTCTTCGAAGGATTCGCCTTGACGACCTTCAAGAACAGCGTCAGCCATTTTACCAGCCAACAATTTAACAGCGCGAATAGCGTCATCATTTGCTGGGATTGGGAAATCAACTTCGTCTGGGTCGGAGTTAGTGTCAACTGTTGCAACTACAGGAATACCCAATTTTTTAGCTTCTGCAATTGCGATTTTTTCTTTTTTAGGATCTACTACGAAAAGAGCACCTGGCATTTTAGGCATATCTTTGATACCGCCAAGGTATTTTTCCAATTTATCCATTTCATGACGAAGACCGATAACTTCTTTTTTAGGCAATACTTCGAAAGTACCGTCTTCTGCCATAGCTTCCAATTGTTTTAAACGTTTAATACGAGTTTCAATTGTTTTGAAATTAGTCAACATACCGCCCAACCAACGTTCGTTAACGAAGAACATATTAGCACGGATAGCTTCTTCTTTAATAGCTTCTTGAGCTTGTTTTTTAGTACCTACGAACAAGATTACTTCGCCTTGGGAAGCAACTTCACGCAAGAAATTGTAAGCTTCTTCTACTTTTTTAACTGTTTTAGACAAATCAATGATATAAATACCATTGCGTTCAGTGAAGATGAATTTAGCCATTTTAGGGTTCCATCTTCTAGTCTGATGACCAAAGTGTACACCAGCCTCTAATAATTGTTTCATTGATACTACTGCCATTGTGGCACCTCCTGTTAATTAACCTCCGCCGCTTCATCCTTCGGGTCACCCAAAATTAGGCACAGTACCGAAGTCCACTGACGTGCATATTTTTTATACCTAATAATTCTAACAAAAAATCATGGCAAAAGCAAGCAAGGAGTGAGGAATTCTTTAAGTATTCCTCACTCCTTATTTTAAATACATTCTCTTTCTTATTGATGTACGATCTTATGTTCAAATTTGAATTATAGAATATTATGAAAATATTTATTTAATTATTGCGAATGGATTCAATCATACTTGCACGATTTTCAGCACCAAATACTGCAGAACCAGCAACTAAAACTGTAGCCCCCGCTCTTTTAATCGGTACACAAGTAATATCGTTAATACCACCGTCCACCTCAATGACTGCCGTTGAATTGTCTACTTCTTCTAACAATATCTTAGCTTGTTTAACTTTTTTTATGGCATTCTTAATAAAAGATTGTCCTCCAAATCCTGGATTCACAGACATAATTAAAATCATATCTAAATCTGCAGCTACATCTTCTAGTAGAGATACAGGTGTACTAGGATTCAATGCTACACCAGCCTTCATCCCACACTGCTTGATATGTTGAATCAAACGATGCATATGAGGTACAGTTTCTTGATGAAAAGTAAAATATTCTACACCAATTTTTGCAAATTCTTCTACATAATCACCAGGATTAGTAACCATCAAATGCACATCAAATGGTAATTTTGTATATGGACGAATGGCTTTCACAATGGGAGCACCAAAGGTTAGATTAGGAACAAAGTGTCCATCCATGATGTCGATATGTAATAAATCAGCCCCCGCTGCTTCAATAGATTTTAATTCCTCGCTTAACACCGCAAAATTTGCGGAAAGCATAGATGGTGCAATTTTTATCATATTAAAACCTCTTTCGTTGACTTTCTATATCATTACGTATAGACATATAAGCATCATATCGTCCTTGATGAATATGACCAGCTTCTAGAGCAGCTTTAATCCCACAAATGGGTTCATGTTCATGATAGCAAGGACTAAATTTACAAGTATCAACATATTCACCAAATTCTGGGAATAATGTAGGCAATCTTTCAAGGGAAACATCATTAAATTCAATAGCACTAAATCCAGGTGTATCCATGATAAAAGAATCTGCATCTAAACTATATAAAGAAGCGTGACGAGTAGTATGTTTGCCACGTTTAATCTTATCACTTACCTCCCCAGTCTGGAAGGCGAATTTTGGGTCTACTGCGTTTAAAAGGCTACTCTTACCAACACCAGATGGACCTGCAAAAGCTGTTACCTTATGTTGAAGCACATGACGTAAATCATCGATGCCTGTCATATTATATGTGGATGTCATCAAAACCTTATAACCAATTGATTTATAAAGATCAACCATAGTTTTCGTCTCTGAATCCATCAGGTCACATTTATTGATACATAGCACGATAGGTATATCCGCATGTTCAATCATAACGAGCATTTTATTAAGTAATAGCTCATTAATATCTGGTTCATGGGCAGCCACAACTAATACAACTTGGTCAATATTCGCTACTGCTGGACGTACCATCGAATTATGACGTCCATGGATGGATTCAACGAACCCATCCTCCGAAATCGTAACGCGGTCACCCACAAGTAAACTATAACGACCTTTCTTAAGTCTACCACGAACCTTACATTCATGAATGGTGCCCGTATCATCTTGTACATAAAAGTACCCATTCATATTTTTGACAACAATGCCTGTAATCATAGTACCTCTTATAATGCAGTTTCTTGCACTAATGCACCATTGAGGTACACCTCAATACGTACATTACCTACACCGGACACTTTTCGAACAATACGATCTCCAGGTTTATTGGTATCATCATAAATTACTGCGGAACCTTCATCATCTTTTACGACAATTTTAAGTTCTTGATTTTTAGAACCAGCTGGTACAGTAACATCTATAGTACCAGTTGTTTTATTACCACTGTTTCCATCTTTTTTATCAGATTTCTTTTTATCATCTTTGAACTCAGTCGTAAGATTTAATGTGGAGCCTTCGTCAATTTCATCGCCAGCTTTAATGCTTTGCTCTATAACCACAGATTTTTCTTCCACAGATCCAGATACTTGGTTTACACCTAGTTGAATATTACTCAATGTATCACGAGCATCTTTTAATGTCATACCAACAAGATTAGGTACTTTGACTTTCTTAGCCTTCGCTTTATTTACAACGAGATCAATTGTTGTCCCTTTAGACACTTTAGAATCTCCGGAAGGACTCTGAGCAATGATTACACCATCTTTTTTACCATCTACAGATTGCTGTGTTATTTTCCCCACAACTAAACCTAAATCTTTAAGTCGTTGACGGGCTTGATCCACAGTTAAATCAGTTAAATCTGGCACCGTAATATCGCCTACACCTTTAGAAACCACAAGATGGATTGTTCGTTGCTCTTTAACCTTCTCTCCAGCCCCAGGAGTTTGAGAAATAACTTGACCAGCTGGCACATCTGGATTTGTGACTTCACTTGTAGACACACGCAAATGTTTATCTTCTAAGATATTTTTTGCTACAGAAACTTGTTTGCCTACCACATTAGGTACATCTACTGTTGTATTACTCCAGAAATTACCGTAGCTTAAGAAAGCACCTAAAAATGCTACTAAGAAAATGACAGCAGCACCTAGAACGATGTATTTTTGTGGAATCGATGCAATTTTACTTAACATACTCTTCTTTTTACCCTCTTCTTTTCGTTCTTCTTGAATCGTACTAAGATCTTCAAGTGCTTCAGGATCAACAGCAGGAATCATTTGTGTAGCAAAGTCATATGGTTCATGACGTTGTGTTTTGCCCATCGTAAAACCTTGAGATAATCGCAAATCATTGATCATATCAGAGATAGAATCAAATCGATCAGCAGGATTTTTAGATAATGCTTTCATAACAACAGCTTCTAAAAGCGGAGGAATTGATGGATTATATCGTGTTGGAGGTTCTACCTTCTCACGAACATGTTTTAATGCTACCGCAATTGGTGTTTCCCCTTCAAATGGTACACGACCTGTAAGCATTTCATACAATACAACACCCAATGAATAGATATCTGTATTGCCGTCTACCGGTTTACCACTAGCTTGCTCTGGTGATAAATAGTGTGCTGAACCCAAAATCGAATTCGTATACATAACTGTGTTAGTTGCATTTATTGCACGAGCAATACCGAAATCAGTTACTTTAACGCGCCCCGTATTGGTAATAATAACATTATGTGGCTTTATATCACAATGAACAATGCCCATTGTATGCGCGTGTTCTAAGCCTTCAGCTATGGCGATAGTAAATTTAACAGCCTCATCTATGGACAGTCTTCCATGACGAGTTATATATTTTTTTAAGGTTTCACCATCTACATATTCCATGACAATGTAATGTAGATTTTGATCAAAACCTACATCATACATATTTACAATATTTGGATGATTTAATTTACCTGCCGCTTGTGCTTCTCGTTTAAATCGAGTCACAAATTCATCATCATTTGCAAAATTAGCATGCAATACTTTTATTGCTACTTGTCTACCTAGTAAGGTATCTTCTCCAAGGTATACATCAGCCATTCCACCAACGCCAATTTTATCAACAATTCGGTAGCGGTTATCTAGAAGTATGCCTTTTATATTCATAGTACTCATTATTTCTCCATTTCTAGATTAGATTGTTCCCACCACAATGGTCACATTATCTCCTGCTCCGACTTCATATACAGCTTCCATCAATGATTCAATAACCAACATATCATCATCCGTTGATTGTAATGCAGAGGCAATTACATCATCGGATACATAGCCACTTAATCCATCAGTGCAAAGTAAAATACGATCACCGGGAAGAATAGATTCTACGCCACTATCAACCTCTAAGATTTCATCAACACCAACTGCGCGAGTTAATAAATTCCGTTGAGGGTGATTTAGCATTTCATCCTTTGTAATCTCTCCAGCTGTTAATAATTCTTGTACCATAGAATGATCCGTAGTAATTTGTCGTAAATGACCATCTCTATATACATACAAACGACTATCACCAACACTTGCCCAGTAAAGTTGATTACCATTTATAGCTGTAACTACAGCGGTAGTACCCATACCAGCAAGACGTTCTTCACAAGCAACGCGATTTACAATACGTTGATTAGCGTGAATAATAGCATCACATAAGTCTTGTTGACCTATCGTTTCAAGGGAGGACAAATATTCTTTTATTTCATCTACAGCATAGGTACTTGCAATTTCACCACCGCTATAACCACCCATGCCATCAGTAACAGCACAAATATGGCCATCAATGAAGAAACGGTCCTCGTTACGCTGGCGCACAAGCCCAATTTTACTTAAACCAACAAAATTATTCATGATTCTCCTTTTTCCGACCATGAGCAGCCTTTAACTGCCCACATGCGGCTTGGATTGCATCGCCCATTTCCTTTCGTACCGTTACTGATACACCATAGGAACTGACGATGTCTTTAAATGTATTCATATTCGTAATAGATGGTTTATATAATTCAATATGTTCATTGCCATTAACTGGGATCAAGTTAACATGACAATTTGGGAAAACTTTATAGATTTTCCCCAAAGCATGAGCCTCATCCATAGATGCATTTACAGAATCTATAAGAATATACTCAAAGGTAACACGACGCTGTGTCGTATTATAATAGTATTTTACCGCATCTAAGACTTCCGTCAATTCATAACGTGCCCCAACGGGCATAATACTACGACGAACTTCATTATTTGTAGCATGTAATGAAAGTGCTAAGGTTATTGGCAAACCTTCATCAGCTAATTTATAAATATTAGGAACCCAACCACAAGTGGAAATAGTCATCTTACGATAACTAATATTACAAATCATAGGATCATGTAGTAGTTGTAATGCTTGTAATACATTATCATAATTTTGTAACGGCTCCCCTGCGCCCATAACGACAACAGAATGTATTTCCTCTTTAGTAAGAGCCCCAAATATGACAACTTGTCCAATAATCTCAGCGACTGTTAAATCTCTGTATAAGCCACCTTGTGTAGAAGCACAGAATACACATCCCATAGCACACCCCACTTGAGAGGAAACACATACAGAATACCCATAGTGTTGCTCCATCAAAACTGCTTCCACACGACTTTGATCTGTCATCTCTACAAGAATTTTGCGAGTCTTTCCATCAGGGGCAATAGACTCTGTAATTAATGTAGGTAAAGAAATAACACAATTATCATTTAGCCATTGACGCAAGTCTTTCGGAAATTGTGTCATGTCTTCAAAATCAAAAATATATCTATGATAGATATAGTCAAATAACTGTTTCGCTCGAAACTTTTGTATATTATGGGTCTTAAAGATAGATTGTAATTCTTCTAAAGACTTACCCAATAATTCTATCATGGTGCTCCATTTCTTATATTATGATAAGCGTTTCATGCGAGCCATAAAGAAACCATCCATATGATCTCGCGGTGGATAGGTTGTAATCATACCATCTATAGCTTGTGGTGCCCCTTTATATGATACAGGATCTATGATAAAGTTCTTATGAATTGCCAAGAATTTATTTAGAACAGCTTCATTTTCACCACTATTCATAGTACATGTGGAATATACTAAATATCCATTAACCTTAACCATTTCAGAAGTTTTTTCTAATATTTCAAGCTGTAACGGCGGCAACTCAATAAGTAAAGACTCTGTTTTACGCCAACGCATATCTAATTTCTTTTGTAATATACCTAGACCAGAACAAGGAGCATCAACTAAGACGCGATCAAATTGTTCTTTCCAATTATCAGGTAGATAACGACCATCTTGAAGCTTAGTAGAAATAATAGATACACCTAATCGCTCAGCATTTTGATTAATCAGTTCTAATTTATGGTCGTAAATATCACAACTCATAATAGCTCCTGTATTGTTCATAAGACTTGCCATATGCATAGACTTGCCACCTGGTGCAGCACAACAGTCTAAGATACGCTCTCCTGGTTGAGGATCCACCACATGAGCTACTAACATAGATGCTTTATCCATAAAAGTAATATGACCATCTAAAACAGGTTTGGCTTTTTCTAAATGACCTTGATGTCCATCAATATAAACTACTTCAGGAATATATGTATCCTGTTCTACAATCCAATCTAAATCTTCTAATTCTTTTAAACAATCCTCAATAGATACTTTCACTGTATTTATGCGAGCCGTCAAACGAGGTTGTTCATTAAACCAAGCACAAAGATCTACGGTCTTATCTTTTCCCATTTCTTTTATCCATAAGTTGACAAGCCATAATGGTTGATTGTAAATAAAGGAAATTTCTTCAGCTTCGGACTTAGCTAGTTCACCTATAGAAATGCTATCACTTTCACGTAAAACCGAACGTAAAACAGCATTTACAAAACCAGATAAACCTCTAGTTAGCTTTTTGGCGAGTTTAACAGATTCGTTAACAGCCGCACTTTCAGGAACCTTATCCATATAGATAATTTGATAAATACCAAGTCTAAGAATTTCCACAACCATAGAAGATAGTTTCTTTAAGGGGCGCTTTGCAAAGAAAACAATAATAGCATCCAAATAATTTTTTCTACGAATGACTCCATACACAAGTTCAGTAAAGAATCTTCGATCTAAATCGGATAGATGATATTTCTGTAAATACTCTTGCAACTTAATATTTGCATAGGCGCCATTGCGATTAATATCACTTAATGCTTTTACAGCGAGCAAGCGAATATTCTGTTGTTGATTAGTCTTTACTTCTGTCATCGCTATTCCTACCAATCAATTGTTCTACTACTGCTCGAACACGTTCAGAATCGACTGTTGTATTACAACATGGCCCATTAGGACGTTCATTTAATACCCCAATAACTGGGATGGGAAATACATCAGCCATTCCACTTGCTAAATCTCGTTCGCAAGCTATTGCTACAATAGCTTTTGGGCGTGCTTCCTTTACCTTCATCCGTGCTAAGGTGCCTCCAGTGACAACTATAAATTGACAACCATAGTCCTTAGCCACTTGCAACAAATTACCAACCTGGCATCGCCCACACTGCTTACAATTATATACATCATGTGTAACCTTATGAACACACGAACTTTCTTGTAAACAGTGAGGAGTTAATAATAATATACGTTCTGGATCTACCGTATACATATCTAACATTACTAAATGATTGATTAAATCAATCATAGACTGGCGGAGTTGATCCTTAGTAACCCCTCTCACCTTACCAATCGCCAAAGTTAATGGAAATAATCCATAAATAAACTGATTGGCTAGTCTTAAAACAATAGGATGTAACCGTATAATACCTGTGCTAGCAACAATTAAAGATAAGCACAAAATCCATATAATAGCAATAAGTATAGATATAACTACACTACTTATAATTGATGCAAATGGATGCAATTGTAAAAGTCCTGGTTCTAATATATACATTAGAAAGGCTAGTACTGCTGTGAGCAAAGCACATGTAATAGTTGATAAAATCAAGTATAACGGATACGTTTCGTACTGCTTATATTGAGTCCCCAAAAACGATACCTTCCTTTATTTGATGACCATTTATAAAATCAATTGCAGAAATGCGTTTTTTATTTTCTGGTTGGACTTCTGTTAATAGAATTATATTTCCATCACCACAAAATACACCTAAACCGGCTATTTTAGATACGATTGTACCAGGCACAGTTGTGGCTGATATAGCAATTGGTACATGTTTACCATGAACATCAATCAAACAGTGAGTCGTATCACTGGGAACCACTTCTCCAGACCATACTTTTAAACGTTTTCCATCGAGATATGTATAACATCCAGGTGCTGGATTAAGTCCTCTAATAAGGTTTGCAATTTCATTAGCCGGCTTAGACCAGTCGATCTGCCCCATTTCCTTTGTAATCTTAGTAGTATGTGTAGCCATTGTATCATCTTGTGGTGTAGCCACAATTTCTCCATTAACCCAACGAGTTAATACAGGTACTATAGTTTCACCCCCCAGTACAGCTATACGTTCAAATAACTGTCCTGTCGTTTCACCGGGTAAAATATCTGTCTCCACAATGTCGATGATATCACCTGTATCAAGTCCATCATCCATATGCATTATGGTAACACCCGTTTTAGAGTCTCCATTAAGAATTGCATAGTGAATTGGCGCAGCGCCTCTATAACTAGGTAAAATAGAGGCATGAACATTAATACAACCATATTGCGGCAATCGAATAAGCCAAGGAGGTAAAATTTTACCATACGCAATAACAATCACTACATCTGGTTGTAATGCTTCTAATTCGGCTCTCACTTGTTCATCACGCAAAGTGACTGGTTGATATACAGGCAAGTCATGCTCTAAAGCAGCTACTTTTACAGGGGGCATTTGAACTTGTTTACCACGCCCTTTTTGTTTATCAGGCTGGCAATACACACCGACAATAGAATGACCAGCTTGAATCAAAGCCTCTAAGGTAGGCACAGAAAAGTCTGGTGTCCCCATAAAAACGATGCGTAATTGTTTATTATCAGACAATTTCTTTCTCCTCTGGATGATCAGTAATTAATCGTAAGTTAGTTGCTTTTTCAATAAACAAATGCCCTTCCAAGTGATCAATTTCATGTTGGAAAATACGCGCCAAAAAACCTTCAGCTTTTATAGTTACCTTCTTATTATGTGGATCAATACCTTTAACGGTGACTTTATTAAATCGTTCCACATCTCCGAAATATCCTGGCACACTTAAGCATCCTTCAGGTCCAACTTGAGAACCTTCAGCATGAGTGATTTCAGGGTTAATTAGCGCAATAAGACCACTACCAGATTGGTCATCTACAACGATAATACGTTTAGCTACAGCCACTTGAGGTGCTGCAAGACCAACTCCTTCAGTCTTATACATAGTTTCAGCCATATCATCGATAAGGACTCTAAGTTTTTTATTAACATGTTCTACAGGTTCCGCCACTTGTTTTAAAACGGGATGACCTGCTTTCACAACATCTAATACAGCCATTGATACTCCTACACTACACGGGATCCACGTCAATCAGCAGTCCTTCTTGCATGAAAATCCATGAGTTATATATATATTCTTTCAAATTTGTTAAATCTGTACCGCGAATCATAATAGCTAAACGATACATATCGCGCACTTTTTTTATAGGCGCTTCATAAGGACCATTAATCAAAATATCCTGATCTCCTTTATAAGACTCCAAGTCATCGACAATACGATTTGCTATAGACTCTAATGTTTTCATATCTTGATGACGCACTACCATATGAATCATTTCGCGAAATGGAGGATATCCTAAAGCTTTACGATTTTTAATTTCTTCATTGTAAAAGCCTATATAATCATGAGCCTTACTCTTTATTATAGCATAATTTAAAGGATTATATGTTTGTATTACAACGCTACCCGGTTTTTCACCCCTACCGGCACGTCCAGAGGTTTGAGTAAGTAAATCAAAAGTTCGTTCTGAAGCTGTATAAACAGGAATATTCAAAACTGAATCGGCTGTTAAAATACCAACAGCTGTTACATCTTTAAAGTCATGACCTTTAGATACCATTTGTGTTCCCAACAAAATATCATATTTATGAGCCCCAAAGTCATGTAAAATATCTTCTGCTAATTGCTTATTTTTTGTCACATCTTGATCAAGACGAGCAATGCGGGCCGATTTAAAGTGACGACGTAACTCTTCCTCTACCTTTTGTGTGCCTGAACCAAAAAACTTAATCCTCTTACTATTACATTTGGGACAAACAGTTGGAATTGGTTCATGATGTTCACAATAATGACAACGCAATTCTTCACCAGCTTGGTGATAAACCATAGCTACATCACAATGAGGACACATAATAGTTTCCCCACAATCCCGGCACATAACAAAAGTACTATAACCGCGTCTATTTAACAGAATAATCATTTGATTATGCTCATCCAATGTATGTTGAATTAAGCGACTCATGGCATCAGAAAAAACGGAGTAATTTCCATGAAGAATTTCTTCCTTCATATCTACTATAGTAACCTTCGGCATAGGTTGCTCAAAAATGCGATTTGTCAACTCTAGTAAATGATACTCCCCTTGCTTAGCTTTATAGTACGAAGTAACAGATGGTGTAGCAGAGCCTAAAATAACGGGACAACCATGTGCCTCAGCACGCCACAATGCCACGTTACGTGCATGATATCGAACCATATCCTCTTGTTTATAAGATGGATCATGTTCTTCATCGACCACAATAAGCCCGATATCCTCAGCTGGCGCAAATACGGCAGAACGAGCGCCAATAATAATGTGACTATCCTTACGGCGCAAACGCTCCCAATTATTGTTCCGTTGTTGTACCGTCAATTTACTATGAAATACTACGACTTCGTCACCAAAAGTTTCTACAAATCGTCTCACAATTTGATCAGTCAATATAATTTCAGGTACTAAAATAATAGCCGTCTTATCCTGACTAATACATTTTGCTGTAGCACGTAAATATAATTGAGTCTTACCACTACCAGTGACACCATGAAGTAAAAAGGTTTTATGTTCATGGCTATTCATTGCAGCTTGTATTGGTCCATATACAGCTTGTTGAGCTTCAGTAAGAGGAATATTAACTTCTTCTGTTAAAAGCTCATCAAATGTTGTTTTTGTGGCTTTAAAACGAGCTTCAACGACAATACCTTTAGCTTCACTCACTTGTTTAATGACCATACGAGAATAACCTTTAGCTAGCAGTAATGCCTTAGATGCTCCGCCCACTTCAAGTAAGTATTTTGCTAATTCTCGTTGTTTCTTTTTCCGTTCACTAAATTGTGCCACCGAAAATTCTGGCATAACTACTAACCATTCTTCCTTTGGTGCCTCGTAAGATTTTAATGTCTTATTCACTGTAAACAATCGCAATGCATCGCCATAAGAGAATAAATAATACTCATTTAGACGACGGGCCGTATCCATCATTTCCGGTGTAAACCAAGGTTCACTATCTAATACTTGCACAATATTTCGTAAAGTGAACTCTGGTGGCTCAACTAACTCGTCGTAACCAATAAGAATGCCTTCTTCACGACTATGTCCTAAAGGAATGAGTACGCGCGTACCAGGCAAAACATTACCAAACTTTTCAGGCATTAAATAGCTCAAAGATTTATGAAGTTGTTTGGCTGGTCTGTTAATTATAACTTGTGCTACGCGCATACATTATTTCCTTTCGTTTATTATAAAAGGTCTCAGTAGAAATTCTACCAAGACCTTTTGTATTATAAGCCAGCTTCTTCTTTTAGAATTTGTGCTTTATCTGTACGTTCCCAAGGTAAATCCACATCAGTTCTACCAAAGTGACCATACGCTGCAGTTTTACGATAATGAGGCTTTAACAAATCAAGCATTTCAATGATTCCTGCTGGACGAAGGTCGAAATGTTTTTTAACAAGCTCTTGAATTTTTGTTTCCTCTATGCGACCTGTACCAAAAGTATCAACTAAAATAGATACAGGATGAGCAACCCCAATTGCATAAGCAACTTGCACTTCACATTTATCAGCAAGACCTGCTGCTACAACATTTTTAGCTACATAACGCGCTGCGTATGCTGCAGAACGGTCCACTTTAGATGGATCCTTACCAGAAAATGCACCGCCACCATGACGGGCCATACCACCGTATGTATCTACAATAATTTTACGGCCAGTTAAACCAGCATCACCATGAGGGCCTCCAATTACGAAACGACCAGTTGGATTGATGAAGTATTTAGTATTTTCATCAACGAATTCAGCAGGCAACGCTGCGTCAATTACATAACGCTTCAAATCGGCTTTAATTTGTTCTTGGGTCACTTCAGGGCTATGTTGCGTAGAAATAACAATTGTATCAATGCGCTTAGGTTTACCATCAACATATTCTACAGTAACTTGAGTTTTACCGTCTGGACGTAAGTAAGTTAAAGTCCCATCCTTACGAACTTCTGTAAGTCGACGAGATAAACGATGTGCCAAGGAAATTGGCAAAGGCATGAGTTCAGGTGTTTCATTAGATGCATAGCCAAACATCATACCTTGGTCACCAGCACCGATTTTATCAAGCACTTCACCATTGCCATCTTTTGATTCAAGTGCTTCATCAACGCCCATGGCGATATCCGCAGATTGTTCATCGATGGATACAAGTACACCACAAGTATCACAATCAAAACCAAATTTTGCACGAGTATAACCAATTTCACGAATTGTATCACGTACGATGCGAGGAATATCAACATATGTGTGAGTAGAAATTTCACCTACTACATGAACTAAACCAGTAGTAACTAAAGTTTCACAAGCCACACGAGCAGTTGGATCCTTTTCAATAATCGCATCCAAAACAGCATCAGAAATTTGATCAGCTATTTTATCTGGATGGCCTTCAGTAACAGATTCAGAAGTAAAAAACATATGTTTTTCAGCCATTTTATCCTCCTAATACGAAAAAAGTCTCTCATGCACTCATGAGAGACCCTCCCATCTAACGACATTTGTCATAGGAATTAGCACCTTTTCCGCTTGGAATGGTTGCTGTAGCTTCACAGGGCCTATCCCTCCACTACTCTTGATGAGTTACAAAAATATTATAGTGTATTTACAGTGAGAAAGCAAGTCATTATTATACCTCTCTTGCCTCTTTTAAAGCTAAATCATGTTCGGCCTTATGAAGGGCACTTTCAAACTGACGATACATATGATGACGGCCCAGAATATCCAAGAAATCAGATTTATACATCTCTCTACGTATATCGTAACTCACATCACTAAGCAAAACTTCTATGCCTCTTTTTTGAAGTTCTTCAATAATACCTCGTAAAATACGTAAACCCGTTAAATCTACAAATGGTACTTTTACAAAACGAATGATTAAATATTTAGGATCTTTATGTATAGAGTTTAACGCTCTATCAAATGCACTTATAGCACCAAAGAATAATGGGCCTTCTACAGTGTATACCATTATTTCTGGATGGATTGTAATCTCATGCCTAATCTGTGCTGATAATTCGGCACTACTTGCTTCATGCACATCAATTGTATTAACCATTTTGCGCATGAACTGCAACACTGCAAGAACTACACCTACATTTACAGCTACTACTAAATCCGTAAAAATCGTCAGGAAAAAAGTAAGCAATAATATTACTTGATCTGGACGAGGTGCGAGAATAAGCATCTGTATGAAACGTGGTACATCACTCATATTATAGGCTACTACAAATAATATAGCTGCCATAGATGTCAATGGAATATATATTGCATATGGAGCTAAAAATAAAAGGATAGCCCCTAATGTAATGGCATGAACAATCCCTGCCACCGGAGAATTACCGCCTTGTCGAATATTTGTAGCAGTTCGCGCAATAGCACCGGTTGATGCAATTCCACCAAACAATGGCGCAAATATATTAGCTAATCCTTGTCCAAATAGTTCAGTATTAGATTCATGCTTGGTTCCACTCATACCATCAGCAACAACTGCAGACAATAAGGATTCAATAGCGCCTAGCATAGCAATTGTAAAAGCTGGACCAATTAAGGATAAGATTTTATCAAAGCTCAATTTGGGTACAGAAAATTCTGACAAACCTTGAGGTATACCACCAAAAGCACTGCCAATGGTTAAAACCGTAGGAAATTGGTAGATGGCTTGAATAACCGTAGCAACAACCATAGCTACAATAGGAGCTGGAACTTTATTGATATATGGGATTTTAGGTGAAACTAACAGTAGACTTAAGCTTAAGAGCGCAATACCCAATGTAGGTAAGTCAGAGTATGGTAAGGACTGAATCATAGCCCATAATTTTTCATGGAAATGAGCCATATACGGCAACTGCGGAAAGCCAAAGAAATATGGCCATTGCCCCACCCAAATTGTAACACCAATACCCGCTGTAAAACCCATAATAACAGGTGTGGGTATAAACCGTATAACCGTTCCTAACTTTGCAACGCTCATTAAAACGAGAATAATCCCTGCCATCATGGTCGCAATTTGTAAGCCTTCAAAGCCATAATTGACAACGATACTGCTCAATAGAACGATAAATGCCCCTGTAGGGCCCGCAATCTGAACAGGGGAGCCACCAAACAAGGATACAAATATACCTGCAATGATTGCCGTATAAATGCCCGCCTGCGGTGTAACTCCACTAGCAATAGCAAAGGCCATTGCTAAAGGCAGAGCCACAACCCCTACGACCAATCCGGCGATAATATTATTACTCCATTTTCCTTTTCCTAATGAGCCGTCTAAATATGCTTTTTGTATAGCAAACATGTAAGAAAAACACACCCTTTTTAAAACAACACACACAAGAATTAATTTATGTCAGTTCTGTTTGCTACTAAATCAATAACTTCTCTAAGGATATGTCGAGCAAGGTCAGATTTTTTCATATTAGGCATTTCTTTAGGCTCTTTATCAGGATATAAAAAATAGCCTTCATTCGTATCTACATTAAAACCTGCATTCGATTTGCTTACATCATTGGCTACAAGCATATCTAGATTTTTTTTAGCCACTTTATCCTGACCATACTTGATTACATGTTCTGTTTCTGCCGCAAAACCAACAAGAATTTGATGACTTTTTTTAGAGCCCAACCCTTGTAGAATATCTGGATTTTTTACAAGTTCTATGGTCATAGACTCCATTTTTTTTATTTTTTGCTCTGCTTTATGAAGGACTCTAAAGTCAGAAACAGCGGCAGCCATAATAACTACATTAACATCATTAAAACGAGCTTCAACAGCCTCCTGCATAGATACCGCGGAATCTACAGAAATAAAGTCTACGCCATTTGGTATAGGCAAGGATGTGGGAGCACTTACTAATATAACTTTAGCCCCCATGCGTGCAGCCTGTTCTGCAATGGCATACCCCATCTTACCGCTAGAACGATTTCCAATATACCGAACAGGATCAATACTCTCCTGTGTTCCGCCAGCTGTAACAAGTATAGTAGTACCTTCAAACTCATTGGTACTGCACATTTTAGCTTCTAGCCAATCCACAATTGCTTTGGGCTCCGGTAAACGTCCTACACCAGTGATGCCACAAGCTAACCAACCTTCTGCAGGGTCCATAATATGGTAGCCCAAAGAACGTAATCCTTCTAAATTGCGTTGAGTAATAGGATTATTATACATTTCTGTATTCATAGCAGGACAAAGGTACTTAGGTGCTGTGGTGGCCATAATTGTTGTAGTTAACATATCATCAGCAATGCCTGCATAAATTTTTCCGATCACATTTGCTGTTGCAGGCACAACTACATATGCATCTGCCCAAGTGGCCAGTGCAATATGTTCTACATCCCACTGATGAACTTGTTCAAACATTTCTAAAGCTACAGGATGTCCACTAATTTCACCAAATGTTAAAGGTGACGCAATATGCGTTGCATTTTGTGTCATTACAACCTTTACTTCAGCCCCTTTTTTACGAAGTCTGCTTACCACTTCAATTGCCTTATACGCTGCAATACCTGCAGATACTGCGACAATGATATGTTTTCCGCGCATGTTCTTCTCCTTTTAAAAATTCCTTGTATCAATGATACAAGGAATTGATTTTTTATTTAATGCCTTCTTTAGTGCGTTTATATGTCACTTCACCTTCAGCAATTTCATAAAATGCCAAAGATACAGGCTTGTCAGTCGCATGTGTAGATTCTGCTAAGCAAGGTTCGCCATCTGTTAATTCGCGAGCGCGTTTAGCCGCTAAAGTCACCAATGTATATTTGCTATCTACTTGGCTTTCCAATTTTTTTAATGGAGGTTTTACCATCATACTATCACTTCTCCTTAGACTCTTGATATTGTTTATAAATATATTGAATTTGCTCTTTATTACGACTAATCTTACAAGATTCAGCTCGCAAGATAGAAGCAACCTTTTCAGAAGCCTCTGCTAAATCATCATTTACGACGATATAGTCATAGCGATGAGCTAAGGCCAATTCTGAACAAGCCAATGACAATCGTTTATCAATGACTTCTTTAGCATCTGTGCCACGATTATGTAAACGTTCAGATAACTCAGATAGTGACGGCGGTACAATGTAAATAAATACAGCATCGCTAAAACGTTCCTTAACCTGCATAGCGCCTTGAATATCGATTTCTAATAGTACACTTTTCCCATCATCTAATAAATCCATTACATGCTGTTTTGGAGTACCATAGTAATTATCATATACCTTAGCATATTCTAAGAATGCGTCTTCACTAAGTAAAGACTCAAATTCATCTTTAGAGCGGAAGAAATAGTTAATTCCTTCCCTTTCACCCACACGTGGAGCACGGGTTGTCATAGAAACGGAATAAACTAAATTAGGCATTTCTTTACGAATATTCGCACAAATCGTACCTTTACCTGCGCCAGATGGCCCGGATATAACGATTAATAATCCTCTGTCTGACATATGCACTCCTATGATTCCACTGTATCTACATCCACATCATGTTGCACAAGTCGATGTGCTACGGTTTCAGGTTGAATTGCAGATAATACAATTTGACCACTATCCATAACTAATACAGCACGTGTCTTACGACCATATGTGGCATCAATGAGCAATCCCTTATCTCTAGCATCTTGAACCATCCGCTTTATAGGGGCGGATTCAGGACTAATAATAGCCATAACACGGTTAGCAGATACCATATTACCAAAGCCTATATTCAGTAATTGAATACTCATTCATAGACCTCCTATTACTCTACATTCTGTACTTGTTCTCTAATTTTCTCTAACTCACATTTAAGTTGAACCACAAACTCAGTAATAATCGAATCCATTGCTTTGGAGCCGATTGTATTTACCTCACGATTCATTTCTTGCAAAATAAAATCAATCTTACGACCGATTGAATTTGTATCTGCAAGTGTATTTTTTAATTGTACCACATGAGAGGTAAATCGGACAATCTCTTCCGTAATATCCGTCTTATCAGCTAATAGAGCAATTTCTTGTATAAAACGATCTTCACTAATACTCGCTTCTAAAGAAATTAAATATTCCTGAATCTTAGTTTTTATATGCTCCCGATATGCTTCTACAGCACCAGCTTTATTAGTGTCTATTTTAGTAATTATATATTCAAGTGTTCCGATACGTTCTAATAAATCCTGATTGATATGTTGACCTTCCGCAGTTCGCATTGCTATTAAAGCATCTAATGCTTGAGTAGTTGCTTCTTTTACAATATCTGAAAGTACCTCTTCAGCAATTGGTGTATCTTGTTGTTGAATCCATTCGTTAGAAATCGAATTTACAGCTTGTAAAGGTACCTTTTTGGGGTTATCATAGAACTCCTCTTGTACCAATAACTCTTGTATCTGCTTTCTCAATACACTATTAATAGTGAAAGTTTTAGGTCGCTCTCCTGCATCTAAAATAGAAACTGATACCTCAACCTTACCACGAGTAATGCGATCTTGTATCATTCCACGAATAATACTTTCAAAAGGATTCATTTGTTTTGGACTACGAATAAATAGATCCAAGAAGCGTGCATTTACGGACTTAATTTCTACAGTACAGGTAATACCATCTTTGGTTGCTGTGCCAGAACCAAAACCGGTCATACTTTTCATAAGTCATCCTCCTTAGTAGTTTTTATTATTGTACCACGAATTACACAATCCGTGTTAAATACTAAGAATTATATGTACACTATGGTATACTAAACTATACTTCTAAATATATTTGAAAGGAGTACTATGAATTTAGACGGACTCACCATGTCTGTACTTGCTAAAGAAATAAACGAGCGATTACAAACAGGTCAAATACAAAAGCTATATCAAATAGATAAAACTACATTATTATTTAAAATTCGAGCACTCAACGAAGACCAAAACTTGATCATTACCGTAGGTGCTACACCAGCAATGTATCTTAGTCAACCACTGCAAGATTTACCAAAAGAACCAAGCTCACTTTGTATGTTCTTACGAAAGCATATTGAAGGTAGCCGCATTGTAAAGGTGGAACAAATCAATGGCGACCGAATCATGTGCATCCAAACGGATAAACTTGAAATGGACGGTTCCATTACGAGTACATATATTTATGTTGAATTAATGGGCAAATATTCCAATTGTATTTTTGTACAAGACGGTATTATTTTAGAATCTTTAATTCACGTCTCTCCACTCATGAACCGTGAACGTTCTATTAGTCCAAAGCTACAGTATGATTTACCACCAAATGCTAATCGCGTAAGTTTAATGGACTTTGATAATAATGAAATAAAAAATCTACTTACTTCCTTTGGTAATGGTTCTGTGCAGCAATCTATTCGAGCTATCTTTAACGGTTTTGGTAAACCTTTATTGGATGAGCTTTTATATATTTCCAAATTAAGTGGTGAAGAAATCATAACTGATTTAGATACTTCTCAACTAGATACACTTGCTAAAGCCTTGTACGACCTCAAGGTAAAACTCGAAAATAGCAAAGGTTTGTTTACTTTAGTCAACGATAACAATAAAAAAGCTTACGCAAGTATTTTATTACATAACTATAAGGTATTAAAAGAATACAACACTATTTCTGAAGCCTTAGAGGAATCCATTCATAATACAAAAGCAATTCATACAGCTGATAAAGAGTTAGAAAAAATCTTAACAGCAGCCATCAAAAAGGAAGAAGGTCGCCATCAAAAGATCAAAGATGAATTAGAAGATACTAAGAAAATGGAAACCTATAAATTATATGGTGATCTTCTAATGATAAATGCACACCTTCAAGTGCAATATGAGCCTTCTATTGAATTGCAAAATCTTCTTTCCGAAGAAAACGAAATCTTAACTATTCCTTTAAAGCCAAACTTAACGATTGTGGAAAATGCACAATGGTATTATAAGCTTTATACAAAACTAAAAAATCGTATGGTTAGCGGCGAGTACCAACTCAATGCTAGTACCACAAAACTAGCATACTTACAATCCATTCTGTACAGTATCTCCTTAGCCACTACTCGTGAAAGCTTAGAAGAAATACGCAAAGAATGCATGGATGCAGGTATCATAAAAAAATCAAAAAAACCATTATCTTACAAGCTTGGCAAATCTAACTACATTCACTTAACAATTGATGAAGGTGAAATATTCATCGGTCGTAACAATCAACAAAACGAATATTTAACACACCGATTTGCAAAGCCAACTGACATTTGGTTCCATACACAAGATATCCAAGGTTCGCACCTTATTTTGAGACTCAATGTTGAGCCAGACGATATGATTCTATCTAAAGTAGCACAATATGCAGCCTACTTTAGTAAGGCTCGTGATACTAGTAAGGTTCCTGTAGATTATACATACATAAAAAATATCAAAAAGCCACCTGGATCTCCTTTGGGATTTGTTATTTTTAATACCCATCAAACTATGATTGTGGAACCTAAAAAACCAGAAAGCTATAGAGAATGATAAAAGCGAAGGTATCCCTTCGCTTTTATTTTTGGCTCATTATTTTGCTCACATTTTTTTACATATTGATCTGAAATTTGATATTACTTATCTTAAGTTTTCTATGGACTTTAAAATATAAAAAGAGGCTAGATATAATATGATATCTAGCCTTTGTTTAAACTATTGGTTTTCTTCTGTACGTTGTTCGGTTTGTTTCAAACTTTCACGATTTTGACGCAAGCTTTCCAATGTTTTCTCCAAGTTGTTTTCAACATATTTAAGAACATCACCAGCATATTGAATGGAGCTAGCTTTCAGCTCATCAGAGGATTGATTTGCTGCATTAATAATTTGATTAGCTTGTTCTTGAGCTTGTTTTACAAGTTCACTTTCAGCTGTCAATTTAGCAATGTAGTCTTTAGCTTGATCGATCAAAGTTTCAGCCTGACGTTGAGCATCAGCTAACACTTTATCTTTATCTGCTACAATACGACGAGATTCTTCAAGTTCCAAAGGTAAGGATTCCTGAATAGAATCAATAATACGCATAATTTCGTCTTCCTCAACCATACGTTTTGTAGTCATAGGAATACGGCTGCTAGATTCAATAAGAACCTCTAAATCTTCTAATAATTTTTCTGTTTTCATACAATTCACCCCTATTTATTATGGACCGTATTAAAGCGTTCTTCAAGTTTTTCCTTAACATCATCCGGAACAAGACCATCTAGCTTACCACCAAATTTAGCTAGTTCACGAATACCCGTGGAGCTGACAAAAGAGTATTTGTTATTTGTCATAATAAATACTGTTTCAATGTCATCATCCAAATATTTTGCAAATAATGCGCGCTGAAATTCATATTCAAAGTCGCTCAATGCACGTAATCCTCGAATAATAATAGTAGCATTCTTGGATTTAACATACTCATTGAGCAAGCCACCTGTACAATCAATTTCAACATTAGGAATATGTTTGACAGAATTTCGAATCATCTCAACCCGTTCTTCCATAGAAAATAAGGAATTTTTATTCGGATTTGAGCTGACAGCAATGATTAATTTATCAACCAATCGGCTGCCCCGTTCAAAAATATCAACATGTCCATTAGTAACTGGGTCAAAACTACCCGGACATACACCTATACGCACAGGTTTAGCTCCTTTCGGCTGTCTTTACAAAATAGGAAACTACCGTATAACCAAATTTCTGTTCTTTTATACATTCCCATAATTCTGGTAAGGTAAAAACCTCATCCTTATGATGTTCTAATAATAAAACACCTTCAGGTTTTAACAAATCATAGTTTACAACCAAATCTATGGTATCTTGTATAAATCCATTTTCATATGGCGGGTCAGAAAATATATAATCGAACTGTCGCCCTACCATATAATTTTTTAATTGTGAAAGTTTCCTCGGAATAATTTCTAACCGATCATCCACACGACAATGTTTAGCATTCTCTAAAATTAGTTTTCCCGTTTTAAAGTCCACTGCTACTGCATGTGCTGCACCACGACTTAAGGCTTCAATTGCTACTGCACCAGTGCCAGAAAATATATCTAGTACATCAGAACCAAATATACCTCTATTTGCTAATACATTAAATACACTTTCACGAACACGATCAAGTGTAGGCCTAGTATCTAATCCTTTAGGTGCTTTTATAGCATGTCCCTTAGCAGTTCCGCCAATAATTCGCATACAACCCTCACAAGATTATACTCATTAATTATAGTATATAAATAACCAAATTAAAAGTATCTTTTATTTATGATACTTCAATTTTAATATCACGCCCCATCAACTCAGCTAATGCTATGGATGGAGATTTTTTTTCGTATAAAACCTCATATAAAGCCTTCGTTATAGGCATTTCAATTTGATGTTTACAAGCCATTGTATAAATAATTTCTGTTGCGAAAAATCCTTCTACAACCATATTAGTATGATTAACAATAAAATCCATAGTCTTACCCTCGGCTAGTTTTTGACCAGCCGCACGGTTACGACCATGTGGGCTCATACAAGTAGCAATCAAATCCCCCATACCAGCAAGACCAGCATAGGTTTCTTTTTTGGCCCCTAAGGCCACCCCAAATCGAGTCATCTCATGAAGACCACGTGTTAATAGTAAAGCCTTACAATTATCCCCTAAAGCTAAACCATCTGCAATACCAGCTGCAAGGGCAATGATGTTTTTCGTGGCTCCTGCTAGTTCAACACCAATCATATCAGTATTTGCATAAATTCTAAAATTTTGACTACATAATGCCTTTTGCAATGTTGTAGCTACCTCTAGGCTTTCAGTACTCAGCACAGATGCAGCAGGTAAGTTGCGACCAACCTCTTCTGCATGATTAGGTCCAGACAAAACCGCTAAATTACACCCTATGGTAGCAAGAACCTCTTTCATCACAATCGTCAAAAGTTTGCCACTGGTTCGTTCTACACCTTTTGAACATAGAATATAGGCTTGATTTTTATGAGCATACGGTTTAATAGCCTCTAAACTGGTACGTACATGTACAGAAGGAGTAACCATTAATACCACTTCAGCATTACTAATACAAGCCTCTAAATCAGAACTATATTGTAATTCTTCTGGAAGTTTTACACCTGGTAAATAGTCTTTATTCTCTAAGTCTTTTGCAAGTTTATCCGCAAATTCTGGACGACGACAATATATAGTTGTAGTATTTCTAGCTAAAACGGATTTAATAGCAAGGGCCGTCCCCCAACTACCAGAGCCGATAACAACAACATTCATTCTTTAATCCTTTTTAATACGCTCTACTTTTAACTCATTTCCAGCAAGTAGACGCTTAATATTATCCCAGTGACGTACAATGACAAACAAAGCTGCTAATCCGCCAAAGCCAACAAACCAGAAGGATTCTCCAGTGAAATACATCAGTACTGGTACTAATGCAGCGGCAATGATAGAGCCTAAAGATACAAGTTTAGTGAAGTATACGATAACACCCCATACCAAAAAGCAAATCAATGCTACTATTGGTGAAAGAGCAATAAGTACACCTAAACCCGTAGCAACGCCACGACCACCTTTAAAGCCCAGAAAAACAGACCAGTTATGCCCCATCATTCCAAGAATACCACCTAAGATCATAAACATAGGCCCATAGGGTGAGAGTAGCACTACTCCTACTGCCCCTTTTAAAGCATCACATAGAAATACAGGTAAGGCTGCTTTAAGACCTATAACACGATATGTATTAGTAGCGCCAATATTTTTAGAGCCATATTGCCGTACATCTGTATTAAAGAAAAACTTACCTATAATTAATCCACTAGGAATCGAACCGATAAGATATGATAATACAGCATATACAATAATCATAATATCCATTAGTCTTCATCATCCCGTTTCTTGCCACGTAATACTAAACGAATCGGTGTTCCTTCAAAACCAAAGGATTCACGCAATCGATTCTCTAAGAAACGCATATAAGAGAAGTGAATTAGCTCTGGTTCATTTACAAATAAAATGAATGTAGGCGGCTTAACACTAGCTTGCGTCATATAATAGATTTTTGGAATTCTACCATTGCGAGACGGCACAGGATTTACGGTTTGTGCATCTTGTAATAATTGATTTAACGTCCCTGTAGATACACGACGGTATTGTTGTTCAGATACGAACTTCAACATATCAGCTAAACGATGAATACGTTGCTTAGTTAAAGCAGAAGCAAACAGGATAGGTGCAAACTGCAAGAAACCTAATTCATCATAAATATCTTCAGTAAAACGCAATGTTGTTTTGTCATCTTTTTCAACAAGATCCCATTTATTTACAACAATCACTACACCCTTGCCAGCTTCGTAAGCGTAACCTGCAATTTTTTTATCTTGTTCTGTAACACCATCTTGAGCATCTAGTACAAGGACTACAATATCAGCACGATCTACTGATCGCAAAGAACGAACAATACTATATCGTTCAACGGCTTCTTCGATTTTAGACTTACGACGCATACCTGCTGTATCAATAAGTACAAACTTTTGATTCTCATGAGTCCAATACGTATCAATAGAGTCTCGAGTAGTACCTGCTACATCAGATACAATTACACGATCTTGTCCTAACAATGCGTTAGTCAAAGAAGATTTACCCACATTTGGACGACCTATAATAGCAACATGAATAGTATCTTCATCATCTACATTAGTACCTACTGGAGGAAAATGTTTTACAGTATCATCCAATAGATCACCTAAATTCATAAGATTTTTAGCGGAAATACCAATGGGGTCCCCCAAACCAAGATTGTAAAATTCATAAATATTCGGTTCTTGATTTACACTATCAATCTTATTAACTACGAGTACAACAGGTTTTCCACTAGCTCTAAGAATATTTGCGACCTCTTCATCAGCAGGTACAATACCTTGTTTACCATCAACGACAAATAGAATTACATCTGCTTCTTCAATTGCTAATTCCGCTTGTAGTCGCATCATCTTAGGAATAACATGACTATTGTCAGTAATGAACTCGATACCACCAGTATCGATCATTGTAAACTCACGATTTAACCACTCTGCATCGAAGTAAATACGGTCCCTTGTCACACCAGGAATATCTTCAACGATAGAGATACGTTTATTAACAATGGCATTAAAAAGTGTAGATTTACCTACGTTTGGACGGCCTACAACAGCCACTAATGGTTTTGCCATAGTTTCACCTCATTATCTAATCTAATACATTACTATATTTTATCATATACTAAGTAAAGTACGCAAAAAGGCTAACCAAGGAAACCTTGGCTAGCCTTATATTAGACAATGAATTATTCAGCGTCTTCTGCAGTTTCTTTTGATTCCATCAATTCAGTCAAAGCCAAACCCAATTTCTTTTCATCTTTGTTAAGAGAAATGATTTTAACTTCAACTTCTTGACCACGATTCAAGTAATCTTCAACTTTCGCATTACGTTGTTTTGTAATTTGAGAAATGTGAAGTAAACCTTGGATGTCGTCATTAACAGCTACGAATGCACCGTAAGCTACTAAACGAACAACTTTGCCGTTAATAACATCGCCAACATGCAATGTTTCTTCAGCAACGTCCCATGGGCTCTTAGATAAAGCTTTTAAGGACAAGGATAATTTATTGCTTTCAGCGTCGAAAGATTGTAATTTAACTTCGATTTCTTGGCCAACGGAAAGAACATCTTCCACTTTTTTGATTTTTTGCCAAGAAATATCGGAAATGTGAAGTAAACCTTCAATACCGCCGATATCTACGAATGCACCATAAGGCATAATTTTACGAACGATACCTTTATAGTTTTCGCCAACGTTGATATTTTTCAATGCTTCAGCTAATTTAGCTTGACGTTCCACTTCCAATACTGCACGACGAGAAAGAACCAAACGGTTTTTCTTTTCATCGATTTCAAGTACTTTAGCTTCAAATTCTGTACCAACCAAGTTGTCCAAGGATTTCACAAAATGAACATCACCTTGGGACAATGGAATGAAACCACGAAGGGATTTAACTGTTACTACTAAACCTGCTGGGATAGCATCAATACCTTTACATACGATAGCTTCATCTTTTTCTTGTGCTTCGATAACATATTGCCAATCTTCATCTTTAGCCAAGCGAGTCATGGAAAGATAAATAGGATTATCTTCTTTGATGTGATTCATGATAACTGCTTTAATTTCATCACCATTTTTTAACACATCTTTGGCAGATTCTGGTGCTGGATAAGAAATTTCAGTTCTGTTCAAAATGGCTTCAGTTTTGTAGCCAAAAGATACATAAGCTCGTTCATCTTCGACTTGAACTACTGTACCTTCTACAACGTTCCCTTTCTTAAATTCTTCTTGACCTTCGGCTGCTAATAATTCTGCAAAATCTTTCATTGTCTCAATGACCTCCTTAATAATCCAGTCGGGAGTCGATGCTCCTGCTGTTACTCCTACCGTCTGTACTCGGTTAAACCATTCCAGTTGTAATTCAGTAGAAGTTTCAATGTGATACGTTGTACATCCAACGTCACGACAAACCTCTGCCAATCGGTTTGTGTTGCCGCTGTTCTTACCGCCTATCACTATCATAAGATCTACATTACGTGCTAAATCAACGGCAGAATTCTGTCGTTCTTGCGTTGCATTGCATATCGTTTTGAAAACCTTAAGATTCTTAGATTTTTTCTCTAATATGTCTATTATACTGTTAAATTTGAATTGTGAAAAGGTTGTTTGTACAACAACGCCCATTTTTTCCACAACTTGTAGTTTTTGGGCGGATTCTTCATCTTCGATGATTATTCCTTCGTTATTTGCCCATAAATTAATGCTTTTGACCTCAGGATGGTTTTTTTCTCCCAAAATCACCAAAGTCATACCTTCATCTATAACAGACTTTGCATCTTGCTGTGCTTTTTTTACATGTGGACATGTGGCATCCACAACATGTAATCCTTTTTCTTCTGCCTCTTCGTAAATAGCAGGTCCTACACCATGAGAGCGAATAATCATTGTGCCTTCAGCGATATCAGACACTTCTTGAACAGGGCTTACCCCTTTATCTTCAAGACGACCTACAACTTGAGGATTGTGAATAATAGGCCCTAATGTATAGCTTTTACCATCGTTATTTGCAGCTTCATTTGCCATTTCAACAGCCCGTTTTACACCATAGCAAAAACCATGGTTTTTAGCCAAAATTATTTCCATAAAGTCTCCTCTATACAATTGTTATGATAAGAATCTATCATTCGTTGGATTTCACTTTTAACACTATCATTTACTTTTTGAATCGCTTCTGGAGTCGCTTTAGCTTTTTCAACTGGAATCGGTTTACCAATAATACAAGCCACTTTATTACGTTCCATATTGTGAGAGCCAATGATAGCAACAGGCACTATGCTAACCGCTGTTCTAAGAGCAATTGATGCTGCACCATCATGAAATTTACCAAGCTTACCACTTTTTTGACGGTTACCTTCTGCAAATATGCCTAAAACCTTATTATCTTTAAGTAGTCCCATGGCATGACGAATAGCAACTTTATCAATAGCACCGCGATTTAACGGAAATGCACCAAGCCATGTACAAAAAAAACGCGAAATAGGATTCACAAATAATTCTTGTTTAGCCATAAAGTGTACATGTCTAGGCAAAGCATAGCCACAGATAGGGGGATCATTATTACTTAAATGATTAGGCACCACGATAACGGGTCCTTCCATTGGAAAATTATCACGACCATATACTTTCAGTCCATACCCTACCTTATAGCGAAGCCAAAAAGCGGTACGCCATAACCAGGTTGAAAATTTATTCATGATTGATTGTCTCCTGCACTAAATTCAATATATATGCCACAGTTTCATCGAAATTCATATCGCTAGAGTCTACAACCACTGCATCTTCAACGCATACAAGTGGAGACTCTTCACGATTTTTATCCATTTCATCACGACTAACAACATTCTTTTTAATTTCGTCTAGTGTTTGCTCGTTTGATGTACCTTGTACTTCTAACCATCTACGTTTTGCACGTGCATCTACAGAAGCGGTTAAATAAATTTTTAGCTCTGCATTAGGTAATACGACAGAACCGATATCACGTCCATCTAATATAACTCCCCCAACGGCGGCCATCTCTTGTTGGCGTTCTACCAAATATTTTCGAACCCCTTTATAAGAAGCTATAGTCGATACATTATCATTAATTTGCTGCTGGCGAATTAATGATGTAACATCTTTCCCTTTAATATAGACCTTGCATGCTGTTGCAGTAGGCTCTAAAGTCAAATTTAAAGAAGGTAATAAAGCTTCTACAGCAGCTTGATCCTTAACATCGATTTGACTATCAAGAACTGCCCATGTAACACCGCGATACATGGAACCTGTATCGATATATAAATACCCTAATTCATTGGCCACTACTTTAGAAATGCTACTTTTACCAGCCCCAGCAGGACCATCAATAGCAATGGCAATTTTTTTAGTGTTCATAATAACCTCTATTCTTCATCACCGTGTACGGCATGCATAGCCGCCACATAGCCTGTGGAAAAGGCAGCTTGTAAATTATAGCCTCCTGTAAAAGCATCTATGTCTAGTACTTCACCAGCACCATATAAACCACCAATCAATTTAGACTCCATAGTTTTAGGATTAAATTCTTTTAATGAAATACCACCTGCTGTAACAATAGCTTCCGCTACAGGTCGTAATTCCTTAACAGTTACTGTCATATGTTGCAATACACGACATAAGCGCAAACGCTCTTCCTTTGTAATTTGATTAATTGGTTTAGCCGGATTTAACTCAGCAAGCTTTATAACAATGGGAATAAGATTTACAGGTAGTAAATTCCTCATCCCATTAGCCAATTGTTTTTTAGAATATAAGTCAAAATCCTTTTGCAAGCGCTTATCCAATACTTCTGCAGTTAAAGCAGGCTTAAGATTAATTTCAATGGTAATTTGAGGATTTTTCTTACGAAGCAACTTACCTACCATGTGACTTAATGATAAAATTGTAGGCCCCGTAAGACCAAAATGAGTAAACATCATTTCCCCAAATTGTTTAGCTTGTACCTTACTTTTAGAAATTACGGATACCTCAACATTACGAAGACTAAGCCCCATAATTTCCTTTACCCACGTTTCGTTTGTAACGATAGGGACTAAGGATGGACGAATATCAGTAATAGTATGTCCCACTTTTTCGGCTAAAACGTAACCATCACCAGTAGAACCTGTCAATGGATAAGATGCACCACCAGTACAAATAATAGCAGCATCACAAGCATATTGTTCCTTATCCGTTGTAACACCAACTACACGATTTTCCTGTACAGTAATCGATGTAACAGGTTCATTTAAATGAACTTGAACATTATACTTTTTTAGGATTTTCATAAAGATATTGCGTACTTCTAATGCAGAATCGGATTCAGGAAACACTCGTCCCCCACGTTCTACTTTAGTTTTTAACCCCCAGCTATGCAATAGGTCCAGAAGATCTTCATTACTAAAGCGTTCATAGGCACCGTACAAGAACTTACCATTACCAGGCGTATTTTTTATAAATTCGGCCATATCTGCACTATTCGTAATATTACAGCGACCTTTACCGGTAATGCCCATTTTCTTGCCAACCATATTCATTTTTTCCAATAAGATGACGCGTGCTCCTTCACGGCCTGCTATAACAGCTGCCATTAGACCTGCCGCACCACCGCCAATGACTATGATTTGCTTCATGCCTTATCTGTCCCCAATGCTTTTAGCGCTTTTACTTCACGAATTGTTAGTTGACGAGAAGCGCCTCGTTTCACACCACCTAAAGTAAGACCAGCATACGCAATGCGTTTTAAATTATGAATACGATAGCCAAAGTGTTCAAACATACGACGAACTTGACGATTGCGACCTTCATGAATTGTAATTTCTACTTCATGTACACCATTATGATCATCAAAACCTAAATCTACAATTGTTGCAGGTGCAGTTATACCATCTTCAAGCTCTACACCATTTGCAATAATTTGCAAATCATCATCGCGAACACGACCTTTGATACGAACTTCATAAGTCTTTTCCACGCCTTTAGATGGATGCGTTAGATTTTGTGCCAACTCTCCATCATTCGTAAGCAGTAACAAACCTTCTGTATATAAATCGAGACGACCAATAGGGTAAATTCGTTTCGTTTCATTTTTTATATAATCTAAAACCGTTTCTCGACCTTGAGGGTCAGACACAGATGTAATGACCCCCTTTGGCTTATTTAACAAATAATATACTGGTTTCTCTTGAGCCAATAATTGCCCATTAACCTTAACCTTATCTTTTTGTGGATTAATTTTGACCCCTAATTCGGTTACCTTGCGACCATTGACCTGTACTTTACCTTCTGTAATTAGTTCTTCTGCCTTACGCCGTGATGCAATACCACAACTGGCAATATATTTTTGTAATCGTTCCATGCTACCCTTCTGTTTCCGAAACTTCTTGATGTAAGGCTTCTATCGATTCTACACCAGCACTTCTCAAAAATTCATCAGTCGTGCCATATAGAATCGGTCTACCTACAGTATCCTTATGACCTAATTCAGCTATAAGAGATCGAGTCAATAATTGTTTTATAATTTTATCGCTATTTACACCGCGCACCTCTTCGATTTCAGCCTTTGTAATAGGCTGCTTATAGGCGATAACAGCTAATGTTTCCATAGCCGCATTAGATAATTTATCTTCTCTTTTACGAATATGCCCAACATAATCAGCACATTCAACAGCGCTTACTAATTCAACACCGGCTCCAGATATACGTATTCGAATACCTCGATTCTGTTCTTCTAGTTCTCGTTGTAATTCTTCTATATATTTTTGTGTCTCCTCTGTAGAAAGCCCAAACACTTCTGCTAACATATCTATCGATATAGGCTTTGCCGATGAAAACAAAACGGCTTCTAAATGCATCGTTGGTAAGCTCATATAGCCCCCTTTCTACACGGCCCGCTCTAAGATAGCAGTGAATATAATATCATCATCTTCATAACGCATTTCCATAACTTGTTGTTTTAACAATTCTAAAACAGCCATAAAGATGGTTACCATACCACTTTTCGTTTCAATTGCTACTAATAACTCCCCAAAATATAGACATTCGCCACGATGTATCCGACTAGACAAGGATATAATCATGTCCTCTAAACTATACGTATCCTTTTCAACCTTTACCTCACGAATCGTCTCTTCTTCTGGTAACTCTTTAGCTCGTTTTATAGTTTGATAAAAAATTTGATATAACTGTGAAAGTTCCAAATTATATACACTATCTAATCCAAGCACACTCGTTTCTTCAGGACGACTAAATATATTCGCAGATACAGCGGTACGCTCCATTAATAGAGATGTAATATCCTTAATTTTCTTAAATTCTACTAATTTTGCTACCAACTCGTCACGTGGATCCTCTGCTTCATCGGGCTCAGGTTCAGCCTTAGGTAATAACATGCGTGATTTAATCTGTAATAAGGTAGATGCCATAACAAGAAATTCACTACTATAATGAATATCAAAATGGTTCCAATTGTCTAGATATGCCAAGTATTGACTCGTTATTTCAACGATAGGAATATCGGTAATTTCTATTTTATGTTTTTCAATGAGATGCAAGAGCAGATCAAGGGGACCTTCAAAAACGTCCAACTTGTAGTTATAATCTCCCATAAAACCCAATCCTCAGAAAAAATGTTTTTAACTATATAATTATAAAGCATTTATAGTAGTACTTTCAAATAATTGTTTTTTTTACACTCATCTGCTATCTTTATTATTGTAATTATTTTATATTAAAAAAAGATACGTTATTGTGTATTCCTTTTAGAGAGGATTTATTATGTCATCGAGTGTGAGGCAAATTGGGCGAAATCCAATTTTTCGCTTTGGTATTATAGGTATTGTTTTATATATCATTTTATTTTTAATTTATGAGCCCATAACCTTAGGGCTTGATGTAGAGGATATTACGATTTTAGCTGTACCAACAATTGTAGGTACCTTTTTATTTCAATATTTTATGGGGTGTACCGTTTTCCACAGGCCTTTTTTAGGGTATGGCCTAGTCGGAATCTTATGGGCACTTACCTTTCCTCTTTTATTCCATTGGTCCTATGTGAAGCCATTATACTTCTATGAATTTGCTAATGATTTTTTATTTGGCTTATTAATTTTCATGGGATTATCAGGCATTCAGTTTTTACTGAACCAAACAAATCGCTTCCATAAAACAACATCCTTAATCATGGCTATCATTTCCATGATTCTGAGCTTAATACCATTCTTACAGATCGGCTATTACATGACTACTTGGCATTGCTTAACGCCAGCCAGTCTGCTAGCCGTATATATGACCAATCCAGAAGAAGCATTTGGTTTTTTAAAGAATGCAGCTGGAATACCTGGTCTTATAGCAATAAGTATTGGTCTTATCTTATGGACTTATTTATTGTACTGGTCTAACTTAGGTATGAAAGCAGTAGTAAACTTAAATACTACACGTCCTATGCGGTCAGCTATGCTTATCGCATCCCTTGTAGCTTTTTTAGTATATGTACCATTCTTCTTGTTCCCACAAACCTGTATTGTGGCGAACTGGATTGCTGCAGGCGATTATGTAAAACAAATGCAACAATATAATGATAATCACCACTTAGTATTTGATTCCTTTAATTTAGACACAAAGGAAACAGCGGTGAACAAAACACCTGGTACTATTATTCTAGTCATTGGCGAATCTAGTTCTCGAGATTATATGAAAGTATATAATCCAAACTTCCCATATGACGATACTCCATGGCAAGGCAATATGCGTTCGGACAATAAAGACTTTATTTTCTTTGATAATGCCTATTCATCGTACGTACAAACAGTACCAACCTTGGAGCGTGCACTATCTGAACGAAATCAATATGATGATAAACCATTTCTTGATTCAGCCAATATCTTAGATATTGCTAAAAAAGCGGGATACACGACTTCTTGGTTTAGCAATCAAGGTGTATTCGGTGAATATGATACAGCTATTTCATTAATGGCTAAGACTGCAGACACAACAAAATGGGCCCATGAATCTTATGCATTCTCAGATCGATATGATGAAGCTCTATTGCCATTATTAGAAACTGTAGATCCTACCAAGAACAACTTTATCGTTATACATATTATGGGTAGTCATATTTATTACAATGATCGTTACCCGCATGAATTTAGCAAGTGGAAACAAGGTCCGTATCCTGATGGTCAAGAAGCATATGCTAACAGCCAATTATACACAGACTGGTTATTACAACAAATTTACAATTATGGCAAAGACAAATTAAACTTACAAGCCATGGTGTATTTCTCCGATCACGGTGAAAGTTTAGACAAATCGCATAACCCTGATACATTTGATTTTGTTATGACACATATTCCATTCTGGGTATACCTATCTCCACAATATCGCTCAACCTATCCACAGACTGCTGAGGTACTTGCAAAACACGAGCATCAATTCTTTACTAATGATTTGCTATACGATACATTAGTTGGTCTCATGCATGCTCCAAGTCAACGATATGATGCAACACGAGATTTTAGTAATGCTCAATATCGATTTAATCTACATAACTTAACTACATTACTTGGTGAACAACCATTAGCAAATGATCCTGTTAATACAAACAAGTAGTCTTTAATTGATATTGTAGCCATTATTTTTCTATTGTATTAAGTTATTTTAATAGTAAAACAACTTAATATAACCAAAAAGAGATGAGTTTAACTCATCTCTTTTTTTCTGCAAGCAAAAGCTCTATATCATTTTCCGTATAAATTCTTATATTCTTTTCTAATAGAGCCTCTACAGTACATCCATGACCATTTTTCAATGTTCTAGTAAAAGTTCCATCATAAATGCACTTATATCCACAGCTAGGACTTTTCGCCTTCATCAAAGCTTGCTTGCAACCATATTTTAGTGCAATATCAACTGTTAATTGAGCACCTCTTACAAACTCATCTGTAACATCAGCTCCATTAACAGTACATATACGTTTACCCTGACGCTCCGCAGGATCACGAGGCGTACTAAGTCCCCCTAACACTTCCGGACATACTGGTACTAATTCATAATATTCCTTTAGAGCCTCTATCGTTTCTATATAATTGTCTTTGCCATCATATCGACAGGGTACACCAAATAGGCATTCACTAATCAATAACTTAGGTTTCTTATTCATAGATTTATCTATCTCTTATATATTTATACGTAACTTATAGTAATAATTTTCACAAATCGTTTTAATTGTATATAAGAAAAAAGACTAACGCAAAGTTAGTCTTAATTGGTGCCGAGGACCGGAATCGAACCGGTACGGTTGTTTCCAACCGACGGATTTTAAGTCCGTTGCGTCTGCCTGTTCCGCCACCCCGGCATGGGTAACGATTGTGGAGGCGGCA
Organism: Veillonella parvula; assembly: GCF_032575955.1. Classification (GTDB taxonomy): domain Bacteria; phylum Bacillota; class Negativicutes; order Veillonellales; family Veillonellaceae; genus Veillonella; species Veillonella parvula_J. The sequence goes on from NZ_JAWFXN010000001.1 coordinate 610,363, forward strand.
CCCAGAATCGAACTGGGGAATAAAGGTTTTGCAGACCTCTGCCTTACCGCTTGGCTATGCCGCCATATAAAATTGGAGCGGGAAACGAGATTCGAACTCGCGACCCCCGCCTTGGCAAGGCGGTGCTCTACCGCTGAGCTATTCCCGCATATAAATGGTGCCTCAGGACAGAATCGAACTGTCGACACACGGATTTTCAGTCCGTTGCTCTACCAACTGAGCTACCGAGGC
>NZ_JAWFXN010000002.1:0-291951 GCF_032575955.1 Veillonella parvula
ATCAGTTACAAGAAGATATAGCACAAGATACATTAAACTTTAAAGAATATACCGACCCGTTTACGGGTGAGCCGGTAAAATAGGCAAAATAAAAGCCCCCGAGTAGGGGGCAGCCAGTGGTAATAGAGTGGTTGTCAGATCATTCAATGCTCTCTTTAGAGGGCCACTACTAGAGAAAGACCCTTATAGGGTCAGAGCAAACCACCCGTTTTACGGGTGGTTATGATTTTTACATATAGTTACGTTATAATAAATGAAAATGTTACTATTTGTGGAGTGTGAATAGGATGTATGAAATCGTAAATGAACCCAATTTAATAATTGCTTTTGATATGGATACAGAATTATCTCAATTTGGTGTGTTTGGCGTATATATTAAACAGGGCTACAATATTTGTGCTGGGTACATTGACCCTAGTGACTGGTCTGGTATTCATACCGGATACAAAGAATTAGTTGCGCTATATGCGAATTGCAAGGGGACAGCCACCTTTACTTATGTATTAACTGAAGAAGGGGATACGCTTACATTCTCGTTAGATCAAAAGGGTGCTCTAACGATGGAGATTAACATCTGTACCATTTATAATTATAAATGTCATATGATTATTGAAAGTTTAGATCAAACATATTTGCCAAAGTTTATTGAGTTTTTCAAAGAATTTTTGGAACGAGAGCCAAAATAAAAAGAGTCGCATCAAAGGATGCGACTCTTTTTTGTACCCAGTTTCTATTTACAATTATTTTGTAACAACTTTAAGATCTACAGGGATTTTAGCTTCTACAGCTTCGCCTTTGATAACTTTTTGAGCTGTATCAATAGCGATTTTACCCATTTGGTCCGGTTGTTGCGCAATTGTTGCAGCCAATGTGCCGTCTTTAACAGCTTTGTCTGCATCAGCAGTACCGTCAAAGCCTACGATGAAGATTGTTTTGCCTGCGGATTTAGCTGCTTGGATAGCGCCTAATGCCATTTCGTCGTTATGAGCGAAGATAGCTTGTACATCAGGGTTAGCTTGCAAAATGTTTGTTGCTACGTTTAAACCTTTTGTACGGTCAAAGTCAGCACTTTGTTTTGCTACTACTGTTAAGTCTTTGTCAGCTACGTTGTGGAAACCTTGGCCGCGTTCACGTGTGGCGGAAGCACCAGGGATACCTTCGATTTCTGCAACTTTTGCAGCTTTGCCTACTTTTTCAGCGATAAGTTGAGCGGCCATTTCGCCGCCTTTTACGTTATCGGAAGCGATGTGAGCTACTACTTTGCCTTTATCAGCAGAGCGGTCAACAGTGATTACAGGAATGTTTTTAGCATTTGCTGCTTCTACGGAAGTAGAGATAGCTGCAGAGTCTACAGGGTTGATGATCAATACAGAAACGCCGCTTTCAAGTAAGTCGGAAATATCGTTTGCTTGTTTTGCAGGGTCATTTTGAGCATCAACGATTTTAACTTTAAGACCAAGCGCTTTAGCTTGAGCCTCAACGCCTTCCTTCATAGTTACGAAGAATGGGTTGTTCAATGTGGAAACAGAGAAGCCGATTGTGCCGGATTTTTTGTCGCCGCCGTTATCAGCGCTTTTACCACAGCCTGCTACAAGACCGATAACCATGATAGCCATCGCCAACAGTAACAATAGTTTTTTCATAGGAACCTCCTAGGCTTTCTTGCGGTCTGCAAGAACCGCCAATAAAATGACAATACCTTTTACAACTTGTTGATAGAAACTGGAAACGTCGAGAATATTTAACCCGTTGTTGAGGGTACCGATAATGAGGGCACCAATTAATGTGCCAACAATATGACCACGACCACCAGCAAGGCTTGTGCCGCCAAGAACCACCGCTGCAATAGCGTCAAGTTCATAGCCTGCACCTGCTGTCGGTTGTGCAGAGTTAAGACGAGAGGTGATGATTGCACCCGCGATACCACAGAGCATACCGGTTAAGGCATACACGAAGATTTTAACGCGGTCAATCTTGATACCAGCAATGTAACTTACCTTTTCACTACCACCTACGGCGTATGTTTTACGGCCTAAGGATGTGCGGCTCAATACGAACCAAAGGGCGATGAAAGCTAGGAACATTGTGATCGCTGGAACTGGAAGGCCTGCAATATCCCCTTGGCCAAAGCCGTGGAATAGAGGGTCTTGCGTAAGACCGGAGATTGGGTTACCGTCTGTGAATACTAGCGTCGCACCACGGTAGATTGTCATGGTCGCCAAGGTAGCGATAAATGGAGCTACGCGGCCATAGGTAATAACGAGACCGTTAATACCGCCCAATACAAGGCCGGCACCTGCGGCTAATACGATAGCTAATACAGGGTCAGTACCAGTTACGATGAGGTTTGCCATCACTGCACTAGAGAGGGCAAGGATGGAACCAACCGATAAGTCGATACCGCCAGTTAAGATGACGAAGGTCATACCGAAGGCGATAATTGCATTGATGGATACTTGGCGCAACAAGTTACGCAAGTTAGAGAATTCAAGGAAACTGTCGTTCATGACAGATATAATGATAAATAATAGGATGAGGCCGATGAGGGGGCCTAATTTTTTTACATATTGCAGAGCTTTGCTGTCCATTATTGTCCTCCTGTGGCTAATGTCATAATCGATTCCGGTGTTGCATCACTGCGGTCTAAGATACCTGCTACGCGCCCTTCATGAACGACCATGACGCGGTCGCTCATGCCCAGCACTTCAGGCAACTCAGAGGACACCATGATAATGGACACACCATCGTTTGTTAATTCGTTCATTAAATCGTAAATATCACGCTTGGCGCCGATGTCGATACCGCGCGTAGGTTCGTCCATGATGATAATAGATGGCTTTTTACCGACCCATTTCGCGATAACCACCTTTTGTTGATTACCACCGGATAGGGATGATGCAGGTTCGTGAATAGATTGTGTTTTAACGTCTAGTTTTTTAGACAATTCGTCAGCAAAGGAATTGAGTTTGCCCTTATCAAGTACATGAGAGGGGCAAATTTCGTCAAGATTAGGCAATGTAATATTGGAACCGATGGAGAAATCAAGAATCAAGCCTTCGCTCTTTCTATTTTCTGTGATGAAAGCAATGCCCGCCTTGATGGCATCTTCTGGTTTTTTACAGTTTAGAACGGAGTCGTTAACTGTTACAGTACCGCCTTTGTGTTTATCTACACCAAAAATGGCACGCATAATTTCTGTACGGCCAGCACCCATAAGGCCTGCTACGCCGAGGATTTCGCCTTTGCGCAAGGAGAAGGAAATTTCGTTGCCGAAACCTTCTGGTTTAAGGTTATCAACGCTCATGACTACTTCGCCTGGTGTTGTCGTACGAGCAGGGTAGAACTCGTCGATAGAACGACCTACCATGTGACGTACTACTTCATCTACAGAAATTTCTGCAGTTGGTTTTGTAATGATTGTGTGACCATCACGCATAACCGTTATGGTGTCACATTCGCTAAATACTTCTTCCATACGGTGAGAGATATATACGATAGCAACGCCGCGTGCTTTCATTTTGCGCATCATGTTGAACAATGTCGCCGTTTCACGCTCTGTGAGGGCAGCTGTCGGTTCGTCCATGATGACAACCTTTGCATCTAACATCAAAATACGAAGGATTTCCGTCATTTGTTGGTGACCAACGGAGCAAAGGCCTGCTTCTGTTGTGAGTGGCAATTCGATGCCTAGTTCGCGGCATGTGTTTTCAGCCTCAGTGAGCATCGCCTTTTTGTCGAGCATACCAAATTTGTTGCGCTTTGGTCTCATTAAATATAGATTTTCTAACAATGTTAGATTTGGCCAAATGTTAAGCTCTTGGTGGATGAAGACCACACCGTTTAGCTCGGCCTCTCTCGGGTTCGGGAAGGTTCGCTTTACGCCGTCGATGGTAATCGTACCAGCATCCGCCTTGTGAATACCGGTGAGGATATTCATGAGCGTAGATTTGCCGGCGCCGTTTTCGCCCATCAAGGCGTGAACTTCGCCCTCCTTGAGGGTAATACTTACATCGCGCAGTACTTGGTTTGTACCAAATGCCTTCGCAATGCCTGACATAACAATTTCCATAACTACTCCTATATGACTGATGAAAGTATCTCTTGATATATGTAATAGATTAGATGTTTAGATAATCTTTGAAAACTAAGCTATCTAATTTACATAAACTGATTTATAGGTTCAGTTCCTTAACGTATAAACTTAGTTGGTTAATCTATTATTTTAGGGACGATCGCTGAAAATACAATCGGCACGTAAGATAATGTTCGCATACGGAGATGTTTCACCAGTTCTAATAATGCATTTGCATTGTTTCGTGGCTTCTTTGAAAGCATCGTGGCTCGTTTCAATCCATTCGTATTGATCAGATGGGAAGGTAGACTCTAAGAAGGCGTAAGCCTTAGGATTATTTTCTTTAATTTCTGTTGCCACATGAATCGCTTCGGATTTCATATGTTTAGCGATGATGGATACTACTTGCTCAAAGCTAGGTACACCAAAATCCAAGGCTAAGTCGATTTTTTGAACCCCTTCAGGTACCGGTAAGCCACAATCAGAGATACAAATTGTATCTGTGTGACCAAGATCTGCCAAAACCTTAGCAATATGGCTATTTAAAATACCGTGTCGTTGCATAAATAACTCCTTATCTATTCCGATGACTAAGGCTTTAATGCCTTAGTCATTAACTCCCTTTGTTATATAGAGGACAGTTGCATTCATTGCTTGAAGAACGTATAGTTTGGATTGAATAGGCCTTTCAAAGCGACTTTGGCCCTGCGAAGGCAGACCCGGTCAGTGGAGCTTTGAAAGACCGGTTCAATCTATACGTGTTCTGCTAAGAATGCAGCGACCTCGTCTTTTGTTGGCATGCCACCTTGAGCCCCCAAGCGTTGGATGGAGAGGGCCGCTGCTGCATTGCCGTAGTGTAGAGCGTCGGCTAAGCTTTTACCATTAACGATAGCCGTTGCAAAGGCACCGTTAAATGTATCGCCAGCACCTGTTGTATCTACGGGCTCAACCTTGAAGCCAGGTACAATGTGAATTTCACCGTTATCGGCATATCCTACACCCTTGCTACCAAGGGTAACGATGATTTTGTTTTCGTTAGCTAGTAAAATCTCCTCTGTAGATTGATTAGGGTAGAGCGCAGATAACTCGTGTTCGTTTGGCGTAATATAGGTTGCTAATTCTAACCATTCCGAATCGAGGTCGGCTGCTGGAGCAGGATTTAAGAGGACTTTCACATTAGCCTCGTGACAACGACGAACGATGTATTCAATAGTTGGAATAGGAATCTCGTTTTGAACCATTACAAGATCGGCTTGCTCGATAGCAGACCAAGCGTTATCTACTACGGACTGGTCTACCTTAGCATTAGCGCCTGCAATCACGATGATGCTATTATCGCCTTCAGCTAATGTAATGTGTGCTGTACCGGTTGTAGTATTCGGTACCGTAACGATGTAATCTGTATTGATGAAATTTTCTTTTAAATTATCTATAATCATATGGCCGTATGCATCTTCACCGATACAGCCGACCATAGTGACCTCTGCACCTAGATGAGCCGCAGCCACCGCTTGGTTTGCTCCCTTGCCACCGTGAGCGATGTGCAATTCGTTGCCCATGATTGTTTCGCCTGCAGTAGGGCGTTTGTTCGCGAGGACTACAATATCCATGTTGCAACTGCCAATAACAACAATGCGATTCATAATAACTCCTTGATTCGCCTCTGCCCTAACTGGGACTAAAAATGACTATCATTTATTTTTATACATAAAAACTAGGGCGTTTTATACAATAAGTTGCATATATAAATATAATTGATAACCAAAAAGGCATTTGCTTTCACATACCTATAGTATATATTAATCATTTATTAGTATAGCGTAAATACGTGAGTTTATCTATATAAATATCTATAAAATGTAGGAATAAAAAAGGTATATCCAAAATCTATGTTACATGAGTAAAAATGTACTCTCTAGATCTTGGATATACCTTATTATTAAAGAATTAATATAGCTATATATTAGTGAAAGCTTGGTTTGTCATAGTGTGTACCTGGTTCACCTACGCCGATGCTTGTACGATGGAAAGGCGTTTCATCCGCAGCGTGTAAGATATCAAAGATGGCTTTTACCACTGCTTCGCGTGAAACTTGGGCATCGTTGAATTGAGCTCCTTCAGGGATGAGTTCGTAATCGGTTTTTTCGGGATCATTGTAGAGCCATGTAAGGCGCAAGATGGTGTAATTTAAGTTGGATTCGCGCAATACGTTGCGTGCTTGGCGCTCACCTTGAACATAGCTAATCGGCAAGTTGTCGAAGGTCCATTTTTCAAGTGCTACAGGGAATTCACCAGAAAGTCCAGCCATGGATACACCGATAACACGGCGTATATTTTTGCGGCTCAATGCTTTCACGATGGACGCCATATCACTGCCAGACTCCATAGCACCTACAAATACAACCTCCGCATTTGTTACAGCTTGTTCTAATTTACCAGGATTTTGGAACGAACCTTCAATCACTGTAACACGTTCATGGTCGATAATCTCTGGAGGTATACGTGTTTTCAACTGACGACCATATAATGTAATGTGCATATCTGTATATGTTAATAGTGTAGCAGTCAACTTTTGAGCTATTTGGCCCGCAGCTCCTAAAATCGTAATATACTTATACATAAAAAAGACCTCCTATGTTCGGGCATAAATATTTAATGAAATTTTAACATACATATATGACAAATACGTGAGAAAAAATTATAAAAATCTTTGTATTATTTTCGTAATTTAATTGATGCTTAACATTTCATTTGTTGTTTTTAGCTGTGCAAATCGATTCCGCCAAATCTTTTCTTTGTAAAAGGATAAGATTGTATCGGCGGATAGATGATTATTGTCAAAGGTTGAGATAGCATCTTCGACGATAGTGATATTATAACCATATTCAAAGCCTACTTTCACAGATGTATCAATGCAAAATTCCACTTGCATTCCTACGAATGTTACATCGGTAATATTTTTTCGGTTTAAATATTCCTTTAATTCAGTGTCCTTGAAGATGCTATTGTAATATTTATTGAAAATCTTTTCGTTTTCTTGCGGTTTTAATTCGTGATAGACTTGCCAATTATCGCTACCTGTTGCTAATAAGCCTTCATCTTCAGAATGCCTGATAAAAATGACTTCTATATTTTGATCTCTAAAATGTTGAATGATTGCTTTTGTATTTGAGATAAAGTTTTTGGCATTGTAAGGGTTTTCCTTAACTAAGCCTTCTTGTATATCGATTACGATTAATGCTTGTGCCATGATATATTTCCTTTTTTATTCGTAAATAAGTATCTATGCGCATTATATCATAAGTATATAACAAGAAAAGGAAGAAAGAAGTATCATAGATGTTGATAGTAATTTTAAAGGACGCTGTAAAATTTGATGTTAAATTTACTTGAAGTCCCTTGATAGTCTCTAGGCTTTCACAAATTCTCGAAGAATGATAAAATAAATCCATATATATTTTTATAGAAATGAGGCTATTATGGAACGGATTCAGGATCTTGTGTACACGCATGTGCAGGGTGGCCAGTTTAGATGGGTTACTGTTAGCACATTGATGCTCGCATTGGGCACAATTTTGCATTTGGTGAGCCCTAGTGTGGCTGGGGTAACGCCGAACTGGACGATTGCTACGTACTGCGTAGCTATTTTATTGACTCGTCCTAGTTTGAGTCAAACCTTGGGGATTGGCCTCGTGGCGGCCCTCATCAATGTATTGACGTCTAAGTCAGCGTTCCCTTACGGCAACTTGTTGTCTGAGCCAGGTGGTGCTTTGACGGCGGCTCTCGTAACGCGTGCTATGTTGTCCGTGAAGTTCCGTAAAATTGGTGGTTTTGATTTAACTCCTGTCGTGTCCGGCTTTTTAGCAACTGTTGTATCTGGGGGTATCTTTGTTACTATTTTGTGGCAAGTGCTTGGGTTGCCAAATAATGTGTACATGTATGGTATGTGGCCATTGGTACTCATCGTAGGTGCCTTGAATGGTGCCATTACGCCAATTTTGTATATTCCGGCACAACGTCTATTTTCTAAACGTGGCATGTTGCCAAATGCGGATCAATTGACATCTGACCATAGTCGCTTGACTATCTTGCCTGAGCGCCAAGCTAAAATATCCATTGAGCACGTTAATTACTATCATCCAAAGGCGACTACACCATCCCTTGAAAACATCAATCTCGATGTGCATGAGGGGGATTTCCTCGTTGTCACAGGTACTGCAGGTTGTGGTAAAAGCACCCTTTGTATGGCGATGGTAGGTGCGGTGCCTAAATTCTATGGTGGACGCTTAGAAGGCATGGTTTTTGTAGATGGTCATGCGACCACACAAATGGAAATCCCAGAACTAGCGAACCATATCGGTGTAGTTCTCGCCGATTACGATACACAGCTCGTAACGATGACGGTTCGTGAAGAAGTGGCCTTTGCCATGGAAAACCGTGGTTACGACCGTGAAACGATTACCTCTCGCTCTCAAGAGGTGTTTGAACAAGTTGGTCTTGTGGGATTAGAAGACCGCAAGATTACAAGTTTATCTGGTGGTCAACGCCAACGTTTGGCTATCGCTTCTGTATTGGCTACGAATCCAACCGTACTTGTTCTTGATGAACCGACTAGCTCCCTTGATCCAGATGGGACCGCCGAATTATATCGCCTCGTAGGTGATTTGAACCAAAAGCACGGTATCACCGTTGTCGTTATCGACCATGATTTGCATGCTGTATTGCCGTACGCTAACCGCATGGCTCTCATGGTGGATGGCTCTATCGCATGTGATGACGATGTACCTACTACGCTTCGTTACATGTACGAGCATAACATTCACGTCGATGCATTGCCATCCGTGTTTACTACGTACATGGAACTTGAACAAGCCGGTTTCCACAGTGATGAACCTTGGCTCAGCATCGAGTCTGCTATCAAGGGCTTGCATCAAATTGAAATGGCTCATGCTATTCAAACCGAGGTACATGGTAAAAGCAACTCTCCAGCTAATCAAAGAAATATAGTAGATAATCTTGCTGATCATTCTAATATAGTAGAAAATAGACAACCAGTTCAACGTGTTGATGATGTACCAGGAAAGGACGGTGGCGCTCATGCTTAAGGTTGAAAACATTCGCTTTGGCTATGTGCCATCCGTAGATATTTTCCGAGACGTGACTTTTACCATCGAAGGGGGCGAATATATCGCCATCGGTGGTCGTAATGGTTGCGGTAAAACGACCATTACTCGTTTGCTCGTAGGCCTCGAAAAGGCTAGCGAAGGCCGCATGTATTATAACGGTAGGGACATTACGTCCATGCCGCCGTCTAAACGGGGGCAATTTATCGGCTATGTATTCCAACAGCCAGATCGTCAAATGTTTAGACCCACTGTAGCCACTGAGGTTGCCTTTGGCCCTGAGTCTTTGGGTCGTACTAAATCCGAAGTGAAACGCATTGTTGATGAAGTATTGAAACGTACAGGTATTGCCCACTTGCGTGAAGCATACCCGCCGACATTGCGTCGTGGTGAAAAGCAACGCGTAGCCATTGCTTCCGCGTTGGCTATGAAGTCTAAAATCCTCATCCTCGATGAGCCAACAAGTGGTCAAGATGGTAGGGAAACAAAAGAGCTACTAGCATTATTGCGTCAGCTCAATGCGGAAGGTATCACGATCCTTCTCATTACTCATGATATGGAAATCATGGCTAGCGAATGTAGCCGTGCTATCATCATGGGCAACCAAACCGTAGCCTTTGATGGCAGTCCAGAAGAATTATTCAAAAAGTCTACGGATGAATTGCAAGATTTAGGCCTTACGAAACCGCCAAGTGTGGAACTTTCACTAGCGGTACCATCCTTGGGCTATTGTAAATCTATGGATGAATTGAAATCTAAGTTAGTGGCTCAATTGAGCGGAAAATAGGAGGGACATATGGAACGTTTAGTACCGTTAACAAAAATCTTGATGACCCTCGCCGTATCCGTGTGGGCCATCCTGTTGCGCGATTGGGTATCGCTATTGGCATTAGTCGTAGTAGAACTTGGTATATTGTTTGTAGCAGGGTTGCTGTTCAAACAACACAAAGCAGTGTTAGCATTAACTAGCTTTGCTGTATTCCTTGGTCTCATCCAATTCCTCGGTAGTGGCGATGTAACTTCTGCCATCGTATCTGGCTTGCGAATGCTCGCTATGACACTTGTGTTCATTGGACTGTTGGCAACTACAAAATTGCAAGATCTTACAGCTGCACTCGTAACACAGTGCAAAATTCCTTATGAATATGCATTTATGTTCACTGCTGCTCTTCGCTTCGTGCCTGATTTCATTGCTGAAAGCCATGCTGTACAAGAGGCTCAAGCCTGCCGTGGTTTGTCTTTAGAAGGTAACTTCATTAAACGAATCAAATCCTATGCGTCCGTTATCCAACCATTACTGCTAAAATCCTTGGGACGCTCCGAAACAATGGCGTTGTCCTTGGAACTACGCGGTTTTGGTGGCCCAACACACAGCTTTGCTGCCTCTGTAGGCTTGAAAACAATTGATTACGGTGTTATTGCAGGTCTTATAGCCATCAGTTTGTTATTATTTATTTATATTTAAAGAAAAACACTATCAGCTATTATATAATCGGTTCTTTTTAACCTTAGCAATATATTAGTTTGATAGTGTTTTTATTCGTCTCTTAACTATCAACTCTATAACCTTTAATCTTATGAATGAATATGAAATAAAATGAAAGACTTTTAGTTTATGAATTTAAATGTTTTATGTGTGTAAAGATAATTTATAATCGTATATAATGTAATTAGCTAAATTTAGATGGGATATTTGTATTTTTATTATTTCATGAACTAGTTGGAAGGAGAATGATTGATAAATGTATACAAAGTGTCAGGTTTTTACTCCTAATAACTATGTCCATGAACTATTAGATTCGGTTTCATATACTGAACATCTATACGGATTAAAACTTCTAGAGAATTCTTGTGGGGATGGTAATATTTTAAAAGAAGTTGTTCGTAGATATATTATAGATGCAATAAAGCAAGGCTATTCTAAGAGACAAATAGTAACTGGGCTAGAATCAGATATATATGGATATGAAATTGATAAAAAACATTATAATAAATGTATTGATAATCTAAATCAAATTGCTATGCAATTTAATTTACCTAATATTCGGTGGAGTATATTTAATCAAGATTATTTATTTTCAAATGTAGAAATAAAATATGATTATATAATTGGTAATCCACCTTACTTAAATTATAGTGAGATAGATAAATCAAACCGATTTAATTTGAAAGAAAAATTCGAAACATGTAGATTGGGAAAATTTGATTATTGTTATGCATTTATTGAAAAGAGTCTTACAGAGTTAAATGAACGTGGGAAGTTTTCATATTTGGTTCCAGGAAGTATATTTAAAACTGTTTTTGGTAAAGCTCTACGTGATAAGATTAAGTGTAACTTAGTAGCCATAAAAGATTATAAATGTTTAGATATTTTTAATGGTGCATTAGTAAAATCGGTAATCATTATCTTAGATAATTCTTATAACAAAGAAGTAATTAATTATATAGATATATCAAATAAAATACAATTTGATATAGAAAAAAAATCACTTCAAGAAAAATGGATCTTTTCAAAATATAAGTCAATCTCAACTAAAAGATTTGGAGATTATTTTAAAGTGTCAAATACTATTGCAACACTATATAATAAAGCTTTTGTTATAAAAAATATAGATTTAGAAAAATATAAATATGTCATTAATAATATTAAATTAGAAGAGAGTTTAATTAAGCCGGCATATTCACCTAAAAGTTTAAGATATGGCAAAAGAGAGTTTATAATCTTTCCTTATCTTATAAAGCGAGGCAAGATTATAAGAATGACAGAAATCGAATTTCAAGAAAGATTTCCTGGGATAAGAAATTATTTAACTCTATATGAAGATAAATTACTTGGTCGTGATAGAGATAAAAGTTGCAAATGGTTTGAATATGGACGGTCACAAGCTCTAGGGCTAGTGAATAAAGAAAAATTGTTAATTTCAACAATTATTACTAATACTGTATTAGTATACTCATTAAAGAGACAAGATATACCTTATTCAGGATTAATTATCACAAAGTTATCAAATTCAGGACTATCATTATCAATAGCTAAAAAGATTCTACAAAGTAGAGATTTTTTTAATTACGTTAGAAGTATAGGTGTTCCATTAAATGGAAACTCAGTTAGAATTACATCTAAAGATATAGAGAATTTTACTTTTAGGGAGATTTAATACAGTATGAATAAATTAACCTATACAATTGAGGATCATGTTATTGCTAAAGTATTAGGCATACAGAACTTTACAACTGATGAAGCTGCTGTTTTAGAGTTAGTTAAGAATGCTTATGATGCTGGCGCTACAAAAGTAGATTTAAGTTTTTTTGAATCTTCATTAGTCGTTAAAGATGATGGAAAAGGAATGTCATTAGAAGATATTAAAAACTTATGGATGCATGTAGGTAAGAGTGATAAGGGTTATTTAGAAGTAGATCAAAATAATGAGAATCGTATATTATCTGGCAGTAAAGGCATTGGTCGTTTTGCATTAGCTCGATTAGGGGCTCGTGTAAAACTTTATAGTAAGAAAAAATCATTTGAAACTGTAAAGTGGGAGACAGACTGGGATGAAAGCTATGTAGAAATAGAAGAAAATAAGTCTGATTGGTCGAATGGGACAGAAATACATATATATGATTTAAGAAGTGTGTGGGGAAAGCGAAGATTAGAACAGCTTAAGGTATTTTTGGAGAGAACATATAATGATAGTAAGATGTCTATTAGGATAATTAGTGAGAATTACAATGTCACTTTGTCTAATTATTTTCCAAAGCCTGAGGTTGGCATAAATTGTAAAAGTTATATTCATTTAGATATAAAATCTGGGGAGTTATTTGTTAATGTTAAGAGTGATGAGTTTAATGATTATGCTCAAGCCTTTCTTCCTGATATAAATATTAAAGAATTTGAATTCAAACAAAATATTAATGTCTTATTAAGTAACTGGGATAATGATGAGAGAGACTCTATAGATGAGGGGGATATTAATAAATTAATAGATGAGTTAGGCGATTTTAGTGCTGAATTCTTTTTTAACTTTAAGGCATCAAAGAATGATAAAGCTAAATATGAATATAAGTATACTGTTACTGATACAGTTCTTTCTAAAGGAATTGTTCTTTATCGTAATGCTTTTAGTTTATCTTCATATGATGGAAATAAAGATTGGTTGAATTTAAATGCTCGTGCTCGTAAATCTCCGGCGGCTGCGACGCATGAAACAGGTGCATGGCGCGTTAGAGAAAATCAAATAGCAGGATTCGTTTGTATTGATAAAGAAGAAAATCCTTTATTACAAGATTTGTCAAATCGACAGGGATTAGACGAAAATATTTATTATCATCTTTTAGTTGAAGTTGTCTCCCTGGGGTTAAAGGAATTTGAACGTTATAGACAGTCAATCATTAGAGCCATAAAAAAACATAAAGAAAGTGAGCAAGGTGTATCGTCTAAGACGGATAATATAATTACTAAACTGTTGAGCAAAAAATGTAAAGTACAAGAATTATCCGATATAGAAGAGAAACAGTTGCTATCAGAAATTCAAGACCTTAAAAAGTCGCTTAGAGCTAGGATCGGGACTGAAAGAGAGACACAAGCTCGATATGAATATGATGTGAGATTATTGAATGTTCTGGCTACTATAGGTATGAAAGTAGCGACTAGTGCCCATGAAATATATAATGATAGAAATCACTATATATTGTCGTATGATAATATTGAAAATGCATTGAAAGATTATGATATGTGGGATATCCTTCAGACACCAGAGTATACTAGAATTAGTACTAAAAATATACCTAAAATCATTGAAAAAGGTAGAAGTTCAATGAAGCGTATTGTTAGAATAATTGATACTGTATTACAAAAAAGTGAAGTTCAACGATTTATTCCTAAGAGTGTAGATTTAAAGGGGTTAATAGAGGATATTGTTAGACAGTGGAAAACTGATTATAATAGGGTTAATTTTAATTTAGATATTCAAAATGGTATTATACTTAATTTATCGGATGATGTATTGGGGACAATTTTTGATAACTTAATATTAAATTCCATTCAGCAAAATTCTGGAAATGTGATAATCACTATTAAGGTACTTGTAAAGAATAATACAATTCAATTTAATTATCATGATAATGGTAAAGGATTAGCAAAAAAGTATTTAGTAAGACCTAGATTAATTCTTGAACCACATGAGTCAACACGTAATGGTGGACATGGCTTGGGAATGTGGATTGTATATAATACTATATTATCCTTACGAGGAGAAATAGACTCTATTGATGGTTATAATGGCTTTAATATTATATTTCATATAAGGGAGATGAGTAGTATTGGAAATTAAAATTTGTTATATAGATGATAATCTTGATCCTTTTCTTGTTAGTTATTTAGATAAATCTGTGTGTAATTGTCCAGATTATAAGTATGAAGAGTATGAAGTAAGACCCTCTTTGTCGTATAATGATTTACTTGAGAACGAAACAATTAATATGTCGGATATTTTAATTATTGATTCAAGGCTATTTGAAGAAGTTGAATATACAGAGAATACTTTAACAGGTGAAGAACTTCGTTTTATTATACGAAAAGTGTTTCCATATAAAGAGGTTCTGGTTATAAGTCAAAATGATACAAGTGAATATGATATAGAATCTAAATTTAAACCTTCAAGTCCACTAGAGAATAGTAGCTTTGAGGTGTATGAAAAGGAAGCTAAGCTGTTTTATGATAAAAGGCTCCTTCCTAAAATTAAAGACTGTAGAGAATCAATAGAAGCTACTAAAAATATATTTGATAGAATAAGTAATAAAGGCTATATGAATAGTAGTATGTTATTAGAGCAGATTAGAGATACAATTGATGGAGATAATAACTATACAGAGTTAAGTAAAGAAGATATTGACAACTTGATTAATAATTTTACTAAACTGAGAGAGGAACTAAATGTGTGAGGATTACAGACTAACTCGTTATTGTGATGATTATCATGATATTAATGAGAGAAAGCAAAAGCTTGAAGCTTTGATAAAACGAGAGTGTCCACATACACGAATAATTTATAATAAGATTAGAGATCGTGGATTGTACTATATTCGTGAGTTTATGCAAATCTATAATTCTCGGTGTGCTTATTGTGGTGTTTCTAATCGTGTGTTGACAAATGTTCATTTATTTGAAGTTGACCATTTTATTTGTGAGTCTTCATTTTCTGGTTCATCTAAAGGTGTAGATTCTGGATGTATTTCTAATTTGGTATTATCCTGTAAATGTTGTAATCGAGATAAAAGTAATTTCACATGGCCAATTGAATATAACAAATTACTTCATCCTGATGCGGGCAATCTTAAACATCTTTTTGTAAGAGATAATGGTTATTATATCCGTATAGCTAAGACCTATGAAGATGATAATGTAATTTTAGGGTTTTATAGGCAATTGAAACTTGGAAGTCAAAAAAGAAGACTTGATTACCTTTTAATTGAAATGATTGGTTTACAAGAGCATTTGGTTGAGAAAAATCCGAATTTTAGAAGGTTAGATTTATTAAAAGAGTGTATTGATTTGCTGTCAAGAAGGCGGAATGATATGTATTAATTTATATTTTGTGTGGATAAAATATAAATTAGATTATATAAAGATATTATTAAGTTAAGAATATGATAATATTTAAAGTTTTATAGTTTATACCTAAAATAGTAGAGGGAATCTTTTTATCTTTATATGTTAAAGAGATTCCTTTTATAATATTTAAATGTTTACGAAGGATTAAAATAGCTTTTAATTATAATAGGTTTTTTATGAGCGAATTAGTAATACGACCAATTACAAAGGATGATATAGCTTCTTGTTTAACTATTTATAATTACGAGGTTGTAAATGGTGTAGCAACGCTTGATCTTGAACCGCGCACGTTGCCAGAATGGCAGGAGTGGTATGCAATTCATCAAACGTCTGAGCATTGTATTTTTGTAGGTGTTGTGGATGACGTGGTGGTAGGCTATGCATCGCTTTCACCATATAGAACAAAAGATGCTTTCAAAAGCACCGTAGAATTATCTATTTACATCCACCAAGATTATCGTGGTAAGGGCGTAGCATCTAAGTTGATGGCTCATATTTTAGAGCATGCTAAAGCGACTGACACATTACACACCGTGGTGTCCGTTATTACTGCAGGGAATGCGGCAAGTACAGCGCTACATGAACGATTTGGATTTACCTATTGTGGTTTAACGCCTCAAGTTGGATTCAAACATGGTAAATATCAGGATACCGAAACATACGCATTATTGGTATAATAATTAGTATAGTAAAATATAGAAATTAATACGTTATACTAATGATGTATAGATTATAGATAAGGGTTCGCCAGGGGTTAGGGCGAATAGGGGTGATTGAATGAACATGAAAGATGAACGGCAGTTCGTTGGATACAGTAAGTATCGCAGCCGTCTCGTGGACGGTCATGTGCATACGGAGTTGTGTCCACATGGTAGTGGTGACCGAACTGCGATGATGATAGAAAAGGCCATCGAGTTGCGCATAGAAAAGGTATGCCTCACAGAACATGCACCATTGCTAACAGCTTTTGCTGCTGAATACGGTGGCGACAAAAAGGCCTATGATACAGCGTCTTTGAAACTAAATCAAGTTGATGCCTATTTAGAGCTAGGACGTCAATTACAACGCGCGTATGGCACACATATCGATATCTCCCTCGGTTTTGAAGTCGATTATATTCCGGGTTTTGAATCAGATATTCAAGAGTTCTTGGATCGTTATGGTTCGTTGACGGATGATAATATTTTATCCGTTCACTTTATGGAAGGCGTTAATAATGCCTTTTACTGCTTAGACTACAGCCCTCAAGAATTTGAAAAAGGCTTCGGGCCGTGGATTGAAAAGCAATATGAGTTGTACTACAAGTATTATTCCACAGTGCGCCAAGCCGTGCGAGCTGACCTCGGTGAATATACACCTAAACGCATAGGTCATTTTGATTTGATAAAAAAATATCAACACCACTTTGGCTTTGAACGGCATTTAGATCGTCGCAATGCGCAAGTGGTGAGCGATATTTTGCATATCATGCGCGTCCAAGGTCGCGAACTAGACTACAACATGAGCGGCTTCTTCAAACCAGACTGCCGTGAAATGTACCCAAGCCGTTTCATCCAGGGCATGGCAGCTATCATTGGGGTGCCATTTGTACTGGGATCTGATGCACATAGTGTAGCAGATATAGAAAATGTTTGGGGATAGCATCAAATCATTATTATAGTAAATACATGAAATTATAACGGTTCTATTGACAATTCTATAGAACCGTTATATTATAATTTCATACTTTAATAAAGTAAAGCGATAAAATAGAAAAGCATCGATATAGGTAAATTTTTTCTCATAATAAACTGAATAGCCAGATGACTTAAACCGTCATATAACTTAAATGGTTAATACAGATGATATATAGCTTTCAAAAATATGAGAAATGATATAAATGAATTGATAGAAAGGATGTTTACGATGGTACAGCAGCAATTACCTACTGGTTTCCGTGATGATATAGGGATCGTAGCAGAGCGTAAGGATGATGTGAGTCAATATGTGCTCGGTCTTTGTCGAAATCGTCAATACACAAAGATTTCTACGCCTCTCGTAGAGTACAAAGATGTATTCAATGGCTATGCAATGGGGCGCGGTCAACATATGTACGAATTCATGGATAGTTCTGAAGTATCCGTCGTAATTCGTCCCGATTTGACTATGCCTATCGGTCGTTTCTTGGCGACTACTAATATTGAATTGCCTCGCACGTTCTATTACTTGGGCGATGTGTTCATGAAAAATAAAAAGCACCGCGGCGATGTGAACCAAGTGACGCAAGGTGGTATCGAGATGGTGGGCTATGATGGGATTGAGGCAGAGCAAGAGTGCTTCAAGATCATTAAAGAGGTAAATGAAACTCAGCTAGGTGGTAGCTTGTTGCTCGAAATTGGTGATGCTCGATTCTCTCGTGCTATCACCGATGCGCTAGGGCTCAGTGATGATGAAAGAACAGAACTTCTCGAGACTTTGTTCACCAAATATTTACCTCGTTACAACGAGTTGATTGCTGACTTTAAAAATAGTGCGTTGTTCCCATTCCTCAATGTGTGGCCTCGTTTATTTGGTACGGTTCAAGATATCAAGGATGAGCTGAACCAAATCATCTTGCCTGCAGCGGCGCAGCGCATTTTAGATAATCTCGTAGATATGGCAAACCAAGTGGAGCAAACAGGGCAACAGGTTCGCATCGATGTGTCTACAGAACCGCCTCAATCTTATTACACAGGGATTACCTTTAGAGGTTATGTGGACGGCGTGTCTCAATATATCGTCAGTGGTGGTCGTTATGACGGACTGTTATCTAGCTTTGATGGTACACCGATGCCGGCTGTGGGGATGGCTTTCAACATTGACGTTTTGACTGAGATTACCTTGCAAGGTGAAAGCAAAGTTCAGGATAACGATACATTACGCATTGCTCTTACGAAGGGGCGCGTAGAAAAGGATTTTATTCCACTCCTAGAAGCATGTGGCGTTGATTGCGAGCCATTACATAATAAGGCGCGTAAGCTCATTATCTCTTTGGGCGATTTTATGGAGGTCATCCTTGCAAAGGGGCCAGATGTAACGACGTATTTGAAAAACGGCGTTGTGGACCTAGGTATCGTCGGTAGCGATGTTCTAGATGAACAAGACGATACGAGCTATGAAATGCTTGATTTACAAACGGGTAAATGCCAATTCATCTTGGCGTCCTTAGCAGGCTATGACCCTAAAGAAGGCCGTCGTCAACGAATTGGTACGAAATATCCAACTGTTACAAAACAATACTTTGGAGCTCAAGATGTAGAAATCATCAAAATTGAAGGCTCCGTTGAGCTGGCTCCACTCGTAGGGCTAGCTGATGCTATCGTAGACATTACGGAAACGGGTACAACTTTGCGTGAGAATAATTTAGAAATTTTCGACTGGTTGCAGCCAATTTCTACACGTTTAGTGGCAAATCCATTAGCTTTAAAACAAAAGAGAAATACTATTTTTAAACTCATTGATCAGCTTTCAGAAGCAATTAATAAATAAGACGTAGAGTGAATCATATATCCGGCTAGTAAGATTTAGGATTAATAGCAGATAAAACTATTAATATATGGAATGAATAATAGAAAATGAATAATAGATCTAACTAGCGATACTGATAGCTCAAGAAGGAAGAAGGACGACAGATGAAAATATATAAGGAATCACTAGAGGCGATGCTCGGTATCGTACGTGATTATACACAGCAAACTACAGATATGGAAATTGAACGTCGTGTGTACGATATCATTGCTGATGTCCGCACTAACGGTGATGCAGCGCTCAAATCGTATTCTGAAAAATTTGACGGTGTTTCCATTGAAGATTTCAAGGTGCCTCAAGAGGAAATCGACGCAGCTTATGAGTCTTTATCTGATGATTTGAAAGCCGCATTATTAAAGGCAAAGGCGAATATTACAGAATTCCACAGCCGTGAAATCGAGCAGGGTTTTGTGGATATGGATACACCGGGTATCATCCGTGGTCAAAAGGTCATTCCTTTGGCTCGTGTTGGTCTTTACGTTCCTGGAGGTACAGCCGCGTATCCTTCGACCATTATCATGACTGCTTTGCCCGCAAAGATTGCAGGCGTAAAAGAAATCATCATGGTTACGCCGCCTCAAAAGGATGGCATTAATCCTGCCGTATTAGGTGCTGCAAAGCTTGCCGGCGTTGATGCGGTATATCAAGTGGGCGGTGCCCAAGGTGTGGCGGCCCTCGCTTATGGTACGGAAACGATTCCAAAGGTAGATAAAATTGTAGGTCCTGGCAATATTTACGTGGCTACGGCGAAACGTCAAGTATTTGGCCAAGTCGATATCGACATGATTGCGGGCCCAAGTGAAATCGGTGTTATCGCCGATGACAGCGCAAATCCAGTTCATTTGGCAGCAGACTTGTTATCTCAAGCAGAACATGATCCTCGTGCACGCGCTATTATGGTGACTACTAGTGAAAGTTTAGCAAATGCCGTATCTGATGAGGTGGAACGTCAACTTAAATTGTTACCTCGTGAAAGCATCGCTCGTCCAGCTATTGAAAACAACAGTTACATTGCTATTATGGACAGCATTGAAGACATGTTCACGGTGATGAACGAAGTGGCGCCAGAGCATTTGGAAATCCAATTGCCGGATCCAATGAACTATATGAGCCTCGTTCAAAATGCAGGCTCTGTATTCCTTGGCGCTTATGCGTCTGAGCCGTTGGGCGATTATGTAGGTGGTACAAACCACGTATTGCCTACTAGTGGTACGGCGCGATTCTCGTCTCCGTTAGGCGTATATGATTTCGTGAAACGTACATCTTTCACACAATTTACAAAAGAACGTTTAGAAGAAGTGGCAAAACACATTACTACATTGGCTCGTACGGAAGGTCTCGAAGCGCATGCTCGTGCCATCGAAGTACGATTTGAAAAATAGATTATAAAAAATATTAGAAAATAGATTTGGCATCTATATTTATATGTGTATTTAAAATATACAGTGAAAATATAGATTAGAAATATAGATTATAAAAATAGATTTGAAGTATAGAGGTCGTTATGATACGCACAGGCACGGTGCAACGCACCACTCAAGAAACAGATATTACAGTAGAAATTACCCTTGATGGGGCACAAACAAGCTCCATCTCGACCGGAATAGGCTTCTTTGACCACATGTTGACGCTATTGGCGAAGCACGGCCGTTTTAGCCTTGTGGTAGAGGCAAAGGGAGATACATATGTGGATGCTCATCATACAGTTGAGGACGTTGGACTTGCCTTAGGGCAGGCCTTGGTGAAAGCCCTTGGCGATAAGGCTGGTATCGAGCGCTATGGCGATGCTTGGGTCCCTATGGATGAAGCATTGACGCAAGTTGTCATCGATTTGAGTGGTCGCCCGTACCTCGTTTTCCAAGGGGAATGGAGTACGCCGGTTTTAGGTGGCAACTTTGAAACAGAGCTGGTGGAGGACTTCTTCCAAGCTCTTGCGATGAGCGCTGCTATGAACTTACATGTGCGCAATTTGTATGGTCGCAATACACATCACATTATTGAAAGTATGTTTAAGGCAACGGGTCGTGCATTGCGCAAAGCAGTTACTATCAATCCGGATATCCAAGGAGTTAACTCTACAAAGGGAGTTATTTAATAAAGGAGAATGTATGATTTTTCCAGCTATAGATTTACAAGAGGGGCGCAGTGTTCGCCTGTATAAAGGCGATTTCGCACAGGAAACGGTCATCAACCCTGATCCAGTAGACCAAGCGAAACAATATGAAGCAGCTAAGGTTGGAGCCTTGCACCTCGTTGATTTAGATGGTGCCAAGGCGGGCAAGCCTGTAAATGTAGACATTGTAAAAGCAGTGCGTGCAGCTTTCACAGGTATCCTTGAAATCGGAGGCGGCATCCGAGATAAAGAGGCTGTTGACCTCTATTTGAGTTTGGGCGTAGATCGGGTTATCTTAGGATCTGTAGCGCTTAAAAATCCGGAACTTACAAAGCAAGTTATCGCTGAATACGGTGCGGAGCGCATCGTTATCGGTGTAGATGGAAAAAATGGCAAGGTCGCCGCTGAAGGTTGGCTCGACCAATCCGACGTGCCGATGACCGATTTAATCGGTGCCATGGTTGAAGGTGGGGCAAAGTATTTCATCGTTACCGATGTAGACCGAGACGGTACAATGCAGGGCGCCAATGAAGAGTTACTTGGAAATTTGCAAAACGAATTTCCTACAGCTCGCATCGTTGCTTCTGGGGGTGTTCGTAATTTAGCAGATATTAAATCCCTAGAACAAAAAGGTGTTATGGATAGTATCGTTGGTAAGGCCTTGTACGAGGGCACTATTACGTTAGAGGAAATCGCCGAGTACAATCAGCAGAAATAATAGAAATGATTGTGATGTTCTCAAATTAATTATTGACCGTAACCAATGGAATATATTGATTGACACTCGATGGAAAGGAGCTTTATGTTAGCGAAACGGATTATTCCTTGCCTAGATGTAGATGATGGGCGCGTAAAAAAAGGGGTTAACTTTGTTAATCTCGTAGACGTAGGCAGTCCAGTAGACATTGCGGCCTCCTATGAGCAGCAACAAGCTGATGAGCTTGTATTTTTAGATATTACGGCTACCGTTGATGCGCGGACTACTATGCGCGATGTGGTACAAGAAATCTCCACACAAGTATTTATGCCACTCACCGTGGGTGGTGGTATCAAGAGCGTTGATGATATGACGGCTTTGTTGAAAGCTGGTGCGGACAAGATATCTTTGAACTCTGCGGCTCTCGCTAATCCTGAGCTCATCACAGAAGGGGCTCAAAAGTTTGGCAATCAATGCATGGTGGTAGCCATCGACGTGAAAACCGATGAAGAAACTGGTGAATGGTATGCTTACACTCATGGTGGTCGCAAGCGTACAGAATGGAAAGCTTTAGATTGGGCAAAAGAGGCCGTATCTCGTGGAGCGGGGGAATTGCTAGTAACGAGCATGGACAAAGATGGTACAAAATCCGGTTTTGATATTGAACTATATAAGGCCATAGAGTCTGTCGTAAATGTACCTATCATAGCATCTGGAGGGGCAGGTAAGGTTGAGGATTTTGTAAATCTCTTTAAGCAAACCGGTGTTACCGGTGCACTGGCAGCATCTATATTTCACTTTGGAGAAATTAAAATTCCTGAACTTAAACAAGAACTACGAGCTCACGGAATTACGGTACGCTAAAACAGATTAAAAAAAATTATTATCTCTCGCAAGTTCTTTACTAGTCTATATGTTCAGAGTTAGTTAAATAGCTTGTTTATAGATAAACAGAATAGAAATAGCAATAGATAGATAAACAGAAAATAGCAATAGCAATAGCAATAGAAAGAGATACAAGCTAATATAGGATAACAGATTGGTGATTACTTTTAATAAAGGATAGAATATGAAACCGGATTTTGAAAAAGGAAATGGCTTGTTGCCGACGGTTGTGCAGGATGCGGAGACTAAGGACGTCCTCATGGTGGCTTGGATGAACGAAGAAAGCTTTCACAAAACACTAGAAACAAGGGAAACGTGGTTTTGGTCTCGGTCTCGTGAAGAGTTATGGCATAAGGGTGGCACTAGCGGTAATGTGCAGCACGTGGTGAGCATGGCCCTAGATTGTGATGGCGATACTTTGCTCATTCAAGTTAAGCCTGAAGGTCCTGCCTGTCACACAGGGCGCACAAGCTGTTTCTTTAATGAAGTAGAACGGAGTTAAACATGGCACAGCAAACACTGAACGAATTATACGAAATTATTAAAAATCGCAAGGTACAGCCAAAGGAAGGTTCTTATACGAATTATTTATTCGACAAAGGGCTCGATAAAATCTTGAAAAAAGTTGGTGAAGAGGCTACAGAGGTAGTAATCGCCGCAAAAAATGAAGATCCACAGGAGCTGATTTACGAAACAGCAGACGTGTTATATCACTTGCTCGTGTTATTAGTAGAGAAAAATATCCCATACGAAGCCATTGAAGCTGAGCTAGCGAGCCGCGAAGGGGTTGTTAGCAAGACTACGGATCGCCCAGAAATTACAAACTTATAATGTATATCCTGTTATGAGCTCGGACATATGAGCTCTGGTGGAGTTCATATGTGTTATATGAGTTAAGGAATAGATAGAAAGGATAGCCTATGAAAGAGATAATTCGCACATTGAAACCTTATATACCTGAGGAGTCGGCTGAAGCGGTGAAAGAGCGCCTTGGTGTAGAGCGATTGGTGCGCTTGTCGGCGAATGAAAATCCATACGGCACATCGCCATTGGTACGGGAGGCTATCCTTAGCTATGTAACCCATAATGATGCCAACTACTATCCGGATGGCAACGCCACCGATTTGCGCATGAAATTAGCGAATTACTGGCAGGTACAACCTGAGCAACTGGTCATCGGCGTGGGTCTAGATGAGGTCATCGCCATGGTCAATAAAACATTGATTACCGCTGGTGACTCCATCGTAGTAAGCGTGCCAGCCTTCTCGGAATATGCCTTGAATGGCCTCGTGGAAGGTGCTGAGATCCGTGAGGTGCCAGCTGATTTTGAAACGGGACAGTATGATTTTTCTGCTCTTGTGAAAGCTGTAGATGAAACGACACGGGTCGTGTGGATTTGTAATCCTAATAATCCAACGGGTACCTATGAGTCTGTTGAAAATATCCGCAAATTTGTAGCAGCTATACCAAAGGAAACCTTGGTCATCATAGACGAGGCGTATATCGATTTTGTCACTTCCGTAGCAGTTCCTACGGCACGTGCGCTCTTGGATGAATTCCCTAATGTGGCTATCATGCGTACCTTCTCGAAAGCCTATGGCCTTGCCAATTACCGTGTAGGTTACATGATGACACCTATAGAGTTGGCAAATTATATGCAAACCATTCGCTTGCCGTACAATTTGAATACCTTATCTCAAGTGGCTGCAGAAGCCGCTTTCGGTGATCAAGAATTCGTGGCGAGAACGGTCTCTCAAAATGCAGAGGAACGGTCAAAATGGGAAATCCTTTTTGACGAGCTAGGTATTCACTACTATAAGAGTGAGGCTAATTTTATTTTCTTTGCAGCGCCTGATGCGGAGGGTCTTGCAGATGCTTGGCTTAAATCAGGTTACCAAGTGCGCCGAGGTCAACGAGAAGGATGGTTACGTCTTACGATTCCCATGCCTCAAGATGGGGATGTTATGCGTAAGATATTAAGAGACTTCATGAATTGATTTGTATAGAATAACATACAAT
This sequence comes from Veillonella parvula, assembly GCF_032575955.1. GTDB lineage: Bacteria > Bacillota > Negativicutes > Veillonellales > Veillonellaceae > Veillonella > Veillonella parvula_J. The sequence goes on from NZ_JAWFXN010000002.1 coordinate 25,066, forward strand.
TCGTAATACGTTTTGTTTAATCTTATCGTGTTTTACCCTATAGAATGGAGTTTATTATGATTGCCATTATAGATTATGATGCAGGGAATACCTTCAATGTCCAGAAAGCCTTAGCTTACATTGGCATTGATGCAGTGCTAACGGCAGATTCGGCGACTATATTAAATGCTGATAGTGTTCTCTTGCCAGGTGTAGGCGCATATGCACCGGCGATGGCAGTTCTAAAAGAACGTGGTTTAGTCGATGTCATCTATGAAGTAGTAAAACGTGAAATACCTTTATTAGGTATTTGTTTAGGGATGCAACTTTTATTTGAAGAATCTGAAGAATACGGCCCAACGCCCGGTTTAGGCCTTATTCCCGGTAAGGTAAAAGAAATTCCTCGCAACCTTGGCCTTAGCGTGCCTCATATGGGTTGGAATAAAAATGTAGTACACCAGCCTCATAGTGCTTTTAGCAATGTAGATGATCAATATACATATTTCGTTCATTCCTATTATGTGGATACAGATCCTGAATATATCATATCTACTGCAAATTATGGTATCGATGTACCTGGCATTGTAGAACGAGGTAGAGTATATGGAATGCAATTCCACCCTGAAAAAAGCGGTGTCGTAGGTCTAAATTTGTTGCGTACATTTGGGACTATTACAAAAACTTATAGGAAAGCAGGAGAATAGGGATATAGCTATCTTTTATTACAGATAAGAATGAGTCATTCAGTAACCAATATATCTAGGATAATAACGGCATCTCATAGGTAGAGAATGCCGTTATTATGCTTTATAGTTATACTTAACTTTCAAAATGAGAAATTAATAATTGACACCTTGTTGATTAGTTATACAATAATGTTGTAAGTACTAACATTTTAGGAAGCCATTGTGGCATGGATACGATACATAAGTTTTATCAGTAATATTCATATACTCCATGTCACGTGATTATTGGAGGTGTTTATATGGTTATGAATGGTATTTACTTAGTTATTGCCTCCGCGTGTATTCTAATTTTAGCGTACCGCTTTTATGGGGCTTTTATAGCGGCTAAGGTACTGACATTGGATCAATATCGTCCAACGCCAGCTATGGTTCACAATGATGGTCACGATTACGTGCCAACCAACAAATGGGTAACCTTTGGTCATCACTTTGCAGCAATTGCTGGTGCAGGGCCACTTGTAGGTCCTGTTATCGCAGCACAGTTTGGATATTTGCCTGGGGCATTATGGATCCTAATTGGTTCCGTATTAGCCGGTGCTGTACATGATATGGTTATCTTGTTTGCTTCCGTTCGTTACGATGGTAAATCGATTGCGGATATTGCTCGTGAAGAAATCAGTAAACTTGCTGGTTTTGGTGCTATGCTCGCTACCTTATTCCTATTGATCATTACCCTTGCTGGTATGGCCGTAGTAGTAGCTAACGCATTGCATAACTCTCCTTGGGGATTCTTCTCCGTATTTGCTACCATTCCAATCGCTATTTTTATTGGTATTTATTTGAAATGGTTGCGTCCTGGTAAAATCCAAGAGGCGACTATTATTGGGGTAGCCTTAATCTTCGCAGCCATCATCTACGGTCCAAATGTAGCGGCTAGCGAATATGCATCTTGGTTCACATACGACTTGCAAACCATTGAAATTATGCTTGCTGTGTATGGTTTCTTTGCGGCTGCATTGCCAGTATGGTTGTTACTTGCTCCTCGTGACTATTTGTCCACATACCTTAAAATCGGTACAATCGGTGCATTGGCTCTTGGTATTATCATTGTAATGCCTGAAATTCAAATGCCAGCTGTAACTCCTTACATCTGGGGCGGCGGTCCTGTATTGAAAGGTTCCGTATTCCCTTACATCTTCATTACTATCGCATGTGGTGCGTTATCTGGCTTCCATACTGTTATTGCTACAGGTACAACACCTAAAATGCTTACTAATGAAAAAGAAATTTTACCTATCGGTTATGGCGCGATGTTAACAGAAGGCTTCATCGCTATGATGGCCTTGATTGCTGCCACTGCATTGCATCCAGATGATTACTTTGCGATTAACTCCACAGTTGAGTCTTTCAAAGCTTTAGGCCTTCAAGTCCATGAATTGCCAGCATTGTCTGCAATGGTTGGTGAAGACTTGATGCACCGTCCTGGTGGCGCCGTATCCCTTGCAGTAGGTATGGCTCATATCTTCTCCAGATTGCCTAACATGGCTCACTTGATGGGTTACTGGTATCACTTCTGTATCATGTTTGAAGCATTGTTCATCATGACATTAATCGATGCTGGTACTCGTGTAGGTCGTTACTTACTTCAAGAATTATTAGGTCATTTCCATCCTAAATTCAACGACCAACACTGGGCTCCTGGTGTGTATGGTTGTGCCGCTTTAATTTGTATCTTGTGGGGCTACCTAGTTCTACAAGGTAATATCGGTATTATCTGGCCTCTATTCGGCGTATCTAACCAATTATTAGGTACCATGACATTGGCCGTAGGTACTACAGTTATTATGAGACTTGGCCGCAAACGCTATGCTTGGGTAACAGGTATTCCTTGTATCTTAATGGCTATCGTGGCTATCGCTGCAGACTATGAAAATGTATTCTACAGCTATATTCCTGCTGGTAAATGGATTTTAGTAGCATTTAGTGCTGCTATGTTCTTCATGATCCTTATCGTATTGGTAGAAGCCGTACGTAGTTGGATTCGCTTGTCTAGCATTCCTCAAGACTATCGGACTCAAGCTGAAATCGAAGCTGAAAGCCTTGTAAAATACGGTAAAGAAGTAAAAGCATAAGATTGATTATTGCAATATATAAAGTGCACTCACATTTGTGGGTGCACTTTTAATCTATAAATTTGCTGTCTTTTTTATAAAATAGTTAGGTAATGGCGCCTTGCATGCAGAGTTTTCTGTGAGCAAGGCGCTTTTTGTATGGAAAAGAGTTTCTTATGGTCAATATGATTGATACAGGCAACACCACATGGATATTGTGATTTGAACATGTTATAATAGGGCTATGAAACATTATATACGTTCTTATTGGACAAAATATAAACAATTGTATAAGAAAGGCCTAAAAGGCATTGCTGCCTTTCTTGCCATTGGAGCGATTATAGTCTTTGTACTAGCAACCATTGCTAGTCGTGGAATGGGCGTTATTTTTAATGAGGTTATGGCTCGACAAACTATGATGCGCGGTACGGTTACTGTTGAAAGTTTATCTGCTACACCGTGGGGAACTTTGACTTTTACAGGCCTTGTTTGGAAGGACCCAGAAGGGCATGAGTTGCTCAATGCACCAAGTGGGAAAGTCCGCGTCAATATGTGGGATGTGGTGACACGTAATTTTAAGTCCTCCGCTATCAAGGGCATTGAATTAGATGATGCGGTTATAGTTATTGATTTAGACGATAATAATCGGTTGGATTTCGCGCCCATATCTCCAGATGTAAATAAACCAATTAATGAGGTAGAGCCTCGTCCGAAAGCACCTAAAAAGACCACACAAGAACGGCAAGAGGAACTAGGTAAGAAAGTACGTAACTTTAATTGGCAAGGTCAACATTTAGATCTTAAGATTACACTTAGAAATAGTCAGTTAGAGGTCTTTAATAGAAATCGCCATTATGTGATAAAGAATGTAAACTCAAAAATTGATCTTGATAGTAAGAGGGCCATTCGTATCGATATGGAGACGGGCAAATTTGGTGGTACCGCCATAGGGGATGGTCTTGTATTAAAAGGTCGTGTAGATTTAAAGGATGTTTTAAAGCATCGCATGCCTCAACTGGATCTACAATTTGATGTGAAAGGGGTGGATCCATCATCACTAGGCTTTGGTGAGAATATTCATGATGCCATGACCTTGCTTACAAAGGTAACAGGTGATTTTAACCGTCCTTTTGCTAAAGGTCGTGTGACGATGCCTATTTTACGCATCCCCGCACTTACCTTTGAGAATGTAGTAGGAGATGTGACGTACCAAGATGGTATTTTGAATTTTGAAAACGTTAGTGCCAATGTATACAGCGGTAAATTGGAGGCTAAGGGTGTATATAATTTGGACACTCGAGCCTATACGATTACAGGCGTAGCAAAGGATTTAGACAGTAGTGTAGCCCTCAAGGCTCCTGAGTTCCTCGTGCCTGTATCGGCAAATTTGAACTTTAAAAGTGAAGGCCAACCTCGAGACATGGAGGTATGGGGGAACTTCTGGTCTGGTGAAGGGCACTATATGCTGATTCCAATTCAAAGTATTACGGGAAACTTTCACAATAAAGGGCGACATTTATCCTTTAGCGATGTGAAAGTAAATACGAAAATCACCACTATCACTACGGATGCTCTGCGTATCGATGATGGACAGCTCACGATGGGGCCCCTTAATATTACTTCTCACGGAGGCAGTAATTTTATTCTGTATGATGAGTCATTTGATGAAATTGATGAAAATATGACTCGCATTAAAGACGATATGAAACAAGCTAGGGAAAATAGTAGGCGTGCTTCTGACTCTGCAAAAGGCATCGACAAATCTGGGCTTACAGCGCCGGACATAAAAGAATCCATGAAGGATCTGAAACGGAGTATGGATACGGCAAAAGATAGTTTAGATAATCTGTCAAAAAACAGTAAGCAATAAACTGTATTGAGCCGTAAAGGGTGAGAAGAAACAATAAAGTAATAATATAAAGTAACGGAAATAATAAACTAGCAGAAATCAAAAAAGAAGGCAATTCATCATGGTGATGAGTTGCCTTCTTTTAGTTATAAGGTGCTAAATTATATGTAGCTATACGAAAGATTTTATTATCTGTTTAATCCATTAGAGCGTACATATTCGGTATTTTCTGTGTCTTTGGTATCTGTTTTGGTGTTAGTTCGTTTTACCGTAATAAGAGGTTTCTTTTCTTTGGTTTCCTCTTCTTCGTATGGAATTACTTTATCCCCTTGATCCGGCAAAAATGTTTCAATACCATTTCGTTTGCCTTTTTGCGTGTTTGAATCAGTGGCCAATTGACTTTGTTGTGGAACGATATATATTTCGTCTTTATTGATAGTTACATCATTTAACAAGAGTTTGAATGCGTTCGGACTTACATACAGAATTCCGTCTACCATACGTGCTGCAGGCAGTAAAGATTCGGATGTATCGAGGTTGATAATTTGCAATTTACCCTTGCGCACGACTTGTTTAGAGTCTGGTTGTACCGCTAATGTAGCAATGTTCATGTCGATCAATGCTGTTTTAGTAGGTGCATCCCAAGATACTTTGTAACCTAATGCTTCTGATACTTGACGTAAAGCTACGAGTGGCTGACCGTCAACATAGATGACATTTGGCTTCTTATCGATTGGCTCCAATAATAGGCCATCTACATTGATGTAATGTTGTGTTGTTACAGATGCAGGTCTTTTTAAACTCTGCGTCGGTGCAGATGTATCCATACCGACAGCTGCCTGTGTAGGTTGTACCACTCCACTTGTGAAAGCAAGCGCTCCTAAGGCTATACCGGATAAAATAAGTTGTTTTAATTTCATGGGGACCTCCATTGTGTATAAAACGTCACGATAAATCATAATTGGTAATATAACATCGATATATGAATATTATATTATGAACTTTAATTTTACAAAACTAATAAAGAAGAAATATATTTATACTTTACAATAAAACTTTAATTATGCTATTCTGATGATATATGCTTCATGAATTTATCATGATTGATGTTATTTGAGTATGTTTATAGGAGAGTTTTGTGAATATAAAACACTTAGTTCTTTTGAGTTTAGGTATGTATAGTCTATCTATGCCTTTAATGGTACAGGCCGCTGATCCAATTATACCTAGAGCTCAACAAGAGCAATTACAACAAGACCGGGATACTCAACGAGAACGTAGCTTACGCTTAGATGAAGAGCGTGTAGAGACTGTTGTTAGTGAGCCGGCACTTATAGGCGTACCTTCTGATCAGAATGGTGCGTCTTTTTATATTAAGCAAATACAGTTAGATGGTGTGCCTAAAGAATTATCGTTTCTAAATAAGATTGCTCGTATGCATGAGCAAAAACATGTGACTGTATCAGATATTGCTAATATTCGTAATGCCTTCCAACGTAAATTATTGGATAAGGGGTTTGTAACATCTCAAGTCTATATTCCGGAACAAAATTTAAATGATGGAATATTACAATTAATGGTTATACCTGGTCGCGTGGAAGATATCCGTTATAGTGAGCCTTCGGCTCATGGACCTTGGCGAACTGCCTTAGTTGTACGACCTGGAGATATACTTAATATCCGTGATATTGAACAAGGTCTTGAGCAGATGAAACGTGTATCATCTCAATCCGTGACAATGAAATTACTCCCAGGTAAAGCTATAGGTACATCTGTTATTGGGCTATCAATCAAATAAGAAAAGCCAGTACATGGATCGATTAGTATTGATAATAGTGGTCTGGAATCAACCGGAATATATCAAGGTAGCTTTACTACCTCTTTTGATCAAGTTTTTAGAGCTAATGATACATTTACTATGTCATTATCAGGTGATCTTAGTGGATCAGGTAGTATAAAAGGAACTCGTGCAACCAGTCTTAATTATATTATACCTCATGGAAAGGATACCTTTAGTTTTAGTTTTTCTAAATCACGATATCATCAAATGATACAGTCCAATCCATATGACTTCACATATAGTGGTAAGTCAACTACTATAAAGGCGAAATGGAATCATGTTTGGTCTCGTACACAGCGTGAGAAACGTGCATTTGATATTTCTATCAGTACACGTCATAATCATCGCTTTGTTAATGATATGGAAATTCCGGTGCAAGCATTACGTACTACCTCAATGGAGTTTGGTGTTTCTAATCGTAAATATATTGGTAATGCTACCCTATATTCTCGTTTAGGATTTCAATGGGGCATTGGTGCATTTGGTGCACAGCCCGAACGTACAGCATCTGTTGCAATGGGTGGGCCTACATCTAGATATCATATGTGGCTTGCTGATGTCGATTATCGTAAGCCATTTGTTATGGGCCATCGTCCTGCATCCTTTACATCTTCATTCCATGGACAATGGGTACAAGGCGGTAAAAGGCTATATAGTGTAGACACTATAAATATTGGTAATCGGTATAGTGTCTATGGTTTTGATGGTGAATATACACTTATGGGTGATAGTGGGTGGTATTTACGTAATGAGGTAGCCTCTGTTATTCCTCATCTTAATACAGAAGTATATCTTGGTTTAGATGTAGGAGCTGTATATGGTAAAAGTGCAGAAACATTGGTAGGCAAAACTATTGCAGGTACTGCAATCGGTATAAGAGGTAATTATGCATCAGGTTTATTATTTGATGCATTTATCAGCACGCCTTTATATAAGCCACAAGGATATCATACGAAGAAGTTTTATAGCGGTTTTACCGTAGGATATAGATTCTAATCTTAATATAATTAAGACTAAATATGTGTTGAATTATCATTTATATAATTGGAGAGTTATATGTGTAAAACAAATCAAGAACGACGTACGCTAGGACGAAAGATAATGTCTTGGCTAACCCTTGGTGTATTTGTAGCATCTCAATCGATGGTCTTGGCTGCACCAATTATGCCAGATAATAATGCTATTATTACTGAACGACCGTTAGTTCAGGAAACAGCTAATCAGATTCCACTAGTTAACGTGACGGCACCTACTAATGGTGGCGTTTCTATGAATAAATATGATCGTTTTGATGTAGAGAAACAAGGGGCTATTTTAAATAATTCATATGTAACGAGTAAAACAAAACTTGCTGGCTATGTGCAAGGTAATAGTAACATGGTGAATGGTACTGCAAAGGTTATCGTAAACCAAGTTACATCAGATACACCGACATCTATGAATGGTTATTTAGAAGTGGCGGGGCAAAAAGCCTCCGTTGTAGTGGCTAACCCTAATGGCATTACAGTTAATGGTGGGGGCTTCCTTAATACGGAGCATGCTGTGTTAACTACAGGTAGACCAGAATTAGATGGTGCTGGAAATTTACAAAATTACCGTGTAGAACAAGGCAAAGTCTCTATTGAAGGTAAAGGCCTTGATGGGAAACGTACAGATTCTGTGTCTATTTTGGCACGAACTATTGATGTAAATGCAGGTGTTTGGGCAAACAAACTTAATACTCGTACTGGACAAAATAATATTGACGCCAAGAATTTAAAGGCTACAGCTTTAGATTTGTCGTCTACTGAAACAAAGCCAACTATTGGCTTAGATGTGGCTGCAGTTGGTGGGATGTATGCAAATCATATTACTATGGTTGGTACCGAAGCTGGTGTAGGTGTTAATCTTAATGGCGTAGTTGCAGGGGTTCAGTCTGTTTCAGTGGATGCTAATGGTCATTTATCTGTTAATGGTACACTTCAATCCGATACAAGTCTCGTGGCTAAAGCAAACTCTATACAGAATACAAAGACAATTGCTTCTGGTGGCGACTTGGGTTTAGAAACAAAAGAGTTAAGTAATACAGGGCATATTACATCCGCTAAAAATGGACATGTTAAGGTAAAAGAAACCTTAACTAACAAAAATACAATGGCAGCTGGTGCCAATACTCAAGGCGCTGTGACAGGTAATGGCTCCTTGTCTGTTGAGGCAGGTAATATTCGTAATACTGACGCAGTGATTGTATCTGGTGGTACTACTAGAATTAATAGTAAAGAAGTACATAATATAGAGAATGGTCGCATTTATGGTGGAAAAGTAGCAATACAAACTGAAGTACTGGAAAATCGTAAGAATGTGGCGTTAGAATCTAAATTAGATGCTGCTATGGCAGATATGAAAGTAGTAGAGGATAAGCTTGAAGCAGCCTATGCTATAGATACTACAGCTTTTACATCAAAAACTGAACAAGATGAATATTTGAACCGAATCAAAGAACTATCTCAAGTATATGATGAAAAACTTAAAGCTGTTAAGTTAGTACAAGAGGAATTATCTGCTCATAAAGGGAGTACTATAGCAGGTCGAGAAGATGTAACTATTGAGGCGGATTCTACCTTGAATAGAGAAAAATCTCTTATATATAGTGGTGGCACTATGACATTGGATGGTCGTGACACATTGCACAATATCGGTGGTACTATTGAGGGATTAGGAAAAGGTGTCATCCGAAGTAAAGACTATCAGAATAAGAACTCTTCCTTTACAGCAAAACGAGTTAGTCCTGAAATTGAAAAAGGTCTTTCTGGGGCAAGTAATGATGCTATGCTTACAGAGCAAGAAGATCAGATTTTAATTACAGATAAAAACCATAGTGAGCATGGTCAAGTTTTTAAAAAGTCTGAATTTACTTCTTTAAATAGTGGTTATGGCGCACTTCATAGTTACGGAAAATCCCCAATGCCAATATATGAGGCTGCGGAATATGTTACGGTAGAACAAATTACGCCAGAAGAGCAAGCGGCAGGTGAAGAGTTAATTCCAGCAGAATATATTGGTACACAAGTACCTTCATACGCTTATGATGATCCTATTTTTAAAGAGTTTGGCATTACATCTATGACAACAGAGCGCCCACTAACGTCAGGTCCTGAACAAGAAGCGTGGGATGCACAATTTAAGCCAATTTTAGCTTCATTAAATGAAAAAATTAAAGCTCATAACAAAAAGGCCGAAGTATTTAATCAACAAGTCTCTAGTGTAGCTAAAGAACCAATAGATACTTATGCTATTATTCGAAGTAAAAAAATGTCATCCCATGAAGAGGTGAAAAACAGTACACCAGGTGTTGTGCGCTTTGGTGGGGATGTGTCATTCACCGGAAATGGTACTAATGAAAATAGTCAAATGATTGTAGGTGGTACATTAAGTACTACGGGCGCTATTGATCAAGTAGCAAAAGAAAATCAAGAAGTGACTAATACATTTGGTACTACAGAAGCTTCGTATACCTATAAACGAAAATGGCCACATAAATCTAGACGAAGAGGTTATAAGGGGCAAGTCTTCATGACGCCACAAGTGGATAAAACAAATCCAACATCACTGGGGGTGGCTAAAAAAGAAGATAAAAATGGTAAGGCAAAAGGTGAGGTAGGGACTAATCACCGTAAAGAGGTACAAGACTTCTTAAATCCATTTGCACAAGATAGCAGTAATGATGCATCTAAACCAACAGCAGGAACTAATATTTTGGCATTGCCTACAGAATCTTTGTATAGAATACATCCTGAAAGCACTGCTAACTATGTAGTTGAAACAGATCCGCAATTTACGAATAAAAAAGTCTTTTTATCATCCGATTATATGTATAAAGAGATGAAAACAAAGCCTGAGAATATTGAAAAACGACTAGGCGATGGCTTGTATGAGCAGACCTTAGTTAGAAATCAGATTGTATCTGGAACAGGGTATAGATTCCTTGATGGGTATACAGATGATGAAAGTCAATTTAAAGCTTTAATGGATGCTGGTATTGTATACGCTAAACAACATGGTATTGTTCCAGGTGTAGCGCTGACGGCAGAACAAGCAGCTAGTCTCACTAGTGATATGGTATGGCTTGTAAAAGATGTTGTTATGGTAGAGGGTAAACCTGTTGAGATGATCTATCCTAAAGTATACCTTAAACAAAGTAATAGATTGCAGTTACATACTGACGGAACCTTAATTAGTGCTAATACATTAGTTATGAATGCAAAGAAACGTATTCATAATGAAGGTGTTATTCAAGGTAAAACAGTAGTTCTTGCATCTGATCAAGATATTATTAATAGCGGTCATATTAATGCAGACAAAGTTGGTTTGCAATCGGATACAACTATTTACCAACAAGGGCAAATTGTTGGCCGTGATGCTGTAGAATTACAAGCAAAAGAGAATATCACTTTTAACAATTCTATTGAGCATTTAACAAACCAAGATGTTTTACATAAAACAGCAGGTATTGCTGTAACCGGTGATAGCGGTGTTATGATTGTATCTGCTGGTAATGATGTAAACCTAGGTGGTGCAACTATCGAAGCATTGGGTAAAGAAGGTGCTATCACTATTACAGCTGGACGTGATATTAATAGCACCACAGATACTCTTACAGCAAAAAAAGATATGACTCAAGATGGCGATAATTATTTACGAACCTATCGTCAAACTGAACTAAGTACGACAATAGAGGCTGGTGGAAATGTATCTATTGGCGCCAAAAATGATATTAAGGCTCGTAATTTGACCATTAGCAGTGACTCTGGGGCGGTAAAAGTAATTGGTGAACATGACGTATCCATTGAAAATGGATATAGTGAATCTAAGGATGCATTTGCGTTAAAATATAAAGAAAAAGGCCTTCTTAATAAAAAAGAAACTAAAATCAAAACGAATGATGAATCTAAAAATGCCTTAATGAGTACAGTTAGTGGTCATACTGTAGTTGTGGGTGCTAATAATGATGTAACTCTTACATCCTCTAATGTGGTGAGTACTGCTGGAACATCTGTATTAGCAGGTCATGATGTAATAACTGATGCAGCAGCAGAGCATACGCTAAGTACCGCATCTAAAGATGTAAAAAAATCTGGTATTATGGGGGCTGGCATGGGTATCATGATTGGTAAAAAACAATCGAAAGATAACTACTATATCGATGAAACTACTCATAAAGCCACTACTCTAGGATCTACTAATGGTGAAGTTACTGTACAAGCGGGTGATACAGTTCATTTGACCACGACGAATACAGTAGGGAAAGATGGCGTTGTCATTGTAGGGCAAGATATTATATTAGATGGTAAAGATGACTTGTATAAACAAGAGGAGCGTCATGAGCGTAAGTCTTCAGGGTTAACTGTAAGTTTAGGTGGCAGTGTTGTTGAAAAAATAGATAGTGCTGTAAAAAAACAACACAGTGCATCTGATAGAAGAAACAGTCACTTTAAATCATTAGAAGGTAAACAGTCTATAGAACGATTATTCTCTGCTATTGGCGAAGCAAAGCAAATTGTTGATAGAAGTTATAATGGCCAAATGAGAGCGATTAATTCACAATTGGAACATGTCAATGCTGATATAGTCAATACACCAGAAACTGACTCAACTAAGTTAGCAGAGCTTAAGGCTAAACAAGAGCTTTTATTGAAAAAACGAACTACTTTAGAAGAGAATAAAGGAATTGTTAATAAAGCCACTGATAGAGCAGTAGATAGAGCTGTTAATATACAAGTTGGCATTGGCTCAAGTAAAAGTGTAGCTGAATCGAAATTAGAACGCTATACATATTCTAGTGGTGCTATTGATTCTGATGGAACTATTTTACTTCATGCTAATAGTGCAGATTCAATTAAAGGTAATATTACTGCAATTGGTGAACAAATTAAAGGTAAGACCGTACAACTAACTGCTTCAAATACTATTAATTTGGAGGCCGGTTCAAATACGCAACGTGTTGAGACAAATAGTAAGTCTAGTGGCTGGAATGTTTCTGCTAATATTGGTATGAGAACTGGTGGACTTGTAGGGTGGTCAGCTTCTACTTATAAAGGGACAGAGAATGGGGTAGAAGATACTACTACTCATACTGGTACACATGTTGTAGGTTCAAACAACGTATTTATTACAAGTGGAAATGATACGAACCTTATCGGTTCTACTATTTCTGGGAAAGGTGTAGCGGCGAATGTAGGTAATAATCTGAGTGTAGAAAGCTTGCAAGACAGTCAGATCTATCATGAAATATCCAAGAACAAGGGGATATCTATATCTGGTGCAAACTTTATATCTCAACCTATGATTAATGGTGCTAATGTAAAAGGCAATATTGATAGTTCTTATAAGAGTGTTACAGAACAATCTGGTATTTATGCTGGTAGTGATGGCGTAAATATTGTTGTTGGCGATACGACAACATTAAAAGGAGCCATTATAACTAGTAAGGCTACACCTGAAAAAAATAAGATTTCTACAAAATCTCTAGTTATGGAAGACATTCATAATGAAGCTTCTTATAAGGCTAAAAAATCTGGTATAGCCATGAATACATCTGGATTGACAGCAAAAGGTATTCTCGGTAAAATCAACCCATTGGGATTATCTCCAGTAGTCTCTATTCCAGTATCAGATGAAGCCCAATCTACCACTAAATCTGCTATTAGCGATGCTATATTGGTAGAAGTAGAGGGTAAAACTCTTACTACTATTAACAGAGACACTGAACATGCACTCAATAGTATTAAACCAATATTTGATAAGGCTGATGTAAAAGAACGTATGGAATACGTTAATGCTATATCTGATGAAGGCTTTAAATTAATTGGAGATGTTGCAATGAAGCAAGCTCAGAAGTATGAGGAAAAAGCAGCTAACACTTCTGATGAAGCTCTAAAAAAACGATATCAAAAAGAAGCTGATAAATGGAAAGATGGCGGTATTTATAAAGTTGCCTTACATGGTGGTTTTGGTGCTGTTGTTTCTAATATGGCTGGTGGTTCTAGTTTAGACGGTTTGGCAACTGCTAGTGCTAACGAGATAATGGTGGGGACTATTGCTGAGGAACTAGCTAAACACCCTAATAGTACAATAAATGCTGATGGTAAATATGTTGATAATTCTGATGTATATAAAATTGCTAGTGCAATATTAGGTAATACAGTTTCACACTCTTCGTTAGGAACTGGTATTTCATTATCTGCTACAACAAGTAATTATTTAACTCATGAGCAAGGAAAACAGTATGAGTATGAGCTTTCTTTGGCTAAGAGTGAAAAGGAACGTAAACTAGTAATTCAAAAATGGAAAGCTATTGACGAAAAACAAGAAGCTGATTATATTAGTCAAGAGAAAAGTATATTTAAAAAATATTTTAATACAATATCGGACTTAATTGATTTTAATATCTATCTTCCGTATAAACGAGAGCGTAACAGATATAATATTAGTCTTGATCGTGCATTCTCTTTAGATTCTAATACTGGTAAGCTTAAGGAGGCGATGGTAAAAGTAATATCATTACCTTTGAAAGAGGAAAGTTCTTTTGCTGAGCGAATACAAAATGAGAAAAATATATTCGCTTTAAATCGGGCTGAAATAATAAGTAAAATAGAGGGCTTTGAAGCTGGATCTGATGAATTTGATGAAAATACTTTATATCATTATAATCGGATACGAGTAGGAGAAGATAAACTCTTATCACATATTTTAAAAAGTACTGATGTTACAAGAGGTGTTTTGGATAGCTTTACTGAAGATGGTTTTTCAGCATTTGAACGTTCTTTAGGAATTACTCCTAGTTACAACCAATATTATTACGGTGGTAAATTATTAGGAGATGGAATAGGTGTTGTTGGTGGTGGGGTTACTGCTGGCGCAGGTATTATAGAAACGGGTGTGTTTACAGCTGGCGGAGTAACAGCTGTTGCTACGCCGGTATCTGTGACACAAATAATGGCAGGTAGTACACTAGCAGTTCATTCTGCTAATAATTTTGAAAAGAATCTTACGCTGTTTGCAAAGCATAATAGAGAGAAATCAGAAATATCCACCAAATTTAACTTTGATGAAGAAGCCCCTTATATTAGGGAAAATCGTCTGCCTAAAGATTCTGAAACTATTTTATCAGATGGTACATTTGAAAAAATGGGTAAAGTCGAACCTCATGGTGCTCAGGTTTATAAAAAAGATAATAAATATTATTATAGAGATACACTTCACTATGGAAAGAAAGCACATTTGGAAGTATTTGATAGAAGAGGTAATCATTTAGGAGAAGCAGATCCTTTGACGGGGAAAATAAAGCCACATTCTGTTGATTCTAAAAAGAAACTTAGTAAGGAATATAGATGATAGAATTAGAACCTATTAAACAGATAAAAAGTCCAAGTTCAGAAAATGTTATAATTTTTGCTTTGCGATGTGCAAATTATATAATTATAAATGATAAACTTAATGGTCTAATTATTTTGGACATGGAGTGGAGCGAAGTTAATAGAATTTATATAGGCGAACAATTATTACTTATTGAAGCTATATATACAGATATGCTGAAAAACAGAATTGTATTTAAATTAGAGTCGTCTTTATGCTTTGTAGATATTGATACACATTTTGTTAAATTAATACCTATTCCTAATAATATTAAGGAATTCTATTTTTATCAATTATACAAATTTAATGATGACATAATTTTAATGCGTACCAATAAAGGGGTAGTATCTTTGTCATTGGTTGATTATTCTGTTCATATTATAAATGAAGTAGCAGAATATGATGAAAAATTTGCATACGTTGTTTATGAAAGTGAAACAAAAGAGTTCTATTCTCATAATGGAAAATTAGTCTGTTTGGATACAGATAATATAACTATATTAGACTATTTTAAAAAGGTTCAGATTAAAAATCCTATTTCTGTCCCGTATTTTGATGTATCTGTGACGGATAGATATGGTTTAGCTATTGGAGAGGAACAATTACAGATTTTTAACCTAAATGGAGATATAAAAAGTAGGATATTATCATATAAAAGACCGTGGTATGGTGAGCGGGCTGATATAGTTGGAAAAGATGATGGACTCCATTTATATGTTATAACTCGTAATGATTTGGATGAATTAACAAGTCTTTCAGAGTATTTAATTCCGTTTGATAAGATGCCTAATCATATAATTTTATTATAAGTTTAAATGATTTATTAAAGGTGGGGGGATTTAGATATTTATATGACTCTGTGTTTAGCAAAATATCAGCCTAATGTTAACGATGGCGTATATGTTTGGTTACTTAAGGACTTATATATGAACTATCAAGTATACAGATAAATAATGTTTAAGGATTTAATTTCAGTAATAGGTATAATATCTATCTTATATAAATTAGTAACTCATAAAGGACCTATTAGTGAGGACCGAATGGCTAATATGCTAGGTCTTGTTGCGTGGTTTGGAGTAGGGCTACTTCATGAATTTCTATCCGGATTTATGGTGATTTTTCTGTCAATAGTTTGCATGGGAATTTCTTTGGTTGGGATGTATTTCATGCTTAAGAATGACGAGTTTGAAAGTGATAAAGTAGAGAAATATCAGTCTAATTTTAAAGTAGGTGTATATGCTTGGTTATTTCTAGTCGCTTTATACATATATTTATATGTTCTAACCTATTATTAGATACTTTGATAATGCATATAGTAGGATTTTATTGATTAATATTTAATTCTAATATAAGGTATATAGACCTAAAATGGATGCTATAGTCTAATCTTCAGTAGTATATACTAATGGTTTAGAACTATAGCGTCCTTTTTATTTAATCGTTCACTACACATGTACGAACAAGATTAGATTTAAATAGACCGAATAATAACTACTACTATGCGGGTCGTATGACTAGTGATGCAATTACTACCGTTGAGGGAGCTGGATTAGTTGTTACTGGTTTGGGGGAAACTGGCTTGACAATTGCTGGTGCTGCACCATCTTCTGGTGCTTCACTTTCATTAACTTCCGCTGAAGTAGGTCAAATTGCGGCTGGAGGTGGAGTAATAGCTAATTCTGGTAAGAATTTTGGGAATGATATTACTTTATTCGCAAAAGCACAGAAGCAACAAACTGGTGGGATTATTCAAAAAGATCACATGGACATTTCTTCAATCAAAGGAAAGGTTCCTGATTGGCAATATGAACAAATGGACTTAGGGGTACCATTGAAGAAGCATAAGGTATTAGATAGAGCTAAAATAGAAAAATCAAATCATTTTGGAGAGCCTAATTCCTATGTAGATTTGATTGCAAATGGTGAAGTTAAGCAGAGACGTTATTTTGATAATGATGGTAATATAATAGTAGATATTGAGTTTTCTCATGGTGGAAAACATCTACTCCCACATAAACATGTATGGATTAATAATGAAAGGAGTAAACATAACTATGAATAGATTAAATGAAATGAGAAGTTATTTAGCTATGAATGATGAAATTGAATTTTCGTATAAAGGGTTAGAATGTTTTATAACTCCTAATAATGTTGTTTGGGAATTTTGGATTAATGACGAATGCGTCATTAAAGAGTAGGATTTAGATGTTTTTTTACAATTCCCTGTTTAGAGGGGCATACAATAAGCGATATTTTTGCTAACGAGTTATATGATGAAAAATCTTTGTTCATTTTTTAATCTTTTAGGGGAATTGTTATATGTGTAATTAGTATTTGTATATCTTTATAATTAATAAAGCGGGACTGTGATAGAATCTAATAAACTTGTATTTTATCTGTTGTCCCTATTTTACGTTCATTTAAGCAAATGACTTGAAAATGCGAAACGTAAAAATTGGTCTGTTGGGGCTAATATCAGTGTTACTGGCGGAGGCTAAAAGTCAGAAGGAACGTAATGATATCCAAGGATATTGGTTATCAGTTGATAGGGAACAGGAAGCAGAATTAATAAATAAAATTGAAAATGAATATTATCAAAATGCCTCTTATAGAAATAATCCGAATTTATATTCTTTAATAAGAAAACATATTCATCAATATAAAGAAAAAATAGGTGCTGTTAATCCTACATATGGATTTATATATAAGTATTATAATTCTGATGGAAGAGAAGTAAATCATATTATAATTAGAGGAACAAAAGAGTATAAAGCTAATTTATTTGATAAACCGAAGTTCTTGTCTTTTAATCATAGTGAAATACTAAAAAATTCTAATAATTCAGAATTTGTTCGGACTAAAGATGATTTAGGAAAGTCTGTAGCTCAAAATGTATTATCAGAGGTAGGAAATCAACCATGGGTTGGATATGTTCATTATACTGAAAAGGCATCAAAATTTGCACGTACTGTTTCTCGAACTGGAGGACCTGTTTTAATTGGTTATTTAGCTAAGGACTTATATATGGACTATCAAGTATACAGTGGGCGTGAACTAGTAGAAGCCTGGGGAGCTGATTTAATTCCTGTAGCTACTGGATTAGGTGGCGGACTTGTAGGAAGTGGTGCTGGTCCTGTAGGAGCTTTTGCTGTTGGTGTTGCTGGTGCAACATTTGGCGATCGTATTAAAGATGAAATTAAATTTAATTTGAAAAGGGATGTAGATAAGTAATGTATCAAGATCTGATTATAATACTTGGTATTATATTCCTCATATACAAACTTATTACGCATAAAGGTAAGCTTAGTTTAGCTCGAATTATCTATACTTTTAGCTTAGTCCTCGGGTTTGGAATATTTTTCATACGTAATTTAATATCTCCATTTACTATGTTGTTTTGGTGGATATTTTGTATGGGGATTTCTTTAGTTGGAATGTACTTTATGCTTAAAAATAATGAGTTTGAAAGTGATAAAGTAGAAAAATATCAGTTTAATTTTAAAGCTGGCGTATATGTTTGGTTATTTCTAGTAGCTTTATACATATATTTATATATTTTGACCTATTATTAGATATTCTGACCGTACATATAGCAGGATCTATTGATTAACGTATAATGCTAATATAAGGTATATGAATCTAAAAAAGGACGCTATAGTCTAATCTTCAGTGAGCGGTATTACTGAATGGGTTGGAACCATAGTGTCCTTTTAGTTTTTATGGATTTGATGTTTGAGAGCATGTTATTAGATGCATTAGTTGCTACTAACAGTTTAACTAGACCTGAGGGAGGACTTTTTTAGCACTACGTATGATATAATTTATTTATATTGAATGATTTCGCAGAATTTATATTTTATAGAAAGAGGTTCCTTATGGCATCCGGCAGATCTGAAAAAGAGTTACAAGGGGTAACGATGTTAGGTCACAAGACCGATTATCCTACTGATTATGCGCCACAGGTGTTGGAGGCATTTGATAATAAACACCCTGATAATGATTACTTCGTTAAGTTTAACTGTCCTGAGTTTACAAGCTTGTGTCCTATGACAGGGCAACCAGACTTTGCCACAATCTATATTTCTTATGTGCCAGATAAGAAAATGGTAGAGTCCAAGTCTTTGAAGTTATATCTGTTTAGTTTCCGCAATCACGGGGACTTTCACGAGGACTGCATCAACATCATCATGAAAGATCTTGTGAAGTTGATGGATCCTAAATATATCGAGGTTTGGGGTAAGTTCACGCCGCGCGGTGGTTTGTCCATCGATCCATACGCAAATTACGGCAAGCCTGGTACAGAGTGGGAAAAGACGGCAAAAGAGCGCCTTCATTTCCATGACATGCAGCCTGAGCGCGTAGCATATCGTTAATATGGCATACGAATATTTAACAATGGTCGCATCCTTTATTACTTGTTTTATGATGGGTGTGACCTTGTCTTTACAACCTGCATCAATAATCGTAGGGACTCACACTCATTTAAGAGAACAAAGTAAATGGACTCGCTGGAATGGATATATCATGTTTGTGTTGCTCCTATTTGTGTTAGATATGCTCGTAACGAATGGTATATATATTGCGTTTCACGATGTATATGGTAATCTTTTTAACATTGGTTATCTTGATTTCGATCCTATGGACATGTTCTTTAGTGAAAGTTTTCAAATAGGCGTTATTCTAGTCTTTTCGCTTGTGTTATTTCAAGTGTTAGGGCTCGTTGATTTAGCTCATGGAGAACGGGATTTATCCTTTTATTATGACCAAGTAGATGTAGGTAAACATAAGCCTTCTTGGATGGAGCAGTATATGGAGAGTCAAAGAGGCTTTCTTGGAGCGAGTTTGGTGGGCTTGCTCTATATGCTGAGAATGACGATAAAAACAATGTGGCCTTATATCGTGTGCCTAGTGTGGTTTAAAATCCTAGCCATACTTGCAAATGTACTAGTATCACCAAGTATTAACCGAATTATGCATGTTGATAATGAAATGACTACCCTAATCATTTTCGACCCATACATTGTCACCTATGCAGTTGCTGGTTTCTTATGGGGCTATGTAGCATTACATCATGATGTAACTAAAGTATCGCACTTAGCTAGTAGTATGGCTATATCTCTTATCCCTCGTCTTACAGTCTTGGTAGGAGCGGTTTTCTTTATAGGATTGGCCCTCATCATTATAATGGTACCCATCACATGGGATGGGGTACTTGACGCACTTACAAAAAAATAGATAAAGCTAGTTATTTCCTGTATTTTTAGGGTTTTAAAAGTCGTTCTCATTCTCTTGACAATGAAATGATTCAAATGTTAGAGTATGGTTGTATTAATTGGAATACATAAACGGTTATACCCCGTATATGGTGAATAACAAGGTGCAATATAAAATCGTCCTTGGGATGTTCCTAAGGACGATTTTTATCATCTATCGCTAGAGGGAGAATTAGATGAGTATAGTAACAAACCAAACAACTGAACTTATTGGTAAAACACCGATATATCAATTGCCAAATACCAATATTTATGTAAAACTTGAAAAATATAATGTAGGCGGTTCTGTAAAAGACCGTGCCGTTCTCGGTATGTTACAGGCTGCAAGAGAGCAAGGTCGCATCCATGAGGATAGCATCATCGTAGAAGCCACAAGTGGTAATACGGGGATCGCTCTTGCTATGGTAGGCGCTATTTTACATATTAAAACAGTGATTATCATGCCTGAAAGTATGAGTAAAGAACGCCGTGAGCTTATTAAGGCGTATGGGGCGCAGCTCATCTTAACACCAAAAGAAACAGGTATGAAGGGGGCTCTTGAGCGGGCCAATGAAATTTTAGAGAAGTATCCAAATGCTTTCACCTTGGGGCAATTCGTAAATCCTGCAAACCCAGATATGCATTACCGCACGACGGGTACTGAAATTGTAGAACAAGTGCCGAATGTTGATGTATTTGTAGCGGGTATCGGCACGGGTGGTACTTTCACAGGCGTTACAAGACGATTGAAAGAACATAATCCTAATCTAAAAGCCATTGCTGTAGAGCCAACGGGATCTCCTGCTATTACCGAAGGTAAGGGCGGCCCTCATAAAATTCAAGGGATTGGGGCTGGGTTTATTCCTGAAAACTTTGACCAAACATTGATGGATGGTGTGCAAACTGTAAGTGACGAAGAAGCTTTTAGCGAGGTGCAAACCTTTATGCGTGAAAGTGGTATTTCTATTGGCCTTTCCGCGGGGGCGGCCATTGTAGCGGCAAAACGGATGGCTCGTGAGTTACCTAAGGCGAACATCGTTGTTATTGCACCTGATGGAGTAGAGAAATATTTATCCCTCTTGGACTTCGGCAACAACGAATACGTTAAATAATAGATTTTAAATAGATACAATACGGAATTTTGGATTGGTATAAGAATAGGTTCTATATAGATATAAAGCCTTATATATAGGAATATAGACCAAATATGTTGTATACTAGATATATCTATATTTCTGTAGAATGTAAGTAGAGTTATTTGAGATGGAGTCACTATGATGCAAGGTTTGCGCGAATTATGGGGCAAAATTCAATATAATATTAAGCGTGTAATGGATTCTGACCCAGCTGCCACAAGTGTATGGATGGTTATATGGACATATCCGCATATTACGGCTTTGTTCTGGCATTTCTTTGCCCACCGTTTATATAAGGCGGGGTGGCCCATCTTGGCTCGTCGTGTGGCTCTCCATTCTCGTCATGTAACGGGCATTGAAATCCATCCAGGTGCGACGATTGGTCGCGGTCTCTTTATCGATCACGGTATGGGGGTTGTTATTGGTGAAACGGCTATTGTAGGTGATAATGTAACCTTGTTCCATCAAGTAACACTAGGTGGGATGTCTTCTAAAAAGGTAAAGCGTCATCCGACCATTGAAGATGATGTACTCATCGGTACGGGTACAAAAATCTTAGGGGATATTACGATTGGTGCGCGCACGAAGATTGGCTGTAATCTCGTTATCAAACATGATATTCCTAAGGATATGGTAATCTTTGAAACAGATCCAGAAAATATGTATGTCCGTAAACCTAGTCGCAATGCAGCTGCTGCACAAGCAGAGGAGAAGAAGATTCCTGATAATTACATAGAATACTATATTTAATATAGAAACGTATTTAATATATAATCATATTTAATATAGAATCATACAAACCTCTAACTATTGGATTAACTAGTAGTTAGGGGTTTTTTATGATTCGTAGAAATATGATTCCGTGAATTATTGGATTTAGATTTGGTATGGATTGTATGGGGGATAAGTTTGATTTAGTATGGTTATAATATTTTCATTAAACTTTTATACAAAAATATCTATTCATATATTGACATGGAAAATCATTATTGGTAGAATATAAACATAATCAATATTGATTATAAATTAAATAAACGAATTGATGGCATATAAGCCAACTGAGTTTGTTCTGCTTTTAGAATGAACTGTAATTGAGAATTAAATGGTAAAAGGAGTATTATTATGAAAAACATACAACAAGTAAATCAATATTTAGCAGATCTTTCCGTGTGGAATGTAAAATTACATAATTTACACTTCAATGTAACTGGTCCGCAATTCAAATCCATCCATGAATACTTGGAATCCATCTATGATGAAGCATTTGAATATTTTGATGCAGTAGCAGAACATGTAAAAATGCAAGGTCAATTTCCATTGGTAAATTCTGCAGAATACGCAAAATTAACTAAAATCGAAGAATTGGGTCAAGAAGACATCCCTCAAGCAAAGGTAATTGATATCCTTCTTAAAGATTTTAAATACATGAATGATCAAGCTGTAGCAATTCGTGCAGCAGCTGATGAAGAAGGTGATTTCTTGCTCGTGAGCATGATGGAAGATCACGTTGCATACTATGTAAAACAAATCTGGTTCATCAAATCCATGTTGAAATAAGACAATTGACAATGCCTTATTGGGTATGATATGATTACTCAGTAAAGCATGGAGGATTACTCAAGAGGCTGAAGAGGACGGTTTGCTAAATCGTTAGGGCGGGTTACCGTCGCTAGGGTTCGAATCCCTAATCCTCCGCCATGTAAAGACCTCACATCACTCGATGTGGGGTCTTTTTGTATAATATAGTGATTTATTATATTATTTATATAGGCCTAATTTGTGAGGATTCGAGTGAGTCCAAGGCCTTATTAGTATTGAATGACACAGGTGTGTAAGGTTATAGAGTTGACGTATGTCTAGGGGTTTCATATAATAGATTGTATAAAATGTAATTTTAAGGAGACTCTTATGAATACAAAACATACACGTCAAATGAATCGCATCCGTCGAGCCTTAGGCATTGGCGCATTATGCCTCGTTGCGTCTGTTGGCTTTAGTCATGCTGAAAGTATTGCCATTCCAAGTGCACGTCCTATGGTGGATGGCGTAAGTGCTGATGTAGAGACTGTTAGTAGTTCTAGTAAAGGACAACAGCATGTGAACTCAGATGTTATTACGCCTAATGATTGGACGTATACAGCGTTACAAAGGCTCATAAAACATGGTGCTATTACAGATACCCACGGATTTACTTTTGATGGTGCTAGCTACACAAAGGATGAGCTTATGCCACTTATCGATGAGGTAGTCACAAAACGTGAGCAAATGAACGACAATGATCGGGAATATGCATTGCGTATTTACCAAGAAAATATGCGTGATGTAATGGATTACCGTATTGCTCGCGATAAAAAAGCTACTGACGAGCGCCGTCAAAAACTAGATGAAAAGCGTGCTGAAAAGGCTAAAAAATCTGGTAAGACGTATCAAGTATCCAAGGATCAACAAGAGGCTCTTGATAAGGCTGGTGATGAAGTAGCAAAACCGGAAGAACGCGCTTTAACAGATGAACAAATCAAAGAAAAAATGAAGAAATTCAAAATTGATGATTCTCGCGTTAAGGTAAATAATGAAGTGCGTATTCGTTATGCGGACTCCAAGGATAAAAAGTCCAAAACAGATGCTCGTATGCAGACGGAGATGACGTTCACTCTATAACTCTTAGTAAGGGGTTATAATGATTGATTTTTTAAAGAAACAATTGTTTACTGTCCATCAAAACGGTAAGCAACAGGTCAGTGAGGTCTTTAAATATATAGGACCTGGTATAATCGTAACCGTTGGATTTATCGATCCGGGAAACTGGGCCGCCAATTTGGCAGCTGGCGCCAGTTACGGTTATGAATTGCTGTGGGTAGTCACACTATCTACGATTATGCTCATTTTATTACAGCATAATGTGGCACATTTAGGCATTGTACGCGGGCAATGCTTGTCGGAATGTGCCTATGAGTTTTTACCGCGTTATGCATCTCGCTTTGTGCTTAGCACGGCAGGAATTGCGGCGGCAGCGACAGCCTTGGCTGAGTTTATTGGCGCCGCTATCGCCTTGAAGATGCTCTTTGGTATTCCTATCTTGATAGGCAGCATTCTGACGGCTCTTATCTGTACGGTCATGCTCATTACGAACTCCTATCGTAAATTAGAGCGAATCATTGCTGGCTTTGTGTCCCTCATCGCGTTGGCGTACCTCGTTGAGGTAAATATGGTCAATGTGGATTGGGCAGCGGCTAGTATCGGTTGGGTGGATCCTAATATTCCTAATACATCGATGCTTGTTATTTTGAGTATATTAGGGGCCGTAATTATGCCTCACAACTTGTTTTTGCACTCTGAAATCATCCAAAGTCGCCAGTTTAATACACAAGACCCAGCGATTATGAAACGGCAGTTGCGCTATGAATTCCTCGATACTTTGTTATCTATGGGGATTGGGTGGATGATTAACTCCGCCATGATTATATTGGCGGCGGCTGTCTTCTTTGTTCATGGAATTGAAGTAACAGAGCTTGAACAGGCTGAGGAGTTGTTGCGACCACTCATTGGACCCGCAGCGGGTATTATTTTTGCGATAGCATTGTTATTTGCAGGTTTTGCCTCATCTGCTACGGCAGGTATGGCGGGGGCAAGTATCTTTGCAGGAATGTTTGGCGAGTCTTACGATATGAAAGACTTCCATACGCGATTAGGCTTGGCACTAACATATGTTCCAGCATTATTGTTGATCGTGTTTATTACAGATTCCTTCCAAGCATTATTGTTCTCTCAAATGTTCTTGAGCTTGCAATTACCAATCACCATCTTCTTGCAACTTTACATGACAAGTAGCCGCAAGGTCATGGGAGAATACGCGAACCGTAAATTTACAAATATTCTCTTATGGGGCATAGGTATCATCGTTACAATCATGAATATCTACTTATTGATTGTAGGCTAATAGAACATTCTTTGTTAGTTACCAAAAGGTTTATTATAAAATCATAATTAGAATACAGCATTAGAGTACAATATTAGAGTATAATATTAGAATACAAAATTAAAATGCAAAGGACCGCTATGGCGGTCCTTTTGCCATGTTGCTAACGTATCTATTATGTGAAAAGCGTATCTTTGAATACCCAAGAGGGGTATAAAATATGGTACAATTAAGAATAGTATAATTAAGAATAATATTTTTAAGAATAATATAATATCTGTTGAGAGTATTACTCAGCAGTGTGATATATGGAAAATTAGGAGGCCCTAATGGCAAAGGAAATCAACGTACAAGAGACAATACAATCTGATTTTAGTGTTGTGGTTAACGACATTGCTGAAGAGTTATTGACGCGCCTCAATATGGATGAGGATGGTTCTGTTATTGATATGTTCCAAACAGGCTCTTTTGATCCTTGGCAGTTATTCGTATTTTTTGGCGCTTTAGAAAAAGTCCTTATTGAGTTCAGAACGGATAAACGCAAGAAAACGGTTATCGTTCATGCACAACCTGAGGCTCTTATTGGCATAGGCCGCGTAGTGACACCTGTATCTACTATGCTTGAGCATGTATTGATGTCTCGTTTGAACGACATGAGCGAAGGCCGCTTGGAAACAGGCATGCTTACAGTATCTGCTGAAAGTATCGATTATGAAGGTGTAAACCTTAAAGGGCGTCACGTGGTTATCGTATGCGACCTTGTAGATGAAGATTCTAATTATCTCAAAGAATGCATTAAATTATGTAAAGAATTGAAAGCAAGCCACGTAGTGGCGGTGCCTCTCATGTTGTGGAACCCTGAATTGATCGATAATTTGACAGAGGAATCTATTAAGGCGGAATTATCTCATGAAAATCGTCCTCTCTCCTAGTAAGACAAAAACAATTACTAATGCTGCTAGCAACGATGGGGCAGTCAATCATGCAGTTCGAGACGGACAATTTCAGCCGCACATCACACAAGAAATCATAAAACATGTGCAAGCTCTCGATGTAACGGCTCTTGGTAAAGCTTTAAAGCTGAAGGATGACAAGGCACAAGCGCTTTTTGATTTTTATCAAGCTTTTGAGTCCCATCCAGTAGGTATCGCTTGTGAAAGCTACGATGGTATTGCTTTTAAATATTTAGACTGGCCGAACTTATCTAAGGAGGCTAAGGCATTTAGTGAAAGCCACCTCGTTGTGATGTCCGCGTTGTATGGTGTCGTTGAACCTAATATGGGTGTGCGCGACTATCGACTCGATATGGTCGATAAGGTGGGGGTTAATCTATACGATACCTGGCGTGAAGCGGTAGACGCATACTTTCACAAGGAAGATTGGATTTTAAACCTAGCGTCTAAAGAATATGCAAAAATGGTGAACCATCCAAAGGTGGTAACCATTGAATTTTGGGAATTACGGGGCGATACATTTAAGCAGATGAGTACGTCCTCCAAAATGAGTCGCGGTGTGATGGCTCACGAATGTTTAACCCGACAAGTGAAACATGTGCGGGACTTGCCGCACGAAATCAATGGATTTACCTGTGTCACTGACATTGAATCCATTACCGTACCAAGCGAATCGATGACGATTCGTTATGAAAGGAAGTGATTGTTTGCAAGTGCAAGACATTCTTGCAAAAGATCTCGTCGGCGATGAATGGCTGACCGAGGAAGAATTGCGATTTCTCATGTCTGTAACTGATGAAGAACAGTTGCAGTTAATATATAAAAAGGCCTACGAAGTAAAGGCAAAATACGTAAAGCCTGTAGCATATTATCGTGGCCTCATTGAGTTCTCGAACCGATGCATTAAAAATTGTAATTATTGCGGCATCCGTCGTGAAAACGATAAGGCGGAACGCTTTGATATGAACCGCGAAGACATCATCAAGATGGCGCAGTGGGCATACGACCATGAATATGGTTCCATTACACTCCAATCTGGTGAACGCTGTGATGATGCCTTTGTAGACTATGTTGTGGATTTAATTCGCGACATTAAAGCCATCGGTGATGGTTCTCTTGGCATAACGATGTGTGTAGGGGAACAAAGCGAAGAGGCGTACCGCCGCATGCGTGAAGCCGGTGCTAGCCGTTATTTACTGCGCATTGAAACAACTAATACAGATTTATACCATAAAATTCATCCTCGTGATGAATTGCACTCCTTTGAGACGCGCGTAGAATGCTTACGTCGTTTGCGACGCGTCGGCTTCCAAGTTGGCACAGGCGTTATGATTGGCCTACCTGGTCAAACCGAGGAAGATCTTGTAAACGATATCTTGTTCTATCGCGACATGGATATCGATATGATCGGCATGGGGCCTTATGTAGTGCATCATGATACGCCTCTAGGCCAAGAAGCATTGGCGATGGGCATTGATGACGAAGCAGGTAAATTGCGTCGCGTTCAACTGGGACTCAAGATGATTGCCTTGACTCGTTTATTCTTGAAAGACGTAAATATTGCAGCTACGACGGCGTTACAAGCACTAGACAAACTAGGCCGTGAAAAAGGCTTGGCTGCAGGGGCGAATATCCTTATGCCTATTATCACCATTCCTGAACACCGTGCAAAATATTTGCTATACGATAATAAACCATGTGTGGACGACAATGCAGAACAATGTAAAGACTGCTTGACGCGACGCGTTATGTCCATCGGGGATACGGTAGGTTGGAAACAAAATGGGGACTCAAAACACTATGGCAAACGGACGGGAGAATTTTAGTATTCTATGTTCTAACTAAATTATTTAGCTGACTATATCTTTGTCGTTAGTATTACCTATATATAGATGGGGCCCCGTTACATAGCGACAACTTAATTAAAAAAGACGGTTTATACTTGCTTGCTCCTCGTTCCTGATGTCGCGGCACAAGTACAGACCGTCTTTTTTATAACTTTGTGAGAGAACTAGTCCCATCTATATATAGGATATACCGAGAAAGTCTTATTAATAATTTAATTAAGTTTAGGATCTACATCGGAATACTAAAATTTTCTTTATAATTTAGTATTATTATATAATCCTCCTTTTCTAAGAAATTTTTCTCAGAAAAAGAGGATTTTTTTATTGTAGTGTCGAAATGTATTAGCAAAGCCGTAATTTGCCAGTAAGGAGGCGATTCCAATGAAAGAGTACAGTAGTGATAAAATTAGAAACGTTGCTGTTGTTTCCCACGATGGTGCGGGTAAAACAGCTCTTGTTGAATCTTTGTTGTTAACCTCTGGTGCGGTTGATTTCGTAGGTAAAGGTCAAGATAATAAACATATTATGGACTTTGAACCGGAAGAAATTAAACGTAATGTAACTATTCAATTGGGCATGGCACCATGTGAGTGGCATGACCATAAAGTTAACTTCATAGACACTCCAGGTTACAACGAATTCCATGGCGAAGTTCGTGCCGCTTTGCGTGCGTGCGATGGCATGTTGATGGTGCTCTCCTCCACATCTGGTGTAGAAACTGACACAGTTCGCGCATGGGATTATGCAGTGGAATTACAAATGCCTCGCATGGCATTTATCAATAAAATGGATGTCGATGGTGCCGACTTCTTCGGTACTATTGAAAGAATGCGGGAGTTATTTGGCAAAGGCATCATGCCGTTGCAGATTCCTATCGGTGAAGGCGCCGATTTTGAAGGCGTTGTAGACGTAGCAAAAATGACTGCGTTTACTTATAAGGACGGCCAACCAACAGAGGTCGCTGTACCAGCTCACCTTATCGAAAAGGCTCAAGAAATTCGGGAAATGACCGTAGAAGCCGCGGCTGAAGGTAGCGATGAGTTGTTGGAAAAATATTTAGAAGGCGAAGAATTATCCTTAGAGGAAATCCGCCAAGGCTTGCGTGAAGGGATGATTAGTGGCCGTGTGTGCCCAATCATGTGTGGCAGTGCCACATCTCGTATTGGCTTAGATCAAGTATTGGATCGTATGATCCGCTACATGCCGGATGCAACTAAAAAAGTGATGACCGCAACTGATGCGGAAACCGGCGAACAACGTGCAATACACGTAGATAAACCATTAACTGCTTTCGTATTCAAAACGTTGTTAGACCCATTCGCAGGCAAACAAAGCTTTGTACGTATCTTCTCTGGTGAACTGAAAGAAGGCGATCGCCTTTATGATGTAAACCAAGGTGTAGAAGAAAAATGGGGCAAGATGGTTACCCTTATTGGGAAGCAACAAATCCCTGTATCTGCTGCAAAAGCTGGCGATATCGTAGTGATACCGAAATTGGCCAATGCTAAGACCGGCGATACATTAACGGCTCCTGACTTTAAGGTGACATACGATGCTATCCGTTTCCCTCAACCTCTATACACTGTGGCTATGGAGCCAGTGAAAAAAGGTGAGGAGGAAAAATTAGCTAGTGCTGTTCTTAAAGTGGCAGAAGAAGATCCTACTTGCGTAGTAGTGAAAAATGCTGAAGCTCGCCAATTACAAATTGATTGTATGGGCGAAGTACATCTCGAGCATATTCTCAACAAAATGGACCGTAAATACGGCGTACAAGCTAAACTTGTGACTCCATATATTCCGTACCGCGAAACTATCAAAGGCTCTGCTGAAACCGAGTCTAAATATAAGAAACAAAGTGGCGGTCATGGTCAATATGGTCACGTTAAGATTCAAGTGGATCCATTATATGATGGTAGCGAATTTGCATTTGTAGACAAAATTTTTGGTGGTGCTGTACCTAAACAATACATACCAGCAGTGGAAAAGGGTGCCAAAGAAACCCTAGATAAAGGCCTAATTGCAGGATATCCTATGATTGGCGTGCAAGTGACACTCTTGGATGGATCTTACCACAGCGTAGACTCCTCAGAGTTGGCATTTAAAGTAGCTACGTCACAGGCTATCAAGGATGTGATCCCTAAGGCGAAACCAGTCCTATTAGAACCAATCTATGAAGTTAACGTGTTTGCACCAGATGCTTTCATGGGCGACATCATGGGTGATTTGAATAGTCGTCGAGGTCGTGTATTGGGCATGGAACAAAGTGAAAGAACAGGTATTTCTGTTGTTAAAGCACAAGTACCATTGGCTGAAATGGCCGATTATGTGACTGCATTGCGCTCTATCACACAAGGACAAGGCGTATTTAACCGTCAGTTCTATACATATGAAGAGGTTCCACATAAGCAAGCGGAAGAAATTATCGCTGCTCATAAAACTCAAGAATAAAGTAATGGCCACATGCTGTATTTAATACAGTTTGAATCTTTACAACTGAATAGACAATTGCATACTGTAACAACTTAATAATGTAACAATTTAATAGCGTAATAATTGACGAAAGTCATAAATTTGAATAGTATTTTACTGAGGCCCTCCATATATGTAGCGTATGGAGGGCTTTTACATAAGAGAATAGCTAGTTCTTTATGTATATATGTGCTAACATAAAAGGTAATATAATTGGTTTATTGTGGTGCCATATCCATAGATATTGTGAAAGGATTGTGTATGTTTTTTTCTAGTATTACCGCAGATTATACAAAAATGGGCTATCCTAAAGCCATCGTGCGCGCTTTGGATTTCTTGAAAAACACAGATTTGAAAGCGTTGCCTGGAGGACGTCATGCCATCGAGGGCGACATGATGTATGCGAACGTAGATGATGTAGAAACAAAACTATTTGAAGCTACAAAACCAGAATCGCATCGTAATTATGTAGATATCCAATTTATGGTGAGCGGCGAGGAAAATATGGGCTTTTTCGTAGATAAAGGGTTCGTTAAACCTGTGGAGTCCTATCCGGATCGAGATTGCTATTTCTATCCTAATGAAGCCGTTGATGAAGGGCAAATCCATTGCCCAGAAGGGTACTACACCGTATTCTTTCCCTCTGATGTTCATCGGCCCTTGCTTGCTGTAAATGATAAACCTATTAAAATCCGTAAGGTGGTTGTGAAAGTTCACGTATCTTTGCTTGGTGACTAGCATGAAACAATATGAAGTTATTGGTGTTATTATAACTCTATTAGGGGCTGTTCTATGGGGTGTATCAGGTGCATCTGTACAGTTCTTAAGCAATTTTAGAGATATGAATTTGGAATGGCTAGTAACTATGCGATTGATTACAGCAGGTTTACTAACTGTTATTTATGCATGGTTTAGATTTGGAAATTCCATCTTTAATGTATTTCATAGTGTAAAGGATACGCTAGGACTCATTGTTTTTGGCGTATTTGGAATGGCATTATGTCAGTATACATACTTCAGATCCATTGCTTTAGCTGGAGCTGGCATTGCAACGGTTTTACAATATCTGGCGCCGTCTATGATTATTATTTACCTGCTGGTTCGCTATGGTAAACGACCATCCAAGGGGGAGACGGTTTCTGTTATACTTGCTTTAGTAGGGACCATTTGTTTGATGGGGAATGGTGATGGCCTTTCTATTGAAAGCTTTCCTTTAATGGTTCTCGTATGGGGGCTTTTATCTGCTGTCGGTGTAGCCATATATAGCATTTCTCCTGTTGATTTACTCTACAAATATGGCACATTGCCTATTGTAGGGTTTGGGATGCTTATTAGTGGTATTGTAGCCGCTATATTATTCCATCAACCGAATTCATATGCAGTGTGGGACGCATGGACTGTTATTGGTTGTTTCAATGTCATATTCCTAGGGACGATAGTATCTTTCAATGCCTATTTAGAAGGGGTTAAACGAATTGGGGCCGTACCAGGATCTATTTTGTCATCTATTGAACCTATTTCGGCGGCTTTCTTTGGGTGGGCTTTTTTAGGAAATGAATTTAGTCTATTAGGGCTAATTGGTATGGCTATGATTATTGCTACCGTTGTTATCATTGCTTGGGATAGACAACGAACTGTTAAACGAGAAGTACTGGCAAAACTGAATAAAACAATATTAGAATAAATTGATAAGCACACATATATCACAGAAATCATTTCGCGGTATATGTGTTTTTTGTTATAACATACAGTATATTTTAGATACTGTATACATGCTCCATTTAGTTGACTATTTACATATCAATTCATATAGTAAATGTATACGTGATTATTAGTTTGTTAAGGAGGTATTTATGTCTGTAAAAGATTTTGTGCAACAACGGCGCGATGCGTTAATCGCTATGCGTCGCGACTTTCATATGTACCCTGAGCCTGCTTGGCTTGAGTATCGCTCTGCTGCGAAGGTAGCGGATAGGCTTATTTCTTTGGGTTATGATGTGGCGTTGGGGGCAGATGTACTCGATTTAGACTCTCGCATGGGCTTACCTAGTGATGAGGTCATGAAAGCCGCTATGGATCGCGCCATCGAAGAAGGTGCTAATCCTGAACTTGTAGAAAAGATGGGCTACGGTAAAACGGCCATCGTCGCAACTATGAAGTTCGGTGGCGAGGGTCCCGTAGTAGCGTTTCGTGTAGACATGGATTCCAATGATGTCATCGAAGCTAAAGATGATAACCATGTACCCGCAAAGGGCGGGTTCCGTTCTTGTCATGATAAGGCGATGCACGCCTGTGGTCATGATGCACATATGACGATGGGGCTAGGCCTAGCTGAATATTTGGCTACGCATAAGGATGAATTCAAAGGTACTATTAAACTCATTTTCCAACCAGCAGAGGAAGGCGTGCGCGGTGCTAAAGCGATGGCGGAAGCGGGCGTTGTGGATGATGTAGATTTGATGTTCGGCATGCATATTGGGTTTAACGAAAAACTATCCAATTGCTTTGCATGTAGTGATCATGGCTTCTTAGCGACAACAAAACTTGATGCGGTATTCCACGGTTACTCTGCTCATGCTGGTGGCTCCCCTGAAAAGGCACAAAATGCAATGCTCGCCGGCTGTACAGCGGTTCTTAACTTACAAGCCATCGCTCGTCATAGTCAAGGCGCTTCTCGCATGAATGTAGGTGTTTTTGAAAGCGGTACAGGCCGCAATGTGACGCCTGATGTGGCGGTGCTTAAACTAGAAACTCGTGGTGCTACGACAGAAATCAATGATTACATGATTGAACGGTCGAAGACTATTATTAAAGGTGCTGCAGAAATGCATGATTGTACCTTTGAAATTACAAAACAAGGAGAAACTCCTGCAGGTCGCATCAGCGACGATTTAGCTCGTGAAGTACAAGCTATCGTGGAACCACTTGGGATCTTTAAAGAGGTTCCCTTCGATTACAGCGGTGGCGGTAGTGAAGACTGTGCGTACTTCTTGAATCGTGTCATCAATCGCGGTGGTAGAGCGACCTATATGGTTGTGGGATCTGCCATTAAAGCACCGCATCACAATCCGCTCTTTGATATCGATGAAGAAGATATGCTAAATGGTATCGTTGCATTAGGTACCATTGCAGCTCACTATTTAAAATAAGATTTATGGACTAGCACCATATGGTTTGTCAGTAATTGATGTAATAGATTGTGAGGTGTTACATGATTCAACGAGAGCGATTGGTTAAAGATTTTGAGGCTATGGCCCAATTGACGGCACCTGGTGAGGGCATTAATCGCCTTGCTTTCACAGATGCAGACTGGGCAGGACGTCAATATATTATAGATCGCATGACTGATGCAGGTTTATCCGTTGGAATAGACGATTTTGGTAATGTCATTGGCTATAAGATTGGTAAGAAACCAGATTTGCCAGTTGTTATGGTGGGGTCTCATACGGATAGCGTGCCCAATGGAGGCAATTACGATGGTGTGGTTGGCGTATTGTCTGCCATTGAAGTAATTCGTAGCATGACCGATGATGGCTATGAACATGATCATACCATCGCTGTGGTGTCCTTTATGTGCGAAGAGTCCGGTCGCTTTGGGAATGCTACACTAGGCAGTAAGGCTATGCGTGGTGAATTGACATTACAAGATTTACACCGATTGGTGGATAAACAAGGGATTTCCTTGTATGAAGCCTTGAAAGACCGCAACTTAAATCCCGATGGGATTGAAACAATGGCATATAAACGGCCTGTAAAATCTTTCACAGAAATTCATATTGAGCAAGGCAAGGTGCTGGAGCACGAACAGAAAACGATTGGTATTGTGACTGGTATTGCCGCGCCAGAGCGATTCTATGTAACCATTCGTGGTAATGCTGATCATAGTGGCGCTACACCGATGAACCTGCGTCATGATGCTCTATGTGGAGCTTCAAAAATCATCCTCGGTATCGAGGAGATTGCATCTATGCAAGAGGAACCACCCGTGGTGGGAACTGTCGGTATTGTGGAGGTTACACCAGGGGCGATGAATGTCATTCCTGGTGCTGTAAAGCTAGGGGTAGACATTCGCAGCATATCTAAGGTAGCTCGCAATTCTGTAGTTACTCTCGTTAAGGAATTTATCGATATTACTGCAGAAAAACGTGGATTATCGTATACAATTGAAACAATTGCACAGGACCATCCAGTGGAGATGCACCCGGCGATGATTCGAGAAATCGAAGAGGCTATTAAGTCTGTCGGTGTGGAGTACATGACAATGCCGAGCGGTGCCGGTCATGATGCGATGCATTGGGCGGAGGCAGTTCCTACGGGAATGATCTTTATTCCATGTCGCGATGGCATCAGTCATAATCCTGCAGAATTTGCTGAAATGGATGATATCGTAACGGGTGCAGAGGTGCTTGATAAAGTGCTTAGAAAACTTAGCTTGGAAGAAACAAAGATTGTTTAATATACTTCTTTATGTATTTATGTAGTTATGTAGATAAGTAGTTATATAGTTATATAGTTATATAGTTATACTGTATATAATTAAGTGATTACTTTTACTATTGTTAGGCCTATTAGGTGTAAGGCATAGATAGGACTATTGTATTTAGTGTTGTTAGTTGTGTATTGGGTGTAAAGTGTTTATAGAGGGAATAAAGCTATCTTGCAGCCTATGTACACGGATAGGAGAGTTATGGTTATTACAGGTATTGTTATTGTAGTAGCGACGTTTATAGCTATTATTAAACAGTTTGAAACGCGGCTCGTTTTATTATTATCGGGCTTACTGATGTGCTTTATTGGTGGGCAGCTTGGTGCTGGTACGACGGCCTTTGTGAAAGAACTTACAAATCCAGGCCTTGTGCCTACAATCTGTACGGTGTTAGGTTTTAGCTATGTTATGGAATATACAAAATGTACAGAGCATATGGTGTATTTCATTTCTGCAGGGCTTAAAAAGATGACTAAAATCATCATCCCAGGTGCGGTTATTATTACATTCTTAATCAACATTGCACTGCCTACAGCGGCAGGCTGTGCGGCGGCCGTAGGTGCACTCTTGATTCCTGCCCTCATTCGTTCTGGAGTACATCCAGCGATGGCTGGTTCTGCTATCTTCTTAGGCACATGGGGGAGCTCCTTGAGCCCAGGCCTTATGTTTAACCCTCAAGTGGCACAACTGGCGGGGGTAGACGTAATGACAGTTATTGCCAGCTTCTCCATGCAAGCCGTTATTGGTATCGTAGTGGCTGCTATTTTGCTCAATATTGTGGCCATTGTTAAGAAGGAACATACAGGGTATGTAATGAAAAACGATACTGTAGAGGAAGGCAAAGAATTCAAAGTAAATTATTTCTATGCAATCATTCCTATTATTCCTCTTGTATTACTTGTATTAGGTAGTAAACAAGTGGCGGTGATCCCAGAAATCTCTGTTCCTGTATCCATGCTCATCGGTACTGCTATTGGCATCATTGCCGTGCGTCCTAATGTGGCAGAAGCTGTTAAGAAGTTCTTCCGCGGTACTGGAGATGGTATGTGTGATGTAGTGGGCCTTATGGCTGCAGCAGCATGCTTTACAGCAGGGATGCAACTCATTGGACTTACAAGTGCGCTCATCGATGGTATGAAGAACTCTCAACAAATCGCCCAAATCGGGGCAGCCTTTGGTCCGTTCTTATTGGCGGTTATTTCTGGTTCTGGTAATGCAGCAGCTCTTGCTTTTAATGGTGCTGTCACACCTCATGCAGCAGACTTTGGTTATGGTATTATGCAACTTGGATCCATGGCTCAAATCGGTGCTGGTATCGGTCGTAGTATGAGTCCTGTTGCAGGGGCAGGTATCATCATTGCAGGACTGGCAGGTATTAACCCTATGGAAATGGCTAAACGTAATGCCGTGCCTTGCATTATCGCGACTGTAGTCATCATGCTATTATTACTCTAGTTCAATAAAACTATATTGTAAAAGAAAACCCTTCTAATACTGATTAGATTAAATCATATGCGTGAGCATATAACTTTTACCAATCAGATACATAGAAGGGTTTTCTTTTGTCATGTATACGTATTATTTTAGTTTTAAACCAATCCAAAGGGCAGAGATTATAAATAGACCACCACTTACCCAGAATAAGGTAGTAAAACCTAGCCAAGCCATTAGGCTTGCACCACCGACAGCACCTAAGAAATAGCCAAGAAATAAACTTGATTGGTTGTAGGAGAATACTTGTCCCGTAAACTCACGAGGCGTTTTTGAAGAGAGATAGGTGTTTAATGCCGGTAACATACCACCAAGGCCGAAGCCCTGTAAAAATCGAATGAGTGCTAGTTGGTAAACATCAGTTACATAGGCTTGAGGAATGTTAAATAAGCCTACATAGAT
Organism: Veillonella parvula; assembly: GCF_032575955.1. Lineage (GTDB taxonomy): Bacteria > Bacillota > Negativicutes > Veillonellales > Veillonellaceae > Veillonella > Veillonella parvula_J. Next base: position 61,877 of record NZ_JAWFXN010000002.1, read on the forward strand.
AAGAGATACGACTAATACCTTGCGAGGACCAATTTTATCAACTAATTTACCGAGAGGTGAACTACTTATCAATTGAGCAATACCCATAGCTGAGAAGACAGCGCCAGCAATAAATGCTAGATTTTCAGTGTTGCTCGGAACAATACCTTTGATATATACGGAGATAACAGGTTGTAAGGACATGATGCATATAGCATAAATAAATGATGCTATACACAATGCTACAATACTATTAAATTCAGGAATTTGTTCTTTTAGCTTTCTAAAAGACAGTTTTTCAATATTAGGCTTTGGTACATAATTTTCATGGATAAATATAGTGGCTAATAATCCAGCTAAACCCATGAGTATACCAACCAAGATGAAGTCATTGCGAATACCTATAGTATCTGCAATATATCCACCTAATAAAGGGCCGATTAGAGAGCCCGCCAGATTGGCCGAAGCTAATAGGCCAAGTGCCCAACCAGTTCGTTCGATGGGGGACTCTGAGGCTATTAATGTAATGGTTGCAGAATAAAAACCACTCACTAAACCTTGTATGAGACGAATAATTACAACCCCTTCAGGTGTTGTTTGAAAGGCGAGCAATAAATTACATAAAGCCATACCAAAGCTAGATCGTATTAATGTGATTTTACGACCTTTCTTATCAGCTACACGCCCCCAAAAGGGTGCCACTAAACATACGACTAAATAGGTTGCACCAGTTGCTAAACCTGACCAGAGAGACATAGCCGATGGTCTTTGAACACCTAAATCATGAAAATACAGAGGGAGAATAGGTGCTAATTGGCTCACCCCAAAGGATGTACAGAATACACATATTAAACTTATATATACCGTACGTTTCCACGTTTCCAAAGTATCTCTCCTTCACTAGTCCTAGTACAATTTATAGTACCAGAAAATTAGTAATTCTATATCTTTTTGACTTCATTCCCAATATTAAGTCAAGAAGTTTGTCATTTGCAATGGTATCTTGAATCCAGTGTTTGATGATTAAAATAAAAACTTATGCTCTCTTTTCCACAAAATAATCAGTAGGAGCTGATAACATATGTAATTTCAGTATACTATTAGTATTTAGCGTAAACAATATAAATATTCTGAATTTGTCGATTGCTTGAGGGATAATATATTCAATTTTAGCTATTTGTATTAGAATAAATTAATATAAGAGTTAATAAAATATAAATAGTGAAGGGAAGATAATGGTAGAACTTAGTTTTGATTTGATAATTGCCGCATTTGCCATGATAATACTTAATTGTAGAGGGTATTATAAGTATGCTATGAGCAAGCAACTCTCTGAGCGTGAAGCAGCTAGGAGAGAATTTATGCTATTTCCCAATTTATATAAATGGGTTTGTATATGTAGTTCTTTATTGATTATTGTTGCATTTACTTATTATTGTATTGAAGGTCTAACAACAAATTCTTTTAGATTTATGATAATTGCTGGCATTTCTTTTCTTGTAAGTCGAATAATACAGATTGCTCAAAAGAAAGTATCTAAAGATTACAAGAATAGTCTTATTATGATAGTATTTTTGAGCTTCCTGTTACTATTATTTATCTATATGTTTTTGTATTGATTATGTTTACATAGTAATTTGTAGATATCCTTCGGTATGAGAGAGAAGAGAGCTTTATTTTAATGTGGTTAGATAATGAACTTTCACTATTTAAACAAAATATAGAAATGTTGCGAGTGAATCAAAGGATAGGCAGACTAGCATATTTGTGGGGTGTACTTGGCTTAATGGTTAGTAAATTTTTAGCCTATCTTATGTTTGGGCTATTGGCAGTGCTTATTCAAGATAGTTCACTTCAAGATAGTCAGTATTTGTCTTATATTTATTTTGGATGCCTACAGATTATGCATGTAATTGCAACTATTTTTTTGCTTAAACGTAGACTAAATGATTGTGGGTCATCCTTGTGGTATATGATTTTGGTTCCCATAGCATACCTAAGTTTATGGATGTATTGGGGGATGAGTTTTAGTTGGGGAGCTATATCCGAAACTATTGTAAATGAAAGCTTTTATTGGGATGGTTTCTTTTGGCAGTATTTCATCTTAGCTTGTTTTGCCTTGCCTCTTAGTGTACCAGAATCTAATGAGTATGGCTTAGATGAAGGTCGGGATAGATATAATAACTATATTATTGCCTACGATAGAAGCTCCACCGTTAGTGAAGATAAGGATGTTGGTACATTCGACTATGTGTGCAGTTGTATATGGGATGTTTTATTTGCTAAGCTCTTTGATATTAAAGGAAGATCTCCCGCATCAGCCTTTTGGGTTGGTCTTGTAGGCTCTCGTACTTTTATGGATATCATTATGTATATGGCTATAGCAGTAGTGTCGTTAGTTGTTCAGCTGGGTATCCATCTTCATATACCACGTTGGGGCTTTATGGTTATCCTAATATGGCCAACCTTAGCTATGATTACACTAGGTATACGTAGACTTCACGATTCTCTATTAAGCGGGTTGTGGATTATTGGCCTTTTTATTCCGTATATCAATATTTTTGTCAGTTATCATCTTTTGTTTAAAAAATCTTGGTGTATAGATAATTAAATGAAATGCCTTGGATTTAAAATACCATTTGACATAAAAACAAGAGATTAGAAAATTGATTTGATTTTGTCGTATTGCTTATTGCGATTAAGAGATAAATACATGATGTTGATGGGCGAGGCGTTATGGATATTAATTTAGTAAATGAAATAAAAATCGCACTTAAACAAAATGATTTATATTTTATTAATAGGACACAAGACTATGTTACTGTTAATGATGATTATAGAGGTGTAATAATTTACACTCCTCAATTAGAGTATGTTGAATCTTATATACTAGATAATACAAAGGTCATAATTTTAAATAGTTTTGTAGACTCTGAAAATAATAGAATTGTACTCCATTTAGAAGCAGGATTATGGTACATTGATTTAAATAGACATTATTCACAGTTCATAAAGTATGATTTTGAGAGTGAATGCATTTATATTTTGTATTTTTCTGTATTTAAATCAGGGTCTATTAGCATATTTTCCAGTTCTCTCATGATACAGTGGGACTTTGTTGATAATAATTTAAGTTTCATAGCTATTGATAAACTATCTTCTTGTAATGAACTCACTTTATATAGGAATTGGGAACGTGAATTTAGAGGTGCAAATAGTATTGGCTTTATAGATAATAAATGGATAGTATATGAGGAGGATATTGAGATATATCAGGATAATAGGCTTGTCTATAAATTCCCGATGGAATATAGTAAATGGTATCGATTTGATATAAATGGTGATTATTTTGTTGCCATAAATGAATTTACTATAGTTTTAACCAGTATAAGTAATACAAAAAATAGGATAAAGAAAATTTATGCTAATAATGAAGCTTGTTATGGAGCCGTGTTAATACATGATAAAGATTTTTCTTATTTAGTATTGTTGATTGTTAATGAGAGAACAGGAGATTCATATTTGCGAAGTTATACTATTTCCGAATAGTGATTGATTGTTGAATTAGACACTAGTTGTGAGGCAAAAGAATGTATTGAAAGTATAAGCAAGGAAAATTAAAGATATGTAGTTTGCCAATAAAATCTTATAAATATACGGATGCTTTAAGAAAATTGTGGCATCGGTCGATTGGCTTATTTATGGGAGATTGGTATTAGATAATTAAAACTTCTTGACTTTCATTCTATAGAAACATTATAATCAGATTATAATTTTATACTCGCCTGAAATAAACCGATGAGGTGGAGATAAAAATAGGATATGCACTCACAGAGAGCGGGATTAGCTGAGAACCCGTAGTACGCAGCTTATTAAATGGACCACCGAGGGCGCATGGAAAAGAATGAACTTTCACAGTCATTCCTAGTATGGTGCGACGTCACACGAGCGTTAGTCGTGAGGGATATGTTAGTATCCTGCGAAAGGGGAATGCATTGCATTCAAACAAGGTGGTACCGCGATTTATAGCACAATACAAATATTTTCTAATAATTGTATAAGAATAGAACTATAAACTCGTCCTTGACGTTATATTGTCATGGGCGAGTTTTTTTATTGGCAAATGCCAGATGGAGGTTCTCATGATTTTCCCTAGTCTTGACCGTGTGAAAGCTATCGCACCGGGCTACGATATCGTGCCTGTATATATGGAAATTTTATCCGACGTACGCACACCGATTAGTGTGTTGAAAGCGTTAAAACAAGTGAGCAGTCATACGTACTTGCTTGAAAGTGCGGATAATAGTAATCATTGGGGCCGTTACTCCTTCTTGGGCTATGATCCTAAGATTGAGCTATTCTGTAAAAATCATAAAATGACTATCAAAGACGGTACGACACGTACCTTTGAGTGCTCTGATCCAGCTGCAGAGATTCGCAATATTTTGAGTCAATATAAAAGTCCTCGTTTAGAAGAGTTGCCAACCTTTACAGGTGGCTTTGTAGGCTACTTCGCATGTGAATATATTCGCTACATCGAGCCAACATTGGATTTTCCAACACCGGATGATGACTCTGCCATGGTAAACGATGTAGACCTTATGCTCTTTGATAAGGTTATCGCTTTTGACCATTACAAAAATAAAATTTACTTAATCGCTAACATCAGCACAAATGATTTAGAACGCAACTACAACAAGGCTGAGCTCGAACTGAAAACTCTTGCTGATCTCGTTGTAAATGGCAAAGAGGCGGATGTGCCAAAAGGCGTTCTTAAAACAGAGTTTACCTCTGAATTTACAAAGGACGAGTTCGAAGCAGTTGTTAAAAAGACGCAGCACTACATCAAGGAAGGGGATATCTTCCAATGTGTTGTATCTAATCGCCGCGAAGCCGAGTTTGAAGGGAGCTTGTTAAATGCATACCGCGTATTGCGTACATTGAATCCATCTCCATACATGTTCTATCTATCTGGTGGCGATGTAGAGCTTACAGGGGCTTCTCCAGAAACATTGGTAAAACTGACAGCTGGTAAAATGTATACCTTCCCAATTGCAGGTACCATGCGTCGCGGTAAAAATGAAGCAGAGGATCTTGCTATTGAGGAAAAACTCATTAACGATGAAAAAGAATTGGCTGAACATAACATGCTCGTTGACCTGGGACGCAATGATTTAGGTAAAATTTCTAAATTTGGTTCCGTAAAAGTTGAAGCGTTACATATGTTGCAACGTTTCTCCCATGTAATTCATATTACATCTACTGTAAGCGGTGACATTCAAGACGGCAAAGATGCACTCGATGCTATCGGTGCTACATTGCCGGCAGGCACATTGTCTGGGGCGCCTAAGATTCGTGCTATCGAAATTTTACACGAACTTGAAAAAAGCCCACGCGGCGTATACGGCGGTGCCGTAGGTTACATCGACTTCTCCGGCAACATGGACGTATGTATCGGTATCCGCATGGCTATGAATAAAGGTGGCAAGGTATATGTTCGTGCTGGCGCAGGCATCGTTCGAGATAGCGTTCCTGAAAGCGAGTTTAATGAAACCTTGATCAAAGGCCAATCCATGATTTCCGCAATTACAGATGCACAGGAGGTAGAATAATGGTACTCCTTATAGATAATTACGATAGCTTTTCCTTTAATCTATATCAATTAGTAGGCTCTATCGATCCAGATATTAAAGTCATCCGCAGCGATGAATTAACAGTTGAAGAAATCCGTTCGTTGAAACCAGACTATGTGATACTTTCACCAGGTCCTGGCAGACCAGCTGATGCGGGCGTATACGAAGACCTATTGCGCGAATGCAAAGGGGAATTCCCAATCCTCGGCGTATGCCTTGGACACCAAGCCATTGGCGAAGTATTCGGCGGTACCGTATCCTACGCTAAACAAGTGATGCATGGCAAACAAAGCGTGGCGAAACAAGTACATCCATCTAAAATCCTTAAAGGTTTGCCTGAACAATTCGAAGTCGCTCGATACCACTCCTTGGCGATTATCGACGAAACCATGCCAAACGAACTTATCGTCACATCCATTACCAACGATGGAGAAGTAATGAGTGTGGAACACAAAGACTACCCGATCTATGGAGTCCAATTCCATCCGGAATCCATCATGACACCAAACGGGGAACAAATGATTCGCAATTTCTTAGAAAAATAACTACTGTTTTGTATTCGAGGGGCTATTATTAGTTACTAGTACGGTAAGGCAGAAATAAGGTCTCTCGGAACTCCAATGGCCACTCTCCCCACTACGTGGGGCCGCCAAGTCGTTCCTTAAGACCTTATTTCCTGCCAACTCAACCTTGGCAGTACCTATAATAGCCCCTCTACAATACATATCGTAAACTATAGCCATACTTTCCTAAAGAAATATGCGAATCAGAACCCCTAATATAAGAAAAAGTGGTGCGTAGCACCACCATTCCCACTCTCCCTATAAAGGGATGACCTGTGCGTTACTCCATATAATGCGCAGGATCATTTAAGAGATATTGAATTGTTGTTCATTTTATTGTGCGTGTGACAGTGAGTAGGGCATATAAAAGATTAAGTGTCCTAGTGTTTATGTGAGTTCACGGGGTTCTAGGCCCGACTTTGGCCCTGCGAAGGCCGCAGGCCGCAGTCAGACCCGGCCAGTGGAGGGCATAGGTCCACGTGAATCACATGTAGCATTAAAGTAGGTATATGCCCTATTAACATTGAACCAAAGAAAATGAACAACAAGTAAGGAGCTATAAAATGATTAAAGACGCATTATATGCAGTAACGCACGGTCAGGATTTATCCTACGACCTTGCTAAAGATACAATGAACAAGATTATGAGCGGTGATGTACCCGAGGTTCCTATGGCGGGTTTCTTGTGCGCCTTGGCAGCGAAGGGCCCTACTGTAGATGAGGTTACAGCCTTTGCTGAGGTTATGCGCGAGAAGGCCGGTTCTGTTCCTCACGAAGGTACTGTTGTAGAAATCGTAGGTACTGGCGGTGATGAAGCTAATACGTTTAACATTTCTACCACATCTGGTTTCATCATTTCCGCAGCAGGTATTCCTGTAGCAAAACATGGTAACCGTAGTGTATCTAGCAAATGTGGCGCTGCAGATTTGATCGAAGCGTTGGGTGCTAAATTAGAGCTTAACGGCGAGCAAAACGAAGCGGTTCTTAACAAAGCGAATATGTGCTTCATGTTTGCTCCTGTGTATCACCAAGCTATGAAATATGCAGGTCCTGTACGTAAGGCTTTGGGCGTGCGCACTGTGTTTAACATCCTTGGACCTTTGGCAAATCCAGCAGGTGCAACTGTAGAGTTGATGGGCGTTTACGATAAATCCTTGGTAGAACCATTGGCTCGCGTATTGGCTAATCTTGGCGTAAAACGCGGAGCCGTGGTACATGGCTTCGACGGTCTTGATGAAATTACGGCTACCAACAAAACGTACGTATGTGAAATTAATAATGGTACTTTCACAAGCTACGAATTCGATCCTAAGGACTATGGTTTCGAATACGCTGATAAAACTGAGCTTGAAGGTGGCGACGCAACAGTAAATGCTGAGATTACACGCCGCGTTCTCGGTGGTGAGCAAGGCGGTAAACGTACCGCAGTTCTTCTCAATGCTGGCATGGCGATTTACCTTGCAAAAGATGGCATTACATTAGCAGAGGGCATTGAAGAGGCGAAACATATGATCGACTCTGGCAAGGCGCTTGCTACAATGGAACAGTTTGTGAAAGCAACCCAAGAGGTGTAACCATTGATTTTAGATAAGATTATAGAGGCGACCAAAATTCGGGTAGCCCAAGAAAAACAGGTGGAATCTCCAGAGTCTGTGAAAGCAGCGGCTTTAGCATTACCATCTGATACAGGATTTCCTTTTGAAGCAGCCCTTCGTCAGCAAGATTTTAACTTCATTTGCGAAGTAAAGAAGGCATCTCCATCAAAAGGCATCATCGCAGAGCACTTCCCGTATTTAGAGATTGCCAAAGAATATGAAGTGGCTGGTGCTGCGGCTATCTCTGTTTTGACTGAGCCAGATTTCTTTAAGGGTGATAAAAAATATTTGCAAGAAATTGCAAGCACCATAAAAATTCCTGTGCTTCGTAAGGACTTCATCATCGATGAATACCAAATCTACCAAGCAAAGGTATGGGGTGCTAGTGCCATTCTTTTAATCTGTGCATGCCTGGATGTGCCTACGCTGACAAAGTTTCGTGAGTTAGCTGATTCTCTTGGCTTATCCTCTTTGGTAGAGGCGCATGATGAACATGAGGTACAAATGGCCATCGATTGCGGTGCCCGCATTATTGGCGTTAACAATCGTAACCTCAAGGACTTTACTGTAGATGTACAAAACAGCGTACGCTTGCGCAATCTCGTGCAAGACGATGTGATCTTCGTATCTGAAAGCGGGCTAGAAACGCCAGAGGATATCCAAGTATTGCGGGATAACAATATCGGCGTAGCCTTGATGGGTGAAACCTTCATGCGTTCTCCCAATAAGGTTGAAAAGTTAGCCTATCTTTATGGGCCGACATACTATACACCTAAGGTTAAGATGTGCGGAATCTCCAAGGTGGAAACAATCCCTGCTGTAGTAGAGGCAAAGCCTGATTACATGGGCCTTGTATTTGCACCAAGTAAACGACAAGTCACTGTAGATCAAGCTAAGATTTTAGTAAGTGAGCTACACAAACAATATGCAAATCGATATAACAGAAATGTCATACAATGGAGTAATGATGTAGTACAAGAATTTATTAAAACGGTAGGCATTTTTGTCAATGAAACGCTAGATAATCTCGTTACGATTGCCACAGAAGTAAATCTTGATGCGGTGCAATTGCACGGTGATGAAGATGAAGCTTTCATCCAATCCTTAAAAGAACGTACTAATGTAGAGGTTTGGAAGGCCATTCAAATCCGCAGTGCTGCAGATGCAGAGGCGTGGATTGATAGCAATGCTGATATGCTCTTGTTTGATGCATATCACAAAGACGAGCGAGGCGGTACGGGTGAAGTATTCGACTGGTCTTGCTTAGATGAGTTTGAACGACCGTTTATGCTCGCTGGTGGTATCGATAGCACCAATGTGGCGCGTGCCATTCGTACGGTTCGACCGTACGGCATCGATATCAGTAGCGGCATTGAAACAGAAGGTGTGAAGGACGATGAGAAGATAAAAGCTTTCACCAACATTGTGAGAACAATAGCAATGCCATAGTATGGCGTGCTAGCAGGAATGGTATATAGAAAGGTAAGTTATATGAGTAAACAAAGACATGGCTATTTTGGCTCCTTTGGGGGTCAATTTATGCCAGAAACATTGATGAATGCAGTCATCGAACTAGAAGAGTCGTACAACAAGTACAAAGATGATCCTGATTTCGTACATGAACTTGAGGATTTACATAAAAAATATACAGGTCGCCCATCTCTTTTATACTATGCGGACCGTATGACAAAGGACCTTGGGGGAGCCAAAATTTATTTAAAACGTGAGGACTTAAACCATACTGGTTCTCACAAGTTGAATAATGTAATCGGTCAAATGTTATTGGCAAAACGGATGGGTAAAACTCGTGTTATTGCTGAAACCGGCGCAGGTCAACACGGCGTGGCAACGGCTACTATCGCTGCGTTGATGGGCATGGAATGTGAAGTATACATGGGTGCAGAGGACTGTGAACGTCAAGCACTTAACGTTTACCGTATGGAATTGCTAGGCGCTAAGGTGCATCCTGTAACAACAGGGACTAGTACATTGAAAGATGCGGTTTCCGAAGCGTTACGCGAATGGACAAACCGCATGTCCGATACGCACTATGTATTGGGCTCCGTTATGGGTGCTCACCCATTCCCTATGATCGTTCGCGATTTCCAATCTATTATCAGCCGTGAAGCGCGTGAGCAAATCCTTGAAGCAGAAGGCAAATTACCAACAGCTGTTATGGCTTGCGTAGGCGGTGGCTCCAATGCGATGGGCATGTTCTATCACTTCATTCCAGATGAAGGGGTTCGTCTCATCGGTTGTGAAGCAGCAGGTCGCGGCATCGATACAGAGGAACATGCGGCGACAATCGCGAAGGGGTCTGTTGGTATCTTCCATGGTATGAAATCCTACTTCTGCCAAGATGAAGACGGTCAAATTGCTCCAGTATATTCTATTTCTGCAGGCCTCGATTATCCTGGCATCGGTCCTGAACATGCGTACTTGCACGATAGCGGTCGTGCTGAATATGTGCCTGTTACAGATGACGAAGCAGTAGATGCCTTTGAATATTTATCTCGCTTGGAAGGTATTATTCCTGCGATTGAAAGTGCTCATGCGGTGGCACATGCACGTAAAATTGCTCCTACTATGAGCAAGGACGACATCATTATTATTTGTTTATCTGGTCGCGGTGACAAAGACGTAGCGGCTATGGCGAAATATAGAGGGGTGGATCTTCATGAGTAAAATTAAAGATGCTTTTACAAAGGGCAAGGCATTCATCCCGTTCATTAGTGCTGGTGACCACGGTATTGAAAATACAGAACGTTATATTCGCATTATGGTGAAAGCCGGTGCAGACATGGTGGAAATCGGTATTCCCTTCTCTGATCCAACAGCGGAAGGCCCAGTTATCCAAGAAGCAAGTACACGCGCATTATCTACAGGCGTAAAAATCAATGATATCTTCGATATGGTGCGTCGTCTGCGTACAGGTGATGATGCGGTGACTATACCGCTCGTATTCATGACCTATTTGAATCCTATTTACGTATTTGGTCGTGAAAAATTCTTTACCCTCTGTGAAGAGGTGGGAATCTCTGGTGTTATCGTACCAGACATGCCGTTTGAAGAAAAAAGCGAGCTCGCTAGTGTGGCTCATAAGCATGGTGTTGAAGTTGTATCCTTAATTGCGCCAACATCTGAAAACCGCATCGAAATGATCGCCAAAGACGCAGAAGGCTTTGTATACTGTGTATCCTCACTTGGCGTTACAGGCATGCGCAGTGAAATTAAGACGGATATTAAATCCATCGTTGAAACCATTCGCAAATATACGGATATCCCTGTAGCTGTTGGTTTTGGTATTTCTAAGCCAGAACAAGCGGAAGCTATGGCGCGCGTATCCGATGGAGCTATCGTAGGCTCTGCCATCGTTAAAATCGTGGCAGAACACGGTGAACATGCAGATCAAGCGTTGTTTGATTACGTACAATCCATGAAGCAAGCTGTTCTAAAGGCTGGCGCATAACATAATAACTCATATAGCCTTGGGAAAAATTATATAGGGGATAACATAAAAGGACGTTATGCAATGTATAACGTCCTTTTCATTGGTTGGTTAATTTAGTTTTGTGTTTTTAGGGCTAGTAATATGTATTATGCGCAAGGCTTAGTCATTAGAGGATTCAGAACGTTGATGTCGTTCACTGCGTTTTGCTGTTGCATTTTTATCATGCTTTTCACGTTCAGATATTCTATGCTTTCTGTGCTTTTTCTTTTTATCATTTACTTTGTACCATGGATGATTGCTGCTATCTAATGTGCCATCATCATTTTTTACCATGCGATGGTTTTCACCGATTTTGAAGTGATAATCTTTGGCTTGGGCTACATTGGCACTAATACCAACTATTAAAAAGGCACCTAAACTGGCCAAGGCTACTGCTTTAATTAATTTAGCTTTCATAATTATCTCCTGTATAATTAATTGTACAAATTTTAGTTGTAAGAAATATATCTGTAGTATAGGTAGATTTCATGAATAAAAAATGAATCAACTAAGTTGATAAATCATAGTATAATAGGAATATCTATATATGTTTATTATTTAATATTATCTAAGATTATAGTAGGAGCTTTATGAAACAGAGAGTATACGAAATCCTCTATCGTGAGCTAGTAGAAAACTATGCGAACAGTAAGGGACGTACCAATACAGCCGATTTTTGGCTCACCATAAGTGCTATATCCTTTGTATATGGCTTAATTATATGTATTACAGGTCTTGCAACCTACATACCGTACGGATTTCTTTATGCTGTCTCTATCGGTGGCGGTGTATTATTTGTATTGTCCATCCTGTTATGCTTGCCGAAGATTATGCTAATGGCAAGACGGTTACGAGACTCTAATAATGATCCAACGTTGATGATTTTGCTTTTGGTTCCTATTTTAGGCTGGCTTGCATTATTGTATCTATTCTGTAAGCGCACATCGCCTGTATCTAATGGATTAGAGGAAAAACGTTCCGTATCGGGCCTCTTTATTGTGGCTATATTAGTATTAGGCTGCCTAGCTATTAGTGCAGGTAGTACAATGATTAATCATAATTTTATAGTAGAGGAGACTGCTTATGGCAATTTAGAACCTAGTTCGTTAACGAAACAAGCAAATCGTCTTTTACAAAGTGAAACGGCTACAACAGAGGGGCGTACTGTGGTAAGTAATTATTATGAAGCCCTCAATAAAAAGGATTATCATGGTGCATATCGTTATTTGAGCGCTCGTGCTATGGAACGATATGGTACCTTTGAACTATGGGAACAAGCCATGACTAAGGAAGAGGTTCCTAAGGTGAAAGCGATACAGCTTGACTATGTTTCTCAAGACCAAGATGATGATATTGTTGTAAACTATATGGGCTTTACCGTTACTTTTAAAGATAAATCAGAGCCTCTATTAGTTCGTTTGCATAATGAAGGCAAAGGCTGGGGCATTGTTGCTATTGAAGCCATGGAGGAGGATTAGGTTATGTCAACCATAAATATATATGATTTGAACTATACTGATGCCTTCAAATTAGGTATTAGGAACTATGCTAATTTTAACGGTCGTGTTAGCCGTAGTGAATATTGGCGATTTGTGGCAGGCGTTACATTGATACAAGGATTACTTGGCATTTTAGCTTTACTTTGTAGTATCTTGGGCTTCCCTAATTATGAAGCGCTTATCGATAATGTTGCTGTAGGGGTATCCCTTTTCTTTATAGTTCCTAATATAGCTATCACAGCGCGGCGTATGCATGATATTGGCCGGAGTGGTTGGACGCAGCTAATCTCATTTATTCCTGTTATAGGATTCTTTATATTCCTCGTTTACGAATTGCGTCGTGGTGATGAAAGAGAGAATTCATATGGTGAAAGAACCGGATATACACCTATTACTCCTGAGGTTGGCAAAGCTACTGGTCTAGAAGAAACTCCATCCCGTCGCCAAGATTGGGCGATGGGGATTGCTATCTTTATTATCCAATCTATTATTATTGCTGATATTATTAGAGAGATATTATGGTATGGTATTAATGGGAATGGATATATGTAATAAAGATCTGCATTTATTAACAATCTCATTATTTTATTTTATAAAAGTTTAACATCTCCTTTATAGACAATATAACACTTTGTAGTAAAATGAATTTCAGATGAATTCAAAAATATAGATATTAATAAATAAAAAATATCTAAGTTGTTATATGTGTTAAGTACAGCAGGACTTCGTAATCTTTGCTGATTCCTGTTTGTAACTAGAAGGAGTTTATTATGAAATCTTGTCCCTATTGTGGACATGAAGTGTTAAAAACAGATTGTTACTGTCCAGAATGTGGGCATGTTAGTAGGCCACAAATCTCGTTAGATAAATATAATCTAGGCTTGATTGAAAACTTTAAACAATGTTTGGTTTATAAATATGCTGATTTTGATGGTCGTGCAAGTCGTAGTGAATATTGGCATTTCTTCTTAGTCTATCAATTGTTGTTTGTGGCCATTCTGTTTACCTGTGCTTTTTTGAGCTATATTAGCCCACTGTCTAGTGTAGTAGGCGTAGGTTTTGGCTTGGTCATTCTTGTTCTTTTGTCCGTGATTATGGTTATTCCTGGTGTGGCCGTTTCAGTACGACGCTTACACGATCAAGGACGATCGGGCGGACTCGTATTTATTGGCTTTATCCCGGTGGTAGGGACCATTATCCTGTTGATCCTTATGGCTCTACCTGGTGAAAGCCAATCAAATCGCTTTGGTTCCCCTACAGGTCAAGTGGTTGTAACAAAACAAATGGCCCGTGAATTAGGTCTTATTGATACTACGCCATCTATGGGACTAACTGCAGGACTATTCTGCGCTATCTTTGTGCTTTGGTTCTTGGTAGATAAACTACTTATGACTAGTGCGATGTAGGCTATGATGTAGTCTATAATAAGATATTTATGATAATAGGGCATGTAGATTTTGTTAAACTTAGAAATGAAGTATTTGACAATTCCCCCTCGTGAGTCCTATAATTATCTATTATATGAATATTGCGTTGAAAAAGACGGCATGTCTCAGGCGGATTTTGTAGAGATCAAACTCATGGGCTGAAAGGTTTGGAAATCTAGAGATGTGCGGATCACTTTGGAGCAAGCGGCAACGCCGCCGGTGAACACCGTTATATGTCTAAGTGGCTTTCACAATATGAGAGATGAGTTGCGTCTTATGTGTTACAATCATGTGCTAGCATGGTGTGACAATCGCAGAAATGCGGTGGCGTTAGCTTTCACAAGTAACGAGAGTCAGTAGGGTGGTACCACGGATATTACGTCCGTCCCTTCGGGGACGGGCGATTTTTTTATGTAAAAGGAGCACATCATGGATTACGGTAAGACGTTACATTTGCCTGAAACAGAATTCCCAATGCGCGGCAATTTGCCTAAGCGCGAACCAGAAATCTTAAAATTCTGGGAAGATAACAAGATTTATCAAAAACGTTTGGAATTGCGTAAAGACGCAAAGCCATTCATTTTGCATGATGGCCCTCCATATGCAAACGGTAAATTGCACATTGGTCATGCCCTCAACAAAACGTTGAAGGACATTATCATGAAATACAAAACTATGACTGGTCATTATACTCGCTACATTCCTGGTTGGGATACGCACGGCTTGCCAATCGAGCATGCGGTTATTAAGAACACTGGTCTTAACCGTCATGAAATGGCTCCATTGGACTTGCGCAATAAATGTAAGGAATATGCATTGGAGTGCGTAGAAACACAAAAACAAGACTTCATTCGTTTTGGTGTATTAGGCGAATGGGACCGTCCGTACTTGACATTGCGTCCTGAGTTCGAAGTTAAACAACTTGGCATCTTCGGCGAAATGGCAAAACGCGGACATATCTATAAAGGTCTTAAAACTGTATACTGGTGTACGCACTGCGAAACTGCATTGGCAGAAGCAGAAATCGAATATGCTGAGAAAAAATCCTTCTCCATTTACGTAAAATTCCCTTATGTATCCGAGAAAAAGGTAACATTGCCAGCTGGCGTAGATCCAAAACAAGCATACGCTGTTATTTGGACAACTACTCCTTGGACAATGCCTGCCAACGTAGCTATTTCCGTTAACCCTGATCTAGAATATGGCTGGGTGAAAGCTGGCGACGAATACTACTTGATGGCTACTGAACTTGTTGACGCAGCTATGAAAGATATTGGTATCGAAGACTATGAAATCGTAAATTGTTTTTCCGGCGCAGACTTAGAATTAGCTGAGTTCAAACATCCATTCGTTGAACGTACATCCACTGTATTGTGTGGTGACCATGTAACACTTGAAGCAGGTACTGGTTGTGTACATACAGCTCCTGCACACGGTGAAGACGACTTTAACATCGTTATGCGTTATAACAAGGAAGGTAAAACTGAGCTTCCTATCATTTCCCTTGTTAACGAAACTGGTAACTATACTAAACAAGTAGATGACAATCGTTATGGCGATACTGAATTCCCATTGGCTGGCGTGGAAATTCACGATGCAGAGGTGTCTGTTATTAAAATCTTGGCGCACAATAATGCATTGCTTCACAAATCTAGCTTGCGTCACCAATACGCTCACTGCTGGCGTTGTAAAAATCCTGTCATCTATCGCGCTACAGAACAATGGTTCTCCTCTGTAGATGGGTACCGTCAACAAGCGCTTGATGCAATCGACAACCAAGTGCAATGGATTCCTAAATGGGGCCACGACCGAATTTTCAACATGGTTCGCGACCGCGGTGACTGGGTAATTTCTCGTCAACGTATTTGGGGCGTGCCAATTCCTATTTACTATTGTGAAAGCTGTGGCGAGCACATCATCAACGATGATACTATCAAAGCATTACAAGAAAAAGTAGCCGTAGAAGGCTCCGATGCTTGGTGGGCGCACAGCGCTAAGGAATTATTACCAGAAGGTTTCAAATGTCCTCATTGCGGTCATGATGAGTTCAAAAAAGAAACAGACATCATGGACGTATGGTTCGACTCTGGTTCCTCTTGGGCTGGCGTACTCGAAGTTAATGATCTTGACGTACCATGTGCTATGTACCTTGAAGGTTCTGACCAACATCGCGGTTGGTTTAACTCTTCCTTGTTGACTGCAGTAGCTACAACTGGTAAAGCACCATACAACTCCGTATTGACTCACGGCTTCGTTGTGGACGGTGAAGGTCGCAAAATGTCTAAATCTGTAGGTAATACAGTGGCTCCAAGCGACATCATCGATGTATACGGTGCCGATGTAATGCGTTTGTGGG
Source organism: Veillonella parvula (assembly GCF_032575955.1). Lineage (GTDB taxonomy): Bacteria > Bacillota > Negativicutes > Veillonellales > Veillonellaceae > Veillonella > Veillonella parvula_J. The sequence goes on from NZ_JAWFXN010000002.1 coordinate 78,419, forward strand.
TATCTTCTGCGGATTACCAAGCAGACGTACGTTTGTCCAAAGACATCGTAAAACAATTATCCGAAGTATACCGTAAGATCCGTAATACATTCCGTTTCTTGCTCGGTAACTTGGATGACTTCAATCCGAATACCGATAAAGTGGCTTACGCAGATATGTCCGAATTCGATAAATGGGCATTGTTGCGCTTAGAAGAAGTACGTCAAAAGGTTACTGATGCGTACGAAAACTATGAATTCCACATGTTGTACCATGCAATTCATAACTTCTGTACAGTAGACTTGAGTTCCATCTACCTTGATGTAATGAAAGATACAATGTATGCTGAAAGCAAAGATAATGTAGCTCGTCGTTCTGCTCAAACAGCGATGTACGAAATCTTGAAAACATTGGTAGCCATGGTATCTCCAGTACTTTCTTTCACAGCGGAAGAAGTTTGGAAATACATGCCTAAAGAAGAGGGCATGCGCGAATCCGTTATGCTTCAAGATTGGCCACAAGGTCATCCAGAACACTTCAACCAAGAATTGGCTGACAAATGGAACCAATTATTAGACTTGCGTACATCCGTACAAAAAGCATTGGAACTTGCTCGTCAAGATAAAACAATCGGTCATCCATTAGATGCATCTGTTACAGTATACGCTGAAGGCGCTGCATTCGATGCATTGCATGCACTTGGTGAAGAAGGCTTGGCTAAACTCGTTATCGTATCCGAAGCTCACATTGTGAATGGCGCTGCACCGGCAGAGGCTGTAAAAGACGAAGAAACTGGCGTTGCTACAGTTGTTGTTGCATCTAATCTCGAAAAATGTGAACGCTGCTGGATCCACCGCGATACAGTAGGCCAAGATAGCGCACATCCTACACTTTGTGCACGCTGTGCCGATGTTGTAAAAACACTATAATAAAAGTGCTGTAATAAGACTACTATAATAGAAACGCTGTAGTAAAAATCTAGAATCAAAATAATTCTATTATTAAGATTATAGGGATTATCAAAAAAAGACCATCCTGTTGAACTTCACTTCCAAAAATTGTGTCTAAATTTGGGGGTGTAGTTCACTGGGGATGGTCTTCTTTATGTTTGTAAATCCTTTGGCACTGTTAATTGTTTCCAATTATCTAGTTCAGGAATTTCCAAGGTATTTATCGTTTTTTGAATCCAATAGTTTAAGGATACTTCGTTCCCCACATATTGCTCAAATAAGTAGGTCTTACCAGGCGTGTCTTGTGGGTTTCCATCTTCATCGATGGTGTGACGGGCGGATTCTTTCAGATAGAGCTGCACTCTAAATGGGGTCGATTGATTGCCTTTAAAAATAAAATAGGATGGGCCCACAAAGTCATGGGTGCGAATATTAATTTGTTCGTACTTTTTCTCTTTCAACCCTTGCAAGGCAGTCTGAATCATAGCGTTCGCATCGTCGTATTCCTCTAACAGGAATGGCTGTTGATCAACATCGAGTACGTAGTGCCAAGTCGGCTTTTCTTCATTCTTTTCGATGGACCAGTTCTCTTCGAGGCTAGGCAAGTGACGATTATGGTAAAGCTCTTTTAATAGGCTTAAGGTATTTTCTTTGTTGAATAGGGCCTTATAGACGATTTCCTGTCCTTCTGTTGGATCATAACCGTGCAGTCTTACTTGATAATGATTTCGTAGCATCCGCGTTACATCGAGCTTAAAGATATTGCGCAATACATCTGGAATGGATAGGAAACGATTGTAAAAGCTGAGCTTCATTTCTTCCTGTGACTCTAAGGCGGTTTCAATGGTTTGCCAGTCGTACAAAGTCGTATCCCACAGGAAGTCGTCCATGGTCACAGATAAACGGGCCGCATCTTGAGGCCAGGCGGCAGGTGCAGGGCGCACCGTAGTAGTGGATTCGGCAATGCCTTCTTTGTATTGCCAGTGACCATCAACCTCTTCAAAGGCCGCTAATCGTTCTTCTGCTTCGTCATCGATGGGAATATCTTTTATCTCTGGATCCAAATTGGCTTTGTGAGACAAGATATATTGATGGGATTGCTCGTAATAGGATACGGCTTGATCTAAATCTGGTTTGCCTGTTACATAGCCCTTTTCGTAGGCATAGCCCAAGGCAACGCGTGTTAAAGCGCGCGTAATATCGTAGAAAAGAACGCGATTCTCCTCTTCAAAGGCTCTTTGTTCCTCGTCTAAGACACGTAGTAATGATTGCACACCAAAGCGTATATTTTTCGTCACCCCTAAACCGTGGATTCGCATGTATCCGATATAGGGCAAGGCGAATATGAAACGATCTTTTGTAGCCGCCATATGTGTTAAATCTGCAATGAGTCCCCAGTCGAGAGGCAGGTGGCCTATGTGAAAGATATAGCCAAAGGCTGCCTGTAAGGCGGTATATCCTGCATCACTAAACTGTTTCGTTGCAGCCCGGCGATAGAGACCAATAGCCGTTACCGGATCGTAGGGAATCGTAGAACGTAACTTTTTAGCATCATAGAAATGATAGTAATAATCCGCTAATTCTGCGATACTTTCAGATTGACCTAAGGAGGCACCTTTAGTGAACCACGTGAAAGCATCCTCGAATTTACCGTTTTCGTGGCAGTCGAGGCCTGTATATAGCATCATAGCAGGGTTACCAAGTTCGGCCGCAGTCTTGGCAACACGGCGCGCATTGATAAAATCGGCTTCGTCGATATAGATATTCCGTAAGTTCCCTTGGAACATGGCAAGACCGTTATCGAGGGCCTTATTAAACCACTCTTTCGCAAGGTTAGATGCATTTTCTTGCAATGTTTCATCTGGCACCGTGCCTTGCAAAGCGGCGATGCGATCCTGCACAGAGTTTGCTGTAAGGCTTCTTTGAATGCGTTTAGTCCAACTCATAGGCGGAGGTGTTAGCATAGCCTCTGCTGAGTCGATGCGATTGTCATCACGCCAGAAAAAGACATTGCCTATAACATATTGGCAATACGCATCGCCTTGGTTTGCGTAATCATAGACAATGCGAAATGCTTCGTCGAAGGAAATTTGCATATCCTTCTCCACGGTAGGGGTGATGGAACCTTTGATGCGCAAAGCTTGTAATATGCCGATAGGGCTACAGCGGCGAATGCTATCGTGTAAGCATTGATAGGTGCGCATATTATCCTCTGGGAAGTTAGACTCTTCCCAAGTAAAGCGAGGGCCTGCATAGACGCGTGCCAAGAGGGCATACGCATCACCTAGCTCTCGAGCCTCTGGATCATTGGCTATTTTGAGAGCATCCTCTTTAGTGTCTATATCACTTTCAAGACGGCTTGTTTTGTCATTTCGTAAGGCTCTATCTTTTAGCTGACTGGGATTTTGCTGATTATTGACGATGAGCTCTAATTGACGCAAGCCTTCTTGAGCCATTTTTTGATTATAGGATGCAAAAATCATGTGGAAGACCTTTTGCAGGCGTTCCGTAAAGTACTGTGCCATTAGGCCTCCTTTTATACATGTATATAGTAAATACATATTTATTATATAACGAACGCGAGGTACCGTAAAAGAGAAAATACTAGTATATCTGTATGTTCTCCATTGATATCATACTGCTATCGTTTACCTGTTCTCACAATATACTAGCCTATTTCTAATTTATATCTATGCATAATACAGAATCTTCAGCATGTATTGGATTTAAATGATAAAAAAATCCCCTCTGAAGAAAATCTGCTGTCACAAATTTTATGTGATGTCTGCAATCTTTCAGAGGGGGTATTATGTATCCTAGTTCTTAGGAATACATATTATTTTTTGTTGTAATCGCCGAACCATTTGTCGTAGATTTTTTGGTAAGTGCCGTCTTCTTTAAGTTCTTTAAGAGCTTTGTTAACAGCTTCTTGTAAAGCTTTGTTGCCTTTTTTCACGCCAAGCACTGTGCCAGGAGATTGTGTAGGTTCGCCTACAAGTTTAAGGTCTTGATCAGCACCTTGTTTGAGGTAGTACATAGCCACAGCGTTATCGATGATAGCACCGTCGATTGTACCAGCTTTCAATTCCATGAAGATATTAGCATTAGAATCGATTTGTTTTACTGTTGTACCAGGAATTTTTTGAGCCATTTCAACCGGGATTGTACCGATTTGAGCGCCTACAGTTTTACCTGCTAATTCATCCATGTTGTGGATTGTTGTGTTGTCTTTACGAACAACTGTGATGAAACCGCCTTGGTCGAAGTATACATCGGAGAAGTCCAATGCTTTTTCACGTTCAGGTGTAGCGTTGATGCCTGCTGCGATCATGTCGATATCGCCAGATTGAACTGCTGGAATCAAAGCATCGAAGCCCATGGATTTGAATTCCATTTTTAAACCAAGTTTTTTAGCAATTGCTTCGGACAAATCAACGTCGAAACCAACGTATTTGTCGCCTTCAGTGAATTCAAATGGTGGGAATGTAGTTTCAGAACCTACACGCAATACACCTTCTTGTTGTGTCATTTTAGGTTTGTCGTTGCCACAACCAGCCAATAAACCCATTGCTGCTACCGCTACGAGGGCGATGGCTGTCAATTTTTTGAACTTAAACATAGTATCCTCCTCAAACATCCATATACATGGTTTATACATTTCTGTTTATATTGTACGGAATTTTACACCAATAGGCAATAACATTGTATAATTAAGAGTAAACGAGTTTTCTATTCTTTATTGTAGAGTATCATAATCCTTTACAATAATGTGGTTATATACATGGAGGCAATATGTCCCTTACAACTACTTTTGCTGATCTTTGTAAAAGCTTCGCACCTGATGCGTTTGCCATTAATTACACATTAGCCAAGAACCCTGAGATTTCCAGTCAGGAGTTTGAGTCTGTTAAAACCATAGGTGCTGTTCTCGAAAAATATGGCATGGACGTAATCTATGAATTCTGTGATTTGCCGACAGCCTTCAAGGCATCTGCCGTGAAAGTAGATAACCCTCAAGGTCGTCTGGCAATCCTCTGTGAATACGATGCACTGCCAGAGGTGGGCCATGCGTGCGGTCACTCTGCCAGTGGTTCTATGAGTGTGTTAGCTGCACTAACACTACATAAAATGCAACAAGAAGGCGTAGCTTTTAAAATGGACATCGATATTATCGGCACACCAGACGAAGAAGCGATGGGCTGTAAGGTGGATATGTGCAATGCAAGGGTGTTTAAAGAGTACGATTTTGCCATCATGGTTCACCTCGATGGCGAGGAAACGCGTCCTAACTCACAATTCTTGGCACTCGATTGCTTCCGGGCTAAGTACCACGGTAAGCCGGCCCATGCAGCTGGCGAGCCTTGGAACGGTATCAATGCAGTGAATGGTGTGCAACTCGCTATCCATGCTATGGATATGATGCGCCAACAAGTGCGCCCTGAAACGCGCATCGGCACATGGATCATTGCGGGAGGTACCGCATCCAATGTGATCCCTGCCTTCGGTGAATTAGAGGTCACCGTGCGTCATACGGAGCGTGAGTACTTGAATGGTTTATCCGAGCAAATCAAAAAAATCTTTGAAGGGGCTGCTCTTTGTACTGGTACAACTGTGGATGTAGAGTTTTATGGCAATCCCTATGATGATATGAACCAAAACAATCGTGGCACAGCGCTTATCGAAGAGGTAATGGCCGATATGGGTCTCGATTTTGAGCCCGGTCCAGCAGCCCTTGGAGGTAGCTCAGATATTGGCAATGTAAGCTATCAATGTGCAGCATTCCACCCTAAATTGCGCCTCGCTGGCGAGCCGAAGGTGTGCCATTCTAAAGAATTTGCAGCTGCTATGTTAGAGCCTACTATTGAACAAACCATTATCGACGGTGCAAACATCATTGGTGGCACAGTATTGCGATTGGTAGAAAATCCAACAATCTTAGAAGAAATCATAGCCGAATTTAATAATTCTAAATAGAAGGAATAGAAGGAATAGAAGGAGGATGTATGGCCTCGACTGAAACATTACAAATAAAAAATTATATAGGCCTCACTGGGGATAAGCCCATTCGATTTATCGCATCCGATGTAGATGGTACCTTAGTAAACGATGCTAAGGCGATTCCTGAGGACGCCATTGAGGCGATTCGTGCCGCTCGTGAAAGTGGCATTCGCGTAGCCATTGCTTCTGGCCGCGCTTGGAATGAGATGAATGATGTCATCGAAAAATTGCCGTGCTTGCGCTATTTCATGTGCACCAATGGTGCTTATGTAATGGATAAGGACGAAAACCGCAGTCTATTCCACGTAAGTTTTGATAAAGAACAAGCATTACATTTGTTGCGTAAACTATTAACCTATGGTGTCTATGTAGAGGCTTATGTGAAAGACCAAATCTTTGGCATGTATCCGCCATCTAGATGCATTACACCTGAACGTTTAGGAGTCTGTGCTAGCGAACGTAATGAGAAAAATAAAAAAACTTTGCATGGCATAATGGACAATCATCTGCCTAATACTAAAAATCAGATCTCTGGTATAGGGGACACTCGTCTGCCAGGCGCAACTTACGATCACTATGCATTGGCGGAAGGCAACGAAGCAGCAAAGGTAAAGATGTCTGAATGTGAAATAGAGCAATCTAATTTCTTCTTTAGACCTAATATTCGTCCATTTATCTTGGCTACGCGGACCATGGTATGTGATTTGCTAGCTCATATGGAATCTTTAGACGAAGGGCCTGAAAAGATTCAAATCTTCTACGGTGATGAACCGATGCGTCAACGTATCTTGCAAGACTTGCGCGATGAATACCAAGGTTTATCCCACGACGGTACAGGTCGTGAACGATTCTATGATGTGCTGCTCTCTAGTGAAGGCAATTTAGAATTCGTCTTGCCCCATACTACAAAGGGCACAGCCGTAGAAGCGTTGGCAAAACATTGGGGCTTAAGCCCTGACGAGGTAATGACACTAGGGGATAGCGAAAATGACCTATCTATGCTACGCTTTGCGGGCGCTGGCGTGGCCATGGGCAATAGCAAGCCGAACATTAAAGAAGTGGCACGATACGAAACGACAGACAATAACCACCAAGGCGTGGCAAAGGCAATCTATTCCGCTATTGCGTATAATAGTGAACTAAATAAGAAAAAATAATTTTGATAGTTATTGTTGTGCTAAATTCCAGATACTACCAATTAAAAATAAATACTTTTAACTGGTAGTATTTGAAAATATATATGTTATTTAATTGCAAAAATACATGAATCGTAATAGGTGCTTATGATTACGTAGATTTGTAAAGGCTAATAGGTACACAGTAGATAGGAGGTGATGTATAATGGGAAGTCTAAAGTTTAATATCGATGACACATGCGTTAAGTGTGGTGCTTGTGCTGAGGATTGTCCTGTTCAATGCATCACCGAAGGTAAGACTCGATTTATCATTGGGAAAGGTTGTATCAGTTGTGGTGACTGCTATTCCATCTGTCCCGTGGGGGCCGTAAAAATGTATAAACGAGAGGCCCCTAAAAAGTGATGGCTAGAAATCTTTCAACATTGTTAGTAAATTGACTTACATACGGAAGGCTCTAAAAGAGTAATAACTAGAAATCCGAACATTAAAGATTTATTTATAATCTACATACGGAATATATGGAGTCGTTATACTTCCTATGGTATAATAAAATGTAATGAAAAATTAGCGTTTGGCTCGGAAAAACGCACCCCCAGTACAGATATGTATGGGCATAACAAATAGTGAATATACTTTCACAAATAGATGCATATGGAGGAAGGCATGGAAAACAAGGAATTTGTAATTGTTGTTGACTTTGGTGGTCAATATAACCAATTGATCGCGCGCCGTGTTCGTGAAAATCACGTATACTGCGAAGTATATCCATACAACAAAGCGCTGGATAAAATTAAGGAATTAAAACCGCAAGGTATCATCTTCACAGGCGGTCCTAACAGCGTGTATGAAGAAAACTCTCCAAAAATTGAGAAAGAGATCTTTGAACTTGGTATTCCTATTCTTGGCATGTGCTATGGTATGCAATTTATGGCGCATACATTGGGGGGCGAAGTTAAATCTGCGGACAACCGTGAATTCGGTAAAACACCTACGAAAGTGGACACTACATCTCCATTGTTCAAAGGTTTGGACGAAGACCAAGTGGTGTGGATGTCCCATGTTGATTATGTAGCAAAAGTTCCAGAAGGCTTTGAAATCGTAGCACATACTAAGGATTGCCCTGTTGCATCCATGCAAAATAAAGAACGTAAACTATATGCTATGCAATACCATGCAGAAGTATTGCACACTGAACATGGCAAAGAAATGCTTCACAACTTCTTGTACGAAGTATGTGGCTTCACAGGCACATGGACAATGGCAAACTATGCAAAAACTGCTATTGAAGACATCCGCAACACTGTAGGCGACGGCAAAGTATTGTTGGCATTGTCTGGCGGTGTAGATAGCTCCGTTGCGGCAGCTCTTATTTCTAAAGCTGTAGGCGATCAATTGACATGTATCTTTGTTGACCATGGTTTGATGCGTAAAAACGAAGGTGACGAAGTGGAAGCAGCTTTCAAAGACTCCGGTATGCATTTTATCCGCGTGGATGCAGAAAAACGTTTCTTAGATAAATTGGCTGGCCTTGAAGATCCAGAAGCAAAACGTAAAGCTATTGGCGAAGAATTCATCCGCGTATTCGAAGACGAAGGCCGTAAAATCGGTTCCGTTGACTTCTTAGCGCAAGGTACAATCTACCCTGACGTTATAGAGTCCGGCACTGGTGAAGCGGAAGTTATCAAATCTCATCACAACGTAGGTGGCTTGCCTGCAGTTGTAGACTTTAAAGGCCTCATCGAACCATTGCGCAACCTCTTCAAAGACGAAGTACGTGAACTTGGTTCTGAATTAGGCTTGGCTGATTACCTCGTATGGCGTCAACCATTCCCAGGCCCTGGCCTTGCTATCCGCGTAATGGGCGAAATCACTAAAGACAAACTCGACATCTTGCGTGATGCGGACTATATCTTCCGTGACGAAATTGCAAAAGCTGGTCTTGATCGTAGTATCAACCAATACTTTGCAGTATTGACATCTACACGTACCGTAGGTGTTATGGGTGACTTCCGTACATACGATTACACATTGGCATTGCGTGGCGTAACAACAACAGACTTCATGACTGCTGACTGGGCACGCATCCCTTACGACGTATTGGATACAATCTCCCGTCGTATCGTAAACGAAGTACAACACATCAACCGTATCGTGTACGATATTACATCTAAACCACCTGCTACCATTGAGTGGGAATAATAAAAAATATTGATTTTAAATTCATTAACTGTACTTTTTGAGTAATTCTGAATTCAACTGAAAGGTAAAAGAATAAGTTTGAAAGGGAGAGTTTTGGATTTAAAGAGTGCGTAAAAGCCTCCCATCATTTGGTGGGAGGCTCTTATGATAATAGTAGTTAGTGAATTTAGGTTTTATAGAGATAAGGGAAAATTTTATGCAGCCAAAAACAATTTCTGAATATCTAATGTTTAGTACAGTAAGATTAGAGGCTGAAAATGGATCTTCTGGAACTGGATTTTTTTATATTTATAATATTGATGATGAGAAGATTTGTCAAGTTCTTGTTACAAATAAACATGTTGTAAATAATAATCCAAATGAAATTATGACATTTTATTTACACTTAAAGGGAGAAGATGGTAATTTATGTGAAAATTATAAGGTAAAGTATCAAGCTGATTGGATTTTTCATTCATCTAAGGATTTATGTTTTTGCTTTATTAATCCTCTATTTGAATATATTAAGAATATTATTGGTCAGAAAGAAGTATTTACAATGCCGATTGATGACACTCTTGTTGCATCTGAAGAAAATCTGGAAACACTGAGTGCTCTTGAAGAAGTGGTTATGGTGGGATATCCTATTGGTCTATGGGATGAAAAAAATAATTTTCCAATATTTAGGCGTGGATATACTGCATCTCATCCTGCGTTAGACTTTAATGAGGAGGGGATAGGATTAGTAGATATGGCATGTTTCCCAGGTTCATCAGGTTCACCGATTTTTATATTAAATGAAAATGGATATTCTGATAGAGATGGAAATACTTATTTAGGCGCGAAAAGAATAATATTAATTGGTATTTTATATTCCGGCCCTGTATATAGAGCTGAAGGCGAAGTAATTGTAAGAGAAATACCAACAACTAATCAAGCAATTTGGTCTACAACGTCTATAATGACTAATCTAGGTTATTATATTAAGGGAGTTGAACTTCATAAGTTTAGGGATTTTATTATGGAATATATAGAGTCTCACAAATAATATTTGGGATTATTTTTAGTCTTTATAATAAATTTGATAATTTGTTGGACGTAATATACTTATATTTTGAATGCGTAAAATGAGCAATTTAGATTTTATTATTTGATGTAGAGTTACTTTTTCAATAAAAAGAAAAAGTCTCCACCGAATTTGCATAATGGAAACTGACAATATTGTTAAGGGAATAAAGGTATGGATACTATAAAAGAATTTTTAGATAGTGACATATATTTAGATATTATAAAAGAACTAGGTGTCGACAACTTTAATAAAGACCTACAAAGTGTTGAAGTAGAAGAACTAAAAAATCGATTAAAACAAAGACAATTCTTACTTGAAGGTTTTAATTGTAATGTGCTTTCAGAAAATGAAATGGTGCAGTTTTACATTCAAATGATAGAAGAATATGGAAAAAATATTATCATTTGGAGTAAGAGGTTTTGGGAATATAGCGATGTTACTAGTGAGGCGTATCCTGATGGTGAATTTCCTATAGGTGAGGAGATGTCTAAAGATGATGAATCAACTGTAATTGAAATAGGAAAATACTCTAGAACGAGTGTTGGTTTGTATATTATTGAATTCGAACTTTTGAAGAATCATCAAGATATATTTGCTGACTATTATAAAAGAATACGTATTCCTCAGGCTGCGAAATATGCTAAAGAGATGATAGCATTATATAAAGAGGTTTTTAGCTAAGATATTTAGATATACTAAATCAGGAGGTTTCTTATGGCACCGCAAGTAATTGATTTTTTTGGAATGAAATGTGGAAAGACAGTTATTACGAAAGAGAAAAAGGTATCGGTGTCAATCTTTTGGTAGAGTATTGGGATAAGTGGGCAAATGATTTTTCCCTCATGCGTAAAAGCAATGATTGTGACTTTGGTCGTAAGGTGAACGTTGCGTTGGGGAGTGTGTTGACTCTTGGTTCTACTTTGTTAGATATTGATGCAGGAGTCTCAAATTCTCTATAATATGTTGTTTTCTTAAGGGCGCTCTCCTAATGTAAGTATCATCGATTATAGATGTGAGCGTACGGTGGAAGATGAAATCGAGTGCCGAAAGATCATATATGAACAGTATTATGGAGATTTAACCGCTGACGTTGAGGAGCAAATCAAGAAGGATATCACAGCAAAGGCTAAGGATAATACATGCTTGATTTCCTCTCGGGCTGCCATAATCTGGTGGAATTCAAAGGTAATTGTTAGTGCCTAGTTTAATAATTAAGCCAATAGATTATGATATCTATTGGCTTTTATATTGTATCGAAAAATTGGTATACTGATTTTAGGTTAATAGATATTATGTTTCAACTGTTAGATTGTGAAACCGAGGAACTATGAAAACAACAAAATCTTTTGGCGAGTATTCCAAGTATTCTCTCCACGATGCAAGGGCACAGAAAATAGAATACGTAGACGATAATTTGATCCTTACATTTGAGTACATTTTTTCCTATGAGAACGGTGTTGAACAAACTCATAAGGCTCAGGTCGTGTTTGAGACGTGCGATATAGATTTTTTTGAAATTCTCGTATTTAATAATACAATACTAGATACTTTCACAGGTAAAAGAATTGAGTTATCTCAGTATCAACAGGATTATAGTGAAAGTGAATTCGAGGTCATTACAGAGACCTATAATTGGGGTCACGCTGTATTCCAAGGTTGGTTATGGACCGAAGGGAATCCCGTACACTGTATAATGAACATATACTTTAAAGGTGATATGGTATATGTAGTTGAATGAGGCCCGAAATGAGTAATTTAGATTTTACTATTGGTTGTACAGTTACTTTCTTCAGCAAGAAGAGGAGAACTCCACCGAATTTAAATAATGGAATGTACTATCCTCATTTCGTTATAAAAGGTACTGAGGAATATCTTGGTATCAATTTTATTGATGGTGAAGATGTCATCTTTGATAAGCCAATTCAAGCTAATGCTTTACCAGTATATGAAACCGTAGATTATTCTGCTATACAGGTAGGTGCAGAGTTTTTTATCATGGAAGGCGGAAATATTGTTGGTGAAGGGATTGTAAAAGCTATCTTTCAGCATAAACCATATGGGAGTAAATAGTTATGGGTTATAAAAATGTATGTGTAAACTGCCGGATTTCCTTGTCGGAGGGCACAAACTACGAATTATTTAACAGAAATAAAACCTGCCCTACTTGCAAAGGTAAAATGTACTTTGTGAACGAGAAGTTCAAGGCTCCTAAAAAATCTAATGACAAAGAATGGAAGATTATCGAGTATTTGTTGTTGAGCGGCTATGACTTCCGTAATCCTTATTGTGGACATGAGCAATGTATTTATTTTGAGTTCCCTAAGAATCTGCAAGAGGCAGAAGAGTTTATCCGAGAAATGAGGAATTTAGACTAAGTCAGGAGGTTTCGTATGGCACCGCAAGTTACAGATTTTTCGTTCTGGAATGAAATGTGGAAACAAAGTTATTATGATCGTGAGAAAGAGATTCGGGCGAATCCATTATTAGAGTATTGGGACAAGCGAGCCAATGACTTTTCTCTCATGCGTAAAAGCAATGACTACGACTTTGGACGGAAGGTGTATGCTGCTTTAAGTAGTGTCTTAACACCTGATTCTAGTATGTTAGACATAGGTGCTGGTCCAGGTTCTTTCACAATTCCTTTTGCTCAACATATTAAATCTGTTACTGCTATTGAGCCGTCCAAGGGCATGGTGGCAGTCCTTAAAGAAAATGCCAAAGAATTAAACGTTGAGAATATTAACATCATTGAAGAAATGGTACAGGACTTATCCCCAGATGGCTCTCCAGACTTTCAATTTGATCTGGTAACCATATCTCTTGTGCTTTGGATGTTCCCTGATGTGTGGCCTCGGCTTTTACAAATGGAACAATATTCTAAAGGCTATTGTGCAATCGTAGCTGGCATTCCCGATTGGAAGAATCCTCGAGAAGCTAGCAAATCTGATGTACAAGAGTTTCAAATTCTGTATAATATGTTACTTTCACAAGGGCGCTCACCTAATGTAAGCATCATTGATTATAGATGTGAACGTACTGTAGAAGATGAAATCGAGTGCCGAAAGATCATATACGAACAGTACTATGGAGACTTAACGCCAGCAGCAGAGGAACAAATCAAAAAAGAAATCATAGCAAAATCTAAGGACAATAAATGTTTGATTTCCTCTCGGTCTGCTATAATTTGGTGGAATCCTAAGGAAGTTGTGTCACACACCTAAGATATAGTTGATAAATGGATTAGAAAAGGCAGTAGCATGATTAATATCGTTAAGGGCGATAGGGCGATTACCTATACCGAAGAAAGAAACTTTACCCCTCAGCAGGTAGCAGAACTGTTTTTATCTGTTCGTTGGGTGGTGGGCAAGTATCCTGATAGATTGCACAAGGCACTAATGAATTCATCGCGCGTGATTTCTGCTTGGGATGGAGATCGTTTAATAGGTCTTATTCGTGTCATGGATGATAGCGAACTTGTGTGCTTCATCAATTATGTGCTAGTTCATCCTGATTATCGGGGCCAAGGTATTGCAGGGCACTTGCTTGAAATGGTGAAAGACGCTTACAAATCGTATTTGTACATCAATGTTATGATTGGTGAAAGCAAGAATGCGACCTTTTACGAGAAACATGGTTTTAAAGTAAAAGAAAATTCCTTACCGATGCAATATCGCAATGTGCCTAAATATACGAAAAAGTAAATTTAGTAAATATAAGATTCAGCAGAAAAAGGCTACACGTAACATCTCTACGTGTAGCCTTTATGGCGTAAACCATTTATACTAAAAATGATTTATTTTAGCTGACTCATTTTAAAATGTGCTCTATACAAATACATAAGTGCATAAGTACATAAGTACATAAAGAAGGATATTAATATGTTAATACGAAAAGCGACAACCGCAGATTTAGATGTAGTTACATATATCGAAGCAACTTGTTTCCCTCCTGCAGAGGCGGCGCCTCGTGAGGCTTTTAAGGAACGATTAGACCGTTATGCAGGTCAGTTTTTAATTGCCTTTGACAGCGATACACCTATTGGTTTTATCGATGGATTTGTAACAAATGATGAAATCTTAACGGATGAGATGTTCGCCGATGCTTCGCTGCATAATCCCAATGGTGCATGGCAAATGATTTTTGGCCTAAATACATTGCCAGAATACCGCAATCGTGGTGTTGGTGGTCAGTTGATAGAGGCTTTCATAGAATTGGCCAGAGAGGAAAACCGAAAGGGTGTCATTTTAACCTGTAAGGAAGAAAAGATACCTTATTATGCCAAGTTTGGTTTTGTAAATGAAGGAGAATCAGAGTCTGATCATGGTGGTGCTAAATGGTATCAAATGCGCCTTGAATTGTAGCGGAAAAGTTATTAATCGATAAAAATAAATTATAGGATTTTAAGGACATTTTTACAGATTGTCCTAATGAGAAGCTAAAACTCCGCTTAGTGGTTGAGTTTTAGCTTCTTTTTAGTTGAAAAGTGTAGATTTTATAGGGATAGCTGTACCCCTATATGTTTATTGACACTGTATATACCGCATGCTACGATGAGAAAAATCACATATGATTGGGTTAGGTGTCTATTGACTTAATAGAGAATTTGGTACAAGCCAAAGCGGTCACGCCACTGTAACAGCGAGGTACTTTGCATAGAGGGTGAAATGCTCTCGGTCACTGAAGTTTTTGGGAAGGCGCAAAGTAACGTTAAACTGGAGCCAGGAGAACTGCCTAATTAACAATTGCCAATTGACCTGCGAGAGACAGGGATGGGGATTGATATAGATGAATTTATACTAGCTATGCATAGTTGAAAGCTCATACTATATGCTAGCTTATTAGGCGTGGTAGTTAGTCTAACTGAGATGACAGCCCGTTTCCTCTTCGTGGGGAGACGGGCTTTTTATGTGCACTTATAGTGATAGTTTTAGTTGAGAGAAGAGAGGTACTTATGTTCAAACAAAAGAAGTTTATGGCGTATTTAGCCACGGTTTTCCTCCTAATTGTTAGTATGCTCATCGCTGCATGTGGAGGTCCTAGTGAGACAAAGAAAGATACGGCGCAAAATAGCAAGCCTATTGAGATTACTGACGTAACAGGACGTACGGTAACGCTTAAAAAGCCAGCAGAGAGAGTTGTCTTACAGTGGAGTGGTGCTGGTGGTCCATTCTTTACGATTTCTGCCCTTATGGGTAAAGATACGCCAAAGGTTATCGCTGGTATGGATACATCCTTACAGGATTATAGAGCGGATATGTGGAAGCACTTTACTGCTGAAATGCCTGAGTTAGCTAAGATCCCAGTAGTGGGGACTATCGGTGATAAAACATTTAATGTGGAGCAAGTTATTTCCTTGAACCCCGATGTTATTTTCATTCCTCTTGACTTGAAAGAACAATATGAGTCCGATGCTAAACCAAAATTAGATGCAGCAGGTGTACAAACGATTTACATTGATTACCATGCTGAAAAACTTGAAAGTCATCAAAAATCTATCGAAGCCATAGGTAAGGCTTTGGGTAAAGAGGAACGTGCCGCAGAAATCAGCAAGTTCTATACGGATCGCGTGACAAGAGTTCTCGATCGTGTTAGTAAAATTAACAAACCAAAACCAACAGTTTACCTTGAAGTTGGTATGAATGGTCCGGAAGAATTTGGTAATTCCTTTAGTAGTAATTACTCTTGGGGGGCATTAGCTACTATGGCTGGTGCTGATGTCATCACCAAGGATGTTATTAAGAAAACGTCTCCTATTAATCCAGAGTTTATACTTGAGAAAAATCCAGATATCATCATGATCATGGGTTCTTACTGGCCTAAGAAACCAACCTCTATGCGTTTAGGTTTTGAAGCAACCGAAGCATCGTCTCAAGAGTTGTTGAAAGCTTTCACCACAGAACGTCAAGGTTGGAGCGAATTAAAAGCTGTTGAAAATAAACAAGTTTACTCTGCGCACCACGGTCTTCCACGTGAAGTCTTTGATGCAGCCGTATTCGAATATTTAGCAAAAACCTTCTATCCTGAAGAGTTTGAGGATGTAGATCCTGAAGCTACACTTAAAGAGTTCTATGACAAATTCTTGCCATTCTCTTATAGTGGCATCTGGTTTATGCATATGAATTAGGGTTGTGTTGTGTGTGAAGGAGCTGATGATGTAAAACCCAAATAAATGCTGTTATATATTGTGTTTATTAGAACTTATTAAGTTTGGAATCGAGGTATTCTATGGTTAAGAAAAAGAAATTTATGGCTTATCTTGCCACGGTGCTCCTGCTAGTTGTGAGCATGATTATGACAGCTTGTGGTGGTCCAGCAGATACGAAAAAGGATGCGGCACAATCTGGCAAACAAATTGAGATTACAGACGTAACAGGTCAAAAGGTTACGTTGAAAAAACCAGCAGAACGCGTAGTAGTTCAATTGAGTGCTTCTGGTGGTGCGTTCTTGACTATGGCTGCGTTGCAAGGCAAAGATGTGGCTAAGACTATTGTTGGTATTGACCCTTATTTGAGTAAATTGCGTACAGATATGTGGGATCGCTACAAATCTGAAGTGCCAGAGTTGGAAAAAATTCCTCTCATTGGTAACGTAAATGATAAAACATTTGATGTGGAAAAAGTAATTTCCTTAAACCCAGATGTTATCTTCATGCCTTTATATTTCAAAGATCAATATGAAGCTGATTACAAACCTAAAATCGATGCAGCTGGCATTCCTACTATCTATATCGATTACCATGCGGAAAAGCTTGAAAATCACCAAAAATCTATCGAAGCTATCGGTAAAGCATTGGGTAAAGAGGAGCGTGCAGCAGAAATCAACAAGTTCTATACTGAACGTTTAACAAGAGTTATGGACCGCATTAGCAAAATCAATAAACCAAAACCAACTGTTTACATTGAAACAGGTAACGAAGGTCCAGAAGGTTTAGGTTTTGCGTATAGTGGAAACGTAGCCTGGGGCGCATTGGCAACGCAAGTTGGTGGCGACCTTATTACAAAAGATGTAGTTCAAAAAGCAGGCCCTGTTAACCCAGAATTTATTTTGGAAAGAAATCCAGATATCATCATGATCATCGGTTCTTATTGGCCTAAGAAACCTACATCCATGCGTTTAGGTTTTGATACAAATGAAGCAAAATCTCAAGAGTTATTGAAAGCTTTCACCACAGAACGTCAAGGCTGGCCTGAATTGAAAGCCGTTCAATCTAAAAATGTTTTCTCTACTCACCATGGTTTACCTCGTGAAGTATATGACGTTGCAGTATTCGAATACTTAGCTAAAACATTCTATCCTGAGGAATTCAAGGATGTAGATCCTGAAGGCACACTTAAGGAATTCTATGATAAATTCCTTCCATTCTCTTACGGTGGCGTTTGGTTTATGCATTTGAACTAAAAAGGAGTTTTTCGTAGTGACAGAAACTAACAATCAGTACGATTATAAGAAACAGAGCTATAAAAAGCTCATGTTTATTATCATTGGTCTGATCATTTGTGCGGTAAGTTTTGTTACCGATATTATTGTGGGCCCTGCATCACTCACCTTGAGTGATGTATGGCTCGCATTAACAGACCCAGCAGAGGTTTCCAAAAACGCATATGTTATCATTTGGTCGATTCGTCTTCCGACGGCCATTATGGCATTGCTCGTAGGTGCTTCCTTGGGCATTGCTGGTGCTGGCATGCAGACTATCCTTGATAACCCGTTATCTAGCCCGTATACACTTGGTATATCCGCAGGGGCTGGCTTCGGTGCATCTCTTATGGTTGTTGTAGGCGCTAGTGCATTAGAGTTTTTAGGTGTCTTTATGGTTCCATTTGGCGCCTTTGTATTTGCTAGTTTGACGAGTTTCTTTATCTATTCCATCAATAAGATTAAGAATTTTTCCTCTGAAACGATGATTCTCGCTGGTATCGGCATGATGTTCTTGTTCCAAGCGCTTCAATCCTTGATGCAATATATGGCATCTCCTGAGGCCCTTCAAAACATCGTGTTCTGGACTATGGGGAGTTTAGCTAAGGCAAATTGGGTGAACATCTCTATTGTTCTTATCGTGCTAGCAATCATGCTTCCGCTCATGATGCGTGAATCTTGGCGTTTAACAGCATTAAAATTAGGCGATGAAAAGGCTTCTGGTCTTGGTGTTAATGTTGAAAGCTTACGAGTAAAAGTGTTTGCTTTCATCTCCATCATTACAGCCGTTGCTGTTTCTTTCGTTGGAACCATTGGTTTTATCGGTATTGTAGGACCACATATTGCACGTATGCTTGTGGGTGAGGATCAACGGTATTTCTTGCCGTTATCTGCAGTGTGTGGCATGGCGATTTTGTCTCTCGCATCTATTGCGAGTAAGATGCTCGTTCCTGGGGCGATGTTCCCAATCGGTATTGTGACGGCAATCATCGGTGTACCTTTCTTCTTCTCGTTGGTATTAACTAGGAAAAGGAGCTATTTCAAATGATTGAAGTTCATAATCTAACCTTTGGTTATTCCGCTACGGAAGACAGACAAATCTTAAAGGGCGTTGATTTTGCTGCTAAAACAGGTAAATTGACTGCGCTCATTGGTACTAACGGTGCTGGTAAATCTACACTTTTAAAAACAATTATGGGTATCTTGAAAGGCAAGGGCGAGATTTCCGTTAATGGTAAACCTGTATCTCAATATTCTACAAAGGATTTTAGCAGTACAGTCAGCTATTTGTCTCAAGATAATGACTGTAAAGTCAATCTATCTGTTTTTGAAGTCGTTATGCTAGGGCGCATGGGATCCATATCATTCCGTGTAAGTGATGAGGATATTGCAGCCACACAAGAGGTATTGGAACGGTTGAACTTACAGGGCTTTGCATCGCGCAGCATCATGGAGCTCAGCGGTGGTCAACGCCAACTTGTGTTCATGGCGCAAGCCCTTGTAAAAGAACCTAAAATCTTAATTCTTGATGAACCGACAAGTGCTTTAGATTTGCACAAGCAATTTGACTTGTTAACATTGCTAAAAAACCTGACTCAAGAAAATGATTTTACAACACTCGTAACATTGCATCATCTTGATCTGGCGGCTATGTTCGCAGATGAAATCATCGTGCTTAAAGAGGGTACAGTATATGCTCAAGGCGCGCCGAAAGACATCTTTACAGAAGCCATGATGGAAGATGTATACCGTGTTAAAACGAAAATTTATATGGATGACAATGGGCTACCTCATGTAATTCCATTAGAAGCTATTATTAATTAATAGGATTCTTTGTGATTGCGTTGAGCTTATTATAGTGTTGGAACTATTTATTATAGATAATCATTGACGTGAATCCAGTTATATTAATAGGCTGTAAAATAATTAGTTAATAATAAAAGAAGCTGAAATCTTTGCAGAGCAGCATTGATTTCAGCTTCTTTTTGTTGGGAAAAGTATTGGTATTGTATTTAAATAATCTCTTTAACTTGTGCTATACCCTTATCAGTAAGCACGTAGTGTCCATTTGTCACATATAATAGACCTTGTTTCTTTAGCTGTGAAGCAGCTTGATGAGTATAATCAGGTCTCCAGTTCAAATGCTCATGAATGGTACCAATGCCGTTTTCAATGTGCGCGATAGGTGTATCCATATGTGTATAAATATGGCACAACATCATCGTTTCCCGATAGTGGCGACGTAAGTGACGTTGACGACGGTATGTGGCGATATAGCCTGTCTTTGGTGTTGCGATAACAGCGATAATCAGTGCGATACCGATGGTGGTTGCAATGGAACCCGCGATGGATACGTCCATGGTGAAAGATACTTCCGTACCGACGACAGCACAGATAATACCGATGATGATACTGCTAGTAAGCATGGCTTTCACAGAGTCCGTCCATAAATAAGCGATGACCGCAGGCCCTATCATGAGGCCGATGACGAGAATGGCGCCTACCGCTTGGAACGAGGCCACAACGGTGAGGGATACCATGGTCATGAGTACATAGTGGATAAGGGCTGGCATAAAACCGAAGAGTCCCGCTAGTAGCGGATCAAAGGTGGAGAGTTGCAATTCCTTGTAGAACAGCATGACTAATATTAAATTGATGAGCGCTACGCCTAGAGAAATCCATAGCGATACAGGTCCCAAGTCGGTGCCGTTCACAATCCATCGATCAAAGGGGGCAAAGGCTATTTCGCCAAGTAATGCGGTATCTACATCGAGATGAGCGTTACCGCTGTATAGGCTGACCAGAATGATGGCTATAGAGAATAGAAGCGGGAAGATGATGCCGATAGACGCATCTTCGTTGACAAGCCCCGTATTGTGTATCATTTCCGTAAGCCATACGGTGCCTACACCAACTAAGGTAGCCCCGACGAGTAGAAATGGAGAGTTTAAATCTTCCGTCATAAAGAAAGCGAGCACGATGCCGAGGAATACGGTGTGTGTAATGGCATCGGCCATCATGGACATGCGACGCAATACGAGGAAGACCCCAGGGATGGCACATGCGATGGACACCGCAATGGCAATGAGGAATATCTCTGTATGAACTGTCATGGGGCACCTCCTATGTGAGGTTGTGCGTCCTCTGCTACGTAAATACTTTGCTGTGCTTTGGATTTGGGAGCCCTTGTGGTTTCTAACAATAATGCGTGTTTTGACTGTCTATTTTTGCGGAACTGCCAGAGCATACCTCGGTTAGGAGCAAAGATGAGGCTCAATAATACGAGAATCGATAAAATGACGATGATAGCTGGACCTGTCGGTAATTTTGGGACCGATGTACTCCAGATAGTACCGCCGATGGCGGATATCATGCCAAATAATCCTGCTAATATACACATGGTGCCCAGTTTATTCGTCCACTGTCTTGCCCCAACGGCGGGTGCAATGAGGAGAGAGCTAATCAAGATAGCCCCTACCGATTGAATGCCGATAATGATGGTCATGATCAATAATGAACGATATAAAATAAGGGTGAAAGTGACGGGAATTTGTAGTGTTTTGGCGTATTCCACATCGAAGGAGATGAGCTTTAACTCCTTCCAGAATAATGCGGTTAGCACGATGATGATAAGCGCCGCTGCAGATGTGATGTACACGTCGCGGGCTAATATGGTGGCGGCCTGTCCAAATATAAATTTTGAAAGTCCCGCCTGACCTGCATTGTTTAGACTTTGAAGGTAGGTGAGTAGAACCATACCGAGCCCAAAGAAAGCAGATAGTATAGTAGCTAGAGCACCATCGAATTTGATTTTACTGTTTTCTACGGTGATGGTAATGAGCCAAGCCGCAGTGATAGAGGATAGAGCAGCACCTGCGATGAGAACTTCGATGTCCTTGATGCCCGTCAGCAAGAAGGCTATGACCACACCGGGTAATGCCGCATGTGATAGGCCGTCACCGATGAGGCTTTCCTTGCGAAGTACCGCAAAGGTGCCAGCGATACCACTAGCGAGGCCTAATAGAGCCGTGCCAAGCAGTACCATCTGCGTCGTATAGGATTGGAGTATGGTCATACAATCCTCCCCTTGCCGTAGGTGCGCTCAATAGCTTCGTCCGTAAATGTATCTGCTACGGGGCCATAGGCGACAGTTTGTTTGTTTACCATCGTTACCCAATCGAAATATTGGGGCACCGTATTTAAATCGTGGTGGACGACGATAACCGTTTTGCCTCGAGCTTTCATTTCTTGTAAAAGCGAAATAATAGCATGCTCTGTGGTTTTATCGACGCCCTTGAAGGGTTCGTCCATGAGGTAAATATCTGCCTCTTGGACGAGAGCTCTTGCGAGGAAGACGCGTTGTTGTTGTCCCCCTGAAAGCTGGCGAATTTGTCTGTCCACATAGTCGCTCATGCCCATTTTTTCAATCATGGAGAGGGCGAGTTCCTTATCCTTTTTGCTAGGACGCTTAAACCAACCTAGATGACCATAACGGCCCATGAGTACTACATCTAGTACTGTGGTAGGGAAGTCCCAGTCTACGCTGCCACTTTGAGGGACGTAGGCGATTTTTTTGTAATCGTTTTTGTCCATCGCTAAGTGGTGATCGATATAAAATTTTACACTTCCTGAGATAACTGTTAGTAGACCAAGCATGGCCTTTAATAATGTGGACTTACCGGCCCCATTAGGGCCGACAATGGCCGCTAAGGAACCGATGGGTACCTTCATATCTACGTCCCATAATACGGGTTTTGTCGTATATGCTACGGTCATATCTTCAACTTCAACGGCCCATTCCATGGAAACCTCCTTGTATTAATGCGTGCCACTAGCTAATATTGCTAGTAGCACATGTACTTACAATAACAAAGTAAATTTGAGTCTATTTAAGTTAGTATACGTAAATTTAATTTGTCTTATTTAATTAAGAAAATCTAGCAATTGATTATTTAAGTGCTTTGGTAATTGTATCAATATTGGCTTTTACCATGCCGATATATGTACCGCCTTCAGTGCCTTCGGAGCCGAGAGAGTCGGAATATAATTCGCCACCGATGGCAACATTCCAGCCTTTAGCCTTAGCTGCTTCTTGAACGGCTTCAATTGTTTTATGTGGTACAGAAGACTCTACGAAAATCGCTTTAATTTTGTGGTCTACGATATATTGAACCAGTTCATTCACATCTTGTGTGCCTGCTTCTGTAGCAGTGCTTACACCTTGCAAACCTTTTACTTCAAAGCCGTACGCGCGAGCGAAGTATTGGAATGCATCATGAGCTGTTACAAGTACGCGAGATTCTTTCGGAATAGATTCTGCTTGAGCTTTAACGTACGCATCAGTTTCATCTAACTTAGTAAGATATGCGTCATAGCGTTTTTTGTAATCTTCTTTATGAGCCGGATCGGCTTTAGCAAGACCTTCGTATACTGCTTTTGCTGCCAGTTTCCAGTTAGCAACGTCAAACCAAATATGAGGGTCTTTTGTTTTTACACCATCTTCTTCGTCAAAGTCGAGCAATGTAGCTGGATCAATGGCGTCAGATACGCGGATGGTCGCTTTATTTTGCTTTGTTAGGTTATCGAAAATGGAGCCCATTTTACCTTCCAAGTGAATGCCGTTGTATACTACTACATCCGCTTTAGACATAGCTGTTACATCGCCTGCACTCGCTTGATATAGGTGAGGGTCTACACCAGGTCCCATGAGACCTTGAACGGTTACATGGTCACCGCCGATTTCTTTTACTAAATCCGTTAACATCGTCGTTGTAGCTACGATATTAAGTTTTTTCTGACTATCTTGGGCTGTGTCTTTTCCGCAGCCTGCAAGGGCAAATACTATAAGTGCTAATGATACGACGACTAATAAAATTCGATTAAATTTCATAATAAGCCTCCTTTTTAATAGATACTAAATTTAAAAACATTAATGACTTTGTTTGAGGGAAATATTTTGTTCTAATAATGAAATAATTTGAAGAAGGAAAATATCTCTCTGAATCTAAACGGAAAAATAGCCGCTACTAACGTAGCGGCTAGTGGCAGTTATACGGTCTTCTGCTAAGGTCAAAATAATCTAGGGAATAAGTGCTTGTAGATGGCTAGGCCCAATGAGGGCAACGATACCAAGTACCATCATGACCTTCATTTGAATACGCTTTCTACGTCTCATGATGAACCTCCTTTGTGTAGTTTTTTGTCATATCAACTAGATATGTGAGTTCGAACAGTTATCTTGAATTCAATATATCATAAATGAGAAATTTTATCAATAAGAATTTATTCTTTTAATATTCATCTTTATTTAGTATGATATTATGCATAGATAAAAGGTTAATAAGGAGGCTTCTTATGAATAAATTATTCCGATACGCTGCTGTAGCAGTACTCGTTGCATCTTTTGGCATGGTAGGTGATTATACAGCTGATGCAGCGAAGTTTTTAGAATCTCCAAGGGAGGTTACTATTGTAAAACCTGAGTTGCCTGAAATCCCTCAAACCGCTACGGTAGCGCCTGATATGCGCGTACGCTTCTTGATTGATAAAAAAGGTAATGTTAAAAATGTTTTCGTAGAGCGCTCTTCTGGATATGCTCCTGTTGATGAAGCAGTAAAAAAAGCAATTTTGCAGTGGAAGTTTACCCCTGCTATTGGCACAGATCAAAAGGCACACGAATCCATTATTGGGATGACAATTACTCTGCCTAAGCAAGCTGTGAAAGCTAAATAAGGAGAAAATGATGAATAAAGTGTTGCGTTGTATTATCTTAAGCTCATTGTTTGTAATGAGTATGGTAGCTTCTGTGTTGGCAGCTCCATATGATCCACCAGTAGCTATAGCTACACCACCTATTGACCGAGCATTGCTCGCTGCCTATGGTGAAGCTGCTCATGGTGCAGATATACGTTTTACCATCAAGGAAGATGGTTCTGTAGGGGACGTTGAAGTTGTCTCATCTAGTGGCTCTAGTGCTCTTGATGCAGCCATTGTTGATACTATTTCTAAATGGAGATTTAGTCCTGCCACAGATTCTAATGGTAAACCTGTAGCATCTTCTAAAACTGAATATATTGATTTTAAAAACTAATCAAAGGCACTCATACAGAACTGCACTCCAAAAATTGGACACAATTTTTGAAGTGCAGTTTTTGTATGCCAAAATATTCTAAAAAATAAAGTAAGGTTATTCACTTTCATAACATTGGATTCGTAAATTTTAAAAATAAATCAAAATTGTATCTGTAGCAACTGAAAATTACTTTCAAAATGGTATAATAAAAATATAATTATAGATTAGCCCGTGGAGGTATAAGCATATGAATCCATTAAAACAAAAGCTAGATATTAACAATGAACGTTACAGAATTATTGTGTCCATTAAAGAAGATTATTTAGATGGTAAATTGTCCTTAGAAGAGGGCAATCGCATTTTAAAAGAGAAACTAGGTACTTGTACACCTGATGAGTTTGCCTATGCAGAGCAAAGCTTGAAAGGTGTTTACAAGGACGAAGAAATCCTAGAGAAAATGGATGATCTCTTAGATCTATTTGATGGCGTTTTGGTGCGTGCTGAAAATGAGTATCCTGAGAACCATCCGTTGTGGGCGTACTTGGAAGAAATCAACGCTGTTGAAAAGGTAGCCCTTGAAGCAGACGAATTGTTGAAACAAGAGAAGTTTATCAAAAATCCGTGGCTCGGTGTTTTTGATTCCTTAGCAGAGTGGAGAACTCATCTATCTCGTAAGCAAAATCAACTGTATCCAATGCTTGAGGACCACGGTTTTGACCGCCCAACGCGCATTATGTGGACCTTTGATGATGCTGTGCGCGATGCTATCTCTGCATCCTATGCATTGCTTCGGGAAGATAAGTATGAAGAATTCCTAGCGTCTGTGCCAGAAACTTTGGCGAAATTACGGGATTTGAATTCTAAAGAACTAGAAGTTTTACTGCCGACTTCTTATAAATTGTTGAGTGACGAAGAGTTTGTTCGGATGAGTAAAAATGACCATGAAATTGGTTATGCTATCATCAATGCGCCAGGCTTATATGTAGTGCCAGGTATCAATGATTCTGCGGCGCAATTGAATGGTAATAATTCAGCTCAAGGTGGTGCTGTATCTAACGAATTCTTAAATGATTTAGCCGGATTGCTATCTAAATATGTAGGCCCTGTTGGTGCGGCGCCCGCTGGTAAGGATGCAGTCCTCGATGTAGCAACGGGTAAATTGACATTAGAGCAAATTAATTTGTTGTTCCGTCATTTACCGGTAGATTTATCCTATGTAGATGAAAATGAACTAGTTAAGTTCTACAGCGATACGGCACATCGTATTTTCCCTCGCAGTGCGAACGTTATCGGCCGTGAGGTGAAGAATTGTCACCCCGCAAAATCCGTTCATATAGTAGAGGAAATCGTAGAGAAGTTCCGTTCTGGCGAACAAAGCCAAGCGGAATTCTGGATCAATAAACCAGGCTTGTTCATCTATGTTATCTACACAGCGGTGCGCGATGAAAATGGTAAATTCCGCGGTGTATTGGAAATGATGCAAGACTGTACTCATATCCGTGAACTTGAGGGTTCTCGTACATTGTTGACTTGGGATAAAACTGATTTTGTAGGCGATGGTGGTAAGGAAAAATCTTTGGCTCAAGAGGCAGCAGAAGAGGTAGAAGAAGAACCATTAACAACTGATGCAAATGGTCGATTCCATATCGATGCAAAAACAACATTGTCTAATCTAATTAAACATTGTCCGGATATTGTAGATCATTTGATTTCTTTAAATCCTAAATTCGAGAAATTAAAAACACCTATGGTAAAAGTAATGGCCAAGGTGGCAACAATTAAGATGATGGCAGAACGTGGCGATTTTGAGGTAGATGATCTAATTAGTAAAATCGATGCATTTATCAATAAAGATAAGAAATAGTTGTACTTTCAAACGTGAAAGAGGCAAGTGCTTAGGACTTTGCCTCTTTTTCGTTTTGCTATTTGACTAGTTGATTTGTACATATAACTAGTTACTTTGTAACTCTGTCTAGTTTTTAAGGTGTTCCATTGCATACTAATAGTTTCATGCCGCTAGGTATTAATTTATTACATTACAAATGTGTTGCACTAATTCAAAATAAACATACATTAATTTCCTATAAATCATCTGTTTTATGTATACAAATTTGATTGAACAGGGTAAAATAGAAAATAATGAAAGTATTTGCCTTAGCAGTGTTTTCATGTACAACATTACTTTTACAAGAGAAATTACTAATATATTTAAAGGTGAGGATCTAGATACTATGTCGACAAGACGCGTTTGGAAGCAAAGTGAAATCAAAACAAACCCATTATTTTCTATGATGCGCAGTACAATTGAAACTGCATTCTATGGGAACAATGTAACTCCTGTAACATCTGTGGCACAAGCGTATCAATTAGCCTCTGAAGAGCCAGGTGTTATCGTCCTCGATATGCCAGTATTTAAACCTTTAGAGCAAGGTTTGCCAGCTGATGCAAAGGTTCTTGTTACAAACGATGGTAAAACTACTGGCCGTTATGCTAAAGCTCGCCGCATTATTGGCGATGAAGGCATAGATGAAGTTGAACTCGCTAACATTGCACGTGACGCAGTATATGATAGCCGCAATAAAGAGTGGATTTCTGCGGAATCTATCGTTGGTCTTGATAAAAAATTCACAGCTCGTGCTCATTTGATGATTCCAAAAGATCACGCGTCTATTTTATATTCTTGGCTTATGAACTTTAAGTTCTTTGATGCGGCTGTAAAAGAATTCTACAACGATAGTGTAGACATTCCGGAAGGCGATATCTATATTTACTCTGATCCTGACTATGTTGTGCCAGGTCATCCAGGTGGTCTTGCTATTTTTGACCCTGCTCATAACTGTGCCATGATTCTTGGTATGCGCTACTTCGGGGAGCATAAAAAAGGTACGCTTACACTTGCGTGGTCCTTGGCAAACCGCTTTGATTATGTTGCATGCCACGGCGGTATGAAACGTTACAACCTTGAAGGGGGCAAATCCTACACTATTGGTGTATTCGGTTTGTCCGGTTCCGGTAAATCCACATTGACTCATGAAAAACATGATGGTCGTTATGATATTTCTATCTTGCATGACGATGCGTATGTTATCAATACAAACGATTTGAGTTCTATTGCTCTTGAACCTACATACTTTGACAAAATGCAAGATTATCCTGTGGAACATCCTGCTAACGAATTCTTGTTGACGCTACAAAATGTAGGTGTAACGATGGATGAGGATGGCCGTAAGGTTGTACTGGCCGAAGATGTGCGAAACAGCAATGGACGTGCTATTAAATCTCAATTCTGGACAGATAACCGCGTAAACTACGTAGGTGAACCTGTTAATGCGATTGTATGGCTTATGAAAGATAAAACATTGCCACCAATCCTTAAGATTTCTGATCCTGTATTGGCTTCTACAATGGGTGCAACCCTTGCGACTCGTCGTTCTACAGCAGAAAAACTTGATGCTCACGTCGATCCAAATGCGCTTGTTATCGAACCATATGCAAATCCATTCCGTACATATCCATTGGTTCGTGATTATGAAAGCTACAAAAAATTATTTTCTAAATGTGGCGTAGAGTGCTACATCATGAACACCGGCTTCTTCTTGGAAAATAAAATTCCTAAAGAAGTTACTCTTGATTTATTAGAGCGTTTAGTAGAAGGTACATTAGAATTTAAACCGTTCTGTGAATACGAAAATCTTTCTTATGTAGAGGTTCCTGGTTTTGAACCTCCATTCGAAGTACGCGAGTATCATCACCAATTGCACCAAGCTTTTGAGTTCCGCTATGATTATGTAGAAAAACTTAAAGGTCATAAAAACGAATTACCTCAAGAAGTATTGGATGTACTTAAATCTTTAATGTAATCTAAAAATTAAAAAGGGCTGTAATAGAATGCGGTTTTACCGCATACTATATGTAGTTCGTTTAACTTATAAGACATACCAAGAAATTTAGGTTTGTAAGGCACTAAATTTCTTGGTATTTTTTTATTTTCCCCATGTATATGTAACGTATATTTTAGTAATATATAGTTATAATAGAAATAATGTTTTATTATAAGACTTGTATATGTACATAGTTATAAGGACTCGTATATGGACATAAAAGACATTAAATATATTAGTACCATCGTTGAGATGGCATCATTTTCTAAGGCATCTAAAAAGTTATATATTTCTCAGCCGGCGTTGAGTCAGGGAATTCGTCGTATTGAAGCAGAGCTAGGAGTTACGTTGTTTGTTCGTGATCGTACAAAAGTCGTGCCAACGGCTGCGGCATTACAAATTGCAAAAGAGGGCATGCCGTTAGTTTTAAAGGCGGAGGCTTTAACGCAATCTATCATTAATCAAGGCACAGATGTAGCCTATCATGTGCGTATCGGCTTGTCTCAATTTTATGGACATCATATGCTCGGGAAAACATTGAAAAGCTTTCAACAGATTGAACCGTCTTGGGAGTTCCATGTTGTAGAGGGTGAATCTCACTTCTTGGAACAGCAAATTTGTGATGGTTTAGTAGATGTAGGGTTATTCCCAACGCCGATTTATTCTCAGGATCTTGAAAGTTATCCCGTTTTAGATGAGCAGATTTTATTGGCCATTAGTGTGGAAAATAAGAAGGCTATAGCCATTGCAGATTCTCTCATGACTGGTGATGGAATTCGAGAAATTGCACCCTTTGGAGCATTTCCGTTTATTTTGCTAAGAGAAGGACTCAAATTACGGACGTTGGTAAACCGTTTATGCCAAGCGGAATGCTTTGTGCCCAAAGCCGTCATTGGCTCTGAAACTCTAGATTCATGCCGGTCCTTGGTAGAAGATGATTATGGTATTACATTCTTGCCGAGCACGCTCAATAGAAAGGGGGATGACGATAAGGTTAAATTCTATCCTCTTGCATCGAAACTTTGTTTCCGCCAATTAGTTCTTGTGGCGAGGTCTGATCGGGCAAAACGTTTCCATTTATCTGAAGTAGCACATATCATGCTGCAATTTTTGTAGTGTATAGGTATAAAGATAGTTAGGTGGCATATCCTGAGGGGTGGATCATATTAATAAATTAATAATTAATATATAAATTAATACGTAAATCAATCAATTAATCAATAAAATAAAGAGACTAATTCCTGTAAAATTTAGGAATTAGTCTCTTTTTATTTATGAAAAGAAACTGAAAAAATCGAATTAAATAAATATAGTAATTATCATATTCTTAGATATAGATGCGTCAAAAATTTCTCAAATTCTAATTGACAAATGTCTTTTCAGAAAATATACTTATAGTAGATTAAAACATATTTAGGAGATAGGATTTAAAACCCATCATTGTAGTGGATTTAAAGTGAATTAAAAGTAGAATATGTTTTTGTTTTTATTGGTTGGCCTATGTAGGCCCCTAGGAGGTTTCAAATGAGTAAAGATGTGGAAAATAAAAATACCCATGAACACAATCATGGTGAACAACATGGTCACGACCATAATCATGAACATCATTGCCACTGTGGCGGTCATGATCATCATGGTCACGACCACGATCATCAACATGACCACGATCATAGTCATGCAAAGGCTCTTCCGACGGATAAATGGGTGCCACACACTCATGAACCAGGGGTACCTCATGAACATGGTGTAAATGACTACATGAAAGCTGTTGCTGAGTATCGTAAAACATGGCCTACAAAACAAGATGTAATTGAACAAACACCAGATCCTGCTGTGCGTGAAATGATTCTTCGTATGGAGCAAATCGGTTGTGATACGGTATTTGACCGCTTTGATAAACAACAACCACAATGTACATTTGGTATTGCTGGTATATGTTGTCGTATCTGTTTCATGGGCCCTTGTAAAATTACACCTAAGAGTCCTCGTGGTGTCTGCGGTGCGGATGCTGACCTCATCGTAGCTCGTAATATGACACGTGCTGCTGCAGGTGGTTTGACTCAACATGGTGCACATGCTCGTGAAATCTTGATTTCTTTGAAAGCTGCTGCTAATGACCAATTGGACATTCCAATTTTAGGGGAAGAAAAAATCCGTACTGTATGTAAGGCTTTCAACATCCCTGAAGAAGGTCGTTCCTTGAAAGAAGTGGCTAATGATTTAGCAGATGTATTGCTCGAAGATTTGAGCCGTGCATTGCCAGGTGAATATAAAACAATTACAGCTATGGCTCCTGCAGAGCGTCGCGAAGTTTGGAAAAACTTGGATATCTTGCCTGTTTCCGCATACAATGAAGCCTTTGATGCATATCATCGTACAACCGTAGGTACAGATGGCGATTGGGAAAGCAACATGAAACAATTCTTACGTTGTGGTCTTGCGTTCACATTCACAGGCGTAGTGGCCGCAGATATCGCTACTGATGCATTATTCGGTCAAGGCGGTCGCCGTACATCCAAAGTTAACATTGGAGCCTTGAAAAAAGGGTATGTTAACATCGCTGTTCATGGTCACTTGCCAACATTGGTTTCTCAAATTTGTAAGATTGGTGCGTCCGAAGAGTATTTAGAAAAAGCAAAAGCTATCGGAGCTAAAGGTATTCAATTCTATGGTATTTGCTGCTCTGGCTTATCCAGTATGTACCGCTATGAAAATGTTATTCCATTGTGTAATGCTATCGGCGCTGAGCTCGTACTTGGTACAGGCGCACTCGATTGCTGGGTAGCTGACGTACAAGACGTATATCCTGCTATCATGGACGTAGCACGTTGCTTCAACACAAAGGTTATCACTACATCTGATGCAGCTCGTTTACCAGGTGCTGAACACATCGGCTACGATCATCATCACACTAACTTGGCTGAAACAAAAGATTTGGCTCGCAAAATTTTGGATCGTGCTCTTGAAGCGCATGAATTGCGTAAAGGTATGCCTGTATTCATTCCGCCATACGAAATCACAGCAGAAGTTGGCTTCTCTCCAGAATCCACTGTTAAACATTATGGTTCCTTCAAACCATTGGCAGAGGCTTTAAAATCTGGTAAAGTTCGCGGTATCGTTAACGTAGTAGGTTGTTCTAACCCTCGTGTTATCTATGAAAAGGCAACTGTAGATATTGTTGATACACTTATTAAAAATGGCTGTATCATCCTTACAAACGGTTGTGCATCTTTCCCATTGATGAAACTTGGCTATTGTAATACAGATGCTAACAAGAAATGTAGCCCTGCATTGCAAGAGTTCTTGGGCGATGATCAACCACCAGTATGGCATGTGGGTGAATGTGTAGATAATGCGCGTTCCTCTGGTATCTTCGGCGGTATTGCTGCAGAACTTGGCCTTAACTTACCTCAATTGCCATTTGCTATGTCTAGTCCTGAATGGTCTAACGAAAAAGGTATCGATGCATCCCTTGGCTTCCGCCTAATGGGTATTAACTCTTACCACTGCGTTGAACCACCTACACAAGGCTCTGATGCTGTAACAAAATGGTTGAAAGAGGACACTAAAGACATCTTAGGTTCTGTTATGTATGTTAATACAGATCCTGCTAAAGTAGCTGAGAAAATCTTGGCAGATATCGATGAAAAACGCGCTGCTTTAGGTTGGGCTGAAGTAAAATAGTAATTAGTAAATTATAGTTTATAATAAGAAACGCTCAAAAGCGTAATGGTTATCGTATTTCCTTAAGCTTTTGAGCTTTTTTCTTTATATAAGAGTATAGTGTTACTTGTTAATTCGTGAGTTCTTACAAACCCTTTACTATTAACCCTTATGGTAATATGTATATAGACTTAACAATATGTATAAGTTTATGAAGCAACGAAAAAAGGACTCTATATAGAGTCCTTTTTTCATGTAAGGGGAGTGTTAGTATTAATATCAAATGAAACATGTATTTAAACAAGTAGTAGGTTTGGGGTTAGTATTACTTGTCGGGAGATAAATACACGTACGGTAACCAGGGAATTGTTACCTTTGTCTATCATTTGACATTATCATTATAGGAAGGGTAAATGAGTTAAAAATGAAGAAATTTAATAAATTTCTTTAAGTTTCTTATATTTGTAAAAAACATGGTAATTAATTTTAATTATTGTTGATAAATATGGGACAATTTTGGTATTATATAAAGGAGAAGTTGTATATTTTATAAAGGTTTATCCACATTAAGCTTTTATAAAATATACAGCTCGATAGCATGAGAGGGGCAGTCATATGAGTAAA
The DNA here is from genome assembly GCF_032575955.1 of Veillonella parvula. Lineage (GTDB taxonomy): Bacteria > Bacillota > Negativicutes > Veillonellales > Veillonellaceae > Veillonella > Veillonella parvula_J. Next base: position 111,386 of record NZ_JAWFXN010000002.1, read on the forward strand.
ATATTCACCATATTAACACTTTTGTGGCTACTCAGTATAGGGGGGACTACTAACGCAACGGACTGGTACTATGTTGGACCAGATGCATCAGGAAACCAATTATTTATTGACAATGATAGTGTACAGAAGAGTGATTACGATGCACTTTTGTGGCTGCGAGTTAATGAACTGGGTGGCGACGAATTGCGATATAAAGTTTATATCAGTAGATATAATCGAACCATGGAAACATTGAAGGTAGATGCGTACATGTCAGACGGGACGCCGTATGAGAATGTAGAATTTAATGAGAATCCTGAGCCCATTGCGGGTAACACAAATGGTCAAGCCATTTACATTTTATTATGGAAATAAAAGAACCATCTAGTACAGCAAACTAGATGGTTCTTTTTATGTGTAAAATATTTATAAAGCATTAGGGAATAATTTATATACTACATCCTCTAGATATGGAGAATGGTATATATGAGGTTTTTAGACTTGAGCTGTATTGCGAGTCAACTCCAAGTCTTGAATCATTTGGAGATCGTCTTGAGGTGAACGACCGCCAGTGGTTAAGTAGCCACCAACCATGATACCGTTTAGGCCACCTTTTAGAGCATAAGCTTGTAAGTCCCGTAGATTTACTTCGCGACCGCCTGCAGTACGAATCAATGCATTTGGCAAGATGAAACGGAATACGGCGAAGGTACGTAAGATATCCAATGGACGTAAAGCTTCGTTGCTTTCAAATGGAGTCCCTTTAACAGGATTCAAAATGTTTAATGGCACGGAGTCAATATGTAAACGTTTAAGTTCGAACGCCATTTCTACGCGTTGTTCTAATGTTTCGTTAAGGCCAAGAATGCCACCAGAGCAAACACGGATGCCTGCTTTTTGTGCATTATCTATGGTAAACATTTTATCTTCGTAGGAATGTGTAGTACAAATATCTGGGAAGTGACTAGGTGCCGTTTCGATATTGGAGTGGTATCGAGTAACACCAACTTCTTTTAATTTGAGTGCTTGTTCGTAAGTTAACAACCCAAGAGAACAGCAGATTTCAAGGCCAATTTCGTTTTTGATACGGCCTAATACGTGGATGATTTGATCAAATTCATCAGGGTTATTAGTATTACGACCACTTGTTACGATGGAAAAACGAATGGCACCAGCCTTTTTAGCTTTACGTGCTGCTTGGAGAATGCTTTCTTCATCCATGAAAGGATACTCCTGAACGCCTGTGTTGTGGTGTGCGGATTGAGCACAGAATTTACAGTTTTCAGGACATTTGCCGGATCGAGCATTAACAATGGCGCATACATCTACAGAATTATCATTGAAATGTTGGCGAATTTTATCAGCCATAGCGAGTAGAATCATAGTATCATCATCTGAAGTATGAATTAGCTCGATTGCTTCTTCTTTTGTAATTTCGCCGCCGTTCATGATGCGGTTTGCAATGGTAAGTATTTTTTCGTATGTACCCACTTGGGATGGTTGTTGATCTATAGGCAAAGCCATAATAGCCTCCAGGAAATTGTTAACTTAATAAAAACATAATATATTGACAATTTGATTGTAAACGTTCGCGTATAAATTGTCAACTTAATGCGTGAATTGGTTAACAAAAATAATAACATATTATGATTTATCTCTTATGATGAAAGAAAATGTGCTTATCTTATAATTTATATTTATTAATAGTTAAGAGAAGTTTAGTTTAACTATATTGTTTTGATGCTAAATGATAGTTATTTTTAACTTATCTTTAAGGTTTTGTAGTATAATAAACTATTGTAATTACTATATATAACTATAATAAGAATATTAATGGAGGAGTGGATATAGATGCAGCCGTTTCGATTTATACACTGTGGTGATCTGCATTTAGGGGCACCCTTTCAATATGCTACAGGTATTAGCAGCGCTGTTGATCGCGCCGTAAGTGAAGCAACCTATGTAGCCTTAGATAAAATTATTGATACTGCTATTACAGAACATGTTCATGCTGTCGTAATAGCTGGTGATATTTATAATAGTGAAGACCATAATTTAGAGGCTCAAGTCCGTTTTGTGCGCGCCATGTATCGCTTGGCGGAGCATCGTATTGATGTCTATATGGTACAAGGTAACCATGATCCTGCTGAAAGCTGGAAGGCGCAACTGCAGATGCCAGATAATGTCCATATATTTTCTAGTGAACAGGTACAACGTTTTCCGCTCATCGTTAACAATATAGAAATTGGTGGCGTATATGGTATTAGTTGTGGTCATGGTAATGAAAGTGACAACTATGCTCGTCAATACAGAGCTTTTGAACGGGATGAATTTTCCCTTGCTGTCATGCATGGTACTGTAGGTTCTAGTGTAGGCTCTGAAAACCATAATGTAACAGGACCTTGTAATTTAACTGATTTAACAGAGGCCGCTATGGATTATTGGGCATTGGGCCATATTCATAAATCTCAAGTTCTTAGCGAGGAACCTCTCGTAGTTTATGCTGGTAATCCGCAAGGCTTGCATCGTAAAGAACATGGACCTAAGGGATGTTATATTGTATCTGTATCACATAATGGTCATTGTGATTTGCGATTTATCGATACCTGCGCTGTCCGATTTGAGGAAATCAAAATCGATATTGCTGGCATGCAAAATGAAACGGATTTCTTAGAGATTTTGCGCCGTAAAAAAGAAAATTTGCGAAAGCAGCATAAGAAAAACATCTTGCTATCCATCGTTGTGTCCGGTACAGGACCTCTACATCGCCTATGTACGCAAGAGGGGATTCGAAAACTATGGTTGCAAGAGTCTCAAAATGAAGAGAAAGGCAAATCTATATTTGTTATGCCTTACCGTATCACTTCTAATACAAGACCTAGTATTAATCTAGTTGAACGACGTCTATTAACAGATGTAGTAGGTGATTATTTGCGTGCTTATGATGATATGGTAGATGGGGATGCGATACAGACTGCGCGCCAAATCATGGCTGATCGTCCTGAATTTAAGCGCTTAGGCGCATATGCCGATTTATTAAGTGATGAATTATTGGCACGAGCTTTAAAACGTTGTGAAATTGAAGGTGTTACTGTATTGATGGGGGCTAATGATGAACATTAAACGCATACGATTTGATGAATTTGGCCCGTATCGCGACTGGTCTTTCACCACGGGTGATAATGGGGTTCAACTCATGTATGGTCCTAATGAAAGTGGTAAAACATCCTTGCTCGAAGGGATGCGCACCTTGTTATTTGGCGGTACTCATAAGGTTTATGGCCCTATGACGGGGGCCCTTGATGTGGACCGTAATGGTGAAAGCTACTATATCGGTCGTAAGGGTAAGCAGTTAGACTTTTACAGTCCTGGTAATCCTGCTATCCATGAAGAGCCGGCTCAATATTGGTGGCATGGCATCGATAAAAAAACATATAACCGCATATTTGCGCTAACATTAGACGACCTACAAGGACTTGATGTATTACAAGAGGTAGAGGTTCGTTCTCGATTCTTTGGCGCCGAAGGAGGAGAACACTTAGGTGGAGCTGTTAAGAATGTTGAAAAAGGGGCTACAGACCTACTTGTAGCATCCTCGAATGGTAAACGTCGTATCAATGTATTGATGGATGAGCTTAAAGAAAATCGACAAAAGCTGAGTCAGTTGGCGGAGCATGAAGCGCAATATGTGGAATTACAAACCGTCTTTCACAGTACGGAGCAAACCGAAATGGAATTGCAAAATCAGTTGAAAGAATGGAAGGAATATCGGGATGGTATCGATGTAGTATTGCGTGCATGGGATACGTATCGTCGCAGTGAAGAGGCACGTATGCACATGCAGCAGTACAATAGTGAGCTCGCTTTGAGTCGTGATGAGTTTCTTCGCCTTGATGAAGAAATTAAACGGGCTCGTGACAATATGCAATTATGGCAGGAAAAGGAAGCGGCATTGATGCCGGCTAACTTTAGTCCTGATAGCCCATTTGGAACTTACGGTCAAGATATTGAAGACCTTATTCAACAAGGTGCTAAATGGGAGCAATTACGCCGTGAGTGCGAGGAAGGCGATGCGTATATCCGTAAGGTTAGAGAACAATTGGAGTTTTCACGCACCCTACATTCTGCGTGGCGTCACGATGAGCCAATGGCAGAAGACATCAATTGGTTTGATGGAGAACGTTTGGCAAGTCGTTTGCGCACCGCAAAAGAACAACTTTTACATTGGCAAGACCGCAAACCTGCAGAGGCTACCGATGAGGTGCCGACGGCGAACCTTGAAGGTGCAACTTTACCTAACTTTAGTGAAGAAGAATTAGCTAAAAAAGAATATTTAGAACGTGAATTAGATCGTATCTTAATGGATATAGATCGAGTAGAGGCTAGACGGAATAGTTCTGGTTCAGCTGCACAGCCTACAATTCTGCCAAAATGGCTACAACGCATTAGTGGTATAGGTGCTGTTATAGCTGTATTGGTAGTATTAGCAGGCCTGTTGGTTCTTGAATCGGCATTATATACTATAGGTGGCTTTATTTTCTTGATTCTATCTATGGGGCTATTCTGGTATGCTACCTGGAGGCTTCATAATGGTAACTCGGATGTATCTAAATTAAACTATGAGTTACAAATTTTATCCTCCCATAAATCTGATGTAGAGCATCAGCTAGAGGCTTTGATCAAGGCTGCTACACCTACAGTGAGTCCTGTACCATCCTTAGAAGGGGCGGCACATCTTGAACGTTGGATTCAAGAAGGTCATACATTACAAGGCATTTACGATGAAGCCCTCGCAGCATGGCAAAACTGGTTACCGCAAGGGGCGGCTAAGAGTCTCGATGAAGATGATTTCTTTGGCCTCAAACATGAATATGATCAATATCATGAGCAACTACGTACTATAGAAGGCTATGAAAAGCGTTTAGCGGAGCATAAAGAAGGTCTACGTATTATTGAAGACCAAGCGATGGCTTTGTGGTATAACCTTGGGATAGAGGCACCAGTATCTCCAACAGAGCTAAAACGCATTTATAACCAATATAAGAACTTCCAACAAAATAAGATTGTATGGGAACAAAAGGAAGCACAACGTAAAAGCTTCCGTAATGAATATGATAATTGGCATCGTAAGGAAAAAGAGCTACTCCTTCGTCAACAAGAACTGCTCCATAAAGCGGGTATGGAAAGTTCCAACGAGTATCGTCAACATCTTATCGATGAGGACCAATATAAACAGTGGCAAACCATCTACAAGCAAAGTCAAGTGCAGCTTGATTTGCTTGCTCCTGACGCGGAGAATAAAGACTTGTTCTACCGTCGTTTGCGTGAAGGCAACAAGGATAACTGGTTGGATGAATTGGCTCATTCTGAGCGTGAAATAGCCTCTATCGAAGATAAATTGGCTACCTTGTACGAGCGTCGCGGTCAAATCGTTGAAGCCATGCGTACACTTGGATCTGACCAGGAACAACACCAGATGTTGCAAGAACGAGAGGCTCTACAAAGTGAATTAGAGTCTGCTCTTGAAGATTGGGCTACTCAAGTATTGATAAGCCATTGTATGGATAAGGCTCAACAATCATATGAACAAGAAAAACAACCTCATATGTTAGAACTTGCATCCTCTTATGTTGAAAGACTAACTGGTGAGAGGTATACACTTGATATTCTAGGTATCAATAAAGGGGTAGCACTTATCAACAACAATGGGGAACGACTAGAACTTAAATTCTGGTCTAGTGGTCTAGCTGACCAAGTATACTTGGCATTGCGTCTTGCCCTAGCAAAGGTATTCTCTTATCAAGTAGAATCCTTGCCGATTATTTTGGATGATATTTTGGTGCGTTTTGACGAAAACCGTCAACGTAGTGCCTTGGAATTGTTGGCCGAGCTTGGGAAGAATCAACAGATTTGGCTCTTTACCTGTCAACGCTCTGTATATGATATGGCTCAATCTATTATGGGCATCGATTGCCATAGACTAAGTCGTAGCTAAATTAATTTCGGACTTGAATTAAAGACTAATTAGATTAAATAGATATCAACGAGGTAATGAAATAATCCCTGTGGTCGCCGCAAGCTTTCACAGGGAATATTAATGGCATTGTTGTGTGTGATTGTAACCAAAGTAACTGTTTTAGTTACCATAGTGTGTTAGTATACATTTAGAACGAAAGGGGTTGAGTACTTGAACACAGCTTATTTGGACATGATCCAAGGGAAGAACCCTGGTGTAACGCCTGTGTGGTATATGCGACAAGCTGGTCGTAGTCAAGCGGAATATCGCAAAATCAAAGAAAAATATACATTATTTGAAATTACAAAAGAGCCTGAGCTATGTGCTCGTGTTACGGAATTACCTGTTAAGGAATATGGCGTCGATGCGGCGATTCTCTACAAAGATATTATGAGCCCCATGGTGGCTATGAATGTAAATGTAGAGCTCAAGGCTGGTGTGGGGCCTGTATTTAGCACGCCTATCCGCTCTATGGCTGATGTGGATAAATTAGAAACCTTTGATCCTACAAAGGTAGATTATATTGCGAAAACGATTACATTATTAACTTCTGGTATGCTCGACGTGCCGCTCATTGGTTTCTGCGGGGCACCGTTTACTATTGCGTCCTACCTTATCGAAGGGGGCCCAACAAAGAATTACAATAAGACTCGCGGTATGCTCATCGGTGCTCCAGATATGTGGAATGCATTGATGACAAAACTAGCGGACATGTCCATTGCGTACTTGTCCATGCAAGCCGAAGCGGGTGCTAATGCACTTCAAATCTTTGACTCTTGGGTAGGTGCTGTTAATGCAGACCAGTATAAACAAGGAATTTACCCTCATATGGAGCGGATTATAAAGACTGTGAAAGCTAAATATCCTCATTTGCCAATGGCCATGAATGGTGTTGGTACGGATCATTTGGTGTCTATTTGGTCTCACTTGCCTTTAGATGTCATTGCCCTTGATTGGCGTAGTTCCATCGTTATGGCAAACGAGCGCGGCGTAACACAAACGGTACAAGGTAACTTGGATCCGGCGTATTTGTTCGGAGACGAAAAAACATTGGCCCGCGAAGTGGATCGCATCTTGCTCGACGGCGTTCGCTATGGGCGCCATATCTTTAATTTAGGTCATGGCGTATTCCCAGAGGCAGATCCTAAAAAACTTCATTGGCTAACGGACTATGTGCATGAACGTAGTCGTGAGATTTGGACTCAAGAGAGGTAAATTAGTGAAAGTAGAAAAAAAAGGATTATTATTCCTGTCTTATGGTAGCCCTTTAAGTAAGGATGATTTAGTACCCTATATGACGAGCATTCGTCGTGGCCGTGTACCAACGGAAGCAGAGATTACAAATCTCACTAAGCGTTATGATACAATCGGTCAATGGGAAAATATTGAGCTTCAAACTATGGCAGAGTGCCAATATAAAGCATTGCTTACTCTGTTGCCAACTATGCCTTCCGCTATTGGTTTTTTACACATGAAACCATCCATTGCAGATGCGGTTGACTCCTTAGTCCAGCAAGGAGTGGAGCATATTATCGCTATTGTAACAGCTCCATTCTTTACCGCTCTCGGTACTGGAGCTTATGAAAAACAAGTGCAAGCAGCCATTTCAAATTATGATAATGTGACATTTGACTTTATCCGTTCATGGTGGGATCAACCAACTTTTAAGGAATACTGGGTAAAAGCAGTTTCAGAGTGTGTGAATAATGATAAATTAGAATGTATAGATAGTGTTAACGCTGATTGTGTGAATAGTGTTAAATCAGTGTATGTAGATAGTGTAAAATCAGAGTGCGCAGTTGTAGATACGGACTGTAAAGATGTATTCGTTATTTTTAGTGCGCACAGTATACCTCTTATCAATAATCATGGTGGCGATTCGTATGCGTTAGCTTTAGAGGAAAGCGCCAAAGAGATTGCTGAACATTGTAAATTACCGAAATGGACTGTGGCGTGGCAAAGTGCAGCTCCTCATGGGCAATGGTTGGGCCCTACTGTAGAGGATGCTATCAACGAAGCCTTACAAACTGGTGCTGATTGCATTGTTTTTGTACCATTTGGATTTGTAAGTAATCACGTTGAGGTATTGTACGATAATGATGTAGAGTGTAAAGAACTCGTTGAAGCAAAGGGCGCAACATATATGCGTGCACCCATGCCAAATTGTAATGAAATATTTTTACAAGCAATGGCGAGTGCAATAACAGAAAGGATTCATTCGTGAACGTAACAATTGTGGGCGGTGGCTTAACAGGGCTAACAGCGGCTTATTATCTAGGTCATGCAAAGCCAGAATGGACCATTACTCTTTATGAACAAGCACCACGATTTGGTGGGAAAATACAAACGCAACATGTGGATGACTTCGTAGTGGAACTCGGTCCTGACTCCTATTTGGGTCGTAAAACAGAAATGACAGATCTCGTGCATGATCTTGGACTAGGGGATACCCTTGTGTCTAATGAAACAGGCCAAGCCTTTGTATATGATAAGGGTTCTATCCACCCAATTCCAGGCGGCTCCATTATGGGCATTCCTACGGAAATGATGCCCTTTGTGAAAGCAACGCTCATTTCTTGGTCTGGTAAATTGCGTGCGGGCTTAGATTATTTTAAGAAACCATACCAACTCGATGAAAATGGTGATGTATCCATTGGTCACTTCTTCAAATACCACTTAGGACAAGAAATGATGGATAAACTCATCGAGCCTCTATTAGCGGGCATCTATGGTGGCGATATTTATAAAATTAGTCTATTATCGACATTTCCTCATTTTATTCAAGTTGAACAAAAATATGGGAACATGGTGAAAGGTATGATGGCTGCTAAGATGAGTCATTCCAAAGCAGGTGTCTCTAAAGCAGCTAAAGATGCTGTAGCAGAAGGCGATGTGCCTCGTGCTGGTAAAGGTACTATGACAGACCGTCAATTTGAAAGCCACGAAGCAAAGTCTGGCCAAGCTAATTTTGCTAGTAATAGTGCAAGCAGTTCTAACCATGTAACAAAGACTAGTTCAAATCATCAGTCTGCTAAGGCGCAAACGGATATGGAAAGTCGGAAGGGAACAGCGGCTCAATCCGGTATGTTTCGTCAATTGACAGGCGGCCTTGAAAGCGTGATTACCGCTATCGTTGAGGCTATGCCTAGTAATGTACACTTGCATACAGGTACACTAGTTTCTGATATTCGATATGTTGATGGTATGTACGCAATCGATGTGGTCAATCAGTATAACAATTCTTGTGGTTGTCAATCTATGGCAGATCATGTGATTATTAGCACGCCGCCGGCAACGTATACACAATGGTTTAAGGATGATCAGGGTTTTGACTTCTTGCGTTCCATGGAGCAATCTAGCTGTGCCATTGCTATTATGTCTTTTGATAAAAGCACATTTGATGGTGATTTAAAGGGCTCAGGTCTTCTCATTACTCGTAACACGGATACACCTCTTACAGCGTGTACTATTCTTAATCAAAAATGGCCCCAAACAACGCCTGATGATAAGGTAGTATTGCGCGTCTTTATCGGTAAGCCTGGCAATGATGTAGTAGAACGACTCAGCGAAGAGGAACTTTCAGAATTGGCAGTCAAAGAGATTCAACATATCATGGGTTTCTCTATCAAACCAGAGTGGGTGCGTATCAATCGCCTCATTCACTGTATGCCGCAATATAATGTAGGCCATCGTGCAGGCATTCAAGCAGTCCGTGAACATGTGGCAGAGCATTATCCAAATTTACACCTCATCGGTACGCCATTTGACGGTATTGGTATTCCTGATGGTGTAAAACAAGCGAAAGAACTAGTAGAAAAACTTGTGAATGACAAGTAAAATAGTGACTTGCTTAAAAGAGTTAGTATAGTATTAAGAGCACATAGGATTATCTCAGCCTAAAAGTAGTAGTTTAGTCTTAACTAAAGAATATACTAATAAAAAATCTCAATAGAAACTAAATTGAAAAGACTCCATATGCTATAATAATTATTGGAGTCTTTTGATTTCCGTAAATATAGATATACATTATTATTTTGATATAATCACCATAGATAGGAGTGATCATAATGGGAAAAGCAATCCCTACAGTAGAAGGTTGGCATAGCCAACATATGGTATTTGCCATGGATTTCAGCGCATGGAACTGCTTTACAGCTGAAGAAAAAGCAGCAGCGCGCAACGAATTAAAAGCATTCTTAGCAGACCTTGAAGCTAAACATCAAGCTAAAGAAGGAAGTTACGCATTCTATGATTGCAATGGCGCAAAAGGGGATTTAATCCTATGGATTCTCGGTCCATCCCTTGAATACTTGGCGCAAGTAGAACGCAAATTCCGCCGCCTTGCCATTGCAAGCGTATTAGTGCAAACATACTCTTATACATCTGTAACAGAAGTAAGTACCTATGTTAAGGCCAAGCTAGATACAGAGGAAGTTAACCAAAAATTATATCCTCACGTACCTCGCGATAAATATATCTGTTTTTATAATATGAGTAAAAAACGCGAAGGTGATGACAATTGGTTCATGTTACCACCGCAAGAGCGCGGTGCTTTGATGAAAGCTCACGGTGAACTTGGTAAAACATACTTGGATGTATTATCTGAATTCACTACTGGTGGCTGTGGCCTAGACGACTGGGAATGGGGTATTACTATCTTTAGTAACGACGACATCCAATTCAAAAAAATTGTATATGATATGCGCTTCGAAGAAGCCAGTGCAAAATACGGCATCTTCAGCGACTTCTATGTTGGTACCATCATTGACGACGCACTACTAGAAGAAATCTTTGGATAATAAAAAAGGGACTGCGTTGCAGTCCCTTTTTGTTATTATTTAATTCATATATATCGATAAATAACTGCTTATTGTATCGTATATTCGTTCGATTTATAATATTCTTAAGGTAGTCGGCGAGGTTGGGTCTCTCAAAAAGCAAATAGCCCTCCGTTACCCAGTGTAATTAGATAAACAGAAAGGCCATTTCCTATATGTTTTGTTTTTGAGATGCGCCTGACGTTCCTACTCGTCTGACTATCTATTTATATTATAGAGATAAAGTTATATATCGTCAAATTAGAATGAATGGACTGCCTAGCAGTCCATTTTTCTCCCCTCAAAATGAAGGCTATAATTTTGAGGGGAGAAAAGTTAATATACGCACTATACTTCGTAAAATATAATTCACAATATATGAGTATCGCACTCGCAACTATATTCTCATAAAAGAGAACCCCGCATCTATCCGACTTACGAGGTCAAGGCCCTAGGCCGCAGACCTGATAAGTATGGAGGAGAGATGCGGGGTTTCTTTTATCACTTAGTTAAGAAAAGTGAATTATATTTTGTTGTACCGTTGAGTGAACGTAAATTTTCTGTTTCCCAGAAAATTATACATTCATATTTGCGCTTTTACGCACATAGAACCAGTAGCATACTGCTACAGTTACGATGTTGAAGGCTAATAGTACAGCAAAGGCTGGATGGATATTACCAAATGTGGAATATACAAAGCCGAAGATTTTAGGTGTAATAAAGGCACCGTATGCAGCTACGGCAGCTACGAAGCCAGTGATTAAAGAGGATAATAGCGGATTGCCAAATACGTGTGGAATCATACGGAATGTTGCACCTGTTGCGAAACCACAGCTTACGAAGGTCAACACGGACATAGCAAAGAAGAATGGGAAGTTGTGCATATCTACGCCAACTGCAATTAGCGCTGTTGTTACACATAGACCGAGAAGGCTTACAAAGGTAACTTTTGTACCGCTGTTAATTTTGTCTGCTAACCAACCACCTACAGGACGAAGTGCACCTGATACAAGTGGACCTACGAATGCGATAGAAGCAAATGGTACTTCTGGGAATTCTTTACCTACTAATAGACCAAGTGCTGCTGCATAACCAGAGAAAGCACCGAAGGAACATGTATAAAGTAATGTAAGAGCCCAAGTGTGTTTGTTACCAAAGATTTGTACTAGATTTTTAGGATTTGGTTTTTCTAGAGGTAAGTTATCCATGAAACGTGTCATAAGTGCAAGGATAACAACGAGTGGTACGATCCACATGAAAGCTGCATTGGCAAGGTATACTGCGTTTCCTTTGATGATAGCTGGTGTTACACCAAATACGCTACCTAGTGCAGCAGAACCCATAGCGAATGGAGCCAAGAAGTAGATTACGGAAATACCAAGGTTACCAACACCGCCGTTGATACCAAGAGCAGTACCTTTTTCGGATTTAGGGAAGAAGTTGCCAATGTACGCCATGGAGGACGAGAAGTTGCCGCCCGCTAAACCGATAAGGGCAGTCAAAATCATGAATGTCGTATAAGAAGTTGTTGTATCTTGAACGGCAAAGCCGAGCCATACAACAGGAACTAATAAAATAAGTGTGGAAATAAATGTCCAGTTTTTACCACCGATTAAGGCTGGCATGTAGGTATATACAAAACGTAATGTAGCACCTACAAGGCCTGGCAATGCAGCTAAGGTAAATAATTGATCGGTTGTGAAATTAAAGCCTGCGCCGTTGAGTTGCGCTGCAATGGTTGCCCATAAATACCATACACAGAATGAAAGGGTTAATGCAATTGTGGATATAACCAAGTTTTGTTTAGCAATTTTTTTACCAAACTTTTCCCAAAATTCTGGATTATCTGGTTGCCAATTAGCCACAATTTCGCTACGGCTTGCCCCTACTTGAGGCATTTTTAGTTCGTTCATTTTGAACTTCTCCTTACTGTAACAACTATACACGTAGACAAGAAAAATATATAAGATTATATATAATATATATATATATATAAATAGTAAAATCTAAAGAATTTCCATAGAAAGCATTCGATTTACTTACAAAACTGCGTTATAATTATTGTAGCATTAATATTTTTCAATGTCTTACATCACAGATATATTATATAGTGTAATTTTTTTTGTGAATGTGATGTAAAACACACATATTCTGAAATTAATAAGTTATAATAATCATATATATACGAAAAAGTATATAGTATAGGTACTTTTACTATAAATAGATTAGTATAACTAATGGATTTTGTTATAAAAGTACTGTGGAGTGATAATGGTATGGATCAAAAATTAATTAACCAATTGCTTGCTTTGCCGGGTGAGGAACTACATCTTAAAAAAGGTGATTTTCTCTTCCGTGAGGGGGACAAGGCAGAATACTTTTACGTAGTAGTAAAAGGTAGAATGAGCATTAAGAAGTTCGAAGCTAGCGGACACATTTTTGCGTTGCGTTTAGTAGGGCCGAATAATGTAATTGGTGAGGTTCCGTTGTATGAGGAGAACACTAGAACATATGTGTTCAACGCCATTGCTCGGGAGGATTGCTCTGTTTATTGTATACGCTATGATGTGTTGGAAGGGGCTATTGCAAAAGACCATTCATTGGCTATTGCAATGATGAAAATCTACACTTTGCATATGCGTCGTCAACAGGCAAAATACCGGGACTTGCTACTTTACGGCAAGAAGGGAGCATTCTATTCTACCTTGTTGCGCTTAGCCAATAGTTATGGTGTAAAGCGCGAGGATGGTATCTTTATTGATATTGCCCTAACAAATCAAGAATTGGCTGAGTTTGCTGCCACATCAAGAGAAAGTTTAAATCGCATGTTAAGTGAGTTACGTAAGTTAGGCTATGTAGCCTATGACAAACACCATCTAGTAATCTGTGATTTTGACGCTTTAATCGGATTACTTGATTTAGAGGTTGATAGTATTGACCCTAATATTAGTAATATCGAATAACAGGATTTTCTCCCTTGTGTTAGCACATCTAGCACAAGGGATTTTTTTGTAGTTTTGAAGGAGGACACGAGATGAGCTTGTTGTCTCAAAAGTTTAAGTTTCTTCGCAAGAAGGAAGTATCTCCAAACGGCCATCAAATCACAGAAGATGGAGGTCGTGAATGGGAAAATTATTATCGTGACCGTTGGTCTTACGATAAAGTTGTCCGCACAACGCATGGCGTAAACTGTACTGGTTCTTGTAGCTGGAATATTTATGTTAAAAACGGTGTTGTAGCCTGGGAAAATCAAGCAATTGACTACCCTGAAACACCAGATGATATGCCAGATTATGAACCACGTGGGTGCCCTCGTGGTGCAACATTCTCTTGGTATCTTTATAGCCCTTTGCGCGTAAAATATCCTTATGTACGTGGCGAATTGGTCGAGCTTTGGAGAGAAGCGAAGAAGCATGCTAAGAATCCAATCGAAGCTTGGAAATCTATCGTAGAAGATCCTGAAAAAGCGAAAAAATATAAGTCAGCCCGTGGTATGGGTGGCTTTGTGCGCTCCACATGGGATGAAGCAACAGAAATTACTGCAGCATCCTTACTATATACAGCAAAAACATATGGCCCTGACCGCAACGCAGGCTTCTCTGTAATTCCTGCGATGTCCATGTTGTCCTATGCAGCAGGGGCTCGTTTCCTTAACTTGATGGGTGGCACACCATTGTCCTTCTATGACTGGTATGCCGATTTGCCACCTTCCAGCCCTCAAGTTTGGGGTGAACAAACTGATACACCTGAATCTGGTGACTGGTATAATGCTGGTTACATCATGACGTGGGGTTCTAACGTACCTTTGACCCGTACGCCAGATGCTCACTTCTTGACAGAGGTTCGTTATAAAGGTACTAAAGTAGTATCCGTGTCTCCTGACTATGCGGAATCTACAACTTCTTCCGATGCATGGCTCAATGTAAAAGCTGGTACCGATGCGGCTCTTGCAATGGCAATGGGTCACGTTATCCTAAAAGAATATTACATCGACAAAGAAACTCCATACTTTAAAGAGTATGCAAAAGAGTTCACAGATATGCCATTCCTTGTACGCGTTGAAGATATCAACGGCACAGTTCAACCAGGCCGTTTCTTGAATGCCAAGGATTTAGGTCGCCAAGAGGAAGGCGCTGACTTCCAAATGGTATTGATTGATGAATTAACAAATGAAATCGTTGTACCTAATGGTACAATGGGTGAACGTCACACGAACCCACAAAAATGGAATTTACGACTTGAAAATCGCGACACAGGAGCTAAAATTGATCCTCGCTTATCCGTGTTTGATCAACGGGAAGATGTGACGATTGTTAAATTGCCGTACTTTGGTGATGAAGAGCACGAAGGTGTTATTGAACGTGCTATTCCTACTATTACGGTACAAACTGCAGATGGTCCTGTGAAAGTAACTACAGTGTATGACCTCATTCTTGCTAACTACGGTATTGACCGTGGTATCGGTGGTGAAGTGGCTACAAGCTATACTGATGACACTCCATACACACCTACATGGCAAGAAAAAATCACTGGCGTAAAAGCGGACATTGCTATTGCTACAGCACGTGAATTTGCAGATAATGCTGAAAAAACGAAAGGTCGTTCCATGATTATCATGGGCGGTGGTATCAACCACTGGTACCATGCCGATGTTATTTACCGCACTATTTTGAACCTTATCATGTTCTGTGGTACAGAAGGCGTTAACGGTGGTGGTTGGGCCCACTACGTAGGTCAAGAAAAACTTCGTCCTGTTGAAGGTTGGGGTGGTATCATGACTGCCAATGACTGGAGTAAGGCTCCTCGTTTGCAAAATGGTACATCTTGGTTCTACTTTGCTACAGAGCAATATCGTTCTGACTGCATCGATTTGGCAGACCGCGTATCTAAATTGGCTAAACCTCGCTATCGTCATCCTGGGGATTACAATGTATTAGCAGCTCGTTTAGGCTGGTTGCCATCTTATCCTACTTTCAATAAAGGTAGCCAAGAATTGATTAATGATGCTCGTGCAGCTGGTGCTAGTACAGAAGCAGAAATCAACCAATATGTGGCGCAAGCCTTGAAAAATAAAGATTTACAATTCTGCGTAGAAGATCCAGCGGCTAAGGAAAATCACCCTCGCAACTTGTTTGTATGGCGTGCAAACCTTATTGGCTCCTCTTCTAAAGGTCATGAGTATTTCTTGAAACATTTATTAGGCACAAAAAATGCCGTATTGGAAGATGACGATGCTCCTACACGTCCAGAAGAAATTAAATGGCGCGAAGCAGATGGGGAGGGTAAGCTTGATCTCTTAATTGATATCGACTTCCGTATGGCGTCTACAGGTTTATATTCTGATATCGTGTTCCCCGCAGCTACATGGTATGAAAAAGAAGACTTGTCTTCTACGGACATGCATCCATATGTACATGTATTCCAAGCTGCTGTTGATTGCGCATGGGAAACTAAATCTGACTGGGATACATTCCGTACCCTTGCAGAAACAGTATCTCGCGTAGCAAAAGAATCTGGCTTTACAGAATATGAAGATATTGTAGCTACTCCACTTGGCCATGATAGCCCAGGCGAAGTAGCGCAACCAGAAGGTAAAGTTCTTGATTGGAGTAAAGGCGAATGTGAACCAATCCCTGGTAAAACAATGCCGAACCTCGTTCATGTAAAACGCGATTACAGTCAGATCTTTGAAAAATACATTGCTTTAGGACCTAATATCGAAAATAAAATGGGTGCTCACGGTTTGGCGTGGGATGTATCTGACGAATATCAAACATTGTATGGTCAAAATGGTACGATTGATAATCCAGACTTCATTTCTCATGGCCGTCCAAGCATTTACGAATGTAAGGAAGCTTGTAATGTTGTATTAACATTATCTTCTTGTACAAATGGTAAATTAGCGGTTCGTTCTTGGAAAGCGATGGAAGAAAAAACAGGTCTTTCTGGGCTTGAAAAGAATGCAAAAGGTCGCGAACAAGAAAAGATTACTTTCGATGACATGGTTCGTCAACCACGCTTTATCATTAGCTCTGTAACAAGTACTGGTAAGAACGATAAAAACCGTCGTTATTCTCCATTTACAACATCTACAGAAGATAAGGTACCATTCCGTACTGTAACAGGTCGTCAATCGTTCTATTGTGATCATGAAATGATGCGCGACTATGGCGAAGCTATGGCATTGTACAAACCTGTATTGTCATATAAACCAGTACAAGGTGATTATAAACAAGAAGGTATTCCAGAAATTACGTTGAAATACTTAACACCACATAATAAGTGGTCTACACATAGTATGTATTTTGATAGCCAACAAATGTTAACATTATTCCGTGGTGGCCAAACAATTTGGCTCAACGAAGATGATGCAGCAGAAATTGGTGTTAAAGATAATGACTGGGTAGAAGCTTTCAATAAAAATGGTGTAGTTGCAGCTCGTGCAGTTGTATCTCCACGTATTCCTCGTGGCATTTCTTATATGCATCACTCCCAAGACCGTCACATCAACGTTCCTGGTACGCAAGTTAAGAAAGATCGTCGCGGTGGTACACACAATGCGCCAACACATATTCACATGAAGCCGACACACATGATCGGCGGTTATGGTCAATTGAGCTATGGCTTTAACTACTATGGCCCAACTGGTAACCAACGTGATATGACAATTGTGGCTCGTAAATTGAAGGAGGTGGATTGGCTTGAAGATTAAAGCTCAAGTATCCATGGTCCTAAATTTGGACAAGTGTTTAGGCTGTCATACATGCTCTATTACTTGTAAAAATACATGGACGAACCGCGAAGGCGCGGAATATATGTACTTTAATAACGTGGAAACCCGACCTGGCGTGGGTTACCCACGTAATTGGGAAAACCAAGAGAAATGGAAGGGTGGCTGGACTCTCGATAAAAGCGGTAATTTGGCGCTTTCCACAGGCTCTAAAGGCTCTCGATTGATGAAGTTGTTCTATCATCCAGAACAACCAGAAATTACGGATTACTTTGAACCTTGGACATACGATTATGAAACATTGATTCATACCGGTCGTAAAAATAATCAACCTGTAGCACGTCCTCGTTCTTTGTTAACAAAGCAAAAAATGGAAGTAACATGGGGCCCTAACTGGGATGATGATTTGGCTGGTGGTCATCATGCACGGGAAGATGTGAACTTGGCTAAGATGGGTGATGATATCGTATTTGACTACGAAGAAGTATTCATGCGTTATTTACCACGTCTTTGTAACCACTGTTTGAATCCTGCATGTGTAGCAGCATGCCCATCCGGTGCTATCTACAAGCGTGATGAAGATGGTGTTGTACTTGTTTCTCAAGATGTATGCCGCGGTTGGAGACATTGCGTTCCATCTTGCCCATACAAAAAAATCTTCTATAACTGGGAAACGAATAAAGCTGAAAAATGTGTATTCTGTTACCCTCGTTTGGAAAATGGTCTGCCTCAAATATGCGCTGAAACATGTGTAGGTCGTATGCGCTATGTTGGTGTAGTCTTATACGATATGGACAAAGTTCAAGAAATGGCAGCTACGAAGGATGAACAAGACATCTACCAAAATACAGTAGATTTAATCTTGGACCCTAATGATCCAGAGGTTATTAAAGCCGCTCGCGAAGCAGGTATCTCTGAAGCATTCTTGAAAGCAGCTAAAAAATCTCCTGTTTACAAGCTTGTAAAAGAATGGGGCGTTGCATTGCCATTGCATCCAGAGTATCGCACATTGCCAATGGTTTGGTATGTGCCACCGCTCAGCCCAATTTTACAACGTGTTACATCTGATGTATACTTGCCAGATGCACATGAAATGCGCGTGCCTGTACAATACTTAGCTAATATGTTTACTGCTGGTAATACAGATATTTTAGCTCGTGTATTACAACGCATTCTCGATATGTGTGAATACATGCGTCGCCGTGAAACAGGTGATGAAGCAATCGCTCATGAAGTAGATCTTACAGAAGAGCAAATGTATGCTATGTACAAATTGTTAGCCTTGTCTAAATATAATGATCGTTTTGTTATCCCATCTGATGTTAATGTATCTCGCGAAGGTCGCTTAGAAATGCAACACAATCGTGGTTTTGCATGCCCGACAGGGGGTTGCCATAATGGATGATGCACAAAAAATAGCTCTCATTGCTTCTTTTTTGCTTCGGTATCCAGATGAATCTTGGTACAATGAACTTGGTGAATGGAAAGAGGATACTCGCTCTGTTGAGCATCCTCAACTTCGCCAAGGATTGTTAGAGTTCTTTGATTACATTGAAGAAACGGATCGTAAGGCCTTTGAAGACCAATACGTACGTATCTTTGACTTCAGTCGTAATACAACGATGTACTTATCAACTTATGAATTGCAAGGTACAGGGGAACAAGCAGAGGAACTCGTTAAATATAAAGCCTTCTTCCTAGAAAATGGCTATGATTTACCAAAGGAGATGCCTGACTATATTCCAGCTATTCTAGAGTTATGCGCTGTTATCGAACCTGAAAAGGCTCGTGAAGTGTATGATTATTGTAAACCAAAGCTAGAATATATTAGGGATCGATTGATCGAAGCAAAACTGACCTATGCATTCTTATTTGATATCATATTGTCGGTTGCAAATGGATTGGAGGACGGTGCACGATGAATCTATTTTTATGGGGCGCTTTGCCATATATTGCGTTTACCTTCTTAATCGTAGGCACACTTGTTCGTTTCTTCTACTTTGAAAGAAACTGGACTACAAAATCAAGTGAATTTTTAGAGAAAAAACAATTACGTATTGCCAATCCATTGTTCCACTTTGGTTTGCTATGCGTTATCGGCGGTCACGTAGTAGGTGTATTAGTGCCTAAAACTTGGACTGCAGCTTTGGGTATCAATGACCATATGTACCATGAAGGTGCTTTATATATGGGTGCTGTAGCGGGTATCATCTTCATCGTTGGTTTCTTGCTCTTGATGAAACGTCGCTTTACTGTACCTGCTATGAAAGTAAATACATCTGGCCTTGATAAATGGTTATATTTATTCTTAACATTAGCTATCTTTAGTGGTATGGCTGGTACATTGCTTAATGCATCTGGCTTTTTTGACTACCGTGTATCCATCGGCCCATGGTTCCGTAGCTTATTATCCTTTATGCCTGATCCATCCTTGATGGAAGGCGTGCCATTCATGTTTAAATTCCACATGTTGGCATGGATGGTGGTTGCTATTATCTTCCCATTCAGCCGTTTGGTACACTGCTTGAGTGTTCCACTCAACTACTTAACACGTCCGTTCATCGTATATCGTAAACGGGATCAAAAATAATTAGGATGATGATTAACTTGTATGCCTATATATAATAGGATTCATTAATCTATGGCCCCTTGTAGTGGTGAAAGCATATGCTCACAACTATGAGGGGCTTTTTATTTACCGATTCTGTATTAGTAGATTACAATGTATTCCCTGTAGAGAAGAAATTTATTCATTGTAATAAGCTTAGAATGACTATAATAAGTATTTTAATTTAGAATTATTCTTATAATATATACTATGTATCTAATATAAGTAATCTACAAAATCCGATTTAAATGATAAACTATATCGTATATATTGAATTTTTTAGGTATTATTTTCGAGAGGTATATGATGAATCAAGTTGAAACAAAACAGAAAAAAAGTATTTACCATATCTTTGTATGGATTGCTATTTTCTCCTTAGTTATGATCGGTTTATTAGAGTGGGGCTACATGGCCGGTGGTCGTGCCTTTGGTAACTATAAAGTGTATACGGGTCTTGTGCCATGGTGTGTATGGATCGTCATGACCTATTTAACGACTCGCCCTAAATGGTTTACAAGCCGCTATAATTTAGGTGACATGTATAAGGTACACCGTGCATTAGGTATTGCCACTGTAGCTGTTATTGCATTTCATTTATATCTCTATTTTGGTAAAGCGGCTAAATCCATCCTTGGTTGGTGGGGCGGATATGTGGCTCTTACCTCCTTTAGTATTGCTACAATCTCTGGCCTTGCGTTTTTAACTCCAAAACTTAGAAAGGTTACACCATCTGGTCGTAATGTAGGTATTTGGTTACATCGATTAAATCTTGTAGCACTTGTTGCTGCAGATATCCATATTCATGGTTTTAATCGTATTTCTAAAATGGTGCCATTTTTACAAGTGTTTGATATCATTACATACGGTCTCGTTCTTTACTGCATTTACTTGATATTTAAAAAGAAATAATATGAATTACTAGAATCCCTTCTGTATCATGCAGAAGGGATTTTTCGTTACATTTATAGTTTCTAGTAAATTAACATAGGATATTATCAGTTTGAGTCATAAATAATTGTGAGATTGATATACATTTTCCCTTTACTCATATAATGAAAATTGTTATTATCTGTATGTTAAACATGATAATGATAATTAGGTTCACAGATTCATTATCTATTCATTTTTATTCTTGTTATTTTTATTGTGTGAGGTTTAGTATGATTAAACGTAAAATGACCAGTGCTTTTGCAGTGGCTGCCATGATGGGTGTGGCTACAGCTTTTGCTGTTAACCCATTTTCTGATGTTCCTTCTGATAGTTGGGCTTATCAAGCAGTAGATCAATTGGCTACAGCTGGTATTATCAATGGATATCCTGATGGTACTTTCAAAGGGCAAAATAATATTACGCGTTATGAAATGGCCCAAATGATCGCGAAAGGTATGGCTAATCAAGATCGGGCAAATGCGGAACAACAAGCTATGTTAAATCGCTTGGCGGATGAATTTTCCAATGAATTGAATACACTTGGTGTGCGTGTAGCTAAATTGGAAGACCGCGTAGGCAATGTAAAAGTTACTGGTGATGCTCGTATCAATTACATCGGTAAAGAGGGTGGCGATGGTTATGATTACGAAGATAAGATCACAGCTCGTGTACGTCTAGGTCTCGACGCAAAGGTTAATAAAAATACCTCTGTCAAAGCACGTATTACAACAGGCTCTATTGAACTAGGTGATAGCTCTAAAGAGGCACAAGCTAATTGGGATTTAGCATATGTAGAGCACAAATTCGGTAAAAATGTTGTGGTCGATGCGGGTCGCTATACTCAAAAATTTGGTGGTGGCTTGATTTATAGCTCTAACTTTGATGGGGTAGGCGCTACAGCTAAGCTTGGTGATAAAGTTACATTAAATGGCGCTTATGGTTACATGACAGCAGGTCGTTTTGCTAAGACTAGTAAAGCTGATAATGGTGATGTAGGTCTTATCAATGCTAATGTAGCTGTTAATGATCGCTTTGGTTTTGGTGGTATGTTTGCTCATGTAGGTACAACGAATGTACGTATGGGTAATGGCAAGAAAAATAACGAATTCGATAATGTATATGGATTTAATGCTAAGTATAATATTGGTAAATTCGGTATTGATGGCGAGTGGGTAAAAGCATCTGGCTTGAGTGATTCCGATATTTGGAACGTTGGCGTTAAATGGGGCGACTATAAAATTAATAAGAAGAACTCTTGGGCTATCCGATTAGATTACTTTGATCAAGCTAAGAATGCACCTGTATTTAAAACACAAAAATATGAATCTAATGATTTATTAAAGAAAACACGGTATGAAGGCTATAAAGCATGGCAATTAGGTGCATCCTACGCACCAGAGAAAAATATCGGCATTAATGCATACTACGGCTTCAATGCTAAAACACAAGAAGGCAATCGCGTAAATGATTACTATCGTGCGGATCTTAACTTCAAATTCTAATTTAATGATTGGATTTTAAGTTAATCAGTAATTAGTTCTAAGTAGAATGCTATAGGGTGAGAGTGTTTTATTAGCATGCTACATTAGGCCAAACTAGATGTATACTTGTAGATTGTATAAGACATAGAGAGGTTTATTATGGCAGAAGTTGTAAAAAAACAGTTTAAGAGTAAATACCATATTTTAATTTGGATTGCAGTTTTATCCTTAATATTTATGGGCATGGTGGAATATGGTTATGTAACAGGTGGTAGATCATTCGGCAATTGGAAGGTTCACTTAGGCCTTATTCCTTATGTTGCATGGCTTGTATTAACATACATTGCAACAAAACCAAAATGGTTTATCAAACGATACAATCCAAAAGAAATGTTTGAAATTCATCGCATCGTAGGTATTGTTAGTGTGGTTCTCGTATGTGCACACTGGTATGTATACTTCTTGAAAGCTTTGAAATCCTTCTTAGGATTCTGGGGTGGTTATATCTCCCTTGTGGCTATGTTTATTGCTCTTATCTTTGCGATATTATACTTAACACCTTGGGTAGGGAATATGGCAAAATCTGTATCTCGTAAAAAAGCAATCTGGATTCATCGCTTGAATCTTGTTGCTATTATTGCGGCAAATATCCATGTTCATGGATTTGGACGTTTATCTAAAATGGTGCCATTCTTACCTGTGTTTGATGTAGTGACTTATGCGCTTGTTATTTACTATATTTATTGGATGTTCAAACAAAAATAATATATCGTAGGCATCTCTTTCTTTGGTAAACTTAGGAGAATCACACGATAAAAAAGACCATCGCTGACCCTTATGGGTATAAGCGATGGTCTTTTTAGGTTGTTTGCGATACAATAGAATTATAAGTATATATTCTATGGATTTATGTAAATATATGCTGTTGCATTCTTTTGAGGTAAGAATAAAAATCTATTCTATAAACATTTCTTTTGTATTATAGTATTCTTTAGCTCATATCGATATGTATATTACTACCTTTATAGGTAATTTTAAATAAGAAAGAAGGATATTATGGATTCTTCTTGGAAACGAATTATATACCTAATCTGTACTATACAGGTTGGTGGGGGTATAACAATTATTGGTGTATTATCCTTTCTTCCGTTATTTTTAGCTGAGCTAGGTCTTCATGATCCAGGAGAAGCCGCCATGTGGGCAGGCCTTGTATCAGGTGTAACGCCTTGTATGGTGGCACTGAGTGCACCCTATTGGTCGCGTAAGGCTAATCAGCTTGGCCCGCGTAAGGTAATGATGTTCATCTTGTTTACCCTGATGGTGACTGTTGGTGCCTGTGCTTTTACACAAACACCATGGCAGTTATTAATGTTACGTATATTGCAAGGTGTGGTAGGGGGCTATGTTCCAATAGGATTGGCTATTATTATTCTCGTAACCCCTGAAAATAAGGTACCTTGGGCAATGGGTTTATATCAAGCCTCCATGGTTATGGGCCTCGTTTTTGGACCACTCATGGGTGGTTTGGTGGCGGACTTATTAGGTTATCGTGCACCATTTGTTATGTTCTCAGCCTTAACAGGGCTTTGTATGTTGGGAATTTATCTATTCATGCCTAATCTACAGTTTGAGCATAAGGTAGATGCTAGAGAGTCGCAGCTGTCTCTAATTAAATCCTTTTTGGTCATACCTCGAGTTCGCCTCTTGGTAGGATTATTGTTCTTATGTAATTTTGGTATTACTGGTATTGGTCCCATTTTACCACTATACATTAAGCACTATATGCATATGAATGATGAGTTTGTAGCCACTATTGTTGGTATAATCATCTTTGGCGCCGGTTTGTTTAGTGCTTTAGCTTCAATCTCCATTGGCAAGATAACAGAACGTTTAACCATGCCTCGTATTGTTTTTACTGCTACATGGGCCGTAGGGACTTTGTTTATACTTCAATATATAATGCCTAGTATATGGGGTCTTGGCATATTCCGTGCCATTGCAGGATTCTTCATGGGTTTTATTACACCGATTGCCAATACGCTCATATCCAAGGCTGTTCCTATTGAGCGGCGAGGTATCGTGTTTGGTGCGGTGTCTAGTGTGGCCATGATGGGAAATGTATTGGGGCCTGTCCTTAGTGGCATGATTGCTCGTGCCTTTGGGTACGGGGCGGTCTTTTGGTCTACAGCAGCTATATTCTTTGTAGCGGCGCTGTTTATTTATCGTAGTTTAGTTATTCCAAGTGAAAGTCAATCGGCATAGCTGATTTGCTTTCACCGTTTTAGACATAGTTAAATATATTTAGTAGTATGTATAGAATCTATAAATACTATGTAGAGAAAACGTATGGCAAACTCCAATATGGGGTCATATGTTGCGAAATGTTTCAAAGGTATTGAGCTGTCTAATCTGCAAGAGAGATGAGAGTGCATCGTTATGTTATTAAAACAATTAGAGTATTTTGTGTGTGTAGTAGATAACAACAGTTTTACACAAGCTGCAACAGAGCAATATGTATCTCAATCTGCTATATCTCAGCAAATCAAAGCTCTTGAAACTAGTCTTGGTGTTGAACTAATGGTTCGAGAAAAACGAAGCTTTCATCTAACACCAGCAGGACAATATTTATATCGATCTGGTAAGAAGCTATTAGAACGGTTCCATGATATTAAGGTAGAAACGACGCGCATTGGTACAGATGCACGGGTGAGTTTGCGCATTGGCTATTTGAACCGTTATAGTGGGATTGCTATGCAGCAAACTGTGATTCGCATGGCAAAGCGTTATAAAAATTTAGATATTCGTATGTACAGCGGCAGCCATGAAGAGCTATATGGCATGCTTAGTGATCGTCGTGTAGATGTAGTATTTAATGATCAATGGCAAATTTTATCTGATGATTTTGAAAGTCATTTAATTGATAAAGCCACTACATTTATAGAGGTACCACAAGGATATACTAATGAAGATTGTGTAGAACTAAAGCATATCGATGATTTACCACTTATTTTATTGTGTCGCGGGAAATATACCTTGTCTGAAGAGGAACATTATCGCAAAGCTATAGGTTATAATGGTGCCTTCGCTTATGCTCGTACGTTAGAAGAAGCACGATACCTGGTTGCAGGGCAGCAAGGGCTATTACTATTAGATTGTTTTAAATACTTAACAGATCCTATGCCAGGTATCGAACGTAAGGTGTTGACGAATCATAGTAAACCTATGGAACGCCACTACTACTTTATATCGCAACGAAATCAAAATAATTCGTATATTGTAGCTCTTAGAGATATGTTCCGGCAGGTACTTGAAGAATTATAAATGAGATTATAAATGAAAAAGTCGTTAGCAACTTGCTAACGACTTTTTTCTTTTTTGTACATCATCTATTTGTATTTTTCTTATATAGTTATGATGGTATTAGTGATTTAGACTTTTCTTTGTATCTATGACTATAACCTTACAAAAAGTCTCTTAACATCATGAAGCCATCAATACATAGTTTGATACCGTAAATGACGAGAACCGAACCACAGAAACGGTTAATCCATGCCATATGAGTAATTTTAATTTTTTTAGCTAGTAGATGCATTGTAGTAGCTAGAGAACCAAACCAAATTGGTGTCATAACTAAGAAACCAGCGAAAAAGTGGTAGATGCTTTCTTTTGGAATATTAGCTTGAAAAGCACCGAGCATCATTGTCGCATCTAGAATGGCTTGAGGATTGCCCCATGATACCGCAATGGCTGAGACAATAATTTTTCTAATCGGAATATGTGTGTCCACATTGCGCATGTCTGGTTCAGTTTTAAATATATTAAAGCCCATATAAACAATGAGGAGGCCCCCAAAGAGTAGAACTATGAGCTTTGTGAGTGGCCACATTTCAAGAACGGCACCAATACCATAGAAGGCGGCAGCACTTAAACTCATGTCAAAAAACGCTAGTATGATTAGCGTCAATATAATGCGACGGACAGGTTGCACCAAGGCCGTATTAATAATGAAGAGGTTTTGCATGCCAACAGGGGCAAACGTAGCGAGGCCGACAAGAAGTCCTTGTAAGAAGTACATATTAACCCTCCTGACTATGGTATGATAAAGTACTAATAAGGTGAATAGTAGCACGAAACCCCTCCATTACTGGAGGGGTCCTTACTATTCTATTCATATATAATTATAACATAATATACAATATATGTATATTTTCTACCATAAACCTATCATATGTTGTGCCATAAGGCTTACGACAGAAATAGCAATCCAGCAACAAGCACCTAAGGCTAGAGCAGAGCCGCCGGATTTTAATAATTTTACAATATTTGTATTAAGGCCGATTGCTACCATGGCCATTGTAATAAAGTATTTGGAAATTGTTTTGAAGATACTCAAGAATTGAATATCTACATTAGCATAGGATAATGCTGTTGTGATAAGGGAGCAAAGTACAAAGTATAAAACGAATCTTGGGAAAATCTTAGCAATACTAACGTTTGCACCATCTGTCTGAGAGGCATTTTTCTTGGCTTTGTATACTTGATAACTTGCAAGACCTAAGCATATAGGAATGATAGCTAGGGTACGTGTTAGCTTTACGATAGTAGCATATTCCAGAACTTGTGTGCCAGTACCTTTCATACTATCCCATACAGCAGCTGTTGCTGTTACAGAAGAAGTATCGTTAACTGCAGTACCAGCGAACAATCCAAAGCCCATGTTAGAGAGTCCAATGGCGTCACCTAATTGAGGAAATACAAAGGCGGCTACTACATTGAAAAAGAATACAACAGAGATTGCTTGTGCAATATCATGATCCTCTGCTTTAATAACTGGAGCCGCCGCAGCAATAGCAGAACCACCACAAATGGATGAACCAACACCGATGAGGACTGCTGAGTTAGAGTCAATATGAGTTAATCGATAAATAACATAGGATACGATTAACGATGTAGCGATGGTAGAAATGATGACAGGTAAAGAAATCCAACCTACATGTAGAATCTGTGTAATGTTAAGACCAAAGCCCAACAAAATAACGGCCCATTGTAAAATCTTTTTTGATGTAAACCCAATGCCAGCACCTGTTTTTTCCCGTTTCCATGATGTGAAGATAGAACCGATAATTATACCTAAAATAATGGCAAAGATTGGACTACCTACTAGATGAAATTGCTGTCCTAGTAGCCAACAAGGAATAGCGAGAATGGCACAGAGTAAAATGCCTGGCAACGTTTTTTGATTGATACCCATTATAAAACCTCCTTACTGTACATACAGTTCACGTCATATGTGGTATCATGTGGCGTTTGCTTTCTATAGTGTTAATAGTACCATAGGAAGGGTTTTTAAATCTACCACATATATAAGAATTATACAGAATATTCATTTCTTGTGAATGTAAAAATATTAAGGACTGTGAAGATAAATATTGATTATGAGTATAGAATTATTACTTGATTAATGAACTTTGTGCGGTTTGGATAGGCTGTAATAATTATTTATAAGTGATAAATTTAACTTGTTTTATGATGAATAAGGTGTATATAATGAATAGAATCTATTTCAGGTGGAAATAGAGTATATAAAGTGAGGACCCTTATGATTGATATTGCAAAAATAATTGAAATCAATAAAGACTATGTAAAACATCATCCTGAGCTGCCAAAGGCTGAATTAACAAGTCATCCTACAAAAAAGTTAGGTATTGTAACCTGTATGGATACCCGCTTAGTAGGTATGCTAGAAGAAGCACTAGGCTTTCATCGAGGAGAGATAATTGTCATTAAAACTGCAGGCAATAGTGTAACACAACCTATCGATAACATCGTGCAAAGTCTGCTCGTTGCTACCTATGGTATGGAAATTGAAGATGTGCTAATCATCGGTCATGAAAACTGCGGTATGATCGACTTTTCTGCTACTACATTTATGGAATCTATGAAAGCGAAAGGTATTAGTGAAGATGCTATTCACATGATCGAACCAGGTCTTATCGATTGGATGGATAGATTTCATATTTCTGAAGACAATGTAATTTATACAGTTAACTTCCTACGCCACCATCCACTATTTCCAAAAGGAATGGGCTTCTATGGCGGCATGATGGATCCTGATACAGGTGAATTTCGCTACCTCGAAATCTAGGCTAAGATTTGATGGGGCCCAAGTTGATTTGTACATTTAGGTGAAAAGAACGATAACTAACCTCTACGCTCCAAAGCGAGCTAAGTCGCTAATCGGTTAGTCATCACTCTTTTTATAACTGTATTTGTGAACTCGTCCCATCGAGTCTATTCATAAATCGATAAAACAAAATTCACTGTATCAAATGAGTAAGGGACGAAAAAGTTATCGTTCTTTTCCCATATAGCCAACCTATTATTATCGTATTCAAAGTAGCGGTCTGTGACTCTATGGGACTAATACTGCGATAATGTTATAAAAAGCTGTGTTCCTAATCGAAGTGCGACTTAGTTTACTATGGAGCGCGGAGGTTAGGGACACAGCTTTTTAGCTAAAATGTAGCGATGTATTCGGGCCCCATAGAGTCATAGAATCGTAAACTTGAACAGTAATAATAGGTTGACTATATATTCCTTTTCGCTGTATATTGTAATTAGATTGTAAACTTAATCACATGAATTAGTTAACCTATGCGGCAGTAAGTATTCGCTTGAGAGGAGCTTTGTATGAAGCAGTTAGGTATTTCTATAATTGGTACAGATACAGATGTAGGTAAGACGTTTGTGACCGGGTTATTGGGGGCGATGGCTGTAGACGATGGCTTTGCTGTTGGGATGGTGAAACCTGTGTCTTCTAGTGCAGTGCCTTTCCCTGAATGTGTGACGATGGATGAGGATAATTATAATATCGACCTTGAGAGTAAAGATGCGACACATTTGATGCGCTCGACAGGTATTCCTGAATCTCGTCGTCATGAAGTGAATCCTTATGCTATTGCCGGTGATTTTTCTCCTCGCCTTGCAGCGGAATTGGCTGGTATCGAGATTGACTATTATGGTCTTGTAGAACATACATTAGATGTAGTGAGTCGCTATGACATAACCTTTGTAGAAGGTGCTGGCGGTATCACGACCCCTCTCTATGGAGATAAAACTTTCACGGATTTTATGAAAGATATCAAATTACCAGCTATTGTTGTAGCAGATGGTCGTCTTGGCTCTATTAATCGTGTCGTTTTGACTTGCGAATATGCTAAGTTGCATGATATCGAGGTGAAAGCTATTATCGTAAATGATACAACAGCTGTAGATCTGTTTTTGTTGAAAACAAATGTGGCAGATATGGAGCGTTACACAGGTGTTCCTGTAGTAGCTGTAGTGCCGCCATACCAAGGTCCGGATATTCAAAAGGTTCAACTTGGTTGGGCTCGATCTTTTATTGATTCTAAGGAATTATGGAACACAGTATTAGGTCTATAAATAATAATTGGCTGATTTTATATTAGCTATAGCAAGTTAATATATGTTAGAAGTGATATTGAGTACATATTAACAGTAATTTTGAGACGTATTAAATTTGTGATTTAGCATACCTTAGATTGGGCAACTTAATTTAGTTTATATAAGGTATATGTGATAGAGAGTTATAGTTTGTAAACTTAGTAAGTATGAGGTGACGAAATGGCAGAGAAACAGCTTTCACAAGCAGCACAATGGGACCACGAGTTTGTATGGCATCCATTTACACAAATGCAAGATTGGCTAGCACAAGAACCAGTAGTAATTGAACGCGGTGATGGGGTATACCTCATCGATGAGAACGGTAAAAAGTATTACGATGGTGTATCCTCTTTGTGGGTTAATATTCATGGTCACAACCATCCTGTATTGAACCAAGCATTGAAGGATCAAATCGATAAAATTGCGCATAGCACGTTATTAGGCCTCGTAAGTCCTCCGTCTGCACAATTGTGTAAAGAACTTGTAGAGCTTGCTCCAGAAGGCTTAGATAAAGTATTCCTCTCTGATGATGGCAGTACAGCTATCGAAGTGGCTATTAAAATGGCGTACCAATACCGTCAACAAGTAGGGCAAACGAAAAAGACTAAGTTCATTGCCCTCAATGCAGGCTATCATGGGGATACATTAGGTACCGTATCCGTAGGTGGTATTCAATTATTTCACCAAGTATTCCATAATCTATTATTTAAACCATTAACATTGCCAAGCCCTGGTGTGTATAGAGATTTGGCAGATCGAGATAAAGCTTTTGAAGAGTCGTTGACTGAATTGGAACGTATCCTTAACGAAGAAGGTGATGAAATTACAGCTCTTGTTATGGAACCATTGGTGCAAGCAGCAGCGGGTATGCTCGTAATGCCTCACGGCTATTTGAAACGTGTTCGTGAGTTAACAGAACAACACGATGTATTCCTCATCGTCGACGAAGTGGCTACAGGCTTTGGTCGGACTGGTAAATTCTTTGCCTGCGAGCATGAAGGCGTATCTCCAGATTTTATGACTTTATCCAAAGGCATCACTGGTGGGTACCTTCCATTAGCAGCAACATTGACTACAAAACGCGTATTCGATGCATTCCTCGGCACTTTTGAAGAAAAGAAAACCTTCTATCATGGTCACTCTTATACCGGTAATGCCTTGGCCTGTGCCGTTGCGTTGGCTTCTTTGAAAGTATTCCGTGATGAAAAGGTAATTGAACAATTGCCTGCTAAAGTAGAAGCTTTCACAAAGGCTTTAGAACCTATTAAGTCATTGAAGCATGTTAAAGAGGTTCGTCAGCGAGGCCTCATCGTAGGTATTGAACTTGAAAAAAATGTGGCAACTCACGAAGCATATCGCCCGAATGATGCGGTCGGTGCTAAGGTGGCAATCCTCGCCCGTGAGCAAGGGCTTATCTGTCGTCCTATCGGTGACGTGGTTATTCTCATGCCTCCATTGGCATCCACTGTGGAACAATTAGAGGATATGGTTCGTATTGTGGGTGAAAGTATCCAACGTGCAACTGAGGAAGAGGGGATACTTGAAGATATGCGCCCAATTATTTTATAATGCTAAATTAATTATTGGAAAGCTACACCTATTGTCTTTTGTTAGTAGTTTAAGGCAATGGGGTGTAGTTTTTTTTGTATAGCATATCGAAATTTCGTCATATTTTAAACTATAGACTATACATTGCCAAAATTCGATGATTATTTAGCATATCTATGATACTATATATGTATAAAGGAGGTCATCGTATGGACATTTATGTAATTATGCAAGTTATTATTTTATTTGGTGCCATCTTCCTCGGTGTTCGCCTAGGTGGCATGGGCATCGGTTACGCTGGCGGCCTTGGGGTTGTGTTGTTAAGCCTTGGTATGGGGATGTTTCCGGGACAGATTCCATGGGATGTAATTCTGATTATCATGTCTGCTATCGCAGCCATCTGTGCTTTACAGTTAGCCGGCGGTCTTGATTATTTAGTGCGCATTGCTGAAAGTATTTTGCGTAAAAATCCTAAGCATATCAACTACTTAGCACCAACTGTTACGTATTTCTTAACTATTTTAGCGGGTACTGGTCATACAGCATTCTCTATGATTCCAGTAATCGTAGAGGTGGCGAAAAGTGAAAACATTAAGCCATCTGTGCCATTATCCATCGCCGTTGTAGCAAGCCAAATTGGTATTACAGCGAGTCCTGTATCGGCAGCAGTAGTTGCTATGAGTGGGTTCCTTGAACCATATGGTGTTAACTATCCTACATTGCTTGCCATCTGTATTTCCACAACATTCGTAGGGGTTATGATTACGGCATTTATCATGTCTACCTTTGCGAATAATGATTTGTCTTCTGATCCAGTATATCAAGAACGTTTGGCGGCGGGTCACGTGGCGCCACCTCGTGAAAAAAGCACTGATTTCCATTTAAAACCAGGCGCAAAAACTTCTGTATTAATCTTCTTGATTGGTATCATTTGTATTGTATTCTATGCAACAGCAATTTCCAAAAATATTGGTATTATTAAACCAGTTATTTTTGGTCGAAACGATGCTATCATCGGATTTATGATGATTATTGCGGCTGCTATAACATTCTTCTGTAAGCTTGATACAGCAGAACTTGTTAATACAAGTACATTCAAATCTGGCTTATCTGCTTGTGTTTGCGTACTAGGTGTAGCATGGTTGGGCGATACCTTTGTAAAAGGTCATATTCCTGAAATTAAAGCACTCGCTTCTAGCATGGTAACAGCATATCCGTTCCTATTGGCGGTAGCCTTCTTCTTTGCAAGTACATTGTTGTATAGCCAAGCGGCAACTACACAAGCTTTGGTACCAGCTGTAATTCTAGCTCTCGGTATTACACCAGAGAACACAGGATCTGTTTATATTATTATCGCATCCTTCGCAGCTGTATCTGCACTCTTCGTATTGCCTACATATCCAACACTTTTGGGGGCTGTACAAATGGACGATACGGGCTCTACGCGAATCGGTAAGCTTGTATTTAACCATCCGTTCTTTATTCCAGGCGTACTTGCCATCGCCATTTCTGTAGCACTCGGTTTCGTAGTGGCTCCGTTGATGCTGTAATTGGTGAAAGCTAAATAAGGTTAATACAAAATATATTTTAAAACTAAAAAGGACGTAACTATCAGTTGCGTCCTTTTTGTTGTTTAAACATTAGTTGTCTATTTTCTACTTCTTGTTTTTGCACTTCTTACAAATCCCTGCGATCTCAAGGTGATGTTCCGTTACAGTAAATCCTGCATCGTTAAGTTCTTGTGGCATTTCTACGACGGGACAGGTATGGAGCGGTATCATGGCACCACAGCTCGTACATACAGCATAGTGTCGATGTGTATGAGGGGTAATTTCATAATATGCCATCTCACTACCCATGAGCGTGGTACGTGTAACGATACCCTTAGTTTCTAATAGTTCAAGTGTACGGTAGATAGTAGACATCCAAGTAGTGCTACCATTACCTAAGCGTTCTGCGATTTCAAGGGCTGTAATAGGTTTATCTGTAGTTGTTAATACAGACCAAATGGCTTCGCGCTGTTTGGTCTTTTTTATGCCTTCCGGCCAAGCTGTTGTATTCATAACTCTTTTTCGATTCTGTTTTAATACTAAAACTGTTATACACTTGTATAGTTAGATGATTTATATGGCTAATAATATATCAAATATACTATCGGATTTAGTTAGCTGTATTTTTTTATTTAACTAATTATATTATTCAATTCTAACTAGCTATATTATTCTAACTAGCTATGTTGTTTATATCTAAACATATTAATGATTGTTTTAGTTTATTTGCTAAACTGCATGCGTCGTATGATAGCTCGAATATTCTTAATGACTAATACTACTAGTAAAATACCTACCGATGTTAGAGATACGAAGCCACCAGGAGCTACGTTAAGGAAGTAGGATCCAAAGAGTCCAATGATCATAGCGAGCAAGCTAAATCCAATGGAGCATAATAAAGTTATTTTAAATCCTTTTTCTAATTGTAATGCAGATGCTACAGGTAACGCAATCATGGCACTCAATACGAGGACACCAACAATTTTAATAGAAATTGATACGGCCGCAGCCATTAAGATGGCAAAGATATAGTTAATAAAATCTACCTTAACACCTGCTACACGAGCGGCCTCTTCGTCATAGGCGATGTAAAGAAGTGAGTTGTATAGGAAATATAAGGTGAGTACAGATAAGATTGTAAGCACAGCAATACTAATCATATCAGTTGCGTTTACCGTTAGGATGCTACCAAAAAAGAATACATTTGCGTTAGCCTTTAGTTTGCCTGAGCTAATAAGCGTAATAGCTGTACCAATGCTGAGGGATAAGATTATAGTAAGAATCAAATCGAGATGGTGTGAAAAATATTTTCGCAAGAACTCGATGAGTGCACCACAGATAGCAGTAAAGATAAAAGCCCCTAAAATTGGATTAGTATTCGTCAATAAACCTAGCGTAATACCTGCTAGAGATGCATGACTCATGGTGTCCCCAATCATACTGGAACGGCGTAGCACCATGAAGATACCAATACATGGACATAAAAGAGAAATACAAATCGCTACGAAGAAGGCATTTTGCATGAAATCATAATTAAACATGGTGCACCTCCTCAATTGTGGTATCATCGGCCTGAGCCTGAGACTCTGTTGTTACATCTGTGAAACAGGAGCAGTTTTCGTGATCTATTGGATTGCGATCTGTACTGTGCATGATTTCACTAGCATATTGCTCAGGGGAGCAAAGGTGACCTTGACCATTTGCAATATGGTAGATATTAGTTGAGTTGGCTAAGGCCATTTCGATATTGTGCTCAACAGAGATAATCGTAATATGGTGCTCTTGGTTCAAATTGCGAAGTAGAGCATAGATGCCCTCTTGGCTTTTTCTGTCGATACCCGTTGAAGGCTCATCGAGAATGATGAGATCTGGCTTACCGATGAGGGCACGGGCGATAGATACACGCTGAGCTTGTCCACCTGAAAGTTTACTAATGAGACGGTCTTTAAATTCCGTCATATGGGTAAGCTCTAATACGCGATTGACTTCCTGCTTATCCTTAATCTTTAAAAGTTTTCGGTAGGAATCGAGGATTTCTTTTACCGTAATAGGAAAGCCTGCGTGAGAGAAGTCATTTTTTTGAGACACATACCGAATATTATTGGTGCTTCGCTTGATAGAACCTTTTACCGGTGTAAGAAAACCTAAAATAAGACGGAGTAAGGTACTTTTACCACACCCATTATCCCCAACGATGGATATATAATCACCACTGTGAATATGTAAATTAAGGTCGTTTAGCACATAAGGAGGTTGACCTTGATAGGAAAAATAAAGATGTTCTATTGATAACATATGAAAACCACATTTCTGATTGACAAAATTCTAAGTAAGTTTATACTATAACTATATTACAAATGCAACTGAGTCGCAACTGCAACTAAAGAATAGAGTGTATTCTGTATAGGCATAGCGATCAGGATTTTACAAAGGAGGACTACGATGATCAAGAAACTGATTTTGTTAGTTGTAGGTATTATGATGGCTGCTTTATTTGCAGGTTGTGGCAATGATGCACCGAATGCACAGAAGGAACAAGCAGGTAAAAAAATCCAAGTGGTAACAAGTTTTAATGCAATGGCTGAGTTTACAAAGGCTATTGGTGGTGACAAGGTAGAGGTATCTACTATTATACCAGATGGTGTAGAACCACATGATTTCGAGTTGAAACCTGAAAATATGAAACAATTGGCAACAGCTCAAGTGTTTGTGTATAACGGTTTTGGTATGGAGCCTTGGGCAAAACAAGCTATCGAAGCAGCTAAGAATGATAAACTCGTATCTGTTGTAGCTACTGAAGGCGTTGAAGCTATTAAAAATACTGATCCAGAAGAAATTAAAGAACATGGTGCAGAAGATCCTCATGCATGGTTATCTTTGAAAAATGCTAAAATTGAAGTGAAAAATATCAAGGATGCCCTTGTAAAAGTTGACCCAGCAAACAAGGATTATTATGAAAAGAATTATACTGAATACGTTGCTAAATTAGATGCAATGATTAAAAAATATGAAGAGCAATTCGCTAAAGCTCCGCATAAAAACTTTGTTACAGGCCATGCAGCGTTTGCGTACCTATGTCGTGACTTTGGGTTAGAACAAAATAGTGTGGAAGATGTATTTGCTGAAGGCGAACCAAATGCAGCGCAATTGGCTAAACTCATCGAATACGCTAAAGAAAACCATATCACTACTATCTTTGCAGAAGAAATGGCTAGCCCAGAAGTATCCAAAACTTTGGCACAAGAAGTAGGGGCTAAGGTAGAAACAATTTACACTATCGAAAGTAACGAAGACAATAAAACATACTTAGAACGTATGGATGAAAACCTTACAAAAATTGCAGCATCTTTGCAATAAGATAAATAAAAGAGCAGCCCCTAGTGGGCTGCTTTTTTGCGTTATAATAGGCTAAAATAATATCTTCAAAGTTAGATTATATAGTATAATATATTAATAGATGAAATAAAAAGGAAATCTAATATGGTTATCATTAATAAATCAGGGGTTGCTGATGAAAGGTCTTGAGCATAATTATTATTTTGAAGGGAATCAATTAATTAAAAGTGAAGAGTTATAAGGTATAGTATTATGAATAGTTTGTTTGGTTTATATATAGAAAAATGGATGCATTTAGTGACTATAAAAAATATGTTACTACTTACTGTGGGGTCCCTAATTATAACTGACTTAGGTTTATACGTATTAATGTTGATTTTTCCAAAGAGTCCTTTTTTTAAAACTTTTATTTGGGAGGTCATAGGTCCTGTAGAGCTAGAGGCGCTTCCTATTATTGGATATATACTTGGAATTGTAGCCTTTGTTCTTGTAACTTCTGGTATTTTATATGGTATTTTTAAAGTTTTTAAGGGGCAGGTTACCTATAAGCAACTAGTGGCAGACTTACTTTTGAATAGCTGTATTGCTAGTTGGATTCATTTAATTTTTGTACTTATTTCGGCACCTGTTTATCTTTTCTTAGATTTACGTATTCGTGGTGGTTCGGGTGGATTAAGCACCATGGAGCTAATTAATGTTTTTATTATGGCACAACTCATGTCTAAGCAATTTGGTCTAAATCTTTGGATAACGGGTATTTCTTTTTACATAGTATCCTTCATCTTTGGTGTGGGAGGTATAATGTTGTCCATGACGGTTTAAATATAGTTTGTGTTACGATTAGAAAAATATAGGTGTTTTGGAGGTTTTATGGAAACAAAATGGTATTCAGATATTTGGCAGCTTATGGTAGCTCCCTTTAAACGTGGTATTCCACAGATCGTAGAACATGGATCTTGTCGAAAAGGGTTCTATGCTACAGCAGCTTTGGCATTAATGTCATTCGTATTTTCAAATATTCTACCTGCTCTTGTGGGTATGATATTTGTAGATAAACTTAATGTTGCACTTACTGGTGCGGCTGCTCTTTCTGGGGTCGGCCTATTAGGCCTAGCGGTTGGCTTGCTATTTGCTTTTATTGGTATTGCTATTTATTCTGCTATTTTTTCTTGGGTCGCCAATAAATTTGATGCCAATACTACATATGAGTCTGTGTTAAAGATCATGTGGTATGAACAAGCTTATAATCAGATTATGGGCCTAGTATATTTCATGGGCTTTCTATTACTATCATTGCCATTTTTGTTGCTACTAGGATCTAATCCTGATTCTACAGTAGGTAGTATCGTATGGATAATTATTATTATATTCGCAACGATAGCTTTTGCAGTCTATACATTCTGGGTATGTTTAACATTGTTAAGTCGCCAAATTAATAAATCCCGTTTAGCAACTTTTGGTATTTCTATTATTACGAGTTTAATTCCCATAATCGTTTTAGGTATCTTGATTGGCATGATAGCACTTGCTACTTCCAGATAATTACATAACATGAAAAATATGAAAGGGGCTGTAACAAAACAGCCCCTTTTTTATATTTTAAAGGAATCGCAATTAGAATATGGTAAAACCACATTCTTTTATAGGCTCTTTTGTGCTATAATGATGAACGGAAAATGAAAAGGAACTATTTTTTATAGTTCCTTTTGGTGTGTTGTATGTTATGTATGTATATTGTGTAAAAGGTGGTGATACTTATGATGGTAGGTTTAATGCAGTTTATCTATCGTTTATTAAACCCTATTGAAGAGAATAATCCTCGTATGTATCACTTTGATATTGCCTATGGGCAACTCATAGGAATGTTGCTATTAACACTTATATGCTATCAATTTACTATTGTAGGTGAAGGCGTATATTTAGATGCTATACGTGCGTTTATACGTAATTCTTCGTTATTGGTAAGGTGGGAATCACTATCTCTTCCAGTAGGTCAACATGAAATACAACTTTTTTTGGAACAGATGGGTAGTCCTAGAGAATTTTGGAATATAGGTCGCTTTGCATGGGTAATCGGAAAAGTCATTCTCATGGCATGTATCATTATAGTCTATGCGGTTGCTCAACAGCGTAAATTCTATGTTCGAACTGTTACAACCGGTATTTTGCATATTATGTCATTTGCTCAACTTGTTGTGGCACTGATTACTTTTACAGCAGGGATTATGCTGATTCTAACTTCGGTACCATTAATACTGCAAGCGATTATTGGCTTCTGTATGATTGTGCTATGTATTTTAAGTACCGTATTATTGTTACAAACTATGGGACGTATTGCGGGAGCATGTATTAATGGGACCCCTTATGAAGGTCTGATTCTAATGTTGATTGCTCTTTTGGTAGCACACGTGTTTGAATGGGTTTATATGTTGACTCGATAAAATACATATGATATATCTAGGACGAGACATGGCTCGTCCTTTTTTACTAGTTTTAAACTAAAAGGAGCATTTATGACATGGTATAAGGATATATTACATTTATTTACCAAACTTAGCGAACAATCATTTCAAAATATTATCAATTACGGATCTCATACGAGAGCCATTCTGAATCTAGTTGTATCTACTATTGTATTATATATAATGACCTATAGCTTACCGTTTATGGTAAAAGTTATATCTCCATTGCTTGGGATTAAACGGATTACTGGGTTAACTCACTTTGATTTAGTTAGTACTCTAGCAAGTTCTACATTCTTGATTTTTCAAATTATCATCGGTTCATTTGTCATATGGCGCTTACTTATTTTATTAGGGGGGCGTGGTACGTATAGCGGCGTGCTGCGCAATTATATATATGGCATAGCTTATACAAATGCACTTCGCACTGTTGTCTTAGTATTAGTTCATATACTAGGGATTATTTTTTTCTCTTTGTCTCTTCAAAAATATGTAGGGGATATGGCCTATCTTATTACGATGTTCAGCCAGTATTATGCTGTGTTCATTATAGCTCAATTAATGAGACGTTATGTTGAATTAGGTATCGTTAAAACCTATATAGTTATGTTTATTGTAGCGTTATTATCTGTCTCTGTATTACCTCAATGGATCCGCTTTGTTCACACTCTAATCAAATGATGTATTGTGATAAGACCTAAAAACCGCAAGATACATATCTTGCGGTTTTTTTTCACTCTATAAGTTGGGCTT
The DNA here is from genome assembly GCF_032575955.1 of Veillonella parvula. Classification (GTDB taxonomy): domain Bacteria; phylum Bacillota; class Negativicutes; order Veillonellales; family Veillonellaceae; genus Veillonella; species Veillonella parvula_J. The sequence goes on from NZ_JAWFXN010000002.1 coordinate 151,060, forward strand.
CATAGTATTGTAATAATAGTGCCACATTATCTTCGTCGTATTCGATTTGTTGTGACCATCTTGCAATTTGCTTTAAGGGCTGCCCCTCTAAGGCGCTAGCCATAAGTATATAGTCAGTACCATCCTTTGCATAAGCTAAGATAGATTCCAAGGAATAGTCTGATAGCATATCAATTTGGCGATACAATATATATTGGTACACTTTGTTAAATAGGCTCATATCCTCTTGCTGTATATAGGTCTGTACGGATGCGGCGAGTTGGTCTAGTTTACTAGATAATGTATTAACCTGTGCAGTCCAATTTTCATCGATGGGTTCCGTTTTTTTATATAGGTCTAATAATTCTTTGAAAGACTGCTTTGTGGGATTTGGCGCATATTGGAATAGATTAGGATCTAAATCAAAGGCCAATAATTCAAATACATTCTGAAGTGTTAATCGCTCCTCAGAAGTAAATTCGTTATCGTCATCCTCAATTGTAAAGAGGAGGGAGTCTATCGTTTTATTTTGGGCTAATAACTCAACAGAGGCTTCACAAGATAAACCGACGCCACATAGCTCTAGGTCTTCAATGTATTTATAAAATCGCGGATGCATATGGCAGGTGTCGCAAAGTCCTTCTTCCCCCAATTCGAGTACAACCTTACATAGTCCATTTTCATTGAGTAAGGGGCACATAGGTTGTGTTTTGGAAAATACGAAATGACTACCTTCGTTATCAACCGTGATGGCTTGACGTAAGCTTTCACCAAGAGAACCAGTCATAGCATGGTAACGTTCAGCAGTAGGCTCATCTATATCGATAGTCCACAGTTGGCAACATGTATTTTCACATCGATCTGCCTTGCATTGGAATGCGTGATATATAGTGGGATAAATTGAAATCATAGTTAGCTCACTTGTAGGTACAAAAATTATTCTATGTGCATTGTATCATAGGGAGTAGGCACATGCACTAATTATATAAATAAAGATTCATAAACCGCGTTGATTTAGTGTATAATTGTATATATATTGTTATGCTAACTGTTTAAGATATGGAGGAACTAATGAGATCATTATTTGTAAAAGGTAGCCTTGTATTGGCTTTGGCTGCGGTATTTGGCATGCCAAACGCAAGTGCAGCACCTTTAGTAGCTGTAGAGCCAACTGTGGCAGTTGTTGATGGCAACCATGCGGCAATTGTAGGAGCTAATGGTTTATTAAATGCCTTTATCCAAAATCATCCAAATGCTGGAATTACGGAAATCGCCTTTGATGCGGATGGAGGTCAAATTAAGTATGATGTAGAAGGTTTTGATGAAACTGGCAAATATGAGTTAACGTATATCTATGCTACTAATCAAATCTTTGAAAAACGCGAAGGGGACTTCCATAAATCGTTAAAGAAAAAATCTTTTGATCCACGAGAAATTTTACCTCCTGCAGCAGTGGTGAACTTTGCTTATGCCCAAACAAAAGGCAAAGCTGTGAGTCTCAACGAATGGGCTGTGCGCTATGATAAAGGTAAAATCGTATACAAAGTTAGCTTTGGTACAGAAGATAATAAAGAGGTACATGTACGTATGGATGCAATGAACGGTAAATTGCTATCTGTTAAATTTGATGACTAATATATGATTGACTAGTTATTATATCTTAATAGTGCCTAGTTATTTTATTCTGAATATAATAATTAAATACATTAATACTGTTTTTCTTAAAAAAATAACTAGTATTGAAGTATTTTTTGTGAAAGTTTGCTCATGAATGTGAATTTTTAGATATCAATATGTGTATTTTGAAAGCCGTTTATCCCTTATATATGGGGGAAACGGCTTTTGACATGTTATTCATGGAATTTTTAAGTATAAAGTAAATCCCATAGGATTTTATAGGAATTATATATAAATTCATTCTAAACTCACTATAAAATAAGCATTTAATGGTTCTTCTACATTTTGACTTCATAGACTATCGATAGTATGTGTACCAGTCGAAAGACAAACTCAACTATATCTGAAATTTCCAAACTATATATCTACAAGTCCATGCTAGATATATGTTTTGGAACTTACATGATGACATTGAGTTGACTGGAAATATACATGCGTAAAGTTGCATGTATATGAATTAATAAGGAGGACAATATGAAAAAATCTATTTTAAAAAGTAGTATTGCTTTAGCAGTGGCTGGTGTATTTGGTGCCACTGTAGCTGTAACAGCAGCTGAACCAGTAACTCCAATGCCTGTTACGCAAGAAACAGCGAGTACAGCGACTCCAGCACAACCAGTTACTGATCCAGTAGTTCCTACTGTAGCGGTGGCTCCAGATGTGGCTACTACTGCAGTTGCACCTAAAACTCCGGTAGCTCCTGTAGCAGAAGCTAATCAAGTAGGTACAGCAGTTCGTAATACTACACCAGTTCCAACAGCTACACAAGATGTTAAAACACCAGTAGCTCAAGAAACTGTAGTGCCTAGTACAGAAAATCCTGCAGCAGCGGTCCCTTCTATTGAAACTGCATCTGTAGCTAAAGCTCCTAGTGAACCAAGAGTAGTACGCAGTGGTGATAAAAAATCTGATTCTGTAGCGAAGCATGGTAAAGAAGTTAAAAATACTAAAAAAGCTGCAGTAGATAAAGCGCCTAAAGTAAAAGTTGTGAAAGACGAAAAAAAAGCTGATAAAGAAGAGCCTACTAAAGAGGAAAAAAAAACTCTAAAAGTAGAAAATCACAACCTAGCACAACCAACCAGCAAGAAGGCGTAGTAGACCAAAATAGTATTTTCGTAGTTGGTGCTAATTATTTAATTGACCAATTCGAAAGCAAATTTGGAAACTCCAAAATTACAAATGTATCTTTCAAAACTCAAGGTAAAACTGCCATCTATGAAGTAGCTGGTTTTAATACTAGTGGTGCTCATTCTATGACTCTAGATGTGGCTACTGGTAATGTAACGGATGGTACTCCTAAAGCATATGACGCATCTATGGAAGCTAGTGCTATTGATGCTGGAACAGTAATACCTCCACATGTGGCAATTAATGCAGCTTTTGTACAGTCTGGCAAGGTAGCGACTGGTATTAATGCGTGGTCTCTTGCTAATCAAAATGGAAAATCACTATATACCATAGAGTTCCATGATGCACAAAATAAACCGATATCCGTTGTATTGGATGCTAAAACAGGGACGGTAGCAAAATAAGTTGATCTCCTATTCTATAGCGCTGTAAAGTAAACCCTTTCAAAAACGAACACTAAGCACTCAAAACTATACACACATAACATAAGTACACTTACACACACATACACAACACATAAAACACACACAATAAACAACACACACATTAAACAATTACACACAGCCCTCTGGATTGGATAGATAAACATTGACTCTCTCCTATGCCGTCTATCGTTCAGAGGGCCCCTTATGAATTGTGGTTCCCTCCGAATCATAAGATTATATACTTGGTATATATACTCTCTCTCACAATAAGAACGTAACTGCTTTACAGCACGCTGGGTATAGGAGAGCAAGAAAGCCCGTATCACATGTAGACTTCTACATGTGATACGGGCTTTCTTTATTTTACATAGGTTAAATATATTGTCGTGGTACGCGCTCTGAGAATCCACAAAAGATTTCATAAGGTATTGTAGAAGCAAGGGCTGCAATTTCTAGAGCAGAAATGCTTTCATGACCTTGAGACCCTAGAAGTACCACTTTATCGCCTGGCTTTACCGTGATTGTATCTGGAACAGAAACCATGAATTGATCCATACAAATACGACCTACTACGGGACAACGAGTGCCATGAATCAGTACGGTGCCCCGATTGGATAAACTACGAGGATAACCATCCGCATAGCCTACCGGGATAGTAGCAATCGTCATTGGCTCAGCTGTGATATAGGTAGACCCATATCCGATGCCTTCGCCAGCAGGGATATGTTGCACATGAACAACTTCACTATGGAAGGATAAAACTGGCTTTAAGCCCAATCGATTTGGTACATCAAGGGATGGCATGATACCGTATTGAATAATACCAGGACGAGCATCTGTGAATAGACTATCTTTGACAGATAAAAGACCTGCACTGTTGGCGAGGGAGAAACGGTAATCTGCTTCTGGACGGAATGCTCGTATTTCATCTACCATGCGATGAAATTTTTGCGTTTGGCTATGGGCGTGTGATTGATCCGCCGCATCAGCATTGCTCATGTGGGAGAAGAATCCATCTATTTCCAAATTTTCGTAGGACTCAATGCGTTTGATAAACTCAATGGCATCCTCAGGCTTGATACCAATGCGATGCATACCTGTATCAACGGCAACAGCAACGCGAATAACCATGTCGTGATTATCGGCTACTTTATCGAGTGCTTCCAAGTCTGTAGATTCACAAACAGCAGGAATGGAATTCGTATCTGCCACAAGCTCAAAAGATTGTGGCCTTGTGAGACCTAATAGATAAATAGGCACCATAATACCTGCGTTGCGAAGAGGTACAGACTCTTCCGGAATAGCAACGGCTAAGGATTCGTAACCTTCCTCCACAGCAATACGGCCCATCATAACGCTTCCGTGGCCGTAGCCATTGGCCTTGATAACAGCTGTAGATGTGCTCCACTCAGGCAAACTATCTTTAATTTTACGCAAATTCTCGCGAACGAGACTTGTATTTATGGTCAAATAGGTGGGTCTCATGGTATTCCTCAATTCTATATAACATTACTTTTATTTTATAACTTTTGGGGAATTACACAATACTTTTGTGAAAGTTTTATACAGAAAAATTAGTTATATTTTTAATTTTATAGCTCTTCTGTATATATTATATACAATAATTGTGAAAGAATACTAATTAATATGGTTAGATGTGTTATTTAGGCTATATATTATAGTATTATTTATACAAATGATGTTTTTAATTCTATAGATATTTGTACCAATTCTATAGATAATAGTATAATTTATATGGATAAATTCTTTATATATTTGATATATATCTATAAAACTAATTGAGTAAACTTTTTCTTATTTTTTTAGTTGTTTAGGAGGTTCTCATGAGTGAACGTGTAGTAGTGGTAAACGCAAGTAAAATGAATTATGACCATGCATTAGATTTCTCCATATTATCTAATGATGTACAGGTTTATGATAACAGTACAAATACTGAGCTTATCGAACGCATTCAGGGTGCTCGCGTAGTAGTAACAAAAGAGATTTCTGTTACTGCTGAGTTACTTTCACAATTTCCAGATACAGTAAAGCTCATTGTAGAAGCCGGCACAGGCTATAATAATATCGACCTCAATGCAGCAAAGGCAAAGGGTATCATTGTGTGCAACATTCCAGCATACAGTACAGAACGTGTAGCACATACGGTAATCATGATGATTCTTAATTTTGCGTCCACTATGCAACAACAAATTGGTATGCTTGCTAAAGGTGATCGCAGTAACTTTACAAAATATTTGCAAGTGAGCCATACAGAAGTGAATGGTAAAACATTAGGTGTTGTTGGTGCTGGTCACATTGGTATGGAAGTCATCAAAGTAGCAAAAGCACTTGGCATGAATATCTTGGTTCATACACGTACACCAAAAGCTGATGAGGATGGTATTCGTTATGTAAGTCTTGATGAATTACTTGAAAATAGTGATTATATTACATTGCATTGCCCATTGAATGATCAAACTAAACATCTTATTAATAAAGAAACAATTGGTAAGATGAAACCTAATGCAGTCATCGTTAATACTGGTCGTGGTCCTCTCATTAATGAAGCAGACCTTTGTGAAGCATTAGCAGCTAAACGTATCGCTGGGGCAGGTCTTGATGTACAAGAGGTAGAACCTCCAGCAGAGGATAGCCCTTTATATACGTTAGATAATGTCATCATTACTCCGCACATGGGTTGGAAAGGCCTTGAAACACGTCAACGCTTGGTAGGCATTATTCGAGATAATATACAAGCATTCTTAAAAGGTGAACCAATTAATGTGGTGTCATAATAGTTACGATAAAGATTTATAATAGTATAATTTATACTATTACATCTTGGTTTAATATAAAGGTCTATATTATAGGGTTGTTTGAACATCTACAATATAGTGTAGTTTATAATATTACATAATAGGTTCTATAACGGCATGGAAGTAATTGTCTAATTTTGTAGGCGATTCTTTCATGCCGTTTTTTACCCACCATAACACCATTTCCACAAAACTACCTGAAATATGATTGATAATAAAGTCATCCGGTAGATTTGTATTTGCTTTACGGTCTTGATTGATGAAATATCTTTGTACCAACTCATTTAAATGATCTCTAAAATAGCGCAGAAAGATTTCGTTATTATCACTAGCTAGTAGTTCGAGGATTTTATTTTCATTTTGCTGTAAATGTTGTAATAAATGACCAAATACTGAGACTGGGTAAATATTTTGTTGATAAAGTCCATGAGCATGAGGTAAATGATTAATACTATCTTTTATATGTAAAAATAAGTCTTCGCAGAGGGCTTCTAGTAATGCCTCTTTTGTGTCGAAATGAGCATAAAATGTGGTGCGGCCAATATCTGCGGCACTAATGATTTCCTGAACGGTGATTTTGTCATATGCCTTATTTGATAATAATTCGTTAAAAGCTATAAATATGGCTTTACGAGTCCTTTTCTGTCTACGATCCATATTAACTCCTGTCATACTTTTAGTACAAAACATCATATATGTTCCGTAATGAACATATATGATGTTTTATATATTGTATTAAAACCATAGGTTGATACAATTAAAGTGAACAAAGTGTTCGCTATCGTAATTATTGTACTGTAAGTATAGTCATAATTCAATTCATATTGATAGTGAAAGTCTGATAAGGGGATTGCTGTATGGTACATCGAATACATGATATATTATCTGGTTTATATATGACGATTTTAGCAGGGCTATTTTTACTGCTTGATGGGATTCCGCATTTAATAGAGGAGTTTGGTGGACAGAGTTCGTTTCAAAATATATTCCCTTTTGAGCCTTCTTGGGTTACCGTTATTATTTGTGGTTTTCCTCTTGTGTATTTATCTATTCGAAGGATCGTATATAATAAGGGAATTAGTAAAATCTCATCTGCTCTATTGATTTCCATGGCTATGTTTGCAGCCATTGCCATCGGAGATATATTTGCGGCTGGTGAGGTAGCGTTTATTATGGCTTTAGGCGCTCTCCTTGAAGAATCAACTACCGAGCGAGCAAAAAAGGGGTTAAAAAAGTTAATTTCGTTAGTACCTGTTAAGGGTCGTAAAATACAAGATAACAAAGAAATGATGGTTCCTGTAGAGTCCATACAAAGTGGTGATTACTTGCGAATCCTTCCGGGCGAAACAATCCCTGTAGATGGACGCATTATTAATGGTGAAACAACGGTAGATCAATCCATTATGACAGGAGAGTCTATACCTGTTGATAAAACAATTGATGATGATGTATTTGGCGGAACGATTAACTGTTTTGGTGCCATAGATATTATAGCTACTAAAGTGGGCGAAGATAGTTCTATTCAAAAAATGATTCAACTTATTAAAAATGCGGAACAGAAACAGGCTCCGATTCAGCGTATAGCTGATACTGTTGCTAGTCGATTGGTTCCTATTGCATTGATGATTGCATGTATAGGCTATCTAGTAACTGGAAATATCATCGTCGGTGTTACTGTGTTGGTAGTATTTTGTCCTTGTGCATTGGTGCTTGCTACACCTACTGCGGTTATGGCCGCTATTGGTCAAGCTACTAAACATGGCGTTATTATTAAATCTGGTGAAATTCTTGAAACTATGGGAAAAGTAGATACCATGGCATTTGATAAAACCGGCACATTAACACGTGGGCAGTTAGCGGTTCAATCTATTTTAGCCGTTGATACAGATTATAGTGAGATTGATATTCTTCAATTAGCTGCATCTGCAGAGGCTAAGAGCGAACATCCTATTGGTAAAGCTATCGTTTCTCATGCGATAGAGCAAGATTTAGAAATACTTGATACTACTTCATTTACGATGTCTGTAGGTAAAGGGATTATAGCCGTAATAAAAGGTCGAGAATTATATTGTGGAAATGAACGATTCCTTGAAGAGCATAATATTATTGTATGTGAGTCTATTCAACAAACCGTTAATGTATATCGAAGTGAAGGAAAGGTATCTGTCATTATTGCAGATAAAGAGCATATTATAGGTATCATTACATTATCTGATACAATGCGAAATGATGCGATAAATATGATATCTGATATCTCAAGCTTAGATATGACAACAGTATTACTTACTGGTGATAGTAAAGCCGCAGCTACATATATTGGAAAGAAATCTGGTGTTTACGAAATACATGCGGAGCTTTTACCAGGAGAAAAAGTAAGTATTATCGAATCTTTGCAAGGGAAACACCACAAGGTTTGTATGGTTGGCGACGGAATTAACGATGCTCCGGCTATGAAGACTGCTGATGTGAGTATTGCAATGGGGACTATTGGTAGTGATATTGCCATAGAAACAGCTGATATTGCATTGATGAGTGAAGATCTTAGCAAAATTCCTTATATTAAGCGACTATCAGATGCTACGATTAGAACTATTAAATTTAGTATTGCTTTATCAATGGCCATTAATTGTATCGCTATTATTCTCTCATTGCTTGAGGTTTTGACGCCTACTACAGGTGCATTAGTGCATAATGTGGGATCTTGTTTAGTGGTCCTCATCGCTGCCCGTTTGTATGATAGAAAGTTTATTTAAATGCAATAAGAGCCGTCCCCGGTTGTATGGGGGCGGCTCTATTGATTAGGGCTATCATAGATCAAGTTTTGGTATATATATTTATATATATCAAGGGAGGTAGTTATCCTCAAACTTGATTATGATTGATGTTGTGTTTTGATGGGACTCCACCAATGGCGTCTATAGGCCTTGATGCCTTCCACCACGGTTCTTGTCGCCTTAGCTGCAATATCTTTCGTTGCAGCTGGGATGCCCTCTAGGCGATAAGGAATACCTAACTCCTTATATTTAGCAATACCCATAACGTGATAAGGTAAGCAATCAACGGCTTGTAAATTTTTCAGAGATCCTAGAAAAAAGCCTAGACGATAGTGACGATCGGCATTATCTGTAATCGTAGGGACTACTACGTGACGAACCCAAATCGGAACTTCCACGTCTGCCGTCAATCGAGCAAACCCGAGAATGGGCTCTAACGGTTTACCTGTTAACCATAAATGCTTGGCTGGATCGATTTCCTTAATGTCTAGGATGACGAGACTAGTCACACTGAGTAATTTACGGTATGCCACCTCTTGGTGGGGGTCAAAACAAATTCCACTTGTATCTAAACAGGTATGGACGTTTCTTTCACGGAAATATGTGAAAAGCTCAATAACAAAGTCGATTTGCATAAGAGCTTCCCCACCTGTGACGGTGATACCACCATTAGTATAAAATTGGCGGTTACGTTCGTACTGGTCCCATAATTCCTTTACGGTCATGAATTTAGCATTATCGCTAGTTTCATCCCATGTGTCAGGATTATGGCAATAAGCACAGCGCATGGGGCATCCTTGAAGAAATACCACCATGCGCATGCCTGGACCATCAACCGTACCCATCGTTTCAACCGAATGAATACGTCCAGTCATAGGAAACCTCGATTAGATACGTTGATGGAATGTACGGGAAATAACTTCGTCCTGTTGTTGTTTTGTCAATTTGTTGAAGTGCACCGCATAACCGGATACACGAATCGTCAATTGAGGGTACAACTCAGGATGTTTTTGAGCGTCTAACAATGTTTCACGAGTGAACACGTTAACGTTCAAATGATGGCCGCCCTTTTGGGAATAACCATCCAATAACTCTACCAAGTTATCAACTTGTTGGTTGCTCATGGGTATAACCTCCTTTCAACCAAGACTAACACACGTATCGGTGCCGGTGAAAGCAATCCGATACTGTGGAAGATTTTATTTATCTTCCTCTATAGTAACATTTGGTTCACTGCATGCGAAGTTTGTATTGCTGTTAGGCAATTGAGATGGATCTAACTCAATATCAAAATCGCTAACGGAAACAAATGTTTCACCAGATTTACCTAATGCGTCCGGAATGATAGAGAAGGTATTAGAAATACCATCGGAGCAATCACGCCATGGCATTTTAGCTACGGATGCCAATGAAGATACGGCACCGTGAGAATCACGACCGTGCATTGGGTTCGCGCCAGGAGCGAAAGCTTCGCCAGCTTTACGGCCGTCTGGAGTAGAACCTGTAGCAGTACCATATACTACGTTGGAAGTAATTGTTAACAAGCTCATAGTAGGAACGGATTGACGATATGTAGGATGTTTACGAATTTTGTTCATAAATGTGGAAACAACTTTTGCTGCCAAGCCATCTACACGGTCATCATCGTTACCATATTTAGGGAAGTCGCCTTCGATTTCGAAATCGACAGCGATGCCATTTTCATCACGAATAGGTTTTACTTTAGCATATTTAATAGCGGATAAGGAGTCTGCTACTACGGATAAACCAGCGATACCAGTTGCAAACCAACGAGTTACCTTGCGGTCATGCAAGGCCATTTCTAGTTTTTCATAAGCATATTTATCGTGCATGTAGTGAATGATGTTTAATGCATTTACATATACGCCTGCCAACCATTCCATCATGTCGTCGAATTTTTCCCATACTTCGTCGAATTCTAAGTATTCGGAAGTGATAGGACGGTATTTAGGACCAATTTGTTTCTTCAACTTTTCGTCAACACCGCCATTGATTGCGTAAAGCAAGCATTTAGCTAAGTTGGAACGAGCACCGAAGAATTGCATTTCTTTACCAATACGCATTGGGGATACGCAACATGCGATTGCGTAGTCATCACCAGAGTTAGGGCGCATCAATTCATCATTCTCGTATTGAATGGAAGATGTTTCAATGGATAATTTTGCGCAGAAACGGCGGAAGCCGATCGGCATGCGAGGGGACCATAATACAGTGAGGTTTGGTTCTGGAGCAGGACCAAGATTAGTCAATGTATGTAGGTAACGGAAGGACATCTTGGAAACCAATGTACGGCCGTCAGTACCCATACCACCGATGGATTCAGTCGTCCAAACAGGGTCACCTGTGAACAAATTGTTGTATTCGTGGATACGTGCGAAGCGAACCATACGCAATTTCATGATGAAATGATCTACGAATTCCTGGATTTGCTCTTCTGTGTATGTGCCGTTGCGAAGGTCTCGTTCCGCATAGATATCGAGGAATGTGGAGTTACGGCCGATGGACATAGCAGCACCGTTTTGCTCTTTAATGGCACCAAGATAGCCGAAGTAAATCCATTGCATAGCTTCACGAACATCCTTAGCTGGTTTGGAAATATCATAGCCATAGGACGCTGCCATCTCTTTCAATTCTTTCAAAGAACGGATTTGATCTTGTATTTCTTCACGGTCGCGAATGACATCCTCTAGCATGTCACCCATTGTGATGCTAAATTGTTCTTTTTTATCTTCAATGAGATAATCAACACCGTAAAGAGCGATACGGCGATAGTCACCGATAATACGACCGCGGCTGTACGCATCTGGCAAACCAGTTACAATATGAGCTGTACGTGCAGCACGCATTTCTGGAGTATATACATCAAATACGCCATCATTGTGAGTTTTGCGATGTTTCTTGAAGAAGTCCTCTGTTTGCGGATCCATTTTGAATCCGTATTCTTCGATAGCGGATTTTGCCGTACGCAAACCACCATATGGGAACATAGCGCGTTTCAAAGGTTTGTCAGTTTGCAAACCAACGATTGTTTCAAGGTCTTTGTCGATATATCCTGGCGCATGGGCAGTAATGTGTGTGGCCACAGAAGTATCAGCATCGAGCATGCCGCCTTTTTCACGTTCTTCTTCATAAAGCTTCATTACTTGTTCCCACAATTTTGTTGTTCGTTCTGTAGGACCAGCAAGGAAGGAATCGTCCCCTTCATAGGGAATATAGTTTCTTTGAATAAAGTCGCGTACATCAACGGCTTTATCCCACACACCTGTGTTAAAATCTTTCCATGCAGTATGTTGCATTTTGCACCTCCATAAAAGGATATAACTATAGATTTCTATGCCTATAGTGTACAATGTTTGTAACAATTCCACAATGAATAGATGATATAGATTTTCAATACATACTATGCGATTTTGTGAAGTATCTCATAAACTTCCATAAGCTAAATTGTTTGAATACACCAGTATATATAGGTTTGTATGAGTTTTTGCTTTTTGTGATTTTATTTAATGTATATATAATAATATGAAATTGCATATCAATATTGTTAAGAAGTCTTGGATACTGATTTTTATTAATAATATTGGATAGCTTATATTTGTGTATAGTTCAAGCGGTCGTTTACATCTTGTACAGAATTAGCCTGTAAGTCTTTATAAATGCACGTATATTGTGATGCTACGGAACGTTGCTGGACAAGAAAACAAGCGTTTCTTTTCTTCATTGATACTATGTACTATACTCTGAGCAGCTCTTGTTGAAGAGTAACTGATATTGCCTAAAATAGGAGGTCACATTATGGATTTTAATGAAAAATTACGGGAGTATAGAAAACAATTCGGATTATCTCAGGGAAAATTGGCGGAAACGCTCAATGTGTCAAGACAGGCCATAACAAAATGGGAATCGGGCAATGGGATGCCGGATATTTCGAATTTAAAGGCTCTTTCAGGTGTATTCCATGTCTCTGTGGATGAATTACTTTCAGAAGAAGCGGTTAAACCTCGATATCCTTATGAAAGTATTGTAGAATACGATATCGATGAGATAAAACATTTCGACATTAAACTGGGTTCTGTTAATCGCGTAAAAATGAGAGCTGGAGAGGGTGAGAAGATAAAGGTTCAACTGGTCAGTGATACTATTGAAAATTTGACGGAACTGGTGAAAGTAAAAATCGATGATATCAAAAGGCGTATCGATGTGGATGTAAATCGTTCCAAATCCTTATGTGAAGAGCTTGTAAAAGAACATCTGTCGATTTTTATAAATTTGCCTGAAAAATATATGGGAGATACGGAGTTAGCGACCCATTGTGAGAAACTGGAGCTATTTGATATTATTAGTGAAAAGTTTGAGCTAGATGGAGAGGCTAAAGAAATTTATATTGCCGGCGGTAACAGTCATATAGAGTTGGATAACAACTCTCCAATGGAGATATATATAGCGGATTATACGGGGCGAATTGATGTGAATCAGATATCGGCGAAATCTCGGCTGCATGTCCCTCACGAGTATGCTTTCAAAGCGGTGAAAAAAGGTATTCGCACTAAATTGCTCTTTGAAGATCGTGGACATCTTGTAGACGATTTTTCTGTGTCTGAATCAGAAAATCAAATTGAAATTAATGGAATCAATAGTGAACTTACAATAGTCAAGTTAAGTGAATAGTTGTATTAATTATATGGACATATTTGCTACATAGTTTTCATAAAGCGTTATTATTTGTTCCAACGACTTTGTTACACATTTTGTAGGTCCCATAAGGAAGAAATCATCCCCTTCATAGGAATAAAAAGTATGATTTAATTTATTGTAGTGTTAGGGGTATATTATGGTACTATTGAGATAGTGTTATTAAGCTATAAAACATGTAGATAACATGATCTTGGTAGAATGAATCAAAATAGAAATAATTTGGATAGAATATACGTTAATCAAAGTGGATTATAAGATCGTATAGGCGAATACTATTGAAAGGCGGATGTTAATGACAAATCGAAAGAAAGCACTTTTAGGTGCATCTGCTACAATTGCTGTATGGGCTACTGCATTTCCTTTCAGTAAAATAGCATTACAATCCGTAGATTCATTAACACTTTCTGTGGCAAGGGTTATGGGTGGGGCCTTACTTATGCTGGTAATCGGTGTTGTAAAAGGCTTACACATACCGACAACATGGCGTGAGTGGGGACTATATATTCTGTTAGGCGCCACAGGGAATTTTGTTTACCAAGTTGTTTTTAATGAAGGTTTGCGCACAATTCCGGCGGCCACATCCAGTATTATTATGGCTTTGACTCCGATGACGACGGCACTGATGGCCATGATTGTTTATAAAGATAAAATACGCCCCATAGGCTGGTTATTTACAATAACAGCTTTTATAGGTGTAGCCATAATTATTCTTTGGAATTCAACCCTTACAATTCCTACAGGTGCATTATGGACTTTGCTGGGGATGATACTCTTTGCAGTTTATAATATCCTAAATCGTGGCCTTAGTTTAAAAGGATGTAAGCCTATCACTATCGCCATGTGGTCTATGTTTACAGGTGCCATTATGGCTTTGCCTTTTGCGGAACATGCCATTGAAATGATTGCTGTGGCACCGATTAGTGCAAAATTTGCCATGGCCTATTTAGCATTTCTTTCTAGTGCGTTAGGCTTTGTTTTCTGGAGCTATGCCTTGGAACATGCGGAAAAGGTTTCAGATGTAACCAACTTTATGTATATCTCGCCCATAGTGGCAGCTATTGTAGCCGCATTTTTATTGGGAGAAATTCCTAATATGGGGCTCTATATTGGGGCACCTATCATTTTGGGGTCATTATTCTTGTTTAATCGATTTAGGTGATTAGATTGGATATAAAAAAGACGTACACAGTATAGCAATTTTGGCTTTGTCTCGAATGAGACAGACTTGGCCTGTGAAAGCATATGTGTACGTCTTTTGTATTTGTCTTATACTGTCATTCCTGCAGCATAGTTTTCATATAGTTCTTTATAGTGACCACCGCGTTTGATGAGTTCGTGGTGTGTTCCTTGTTCTGTGATAGTGCCGGTAAAAATCCAAGTATCTTGCAGTACCATGCCTACCGTTTTGTGTAAGCTTTCACGAGATACGTCGCGAATATCTACGCCATCGTTGATGATTGTGGCCGTTAAGGTTGGTATATATAATGTGCCTGCCACGGTGAGTAACGAAAGAATTGATATGATGATGACTGGAAACCATAAAGATTTTATATAGCGTATAAAAGGTTTCATTTAAATCCTTTCAGTAATTTTAATTAAATTAATAATTTTCGATATTTATATTATATTGTATAAAATCAAAATTATCTAGTAAATACTATTACTAAAATTTTGGCATCAATCAATAAGTATTATGACGAATATTATATTCTCACTAAAAAATTTCTGCTATACTGTATTAGCAATTTTGCAGTTTTATTTTTAGTAAGGAGTGTTCTTAATGAAGTTGAATTGGAAATTATTCGCACCGCTTGTGGTAGCTATTCTTGTATGGCTCATCGGTGCGCCTGAAGGTCTTAGTCCAAATTCTTGGATTTATGTAAGTATTTTTGCAGGCCTTGTGGTGGGGTTGATTTTAGAACCAATGCCACCAGCTTTCATCGGTATCATTGCTGTTACCGTATCTATGTTATTTAAGGTTGGTCCAGCACCTATTATAGACAAAGCAACTGGTGTAGCAAAGGCTATTACGGATGCCCAAGCTATCAGCTGGGGACTTAGCGGTTTCTCTAATGCTATCGTGTGGTTGATATTCGCAGCATTTATGATCGGTATCGGTTATGAAAATTCTGGTCTTGGTCGACGTATCGCATTGTTCTTGGTAGCAAAGCTTGGAAAGTCCTCTTTAGGTCTTGGGTATGCTATTGCTATTACTGACCTTGTGTTGGCTCCATTTATTCCAAGTAATGCGGCTCGTTCTGGTGGTACGATTTATCCAATTGTATCCAGTATTTGTCCGATGTTCGATTCTTACCCCGATAAGAATCCTCGTAAAATTGGTTCCTATTTGAACTGGGTAGCATTGGCAACAACTTGTGTATCTAGCTCTATTTTCTTGACTGGTGCGGCGCCAAATCCATTGGCTCTTGAATTGTCTGCAAAGTCGGGTATCGTAGCGGCAAACTGGGGCACATGGTTCCTAGCATTCTTGCCAGTGGGTATTATACTATTTATCATCACACCATTATTGACCTATGTATTCTGTAAACCGGAGGTAAAAGGGTCCCCTGAAATTGCAGCATGGGCAAGGGATGAATATAAGAAATTAGGTTCCATGACACGCAGTGAAATTTTCATGGCCTTGATTTCTGTGTTAGCTCTTGTATTGTGGATTGGGGCTTCTACATTTAAAATAAACCCAACTACAACGGCTTTAATTGTTATTATCTTGATGATTTTTACTAAGATTATGACATGGCAAGACTTCCTTGCTAACAAACCAGCATGGAATGTTTTGACTTGGTTTGCTACACTCGTACCTATGGCTTCTGGCCTTAAAAATGTAGGTTTCTTAGACTGGCTTGCTAAATCTGCTGGTGGTTCTTTGGTTTCTTTAGATCCTACAATGGCAGTTCTTGGCTTGTTATTAGCATTCTGCTTACTTCGTTACTTCTTTGCTTCTGGCACTGCTTATGTAACAGCTATGGTAGGTTTGTTTGCTACTCTAATTCTTCAGATTCCTGGTATTGATCCAGCTCAAGTTATGTTAATTCTTTTAGTACCAATGGGTATTATGGGTATCCTTACACCATATGGTACTGGTCACAGTCCAATCTGGTTTGCTAGTGGCTATAACAAAGGTCCTGAATTCTGGAAATTAGGCGCTATCTTTGGGATTATCTACCTTGCGATATTTATCGTGGTGGGGATTCCATGGATTCAGTTCGTAATGCCACTTTTAGGATAAAGTGCTCCGCCGCATTGTATCTCCTTGCGCTCCATTCGCTGCAAGTCGCTTAGTAGATACAATGCGGCTTCTTTTTATCCTGAAATGGCAATACTCACTTTGGGAAAAGCAAGTCGAGCTTAAAGAACACTACGAGGGGCTTTCTTTATATCCGAAAATGGCATAACTCACTTCGAGGGGCAAGTCGCTTAGTAGATACAACGCGGCTTTTTTTATTTTAAAATGGCAATATTCGACAAATCTAAGAAAATAAATATAATATAATATAATATAATATAATATTGATATGATAGTAAATATCTTTTTTTGAGTTTTCTGATGGAGGTAGTTTATTATTATGTCTGCTACAGAGCGTGTTGTACAGTCGGTTTTATATGAGCTGGGCTGTGTTTTGATTGGCTGTTTGGTGATGCAGTTTGTTCCGCATGAGGGGCAGCCTTTGGTCTTGATGTTTATTTTTTCCTTGTTGGCGATGGTTTGGAATTTTGTGTTTAACTGGATATTTGATAAACTAGTACCAGGTGACCGGTTAGCGCGAGGGCCTGTAATCCGCACAATTCATGCAGTGTTGTTTGAAGGTTTGTTTATGCTTGCCACAGTGCCTATTATTATGTACATGATGCATATGAGTTTTTGGATGGCCTTTGCTACAGATATAACGATGACATTAGTCATATTAGGTTATACTTATATTTATAATTGGGTATATGATCGAGCACGTCTATATTTTGTAGAGGCTTAATTTTAAATGTGAGGTAGGTACCTCTTGTAAAATCTATATCGTATAGTAGGAGGTTCTTATGTCTACAAAATCTATTACGGGCACAGGTCTCTTGTTGGCCGTAGCCTTATTGGCGCAAAGCTTGCGCCTCATTTTCCCCTTTATTCCTAATCAGGTGAGCATGTTCCTCATCGGTTCCATTACGTCCGCAACCTTTGTACTTGCCACATGGCGCTATGGATGGAAGAATGGTCTTGTTATTGCTTGGATTGCACCAGTAGTGGCGCATTTACAAGGCATGTTGCCATTGCCGCCGTTCATTTTGATTACGGCCCTAGGAACGACAGCGTATGTATTCGTAGCCCACTGGTTACAACATAAACCAAAAGCATTGCTTATCATTGTGGCGGCTTTGGTAAAAGCCGGCGTACTCTTTGGAGGGTACTCCTTGTTCTTCTCCTTGTTCCAATTTCCACCAAAGATTGTAAATACCATGCTTTTTGTAGCTAGTTGGCCGCAATTGGTAACTTCGTCATTAGGGATTATTTTGGCATTACTTATTACTAAACGCACTAAAAATTAGGTCAACTTAACTTAGAGTTATGACAACCCATTCAAAATAGATATGTCTTTTTAGAGGCACTCAGGATGTATGAGTGCCCATTTTTGTTGACCTTAATCATTGTCTACTCTTATAATTAACATATTGTATACAAATATGAGGAGTTGATTGGAATGAAGTTTAATACAAAATGCGTTCATGGCAGTGGTAAACCGGATGATACCGGTGCGATTTCCCCTGCAATCTATATGTCTAGTACGTTCTCTCATCCAAAGTTGGGTGATACAACAGGTTACCAATATTCACGTGAGTCTAATCCGACGCGTGACCGCTTAGAACAATTGATGGCAGGCCTTGAAGAGGGGATAGATGCGTTGGCATTCTCTTCTGGTATGGCTGCGGTGGATGCAGTATTCCATTTATTTTCTCCAGGAGACCACATCATCTTAGGTGATGACTTGTATGGTGGCTCTATCCGTATGTTCACAAATATTTACGAACAAAACGGCATTGAGTTTACTTATGTAGGTACCTCTGATCTTGATGCGGTGAAAGCGGCTTTTAAACCGAATACAAAGGCTGTATATATTGAAACTCCTACAAATCCTATGATGGAGATTACCGATATTCGTGCACTCTGTGCATTGGCGCATGCACGTAATGCGCTAGTAATCATCGACAATACTTTCCTAAGTCCATATTTCCAAAAGCCATTGACTTTGGGTGCTGATATTGTCGTTCATAGTGGTACCAAATTCATTGGTGGTCATCACGATGTAATTTCTGGTTTTACTATTGTAAAAGACGAAGAAATCGCCGCAAAATTGCGTTTAACGTACAAAACCGTAGGTGCATGTTTATCTGCTATGGATAGCTGGCTCGTTATTCGCGGCGTAAAAACATTGGCTCTACGCATGGAGCAACATCAAAAGAATGCCATTGCTCTTGCCGAATGGCTAAAAAAACAACCAAAAGTAACTAAAGTTTTGTTCCCAGGCCTTCCTGAACATCCAGGTTATGAAATCAATAGAGCCCAAACAACAGGCTTTGGCGGCATGTTATCCTTCGAAGTAGATAACGAAGAAACGGCTAAACAAGTATTAGAAGGTATTGAGCTTATTCAATTCGCTGAAAGCCTTGGTGGTACAGAATCCTTGTTGACGTATCCTGTGACGCAAACACATCCTGACTTGAAACCTGAAGATGCAGAACGCAAAGGTATTACACGTCGTTTGTTACGTTTATCTGTAGGTATTGAAGATACAGAAGACTTGATTGCGGACTTGGAACAGGCTTTTAACAAATAAAGGAGTTCCTATGGGACAATATAATTTTGATCAAATATTAGATAGAACTCATACAAAATCATTGAAATACGACTTTGCTGTAAAGCGCGGTAAACCTGCGGATGTGTTGCCATTCTGGGTAGCGGATATGGATTTTGAAATTCCCCCTGAGTTAAAACAAATCTTATTGGATCGTGTTAAGCATGGTGTTTTCGGCTATACAGAGTCTGACGATGAATACTTTGAAGTGTTGAAGAATTGGTTTGCTACGCGTTTTAACTGGACGCCAGAACAAAAATGGCTTGTTAAAACGCCTGGTATCGTATTTGCTTTAGCGATGGCGGTTCGTGCTTTTACCGAGGTTGGCGAAGGGGTGCTCATTAATCAACCTGTGTATTACCCATTTAGTATGGTTATTGACGATAACGATCGTCGTCTTATCAATGTGCCGCTCATCAAAGGCGACGAAAAATACACTATCGACTTTGAAGGCATCGAGCGTGCAATTATTGAGGAGAATATAACATTATTCCTCTTGTGTAATCCGCACAATCCAGTAGGGCGCGTGTGGACTGAGGACGAGTTGAAACGCCTCGGCGACATTTGTATTAAACACAATGTGCTCATCGTGAGCGACGAAATCCATGCTGACTTTGTTTGGGAAGGGCATACGCACAAGGTCTTTGCCGACCTTGGTGAAAGCTATGCAGAACACTGCGTTGTATGTACAGCGCCTAGCAAGACTTTTAACATTGCAGGCTTACAAGTAAGTAATATCTTTATTCCAAATGACTCCTTACGTCGTCGTTTTATAAAAGAAATTGACCGTGCTGGTTATAGCCAATTGAACACGATGGGGATTGTGGGCTGTGAAGGAGCCTACAAAGTCGGGGCTCCTTGGCTTGATGAATTGAAAGAATATATTCAAGACAATATTCAATTCACCATCGACTATGTAGCAAAATATATGCCAAAGATTCATGCATATCGTCCTGAAGGGACCTATCTCATGTGGCTGGACTGCTCTCAATTGCCGCTTAGCCCTAAAGAGCGAGATGAATGGATCATCAATGATGCTAAGCTATGGCTCGATACGGGTTCTATGTTTGGTGTCGATGGGGAAGACTTTGAACGTATTAATGTCGCTTGCCCTCGTAAGGTATTAGAAGAAGGGCTCGAAGCTTGGAGACGTGCTTACGAGGCTAAAGGCTTTTAATTAGCTTATTTAAATTGTTTAGATTAGGTTATCAAATTGTAGAATATGTAGAGGTGACACTATGCCTATTAAAGTAATAAAAAATTTACCGGCCATAACGAAATTAGCTCAAGAGAATATTTTCGTTATGGATACTGAACGGGCGGAAAATCAACAAATCCGACCCTTGCAAATTTTGCTTGTCAATTTGATGCCTACTAAAGAAGTGACGGAAACTCAGATTTTACGTGCTCTTAGTAATAGCCCATTGCAAGTTAATTTGACTCTTTTGCATACCGCATCTCGTAAGGCTAAAAATACAGATGAACAATATTTAGAAACCTTCTACCGCACCTTTGATGAAGTAAAAGACCAGTTCTTTGACGGCATGATTATTACCGGTGCTCCTGTAGAGTTAATGCCTTTTGAAGAGGTAGACTATTGGTCTGAACTCGTAGAAATCATGAACTGGGGCGAAGAGCATGTTTACTCTACGTTTTATATCTGTTGGGGTGCTCAAGCTGGCTTATATCATCACTTTGGCATTAATAAATCGATTATGGATGAGAAATTATTTGGTGTTTACGAACACGATATTTATAATGATCGACCAGTGCTCATGCGTGGATTTGATGAAAAGTTTTGGATGCCACACTCACGGCACACCACAGTTTCGTTGCAACAAATTAAGGAAAATCGTGACTTGGAACTCTTGGCTGGGTCTGAACCAACAGGAGCCGCTATCGTTCGTAGTTTAGATAATAAACATATCTTTGTATTTGGTCATGCCGAATACGATTGGGATACACTTAACCGTGAGTACGTGCGGGATATCAAAAAAGGTATGGATATTGCGGTTCCTGAAAACTACTTCCCAGATAATGATCCGAAACAACGTCCAATCGTGCGCTGGCGCTCTGTAAGTACACTTTTATTTACAAACTGGTTAAACTACTATGTATACCAAGAAACACCGTACATCATTGAACAAATCCAAAAAATGAAATTTGAACGGGATAAAAATTTAGGCGCTTACATCTAAACGTAAGTACTTATTTCTAATCTATTGTTAGTACTATGTACCCCTAATTACTTCTAACATCTCTCAAGGGAGCTAGTTCTTTGCAAGTAATTAGGGGATTTTATTTCTCATAAATGACTTAGTTCGCTTTAGCGGTTTTGGTAAAAGCTTTTATCCTCCTTTGTCCACCATAGTTTAAAGTTATGGAGAAAAGAATATAAAAAATAGTAGACATAACTTTTAAAGCATAGTAATATACTAGGCATAAAGAACGAACTTAAAATATAGTTAATATAAAGGAGTTATTATAATGAGTAAACAATACAGATTTGAAACATTACAATTACACGCTGGTCATACGGTGGATCCAACAGGTTCTCGTGCAGTACCGATTTATCAAACTACATCTTTCGTATTTAAAGATGCTGAGGAAGCAGCGGGTCGTTTTGCATTGACTAATCCTGGTGGTATTTACTCTCGCCTTGGTAATCCTACTACAGATGTGTTGGATGCTCGTGTTGCACAACTTGAAGGCGGTGCTGCTGGTATTGCAGTAGCATCTGGTTCTGCAGCGGTTACGTACTCTATTTTAAATGTAGCAGATGCTGGTGATAATATTGTTGCTGCATCCACATTGTATGGTGGTACTTATAATTTGTTTACTGCTACATTGCCTCGTTTGGGGATTCAAACTAAATTCGTAAATCCGGATCATTTGGAAGAATTTGAAGCAGCTATCGATGAAAAGACTAAAGCCGTTTATATCGAATCTATTGGTAACCCTGGTATTAATCTTATCGATGTACAAGCCATAGCTGATATTGCACATAAACACAATATCATCTTGATTGTAGACAATACATTTGCATCTCCATACTTATTCCGTCCATTAGAACATGGTGCTGACGTAGTTGTACACTCTGCTACTAAATACCTTGGTGGTCACGGTACAACATTGGCTGGCGTAGTTGTAGAATCTGGTAAATTCGACTATAAAGGTTCTGGTAAATACCCTGGCTTCTCCGAAGGTGACGAACACTACAATGGATTAGTATTTGGTGATTTGCCAATCCCATTCACTGTAAAAATTCGTGCTCAATTACTTCGCGATACTGGTGCATGCATTACACCGCTTGCATCTTGGCAAATCTTGCAAGGTATCGAAACATTGTCTTTGCGCGTAGAACGTCACGTTGAAAATACTCGTAAAGTAGTAGATCTCTTAAGCAAACATCCTAAGGTAGCATGGGTAAGCTATCCAGAATTAGAAGACAGCAAATACAAAGCATTAGCTGATAAATACTTCCCTAAAGGTGTTGGTGCTGTATTCACATTCGGCGTAAAAGGTGGTAAAGAAGCAGGTATTAAACTTGTTGACTCCTTGGAAATCTTCTCCAACCTTGCCAACGTAGCAGATGCTAAATCTCTTGTTATCCATCCTGCATCCACAACACATGCACAACTTAACGAAGAACAACAAAAATCTGCTGGCGTAACACCAGACATGATTCGTTTGTCTATCGGTCTTGAAAATGTAGATGACATCATCGAAGACTTAGCACAAGCTTTAGATAAAGCTTAATCTTTCACACCTTTAGTTTGAAAACTATAGATCAAACTTTCAGAACTTACAAATGACATCCTTAAGCTGAACTTTGCTTAAGAAATAGAACACATAACTATCAAACCTATAAAACTTATACAAAAGACCTCCCGTTGGGAGGTCTTTTTGTAAGTATGTGCTAATTTTATAAGAATAAAAAGTTGTATAGGTGTAATACAACCTTGATAGAATGGATATATAAAAAGACCTTGGATTCAATGATCCAAGGTCTTTAAGGGAGTATAGTGTGTGTAACGTTTGGTCTGTGGTGTGTGAGCACAGACCGTTTTCCTATTGTGTGAGATAGGATTTTAGGGAACCCGTGGTTAGTGTTACGGGCTCTCTGAGAGTGTGTTAGAGAGTGTATCCAAAGGATACAGTGTGTATAGTATGTGTGTTATATGTGTAGTGTGTCATCTAAGTGGGTTAGGATAGGGTTTCACTTGATGAAAGAAAAATCTTAGTATTTTGTGTTTTTAACTTTAGCGCTAATAACTTTACCGGATGTAGCGTCTACTTTTACTTCAGCATTTTTACCGCCGCCAGTTGTCATATCGAATTCATATACAACTCTGCCGTTTTCACGTTCAACAGTCCAATCCATAGTTTGGAAATCAGAACCAACTTTTTCCATAGCTTTTGTTTCAGCTACTTCAGGAATGATGATGTTTTGAACGTTAATTGTTTTAGAAGCTTTGGAGTAACCTTTTACTTCTTTACCAACGATTTGACCAGATGCTTCGTCTACTTTAATTTCTACTTCACGGTTGCCATAATAACCTTCTACTTCATAGTAAGGATTGTGTTTTGCGTCATAGGAAATAGATTTTACAGTAGCGCCAGGGAATTGTTGTTGGAATACTGTAATAGCGCCCATATAATCAACAGAATAGTTAGCTTGTGCGGATGGAACAACGCTACCAACACCATTCCAGTTGCTATGGTTGTTGTAACCATGGTTGCTAGCTGCACCAACTACACCTGCTAATAATACTGTACTAACGCCAAATGCACATAGTACTTTGGATACTTTCTTAACATTTTTCATAAGCAATGCCTCCTGATACCAAATTATAATTTTCGTTTAGTTACGATTTTGTGAAAGTAGATTTTACTCAATCTACTTACGTATAATTTAATCTTGTTATATGAAAATAAGATGAAATTAAATGATTTTTGTATGAAGATGAGTATATCTTTTAGTTATTATGAACTATTGATAATAACTATTAGCTATAGTCAAAATTAAAAAGTACAAAAAACATAGTATATATAATATTAGACTATATAGTAAACTAAAAGTCAATCATTATAGTTGACAATTAAAAATACAAGTGCTTTAATTTAGATAGTTAGTAGTTTGTTTTCGTGTTATCTTGGATTTTTATTCTCCATTGATAGCACAAACTCCTGCTTAGGTCTGTTATGAATGGAGGTATACCATGAGCTCTACTGTATCAAAACAAACTCACATTACCACCCGTCAGTTAACGATGACAGCACTTTTTGTTGCGCTAATCGCCGTTGGTGCTTTCATACGGGTCCCATTACCGAATTGTCCGTTTACATTGCAAATCTTATTTACTACATTAGCGGGCATGGTTTTAGGTAGTCGTTTAGGTGCCGCTAGTGTTGGCATTTATATTATATTAGGTCTTGTTGGGGTTCCTATTTTTACGTCCGGTGGTGGTCCTAGTTATATTTTGCAACCTACCTTTGGTTATTTAATTGGCTTTATGGTTGGTGCGTATGCAGTAGGACGCATTGCAGAGACAATGGATACATTATCGTTTAAACGTTTGCTAGCTGGATCCATATTAAATCTATTTATTGTATATGGTCTTGGCATGGTGTACCTATACTTTATTATGAATCTGTATTTAGGTAAGCCTATTGGTGTCGAAGCTGTTATTATTACATGCTTCCTAATCCCCGTTGGTCCAGATATTTTCTTGTGCGCTGTAGCAGCATCTCTTGGTAAGAGAATTATTAAAGAATTACAGCACTAATAGAACGTTTTAATAATTATTATAATTATAATAACAAGAATAAATATAATAACTATTATAAAGCATCAATCTTTTGTAGATTCATATAGACATTGAACTATGAAATATGCGTTATTATTTTATTCAACAGAATCATTCCTATTAAAAACGAGGCGTTAAGCCTCGTTTTTTATGTAATTCTTAAGGGTATACATAGCCTAATATAGGTTCTGCAGATTTGATTTTTGTAATCTCTACATATGGTTGTTTACGACCGTGGAAGTCTCGGGTAGAAACCTTACCTTCAATCGATACCCATTGTTCATTTTGTAAGCTATCACCATCTGTTTTATAGGCTGTCATGCCAATAGGGGCAACGTCAGCAATACAACAAGCCATAGCCATACGAGAAATAGTAAATTCGTTAGGTTTTAATGTATTATCTTCGCGGTTTACATAGCCTGTCATATAAACTGTGTAGTCTTTATATTGATCAACATTAGATCCAACCTTTACAATGGTTTGATAGAAATTATCTGAGTTCAAAACGATTTCTTTTTTGTCCTTGGAAATCCCTGGCTCTTTACTTTCACTGTTAACGGTGACAACCTCTCCAATAGCATCGTTTGTAAAGTCGAAATTGTTAGTATCATCGTTTACGCGAGCGGCACCATGAACGCCTGTTGATGGTACAAGAACGGGAGGAATGATGAGCAACATAATGGGAATAATAATCGGAACGATAGACTTCCAGTTATGCTTGTAGTATTTTGAAGGCGCCCAAATGATCGTCGCTAGACCTCCTAAAATAAGGGCAACGCCACTAATACCTAGTAAAAGTTCATAACGTGGTGCAATATAGTTCAAATAACGACCTGTCACAATGAGGTAAATACAGCAGATACCTAAGGTGAGATACAATAGACCTTTCACGATAGAAAAGCGATCTTTCAGTCCTAATGTCATGAAATCATCTCCTTTTAATTAATTAAGAACTGAGATAATGATTATAAAAATTTGTAAATTAGCTAAGAAAAAATTTGAATACTAATGCTGCTATGTAGGACATAACGGCAATTGTTATACTTAATCGTATGATAAATGAGGCAGGCATATATTGTTTTAATATATATACATTTTTGATATCTAGCATCGGACCCAAGATGAGGAAGCCCATTACGGAGCTAATAGGAAATAAAGTGCTCAAGGATTTACCGATGATAGCATCTGATGTAGAGCAGACTGAGAAGAAGAATGCTAACATCAGCAAAATTGGAATGGCTGTAAATTCTGGCAAGGTTAATCCTGCATTGAGAAGCCAAGGTTTGCCATACACTTGAACTATAGATAGTACAGTTGCCGCCATGGAGAAATAGAATAAGAGTTGAGAAAACTCTTGTTCCATATGGATTAACAATCTTTTTTTATCAATATATTTAGTTTTAGTTGTTTCTAAAACGATTTCTTCGTAGCTAAGACTCTGTGGTGCTCTTGCTTTCAATATAGATGTGGCTGGAGGCCAGAATCGGAACGATAGGGCTACTAACAAGGCAACACCTAATCCTAAAACGATACGCCATACGGAGAGCATAGGATTGTCTGGAAATGCATACCAAGTAGAAAGAATGGTGATAGGGTTTATAATCGGACTAGCGAGCATAAATAAAAGGGCTACCGATAAAGGGATACCTCTGTCTATTAGTGCCTTGAATAAGGGGATGATAGCACAGTCACAAATTGGCAAGGCAAAGCCACTGACCATAGCAGCCCCATAACTTTTCCAAGAATGGTCGCCTAACAGTTTTAGTAGCACTCGTTGTGGTACGAAATAGCGAATAATCGTTGAGCCTACCGTGCCTAGCAATAGGAATGGGATGGCTTCGATGATGAGACCCGTGATTATAGCAAAGCATTGGTGGATGGAATAGGGGATATCATGGCGAAAAGCTGTGACCAACAGTATATAAGTTGTAACACCAATAACTAATAGATTGGGAATGAGTCCCCATGTAGAATTTCGGCACAGCTGCTCCACTTTTTCAGGGGTGGGAGTGGTTACAATTTTAGCCTCTCCGTTGTAGGTGCGCAATAAAGTGTGATGTGTATCGGACTCTGTTATGATACAATCTGCGCTGTATAATTGACTCATTACGTCATTACCTAAACCAGGGAGTATGGTTGAAACAAATTGATCGGTACAAATATATAATACCTTTTCTATTTGTACTAGGTGTCTTAACATATCGCTATATAGTAAGGCTTCTAGTTGATGAAAGCTTACCATGCCATTCCACTCAATCCATAGCTCTTTTGGCTGTACTTGTTTTAAATAATCCCCGATTTTACAGGCTATCAACTCGTAAGACTTGATATCGCTAGGAACGATAGCACTGAGTTCATCCGCATTGAGTTGTAAGGGCTCTTTGATAAGATGCTCACTGCCTCCTTCGGCGCTGATTATTGCGGTACCGCCTAGCTTTTTTCGGTATTGTAATTGTTTGTTTATGAATGTGCTTTTACCGGATCCAATAAACCCTGTAACGATATAAACAGGAATCATGATTGACACACTTCGTTATGTACCATTGGTACATTAAAATCTGTTCCGATAACGACTAAACTATAGTCATTAGTTTCACTAGGTGAAAGCGAACAATAATGTGTGCCGTACTGGAGTTCGTGTGGGCCTTCTGTAGTAGGTACAATCCCTTTGGCACGAAGCACTGTATCAGGCATGCCTTCTAAAATGGTTTTCCACTGTGCGAGACTGAGAGTACGTAAATCCTTAAAGGTATGACTCATAAATAAATGTTCATCGTGCAAACAGTGATCATCATGACAATGATACAGACGCTTGATGTAATCACGCAAACTGATGGTATCCCATGCTTCTTCATGGATTGGTGTATGTGGCGCGAGGTCGCGAATCATACGTTTCGTAATGCTTGTTTGTTGAATATCTTCTGTATGGCTCAAAAAAATCGCATCACTATGAGTGATTTGATCCTTGAAGAAAAGTCCAAAATTTTTGATAAACATTGGTGCTTGCATAGCATCGACAGTCGTTATCGATGCGTGAACGTAAGCAGATTTTGCAATGTCCTCGTCGTTACAAGTATGGATGATTTCACTAAGCTTGCTAACACCTGATGGCTCGATGTAGATCATATCGATTTTGTAATTTTGGAGAATATCAAGTAGTGCTTGCTGGAAATTTCCTTGTAAGCTACAACAAATACAGCCAGAGGTTACTTCGCGAACTGTAGCCCCTGTTTTTGCAAGATTAGTCGCATCAAGGCTAGTTTCACCAAAATCGTTTTCTATAATAAGAATTTTATCTTTCGATGTATGTTCTTTTAATATATGTTGTAATAATGTTGTTTTTCCAGAACCTAGAAATCCGGATATAATAACTATTGGAATCATATATACCTCCTGCGTAATGTAAACACAGTATACACCTATAGGATAACACAGAAAATACTCTATGGGGTATATGGAGACTAGCAAGTTTCTCAGAGTTTAACAGTCTTCTCTGAAATTTATAGATTATATACTATATATGAGTATACTGGCACATGTAGTTGATATTCATAATTATTTATAAATAAAACGATGCATTCCATGTTGTTCATATATGAAAGAATACTCCTATATGAATAAATATTTATTTATGTAGTTGAAAAATTTTTATGAAAAAAATCCCTCCTACAAGATAATTCAGTTGGAGAGATGGCTGAATTACTTGTAGGAGGGTTGGAGAGTCACTATTACATGGGTCTCGTAACTTGATGTGTTATTTGCTTATAGTATAACAAATTATACATCAAAAATATAGTAATTATTTATTTTATTGTAATTTTGCTAATAATGCTTTGAGGTACACATATACATTTTCAACAGAAGGTAAATGAACGCGTTCTGATGGTGTATGAGGACTTACGATAGTAGGCCCAAAGCTAATCATTTGTGTATTTGGCAATACGCCTTTTAACAAACCACATTCGAGACCTGCGTGAATAGCATTTACATTAGCTGGTGTATCGAACATTTCGTTATGCAAGGAAATCGCTTGTTCTTCCAATTTTGAGCCTTTGTCGTATTCCCATGCTGGATATCCACCTGTACGCTCTGCAGCTACGCCAAGTGCTTTTGCAAGAAGCATCATTTTTTTCGTTAAGAATTCAAGACTATTGCTATTGGAACTACGAATAGAAATGAGTATTTCAATGGTATGTTGATTTTCACGTACGATAGCAATATTATTAGATGTTTCTACAAGGTTTGGGATAGACTTACTTACAGAATGAACCCCATCTTGTGCAAGATAGATATATGTAATAAGTGCTTCTGTTGTGTCTTCTGCATATACTATTTCAGGAGTAGGAACATCTTCAACTACAAATGTAAGGCCTGGATCCTGTACGCTATATTCGTGTTGGTATTGTTTTTCTTGGTATGCGAGCAATGTTTTAATGGCTGCCACATCTTCAGAGCGTACGGATAGTACAGCTACTGCCTTAGACGGGATTGCATTATGTTTTACGCCACCTTCGAAAGACGCTAAGCTAATAGGATATTGTTGTTGAATATCATAGAGTACACGGGTTAGTACTTGGTTTGCATTAGCTCGTTGCTCGTTGATTTCGATGCCGGAGTGCCCCCCTTTAAGACCGGTTACTGTAATGGATAAGCCCGCATCATAGCCTGGTTGATTGTTATCGCGTAACAATGGAATTTTTACATGTACGTGGCAACCGCCAGCACAACTAACGGTGAAGTCATGTTCTACTTCTGTATCTAGGTTGAGTAAGTAGTCACCAGTTACTTGACCTTCTTTAATGGCAAAGGCACCATCCATACCAGTTTCTTCGTTGGTAGTGAATAATAATTGCATTGGTCCATGTTGTTGGCTTTCATCTTCAAGGAGAGCAAGCATCATAGCAGCACCCATGCCATTATCGGCACCTAATGTTGTATGGTCTGCGTGCATCCATTCGCCTTCGATGATATTAGCGATTGGATCTTTAGAGAAGTCGTGGTTAGAGTCATGGTCTTTAACACAAACCATATCAATATGACCTTGTAAAATGATGGATGGACGGTTTTCATAACCTGGAGATGCAGCTTTTTTGATAACTACATTAAAGATTTCGTCTTGATGAACTTCAAGACCTAAATTTTTAGCAAAGTTCACGATGTAATCGCTGATGCCTTTTTCATTGCCGGACTCACGAGGAATTTGGCTCATTTCTTTAAAAATTTCTAATACGCGTTTTGCTTGAACGATTGTTTCCATAATGGTACCTTTCATTCTCATGTAAAATAGACATGTATGTATTATTGAAAGCTTTTAAAACAATATAAAATAAAATATTATAGCGTAATGGTCGCTTGTTTTACAGTCTAGACTAGGTCCTTTCATACATACGAACTATATAAATTATTATTGTATATATATAGTTATATCACAATAAAGATTATTAGGATAGCTTATGCTAGGTGCTAGCTATATAGGAATAATATTGTATAATGAGGGTATACGAATAACGAATAACAATTAACTAAATTTCTATAGATCTTAGAAGGTTGGTGAACCAATGCAACATGAAAGCCGCAATATTAGCATGCTTATGGATTTTTATGAGATGACTATGGCACATGGCTACTTTACAAAATTAAAAAATGTGGATCGCGTCGCATTTGATGTTTTCTTTAGACGTAATCCAGACAAGGGCGGTTTTGCTATTTTTGGTGGTCTCGAACAAATCGTTGAGTACATTTTAAATTTACACTTTGATGAAAGTGATATCTCTTATTTACGGAGTCAGGGTATTTTTAGTGAAGAATTTTTAGCATATCTAAAAGATTTCTCTTTCACCGGTGATGTATATGCCTTCCCAGAAGGTTCTATCATCTATCCTAATGAACCTGTAATTACAATTGTGGCGCCTCTCATAGATGCACAAATCGTAGAAACTGCAGTGCTTACTATGATGAACCATCAATCTCTTATCGCCACAAAAGCTAATCGCATCGTTCGCGCTGCGGATGGGCGTATTGTGGCTGACTTTGGTGCTCGTCGTGCACATAATGTAGACGCAGCCGTATACGGTGCAAGAGCCGCTTATATTGGTGGTGTTCAGTCCACTGCAACCGTTTTAGCAGGGCAACAATTTGGCATTCCTGTCAGCGGTACTATGGCGCATAGTTGGGTCATGTACTATGGCTCTGAATACGATGCTTTCAAAGCCTATGCTGAAGTGTATCCAGATAATGCAGTATTCCTTGTTGATACTTATGATGTGTTAAACTCTGGCGTGCCCAATGCTATTAAGGTAGCAAAGGATGTATTAGAGCCAATGGGGAAACGCTTAAAAGGAATTCGCCTAGATTCTGGTGACCTTGCGTATTTGGCGAAAAAAGCGCGGCGCATGCTAGATGATGCAGGCTTAGAAGATTGTAAAATTATGGCATCTAATAGTCTAGATGAGTATACAATCACATCTTTGCTCATACAAGGTGGCCCTATTGATATTTTTGGTGTAGGGGAACGCCTCATTACCTCTAAGAGTGACCCCGTATTTGGTGCGGTATATAAAATTGCTAGCATCGAGAAAGATGGTATGTGGGAACCTCGTATCAAGATTTCTGAAAGTGTAGAAAAAATTACTAATCCAGGTCTTAAAAAGGTATATCGTGTTTATAATGATAAAGGTCGTGCGATTGCAGATCTATTAACATTGTTGAGAGAGGTACCTGATACAGAGGAACCATATCGTTATATCGATCCTGAGCAACCTTGGCGTGAATTATATTTTGAAAATTGTACTTTTAAAGAGATGAAGCAGCTTATTATCAAGGATGGTAAATTAGTTGTGGACTTACCAACACTAGAGGAAATTCGAGCATATGTGCAAGATCAATTAGCTAATGAAATTTGGCCTGAAGAGCAACGCTTTGAAAATCCACATCGTCACTACCTTGATATGAGTCCTAGCTACTATCAATTGAAGATGGATTTATTGAACCGTATTTATCGGAAAAAGTAGGAGGGCCTATGTTAGAAAATCCACAAGCTACAAAGGA
Source organism: Veillonella parvula (assembly GCF_032575955.1). Lineage (GTDB taxonomy): Bacteria > Bacillota > Negativicutes > Veillonellales > Veillonellaceae > Veillonella > Veillonella parvula_J. The sequence continues at coordinate 183,287 of NZ_JAWFXN010000002.1, forward strand.
TGCCCTCATTCAATGGATTCGAGATTATTTTGGTAAAAATGGTCCTAACTGTAGTGCTGTAGTTGGTATTTCAGGTGGTAAGGACTCGACTATCGTGGCAGCTCTTTGCAAAGAAGCTCTCGGTGCAGATCGCGTAGTTGGTGTTCTTATGCCAAATGGAGTGCAATCGGATATTGATGATGCTCAGGCAGTGGTAAATTATTTAGGAATTCCGCACATGACGGTCAATATTGGTGCTGCCTATGAGGCGCTAACTCATGCTATCGTTCAGGCTAAGGGGTATGATGTTGTAACGGGGAGAACCGATTTATCTAAAGATGCTGCCATTAATACGCCGCCTCGTCTCCGGATGGCAACTCTCTATGCAGTAGGACAAAATTTACCAAATGGTGCTCGTGTAGCAAATACTTGTAATGGATCTGAAGACTACGTAGGATACTCTACAAAATACGGAGATAGTGCAGGTGATTTTAGCCCTCTCGCACAACTCGTAGTAGAAGAAGTTCGTCAAATAGGAAAACTTCTTGATATTCCATTGCACCTAGTTGATAAGGTGCCAAGTGATGGTCTTAGTGGTCAGTCCGATGAGGATAAATTGGGATTTAACTATGCTATACTGGATCGTTATATCAGAACTGGTGAAATTGAAGATCAGCCAACAAAAGAGCGAATCGACTATCTGAATCGAATTAATAAACATAAATTGGAGTTGATGCCATCATTTGACCCAAAGCTTTAATTGATAAGGCAGAAATCTCGATTTATAGAGATGAATCCATGAATCTATAGGGGCGAAGCCATAAAATAAGATAAAATAATTTTTTAGAATATAATAAGGCTGGCCATTATTGACCAGCCTTATTGAATCGTACTTAGTTTAAATTTAATAACAATAATTATTTTATAGTTTTATAGTGGAGGTAATATGGATACAAAAATTGCTTTGATTGGTACTGGAGGAACTATTGCAGGAAAAGGTACTTCAAATACTGATTTAACAGGCTATACGGCAGGGGTGTTAGGACTTGACAAAATCTTAGCCTCCGTACCTGGTACAAAACCGTATGGTCCTTATACATATACTCAGTTTAGTAATATTGAAAGCTCCGATATTACCGTAAATCACTGGTTAGAACTTTCTAAGTTGGTGCAAAAATTGGTTAATCGAGATGATATCGGTGGTGTTGTTATTACTCATGGCACAGATAGCATGGAGGAGACGGCATATTTTCTGAATCTGACAGTTCATACAGACAAGCCAATTGTTATTACTGGATCTATGAGACCCGCAGGTGCTATTAGTGCAGACGGGCCAATTAATTTATTGCAAGCTATCCAAGTAGCGAGAACACCATCGTCTGTAGGTAAAGGTGTGATAGTCGTATTAAATGGCTACATTGATGGGGCAAGGGATGTATCTAAATGCAACACTACTAATGTAGCGACTTTTGATAGTCCATTAGTGGGGCATCTTGGTATTGTACAAGATGGTGTTGCCCACTATTATAAAGTGTCTACTCGACGTCATACTCAAGACTCTGTATTTGATGTGAGTAAATTGTCTGAGTTACCTCGTGTAGTTATAATGACCTGCTATGGTGGTATGGATGATATGGTGCCTATGAGTGTAGTTGCTACAAATCCTGACGGTTTAATTTTAACAGGTCTTGGTCATGGTACAATCCCACAAAACGTACGTCAAATCACACAGAATACAAAGTTTCCAACGGTACGTGCTTCTCGTACCGGTAGTGGTATGGTATCTGCAGTGCCACAAGATGCACTGGCAAACTATCTAGTATGTGATACTTTAAGTCCACAAAAAGCGCGTATTTTATTGATGCTAGGGCTTACAAAAACTAAAAATCTTAAAAAGTTACAACAATTCTTCCATGAATATTAAAGGCACATAATACTCATGGAACATATGAAACATAATAATTCTTTGAATCTAATAATTAATTTGAAAAATTTGAGAAAATATCTCAAATTTTAATTTGATATTCATTTTCAAAAATTATACTATATGTAACAGTTTTATATGCAATAAACCGCACATTCCGATCGCCTAGGATGTGCGGTTTTTCATTTGTATTATATTTTTCATATATGAGTGGGGTGTTGAATGATAATTTGGGGGCATTCTAGATGTTTTTGGATATCACAAGATAGGATTATTCAGCTCCAATAGCATTTTCTAGTGCTCTTTGTACGCCTACATAGACGGCCTTGGCTAAAGTGTCTCCAAATAGTGAGAAGGAGCCAGCATCGGTTAAGATATCTCCATTTGTATCGATGGTGAGAACGATACCATCTGTAGAGGTACCTGTGGCAGATGTTTTGCGTTCTTTCGTAATTGCGTCAGGAATGTCTTCGTTAATAAACGGATGGAGGCGTACGCTTTCAACATTCCAATCTTGTAGGGCTGCGGTTTTAGCCTCGGTAATCGTCATGATAGCTTTTACCATAGCGCTATCTGTTAAAGCTTTATTTGTAAATACGAGGATATTAATTGTGCCTGGTACTATGAAGTCTCCATCACGCTCTTCATAACAATAACCTGTACCTGCGCGATGTGCCGTTTTTTCATAGCCTGCAGTCACGATAGTTTCTACGATAGTATCATGTTCTTCGACTTTGGCATAGGCGTGTAGATGCATTGTGGCAGACGTGAGGAGGGCTGTACTAAAATGAACAGGTGTATCAATGTGCTCAAATTCTTGAGCTAAATAATCGGCTACAGAGCCACCGGGTAAATCTTTTTCTGTTTCGATTTGATATGTTAGCTGTTGATTACGTACGGCTAGAGTATGGTGATAGCCACCATTTAATTGTCCGCTCGAAAGAGAATAGTGGATATCGTCAAAGTGTACCGTGACGGAGTGTAACTCTCTAGTTACATAGCCTCCAGTAGCGAGTTCTTGGGGTGCTTCGTATAGATTTTTGAACATGTAAGTCTCCCTAGTTTTATGATTGTTATATATGGAATATAACGATATAATATCTTTATTATCGTATTGCGAATGCATATGTAAAATTATAGCATATATGTTTACTGTTATTATATTGACATTATGTTGAGACGTATATTTGTTATTGTATAGATTTATATTATGGATGGTTATTATGGCTAATTTCTTAAGTGCTGTTTCTGAATTTCTTTTTAAAGACGCTAATATATTAATTCAAATGAGGGACTGGTTCTTTGCACAAGCTGGAAATATCTTATTAGCGTTAATTTTATTTTGGATAGGGCGATATGCTATTAAATGGGTAAAAGCTTTTGCTGTTCGCATTATGACAAAAGCTTCCTATGACTCAGCAGCAATGAGCTTTATCACTCAAATTATTAATTACGCCTTGCTAGTAGGGTTAGTATTGATTTGCTTAAACCAAATTGGTGTTCCTACAACATCTTTTATAGCTGCTTTTGGTGCTTTTGGTTTAGGTATTGGTCTCTCCTTACAGAATAACCTTTCTAATTTAGCATCTGGTTTATTAATTCTTATCTTCAAGCCTTTTAGAGCGGGTCACGTTATTCAGGTAGGTGATGTAGTCGGCAGTGTTAAATCAATCCAATTTATGTATACAGTTATTACTACAAAAGATCAAAAGAATGTATACATACCTAATTCTCTTCTTACATCCCAAGCTGTAACTAACATTGTTTATACTTCAGAACGCGTTATCCCATTTACGTTTGACATTGGTTATAATAATGATCATCATGAAGCAATAAAAATCTTAAAAAATATTTTTGCAGCAGATAAACGTGTCCTTAATCCGAAGAATATGGAAATAGGTATCTCTGAATTTGGAGACAATTCTGTACGAATCGCCGCTTATGCTCGTGTTAAGTCGAAGGATTTCCTCGCTGTTCAATACGGCATTATGTCTGATGTAAAAGATGCTTTTGATAAATATGGCATCGACATTCCATATCCTCAGCGTGTAGTATATATTCAAAATGATCCTCAACATGTAGTATATATTCAAAATGTAGATACATCGACAGGTGAAATTAAAGGGACAAAGAAAAAAGCAACTACTACAAATGTAGAAATAGATAATAGTCTTGAAAGTTAGGATACTGGAAGGTAGAACGAGAGTGATGACACTTTTAACGACGAATATTTATATGTTTTATAAGAAATTGGTATTGGCCATAACTTTTATAGGAATCGTATTTATAGGTGCTGGTGTTGCTCAAGCTGCATATATTACACCTCCTTCTACTGTTGGTGAGGCCGTAGTCCTTATTGATGCAGATACAAAAGAAATTTTATTTGCAAAGAATCCAGATAAGTGGATGCATCCAGCTAGTACTACGAAAATGGTTACCTTGTTAACTGCTTTAGAACTGAAGGGCACACAGCTTGATGAATTAGCTACTATAAGTAGTTATGCAACGAGCATGGAAGAATCAAACCTTGGGGTTCGCGTAGGCGATCAGATTACATTGGAAGGTGTTCTTGAAGGTATGATGGTTGCTAGTGGTAATGATGCGGCCGTTGTTGTAGCCGAAAATGTAAGTGGTTCTGTAGATAAATTTGCTAAGGATATGACTCGCATTGCTGCAAAAGCGGGTGCAAAGAATAGTGTGTTCTTGAACCCTCATGGATTAACACAAAAGGGTCACCATTCTACGGCTCGTGATTTAGCGATGATTGCAGCGTACGGCATGAAATACCAAATGTTCCGTGACAAGGTTGCTAATGATTATTACAAGGTGCCGTATCAAAACCGTGCACCAGAAACAATTCGTACTACAAACCATTTTATTCGCAATAAATATCCAGGTGCGAATGGCTTGAAAACAGGTTTTACAAACGCAGCAGGAGAATGTTTGATTGCGTCTGCCACACGGAAGGGCCATACTATGATTGTAGTTATGCTTAATGATGATAATCGTTGGGAAGAAGCTGTACAATTCCTTGATTATGGATTTAAACTCCGTGGGGTAATTTAAGGACCTATTGTGTAATGGGGGACATATGAGTTCATTTTTTGCATTTTTAAAACGCATGCGCTTTATCAATCGATGGAGCCTCATGCGAAATACGGAAATAGAAAATATTCAAGAACATAGCCTTGAAGTGGCTATGGTAGCGCACAACTTAGGGGCCATAAAAAATGAATACTTCGGTGGGAATGTAGATATCAATAAGGTAGCTGTCATAGCTATGTATCATGAGGTGAGCGAAATCTTTACAGGAGATATGCCGACACCAATCAAGTATTTTGATCCAAAGTTGCGGGAACTGTATGGTGAGGTTGAAACTTTGGCGCAAGAAAAAATGCTATCAACCTTGCCAGACCGGTTACAATCTGTTTATAAGCCTATACTTGTTGATGCAGAGGCTAGTCCAGAATGGCCTCTCGTTAAGGCTGCCGATATAATTTCAGCCTATATGAAATGCGTCAAAGAGCTCAAGGCAGGGAATGATGAGTTTAAAGAGGCACATGACTCTATCTTAGCTAAGTTGAAAAATCTAAATATGCCTGAGGTAGATATGTTTCTTGAAATATATCTACCTGCTCTTGGTAAGAGTTTGGATGAGTTGAACTATTACGAAATTAAATAATTACTAAAAGAGACGACTTCTTGAACTGCACCCCCAAAAGTGGACACAATTTTGGGGGTGCAGTTCATTTTGGCCGTCTCTTTTTGATTCTAAAAATTTGTAGATTATTTTGCTAATGCTTTATCAAGTTTTTGTTAGTTTGCTTAATAAAAATTATTATAAGCGTATTTGTTAATTATTATGTCTTATTGAATATTATAGTTTATTTTTTCTATCTATAATCTCTTGATTTCTCATTAGTATTTTTTTACCTCGCCACGAGAAGGCTCGATGGCCATATTTTGCTTTGAATTCTTTGTTCGTTAGTGCTTCCAGTTCGTCTATATTGACATACGGTTCTATCTGTTGGAATTCTGGGATGGGCGTAGTTGGAATATTTTTGTTGTGGGGGCATACCTCTTGGCACACATCACAACCAAATACGAGTGGAGTTTTAGCGAGAATATGTTCCTCTTTATCGGTGAGTTCTCCTTTTTTCTGAGTTAAGTAGCTTTTACAAGTAGCGTATTTAAACTCGTCATGGCCCAAACATTGCCCTAAGCATGCTGTAATACAACGATTGCATCCCATACAAGACTGTTCAAGGGGTACATTTGGCTCGAGTTCTAGTGTTGTTAAAATCGTACCAATAACGACATAAGAACCCCATTTAGGGTTGATAAAACAGTTGTTCTTTCCATAAAAGCCGAGACCTGCCAAGTAGGCCATGTATCGATCGGCTAAAGGAGATGTATCGCAATGAATGGAAAACTGAGCCGAGTCATCAATTATTTGTAATCTTTCAATAAGACGTTCTAAATATTCATTAATGACCAGGTGATAATCTGTTGACCATGTATAGCGCGATAGATTGGCATGGCCTTTGTGTTGTACATGGTACGGGAATAGACAAACGATGGCACTTTTGGGCATAAACCGAGTCGTTCCTAGTAGTCTTGCCTCCACATCTGCAGCAGTAAAGGGGCATGGGTTGCTTTCAAATAAAATAGTTTTGGCCTGTTCAGGTAGTGGCCATGAGGCAATTCCAAATTCATAAATATGTAATTCTTTGCAAATTTCCTGTAAATTTATATCTTTCATCGTAGATTTAGTGGTAAATAATTGGTAAAATAAAAGTATAAGAAATGCATGAGATTCTATAGTTTTTTGTTAAGTTTGTAGTTTGGTGAGAACTGTATTTTTATAGTTAGCACCGTAATTCTGTTAGTATTAGTATACCATTGAGAGGACAGATTATGTTAGCATTTATGAAAGTATTAGAACCGAAGACGGTGGAAGAGGCTTATGAATTAGCCACAAAGAACAAAACGGCTCCTATGCTAGCGGGAGGCTGTTGGCTGCGTCTAGGACGACGTACTTGGCCATCAGTGATTGATATGGCGAGTCTTGATTTGCGTTATGTTCGTGAAGAAGATAAGGAGTTTGTAATTGGCGCTATGGCGACACAAGGAGATGTGGAACGTTTTGAGCCTTTACAACAATTCTGCGGCGGTGCCGTAGTTAAAGGTGTTAAGGAGATTCTTGGCGTTCAATTTAGAAATATTGCTACCATGGGCGGTTCTGTAGCAAGTAAATTTGGCTTCTCTGATATCATTCCTGCGCTATTGGCCGTGCATGCAGACATCGTTACCTTTAAAGGTGGTCGTATGTCCATGCAAGACTATATGACATATAGAGAACGTGATATTCTCGTGGAGATTCGCATCCCTAAAGTAGATGCAGCTGTAGCTGTTGAAGCACTTCGCATCTCTCGTGGTGATTTCCCATTGTTGACAGGTGCTCTTCGCCATGATGAAAAAGGCGTTGAATTGTATATCGGTACAAGACCTGGTGTACCTCAATTAGCTGTTAAAGCAAGTGCTTTGCTTTCAGAAAAAGGATTATCTGCCGCAAAAGAGGCAGGTCAATTGGCATCTGAAGAACTAGTGTATCAATCTAACTCTCATGCGTCCAAAGAATATCGCATGGAAATGGTAAAAGCAATGGTTCAACGCTTAGCTAAGGAGGTGGCACAATAATGGAACTCGTACTTAATATTAATAACAAAAATGTAACTGTTAATGTGCCAACTGATGAGATGTTACTAGACACATTGCGTAATCTTGGCTATTACAGTGTCCGCTGTGGCTGTGATACCACAAACTGTGGTCTTTGTACTGTATGGGTGGATGACGAAATCATTTTGTCCTGTGCTTATCCTACATTTCGTGCGCCAGGCCATAAGATTACTACATTAGAAGGTTTACAAGAGGAAGCTGAATTATTGGCGGCTTGTATCGCAAGTGAAGGCGCAGATCAGTGTGGTTTTTGTACAACCGGCATGATGATGAGTGCTATCAATTTGAAACGCAAAAATCCAAAGGCTAGCGATGATGAAATTCGCGAATACCTTATAGGTAACTTGTGCCGCTGTACTGGTTATGAATCACAACTTCGAGGAGTTCGTAAATTCTTAGAAGGAGGCCTATAATGATGAACAAGCATATTGGTAAATCCTATGACAAAGTTGACTCAAAAGGTATTTTATCTGGTAAACCGTCTTATACTGGCGATTTTGTTCCCAAAGATGCGCTTGTTATTAAGGTTCTTCGTAGCCCTCATGCTCAAGCGCGCATCAAATCTATTGATACATCTAAAGCTAAATTGATCCCTGGCATAGAAGCTATTTTTACTTATGAAGATGTGCCTAATACGCGATTCACATTAGCAGGTCAAACATATCCAGAGCCATCCGCTTATGATGCGCTCATCTTGGACCCTGTAGTTCGCTATGTTGGAGACGAAGTTGCTCTCATCGTAGCAAAAGATGAGGCTACAGCGCTTAAAGCAATGCCGCTTATCAAGGTTGAATACGAAGTACAGAAACCTGTACTTGATATGCACACTGCTATCGATCATGAAACTATAGTACATCCTGAGGATGATATTCATAACAATATCCCTGTAGGTCAAGATTACAAACGTAATATTTGCGTATCCTATCACAAACGGGTAGGAGATGTGGAAGCAGAACTTGCTAAATGTGATTACGTGGCAGAAGGTACATACTTTGACCAGGCTACACGCCAAACAACGATGGAACCATTCCAAAGTTTTGGATATATAGATGCGCTAGGTCGTGTAGTTATCGTATCCTCTACGCAAATCGTATTCCATGTACGCCGTCACATCGCTCGTGCACTCGGTATTCCGGCTACAAAAGTCCGTGTAATTAAGCCTCGTATTGGCGGTGGCTTCGGTTCTAAACAAACGGCTTGTACAGAAATTATGACAGCTTTCGTAGCGTGGACATTGAAAAAACCTTGTTATCTTTTATACGATCGTACAGAAGCACAAACTTGCTCCACTACACGTCATGCTCGTGAATGGAAAATTCGTGTAGGTGCTACGAAAGATGGCATTATTAAAGTTATTGATATGGACTCCATCACAGCCGCTGGGGCACATGCAACTCATTGCTTCACTACTACAACGGCTGGTGAACATAAATCTGTACCGTTGTACAACAAAGCGACTGCTGTTCATTATGGTACAGAAGGTGTGTATACTAACCAAACTCCGGGTGGTGCTTTCCGTGGGTACGGTGCAACAGAAGCCTTGTGGCCATTAGAATGTGCTGTTAACCAATTGGCTGACAAAATGGGGATTGATCCAGCTGAACTACGTCAGAAGAACTTAATAGCGGAAGGTGAACAAAGCTTAGTATATGCTCCAGATGAATATCTTGATTCTGGTCTTTTCCAAGATACTGTAAATCGTGTAAAAGAAATGGCTCGTTGGGATGAACGCCCTCATTCTTGGGACATCGATGAGCGCTATCGCGGTGGACTTGGCATGGCTTTAGCACTACAAGGCTCTGGTGTCGCAAATATCGACGTAGCATCTGTTGAAATCCGACTTGGTGACGATGGCAATTATACATTGTATACTGGATCTTCTGATATGGGCATGGGGTCTAATACCGTATTAACTCAAATGGCCTGTGAAGTAATAGGTTGTCCTATGGAATATATGACTGTTATTGAATCAGATACAGATATCGTACCATTCGATCCAGGGTCCTACGCATCTAGTACAACCTATGTAACGGGTACTGCTGCTAAGATGGCTGCAGAAGAGTTACGCACTAAGATTATTGCTAAATTTGCTCAATTCTTTGAAACCGACGTTGAGAACGTTGACTTTGACGGCGTTGTAGCTACCACGAAAGACGGCTCCAAAACAATGGATATCCATCAATTGGCACCAAAATTATTAGTTGGTGCTAATGCGGAGCAATTGTCTGGTTTCGCTACATGGGGCAGTCATACGTCTCCACCTCCATTTATGGCATCTATTGCTGAGGTAAAGGTAGATAAACAAACCGGTAAGGTTATTCCTCTTCATTTCTATTCTTGTGTTGATTGCGGTACTGTTATCAACCCTAAATTGGCTCGCGTTCAAGTTGAGGGTGGTGTGGTACAAGCTATCGGGATGGCTTTATATGAAGATGTACGCTATTCCAACAATGGTCGTTTGGAAACAAATAATCTTATGACTTATAAAATCCCAACCCGTCAGGATATTGGTGAATTACATACAGACTTTGTAGAATCTTACGAGCCTACAGGTGGCTTCGGAGCTAAATCTATTGGTGAGGTTGTCATCAATACGGGGTGCCCTGCTATCCAACATGCCATTAAAAATGCAGTTGGTGCGGATATTCGTACATTACCTATGACACCTGAGAAGGTATTTATGGCTATGGACGAGAAATATAAAGTATAGAGATTTCTAGTTCCTTTTACTTTCTAAGGAGGCCTGGTTCTATGACATCACAAACATCCTATTGGAATCGATTGATTCAGCCGGGAATCGTTGCCCTTGTTGGGGCAGGCGGTAAAACGACTGTGCTTTCAAAACTAGTAGAATATGGACGGCTGAAAGGTCAGCCAATCGTAGTTACGACTACAACTCGACTCTATGAATCTCAGGTGGCTCATTATGAACCGATTTATACTCGTAATATTAATGAAGCTGATGAGTATTGTACTGACCGACTTTTACGTGGCTATTGTGGTGCGTGGTTCGCTGGAATTACAGGAACAAAAGTAGACTCCTTAGATTGTGATCTTATCGATGGTTTAGCCAAGTTACATCCAAATTGGCAAGTTGTTGTAGAAGCCGATGGGGCGAAGGAAAAATGGCTCAAGGCGCCTAAGACGACTGAGCCTGTCATTCCATCTCTTACAAAGACTACGATTGGTCTCGTAAATCTACAAATGCTAGGGGCCCCATTAGATGATGAGCACGTACATAATATCGAGCTCGTTCAAGATATCGTAAAACGCGATATGGGGGCTATTGTAACTCCGCGTATGTTGGCTGATCTTGTTTTGCATAAACAAGGTTTATTCCAATATAGTAAAGGCAAGAAAATATTGTTCTGTACTGGTTATGAAACAGTGCAACATCGCATTATCGATGATTTTATTGATCATATTGTTGATAGCGATATTACGGCTATCATTTTGGCTGATGGATATAAAGCAAGTTGTGAAATCCGTCGCATTATTCAATGTCGGTAGGTACTCATGACTATTATGAAAGCAAATTGTGATACCGCTTTTATTCCCATGAGAGACCCCATAGACCGTCGTCCTTTGCATATTGGCATTGTCCTCCTTGTGGGAGGGCAATCCAAGCGCATGGGATGTAATAAGCAACTCTTACCATGGCGTGGTAAGACTGTTCTAGATGCGGTCTGTGGGGCTCTTCAATGTGGATGGGGTGGACAGGTAGTTTCAACTATGTCCTGTAAACTACCTTTTGTGGCGGTTACTGGTGATGATCATGAGAAACTAGAATCTATTGTCACAAGCTATGGTTTTGAGGCGATTCGAAATGACCATCCTGAACTGGGGCAAGGAGTATCCATAGCGTTGGGATTACATCATTTGGTGAATACGGCGCCCATACCGCTAGACGGTATTCTCTGTTCAGTAGGGGATCAACCACTTCTGACGAGTGCTGTTGTACATGAGGTCATTAGTGCATTTAGTGATAACTTTCATCCGAAAACTATCGTTGTTCCACATTATGGGGCGAATTGTCATTCGGGAAATCCCGTTCTCTTTGGTTCCCATTGGTTTGATTTTTTACAACAGATTCAAGGGGATCAAGGCGGTAAGACCATTATTCGTGGTGAGGGTCAAGCCCATGTCGTGAAATTATGGATTAGTGATGATGTTGGCGACGATATTGACACACCCGATGATTTTGAGCGTTTGAAACATCGTGAAAGTGAGGCATTATGAAACCATTGGTACTTATGCGTGGAGGTGGAGACATCGCTTCCGGTGCTGTATATAGATTGAGACGGGCGGGCTATCCCGTTGTAATTAGTGAAATAGCGATTCCTACCATGATTCGCCGCGAAGTATGTTACGGTAATGCGGTTCATCGTGGAGAAATGATTTTGGAACGTTTTGTTGCTCGTCATGTGTCTATTGGTGAAGTGAAGGATACATTGGCACAGAAAATCATTCCCGTTGTCACTAGCTCATATGAGGAATTATTGGACACTTTAAAACCAGAGATTGTAGTCGATGCTATTTTGAGTAAAAAGAATCTTGGAACAAAACGAGATGATGCAGAGCTCGTTATAGGTGTTGGCCCTGGATTTACTGCTGGAGAAGATGTAGATGTGGTCATTGAAACGATGCGTGGCCATTCATTAGGTCGCTGTATCTATGATGGGCCGGCTCAACCTAATACAGGTATCCCTGGAAATGTAGGTGGCTACACTCATGAGCGCGTTATCCATTCTCCAAAGGCTGGACTATTTACAGCAAAACGGCATATTGGGGATTCTGTACAAGCCAATGAGGTGATTGGTTATGTTGATGAAGAACCAGTCCGAGCTAAAATTACAGGCATTCTACGAGGAATTTTAAAAAGTGGGCTCATCGTATCAGATCATTTTAAGTTGGCTGATGTGGATGCTCGTTGTGAAGAGTCTCATTGTTATAGTATTTCAGATAAATCCCTTGCTGTCGGTGGAGGTGTATTAGAGGCTGTTACCGCTTGGGATTATGAAAGGAATCTAGATGGAAACAATTTATGATGTGATGAAAAATCGTCTACAGGTTACTGAAACTACCGTGATGGTTACAGTTCTATCCGGTCCTCGTCAAGGGGATAAGACTATTTATGCTGAAGATGGAAGTGTTCTATACGGAACTCCTATTGAAGGATTTACTGTAGATAAAGCAAAGCTAAATTCTCTCTGCATGGTAGGCGAAATGGAGTGTTTCGTACAACCTGTAGAAAATGATCCGTCAGTTCTCGTATTAGGCGCAGGTCATGTTAGCCGAGCTATTACTGATTTGCTGTTGTTTATTGGCTGTCGTGTTACAGTTGTAGATGACCGTCCAGAATATGTAGTTCCTGAATTCTTTGATGAACGTGTTACACGTAAGTGCTTACCTTTAGAAAACTTCAAGAATGATTTACCTCTTGATGAATATAATGGCTTTATCATTGTGACGCGTGCTCATGAGTACGATAATATATGTTTAGAACAATTGCGTGGTTACTTGCCTACGTATATGGGTGTTATGGGTAGCCAAAAACGCATTCATCATGCTTTTGAAGTGTTGCGTGAGCAAGGTTGGACCCAAGATGAGTTAGATATGATTTATGCTCCAATTGGTCTAGACCTTGGTGCACAAACACCTGAGGAGATTGCATTATCTATCGTTAGTGAATATTTGGCAGTGGTACGTGGTAAAAAAGGCGGCTCATTGCGGAAAGGTAGAGTGATCCATGAATCGTGAGTTTATTGAATATCTTAGTGAACGTAAAAACGAAACCTTAGCAGTAGCGACTATTTTATATACTCGTGGATCCACACCTCGTAAAGCTGGTACATCTATGGTTGTATTTCCTGATGGATCTATTTTTGGCACTATTGGCGGCGGTCGTGCAGAAAATGAAATCCGCCTAAGTGCTGTGGACTCCTTGAATAAAAAAGAAGCTCACCGTCGTATTGATGTTCTCCTTGATGATGACGTAGCTGTTAAAGAAGGCATGGTCTGTGGTGGCCAAATGGATGTATGGATTGAAACACAAAACATCTAATAAAATCTCATTCAGCGTTTGTTTATAAATTTACAGTACTCTCAAAATGAGTTAAAATATAAGGTACAGTCAAAGAATTGATTGTACCTTATTATTTTGTATAAGGAGCTATTTTTATGCATATTGACGCACTTATACATACCTTTAGGCTTCTTGATATTGTTGATATCATAATCGTTGCCATTGGTATTTACTATTTATATAAATTGCTTAAAGATACGAGGGCCGTTTCTCTTTTAAAAGGTCTCGTCATGTTGGCAATTTTAAATTTATTGAGTCATTTATTAAATCTATACGTTATCAACTGGATTTTGCAACAAAGTATGACCGTTCTTCTCTTTGCGTTACCGGTTGTATTCCAACCAGAATTGCGTCGTGCTCTAGAACAATTGGGGCGTGGACGAATTTTCAGCAAGGCACAAAATGTAAACGAAGAAGAAATGGATATGGCCATTAATGAAGTAATGGCTGCGGCTCGCGTTATGTCTCGTGAACATACGGGGGCACTTATCGTTTTTGAACGTGAAGTAGGTCTCAATGACTTTGTAGATACTGGTATTCTTATCGATGCTGTATTGAGCCGCGAGTTGATTAAAAATATCTTTGTTCCTAGTACACCGCTTCATGATGGGGCCTTGATTATTCGTGATGGGCGAATTCGTGCAGCAGGCTGTTTGCTGCCGTTGACTGAGGACCGCACATTGAGTACTGAACTAGGTACACGTCACCGTGCAGCTATTGGCTTGTCTGAGCAAACTGACGCTGTTGTAATAGTTGTCAGTGAGGAAACAGGGACCATTTCTTATACATATGGCGGTCATATTTATCGCCATTTACCAGAGGATCAAATTAAAGAGGCATTGCGCACCTTTATGGAACGCCCTCGTCAAACCATTACTAGTATGTGGAAATGGAGGGCAAATAAATGATGATTCATTTGAAACGCAATTGGCCTGCTAAATTATTATCCTTGTTAGCAGCTATCGTCATGTGGTTCTTTATTATGCGCGATCAGAACCCTGTGATGGAAGTAACCTACACAATACCTGTACAGGTTCAAAATCTCAATTCTGGCTATATCATAGAAGATGCACCAGATGTGGTCCGTGTTGTTCTGGCTGGTCCACGAGATACCATTATGTCTATGAAATCAGATAATTTACGAGCTTATATTGATGCATCCGGTGTAAAACCAGGTCAAAATAATGTAACTATTAATTTTACTCCTCCGGCAGGAATGAATCTTGTGGAGGTTAAACCAGATACCATCACCATCAATGTTGATGAATATGCAGAGAAAACGATTCCTGTTGAAATAGTTCCAATCGGTAAGTTCTCTGATGATATTGCTTTGAAATCGGTAACGATTGTGCCGAAAGAGGTAACTGTTTCTGGTCGTAAGCAACAAGTTAATGCAGTGAGCAAGGTTGTCATGAAAGTCAATGTGGCTGGTCAAACGAAGAACTTTAGCGCTGTTAGTACCTTAGAAGCTTGGGATACGGCAGGTAATGTACTAGATGTACATATTAATCCAAACCAAGGTCAAGCACAATATGAACTTAACTTATTACGTAAAGAAAAGGCGGTTCCTATTACTGTTCCGACTGTTGGTACAGTAGCAGAGGGTTATGAAGTTAAATCTACGTCTGCTACACCAACGCAACTAACGGTTACTGGTCGTGAAGAAATGATTGATTCCGTTACAGAAATACAAACAGAACCTATTGATGTGTCGGGTGCTACTGAAACTGTACAGGGTAACTATAATTTAGTATTACCGAATGGTGTTAATAGCAATACCACAACGGTACGGGTGAAAGTAGAAATACAAAAGAAAGTACTTAATGGATGATAAGTTTTTTATGAGGCTTTGAAATCTTGCGATGAAGACCCTAATAGAGTGAATATTTCTCTATTAGGGCCTTTTTATGATTTATATATTAGCTTTTATAGTAGTGTTGTATAATAAAGATGTATAACTATTTTCTTACAGATCAAGTGGTAAAGAATTTTGGTCAAAGATTAAAGAAGTAGGCTCGCCTAAAAGGGAGGCTTTAATAGGAAAGATATGATTAGAATAATAAATCTCCGCGTAGCTGTTACGGTTAAGTCGGATATCAAAAGTATTGTAGAAAAGAAATATCCCCCGTTACGTGGCGCTATCGAAACGATTCATGTTGTTCGACGTGCCGTAGATGCTCGTAAGAAGCCAAACATTGTTTTTGTATATACTCTATTCATTGAGGTTCATAATGAAGCTCAAGTCATGAAAAAGCTTGGTAAAGAAAAGGATGTATCTGTATTTGCTGCAGAAGATCCAGAACCTATTGTTTTTGGGTCCGTACCATTAGCTCATCGTCCTGTTGTTATGGGCTTTGGCCCTGCGGGGATGCTTGCAGCCTTTTACCTAGCTCGTGAAGGCTATCGCCCAATCGTGCTTGAACGCGGTCAAGATGTAGATACACGTAGTCATGATGTAGAAACATTTTGGAAAAAGGGCATATTTAAACCTGAATCCAACGTACAATTTGGGGAAGGTGGCGCAGGAACTTTTTCCGATGGTAAGTTGACAACTCGCATTACCCATCCGCGTTTACATGAGATATCTAAATACTTTGTTGAGTTTGGTGCGCCTGAAGAAATATTATATAAACATAAACCTCACGTAGGTACAGATAAATTGCGTACTATGGTAAAAGCCATGCGTGAGCGCATCATCGAATGGGGTGGTGAAGTCCGTTTTGGTTCTAAGGTAACGGATTTGTTTATTGAAAATGACCGTATCGTAGGCGTTGAAGTTAATGGTAGTGAGCGTATTGATACGACTGTTGTTTTGTCTGGTGTAGGACATAGTGCGCGTGACACATACGAGATGCTTCATAAACGCAATGTGGAAATGACGGCAAAACCCTTTGCTATCGGTGTTCGTATTGAACATGATCAAGCTGTAATCGATGAGTCCCAATATGGCGTGGAACCATCTAGCTTGGGCCTCGGTGCAGCAGAATACTCCCTCGTGTACCATGATAAAGAAACAGGCCGTACTGCGTATAGCTTCTGTATGTGCCCAGGAGGTCAAGTAGTAGCATCTGCCTCTGAAGAAGGTGGCGTTGTCGTAAATGGCATGAGCTTATACGCTCGGAACAGCGGTGTTGCTAATAGTGCTATCGTGGTTAACGTAGGTCCAGATGACTTTGGTACTCATCCATTAGATGGCGTTGCATTCCAACGAGAATGGGAACAAAAGGCCTATGAGTTGGGCGGATCTAATTTCCATGCACCTGCACAAACAGTAGGGCAGTTTTTAGGGCTTTCACAAGCACCTAGTGTACAAAATAGTATATATAGCTACGAGCCAGGTGTCGTGAATTGCGATTTACATGATTGCTTGCCACCGTTCGTCACATCCGTATTAGAGCGGGCCTTGCCATACTGGGGTCGTCGTATCCGTGGATTCGATAATCCTGCGGTGTGTATGACAGGCGTTGAAACGCGCACCTCTGCACCGCTTCGTATGGGACGCAATGAAGAACGCATTTCTCCTACTGTAGGAGGTTTCTATCCTATGGGTGAAGGGGCTGGCTATGCAGGGGGAATTATGAGTGCTGCCCTTGATGGCGCGGAAACAGCCATTTTATGTATGGCAAAATACGCTAAACCTAATTAGTGGGGAATTATACTGATGAATTGAATTACAGTATAGATTCATACTATTTATGTAATATAGATGTGACTTTATAGTAGGTATGCTTTCTATATTGTGATATAATACACAACAGTAATTATTGAAATGATACACACGGTAGATATATAGACTTGTGAAACTTTCACAAATCCTTAGAGGAGGATAATTATGGCTCGTTTATTTGGTACAGATGGTGTACGTGGTGTTGTTAATGAGTTTTTAACGCCAGAATTAGCCTATCATTTAGGTCGTGCGGCAGGAACGCATTTTGGTAAGGAAAAGGAACATCCTACGTTCTTGATTGGTCGCGATACGCGAATTTCTGGTTCTATGCTTGAAAGTGCATTAGCAGCGGGCATTTGTTCTGTTGGCGGTAATGTAGTGATTGCAGGCGTTATCCCAACTCCAGCAGTAGCGTACCTTGTACGTCAACAAGGGTTTGATGCGGGTGCTGTTATTTCTGCATCTCACAATCCATATCCAGATAATGGCATTAAATTCTTTGATAGCAATGGCTATAAATTACCTGATGAAGTGGAAGATGAATTGGAAAAATATGTTCGTCAAAGTGCAGATAATGAATTAGCACGTCCTACAGGGGATGGTATAGGTAAAATTGAGTTTAATAGTAACTTGGCTCATTTATATGCTCACTTTGTACGTCACACAATTGATACGTCCCTTGAAGGGTTGACTATCGTTTATGATGGTGCCAATGGTGCCGCGTCTAGTGTAGGTCCAGAAATTTTGTCTGGACTAGGGGCTAAAGTCATCAATATTAATGTGAATCCAGATGGCTTGAACATCAATCATCACTGTGGTTCTACGCATATCGAAGGATTGCAAGTAGCTGTGCAACAATATAATGCAGACCTTGGTATTGCTAATGATGGCGATGCTGACCGCTGTTTATTGGTTGATGAAAAAGGTCAAGTTCTCGATGGCGATCAAATTATGTTGTTATGCGCTCTTAAGTTGAAAGAAGAAGGCAAACTTAAAGGTGATACCATAGTTGGTACCGTTATGAGTAATATCGGATTCCATAAAGCAGCAGAAGAACTTGGTATGAAAACGGTTTCCACTGCTGTTGGTGATCGGTATGTATTGGAATACATGCGTGAACATAATCTTTCCATTGGTGGTGAACAATCTGGTCACGTAATCTTCTTAGATCACAACACCACTGGTGACGGTATGTTAACAGCTGTTCAAGTGGCGGCTCTTATGAAGGAGAAAAAGAAACCTCTTTCTGAGTTGGCGGGCATTATGACAAAATACCCACAAGTTCTTGTAAATGTTCGGATCGCTACAAAAACTGGCTGGGAAGACAATGACCTTATCAAAGCTGCTATCGTAACAGCTGAAGGAGAGCTCGGTGACGAAGGTCGCGTACTTGTACGTGCCTCTGGTACAGAACCACTCATTCGCGTTATGGCAGAAGGTCCAGACCAAGAAACATTACAATCATTATGTGAAGAAATCGCTGATATTATCGGTAGAGAACAAGGGTTAGCTGAATAACTCTTGATGAGTAGTTTGATACCATTCCGTTTGGTTCCATTCTACAACTTTTATATTAAAAGTATACCCTCCTATATATGTCCCTTTGCTCCGTCCTACGTAAAGTCGCTGCAGGAGCATATATAGGAGGTTTAGAGATAAGTGATATTTAAAATTGAATAATCATAATGAATAATCTTTTTATTTTGGTTTATTCTAAGTTTAGAGGGTGAAATTATGAAAACAATAGGTTTAATTGGAGGAATGAGCTGGGAAAGTACGATTACGTATTACCAAGTCTTGAATGAAACTATTAAGCAAGTTTTGGGCGGCTTACATTCAGCAAAATGTATTTTATATAGTGTCGATTTTGAAGAGATAGAAAAGTGTCAAGCAAATGGAGATTGGGATAGAAGCGCTGAAATTTTATCCGATGCTGCTCAATCTTTAGAAAAGGCTGGTGCTGATTATATTGTTATATGCACGAATACAATGCATAAAGTAGCGGATGAAATAAAAAGACATATTCACATACCTCTTCTTCATATTGCGGAAATGACTGCAGTAGAGTTGGAAAAATCAGGTATTACAAAGGTAGGTCTACTCGGTACCAAGTACACGATGCAACAAGATTTTTATAAATGTATCTTGGAAAATCGGGGGATTCATGTTGTTATACCTAACGAAGATCAAGTCGAACTTGTGAATGATATTATATATAATGAATTGTGTTTAGGTGTTATTTCTAATGAATCTAAACAACAATACTTAGATATTATTGGTGATTTGGTAAAATCTGGTGTACAAGGTGTTATCTTAGGCTGTACTGAAATTGGGCTACTTATTAAACAAGATGATACGGATATACCTTTATTTGATACTACATTGATACATGCAAAAAATGCGGCGTTGATTTCTATTGGTAGAGCATAATATAATTAGCTTTTATTTTTGTTTAAATAACATAACCCTCTATTAGATATTTTTATTCATTTTTAGAATATCTAATAGAGGGTTGTTTTTATGCAATTAGAACTAGCTAGAGACTAAAGGAAATCTTTTAACATGGTTTGAATTTATATGAGAGGAGTTACTATAGGCACGTATATAGGAAGTAATTTGTGTTATTATAGCCATATAGTCTGAAATATATTCGATAGAAAAGGTGTAATATGAAGCTTGCTATAAAAGAGTATTGGGAAAATCTTAAAGTAGAATATGAAGCTACATATAATGCGTCTATATTTAGTGATTATGATGTGCTAAAGCAATACGCAGAGCGTTTTAGAACGTATTTAATTACTTTGATGTGTGAGTATTCTAATGATGTGGATGTGGCCTGTACTTTAGCAACTGTTGAACAGGTGTTGAGGGATGAGAAAAATTCAATAGAACTATTGGAAGGGTTCCTTGAAGCTTATACTAATGAACTTAGTGATACTGATAAAGCGAGAATTTACACTAATTTGGCTTTTTATTATAACGATGAGGGAAATATAAAAGAATATGACTATCTATCTGCAGCTGTAAAGCTAAATTCTCCATATATAGAGACTTACAGAGGGTTGGCTTTATATCATTTTTCAGCTTATAGAGAGAAAGGTTCTGTAGAGGAGTTGAAGAAAAGTTTACGTGCTTTTGAAAGGGGAATAATAGTATCGAACGATTATGACATGAACTTTGGCTATGCAGTGTGTTTGTTTGAGCTTAAGGAATATGAGAAAGCAAGGGCCATTTTTGAAGAGTTATTAAAAGGCTATCCTAATAGGATGAAGTTACTAGTTTGTATTGCTTATTGTGATGTGCATTTAGGTAATAAAAAGCAAGCCCTCGATCGTTTGAAGCAAATTAAGCTTGGAGGCGATGTAGCATATCATTTAAGTAATGATGAAGTTTTTGAGTTTGATATCATTGACGCCTATTATATATTAGATGAGTATGGCCTATTCTTAGATGAATGTGAAAAGGCTAAAGAGCACTGTGATTTAAGTGATGGCCCTTATTACTTTGGTCTTTGGATTATGAAGCAACATGATATGTTCCATCGTGAAGTGGAGAAGCAACGAACAGAAATATTGGCATGCATTGAAAATGCAAAAATGGACGAAGACTTTGATAGCGAAGAAGAAAAGCAGGACTATATCAAAAGCTGGGAAGATGATTTAGAGAATCTAAATTTGTTGGAACATAAAATTAAAGATGAAAACTACAAGCCTATGGTTGAATTAAAACTATGGCCAATATATGGGTGCTATTTAATAGACTGTTTAACTCATAATTTTTAATCTGCTTATTGGTAGATTTATATAAAGATGATTTATATATTTAAACTGATATACAAGTAAGTTTAACAAATTAAAAGCACTACTTTAAATTGGAATAATTCAGAGTAGTGCTTTTGATATTATTTATCAGCCACAACAAGTTTATATCCATTCAATTGAATGTTACTGCCGGTTGTGTCTTCGTTGCTCAAGGATTTTACATAGCTGTCGCCTGTGAGTATCCAATTGGAGTCTTTGCTGAGTTTCACAGTTACTTCTTTAGCCGTGTTGTCTGTGTTTATAGCACCTACAAGGCTAGATCCATTTGTCATGTCTAGAGCGATGGTACTGATTGAATCAGCCATAATATTACCGTTTAGCTCTTGGTTAGATGTGCGGAGTGTAAGGTGACCGCCGTTCTCACCAGTTTTTCCCCAACGGGAGTCAGCAGCTGCTTTCACTAGGGTAGATGTGTTCGGCATAGAGATTGCATTGTTAGAAAGGTCTACTTCAGCAGTGGTGTTGTTTACATAGAGGAACGCACCTGTAGCGTGAGTTGTGAGTGTGTTATTCTCTGCTTTCAGACGAGCAATACCGTTTTCAGCATCACCAGAGAAGCTTTGATATAGCATGAAGCCATTATCTTTGTAGCCTGTTACATTGGAGTTTGTAAGAGTTATGGAATTTTTACCTTCTACGACGCCAATTTCACTGTTATTCGCTATGCCGTTGACATTGTTTACCATAATATTACCCGTAGAGTAGATAACAGGACTGCCTTCGCCAGATGTCGTAAGTTTTGCCGCTTCTGCGGTGATAGTGCCTTCTCCGCGATCTGTAGCAAGTGTAGCAGAGTGAGCCCCTTCAGTAGTGATAGTTAGGTTTTTGCCATTTACAGTACCTTTGTAAGTAGCATCTAAACCACGAGAGGAATCGCTTTTTGTGTGAATATTAGTATTTTCTACGTTGATAACCGAGCCTTCACCAGTGGCAAAGACTGCATTAGAACCTTTAGAGTTAGATGTAATATTGCTACCCTTGATGTTAATTTGGCTACCCTCGATACCGAGGACTACTGCATTTTGACCACGGAAATTGCTATTGTCATCGCTTGTAGTGTCGCCTGTTTTATCGAAAACGCTATTTTCAATATCAATTACCGCTTTATTTTTACCGATGAAAGCATTCTGATCGGCCGTTGTGTTTGTCATCGACTCATGTGCAATGGATTTGTTTTCTGTAACGATAGTTGTGCCTTTGAAAGTATTAGGATCTACTTCGGATTGTGGTTCCATACCATTAGGAGCACCGTTTGGAGATGTGCTTCCTTGTGCGGATGGTACTGTTTTGGTTTGCTCTGTTGTGGTTACAACTGCGATGTTAGTGTTAGGCTGAGTTTCTGCTGCTAAGGTTGGAATGATAGCTAACGTTGATAGGGCAGCACCAAGGACTGCAGGTAATACCCAACGGCGTAACTTTCTATAGGACAAACTATTTTTTCTATTTTTATGTTTCTTTTTAATCGTTGTTTTATTCATGATTAATATCTCCCAAATTATATACATACATTTTGAAAATACAACAAAATCTAATTGTGTAAAATTTAGAATGATAGAAGTATAATTTCTTACAATGAAAAGGACGTGAAGCATAGAAACAATCTTTTTTATTCCTTTTGAATTATCTGAGGTGGTTTACTTTTTATCGATTTTTTTAGTATAATATACCTCAGTACATATTTTATTTTGTACTGATTCTGCCATATATCACAGAAAGGAATTCCGAATTCGTAAAGGCGAATAGCGCAAGTACCCACGAAGGCAGTCGTTAGGGTAGACGAGGTGAAGAGTGATCGAGTCATCAGCGGATGCTCTTCCGGCATATTCAAGTCGTAACAGGTATTAAAAAGCCCATCGGTAACGATGGGGACAAAGTATATCTGAATGAATTGTATTGAATTAATAATTAATACATTAAATAGAATATTAATCTAGAACATTAATTAGTTAGCCTTAGTTTTTGCTGGGGCTAGAAATACCCCCAGTTATAGGAGGATATACTCATGTGCGGTATCGTAGGATACATTGGCTTTAATCAAGCATCTGATTTCTTGTTGGACGGTATGGCAAAGTTAGAATACCGTGGTTATGACTCTGCAGGTATTGCTGTTATCGGTCCTGAAAATGTTATTAAAATTCAAAAAAAGGTAGGCCGTCTCTCCAATTTAGAGACTATCGTGAAAGCGGATCCTAATGAAGGAACTGTAGGTATTGGACATACTCGTTGGGCTACACATGGTCGTCCATCCGATATGAATGCGCATCCTCATGCATCTGAAGATGGTAAATTTGCCGTTGTACATAACGGTATTATTGAAAACTATATGCCTTTAAAAGAGGAACTCATCGCAAAAGGATATCATTTCAAATCTGAAACGGATACAGAGGTGGTTGCACATTTATTGGAGGACATGTACGATGGCGATTTTGTCGGTACTGTTCGTCGTATGCTGAATCGTGTAGACGGTGCGTATGCTCTCGAAATCATCTGTGCCGATGAACCGGATAAAATCATTTGTACAAAGAAAGAAAACCCTTTGGTTATCGGCCTCGGCAAAGGGGAAAACTTTGTTGCTTCCGATATTCCAGCTATTATTAATTACACACGTGACACATATATTTTAAGCGATGGCGAATTAGCTATCGTAACTCGCGATAATGTATCCGTATTTGACCGTGAAGGAAAAGCTGTTGATAAAGAGGTATTCCATGTTAACTGGAATGCGGAAGCAGCAGAAAAAGGCGGTTATGAACACTTTATGTTGAAAGAAATTCATGATCAACCTAAGGCTGTTCGTGATACATTTGGTACACATATTTCTGAAGACGGTAAGACAGCTATCTTTGATGAGTTGAATTGGACTGCTGAAGATGTGGCAGCTTTCAATAAAATTCTCATCGTTGCATGCGGTACTGCATACCATGCAGGGCTTGTAACAAAACAATATATTGAAAACTTGGCGCGTATTCCAGTTGATGTGGAAATCGCATCTGAATATCGTTACAGCAACCCGTTGACTGATGATAAAACATTATGTATCGTTATCAGCCAATCCGGTGAAACATCCGATACATTGGCGGCCTTGAAGGAAGCTAAACGCCTTGGTGCCAAATCCTTGGCTATTACCAATGTTGTTGGTTCCAGCATTTCTCGTGAAGCGGATAACAAAGTTTACACATGGGCTGGTCCTGAAATTTCTGTAGCGTCCACAAAAGCGTACACTACTCAATTAGTAGCAGGCTTGTTGTTCGCTGTATACCTTGGCCAATTAAACGGCAAAATGAATCCAGCTGTAGGCGAAGAAATTCTTAGCGGCGTTAAAAACTTACCATCCTTGATTCATGAAATCTTTGAAGTAGACGAAGATATGAAAGCCTTTGCAAAACATTATGGCTTCAAATCTGATGCGTTCTTCTTGGGTCGTGCTATCGACTACGCAGTAGCGATGGAAGGGGCTTTGAAATTGAAAGAAATTTCTTACATCCACGCTGAAGCATATGCAGGTGGCGAATTGAAACATGGTACATTGGCTCTTATTGAAGAGGGCGTACCTGTTATCGCATTGGCTACACAAGAGGATGTTTATGACAAGATGATCAGCAACATCCGCGAAGTAAAAGCGCGTGAAGCTATCGTAATCGGCATCGGTATGAAAGGTGACGAAGAATTATCTAAACACGTTGACCACACAATCTATGTGCCTCGTGCAAATAAATTCATCGCTCCAATCTTAGCGGTTGTACCATTGCAATTATTGGCGTACTACGCAGCGATTACTCGTGGTGCAGACGTAGACAAGCCACGTAACTTGGCTAAATCTGTAACCGTAGAATAATATATATAACCAACAGTGCTTCGGCACTGTTGGTTTATTTCAATATAGGGAGACTATTATGGCAGTTATATTTTCCGGCATCCAACCAAGTGGGGAGTTAACACTTGGTAACTATTTGGGGGCTTTACGTAATTTTTTAGACTATCAAGATACTGATGAGTGTTACTATTGCATCGTTAACCAACATGCGATTACTGTACCGCAAGATCCAAAAGAGTTATTCCAAAATACTCGTAATTTGGCTGCGTTGTACCTCGCTGTTGGTCTCAATCCTAAAAAGGTAACATTGTTCGTACAATCCGAAGTGCCTGAGCATGTTAAGCTCGGTTGGGTTATGCAATCTATTAGCTATGTTGGCGAATTAGAGCGTATGACTCAGTACAAAGATAAGTCTCAAAAGCAAGGTGACTCTATTCCTACAGCGTTGCTTACGTATCCACCATTGATGGCGGCGGATATTCTGCTATATGGTACGAATTATGTTCCTGTAGGTGAAGACCAAAAGCAACACCTTGAGTTGACTCGTAATTTAGCAGAGCGTTTTAACCGTAGATTCGGTGAAACTTTCGTAGTACCTGATATCAAGGTCGGCGAAGGTGGTGCTCGTGTCATGAGCTTACAAGAGCCAACCAAAAAAATGAGTAAATCTGACGACAACCAAAATGCTACAATTCGTCTTTTGGATGCTCCAGATTTGATTGTGAAAAAATTGAAACGCGCTCAAACTGATTCTGATAATGCAGTGCGTTATGATAAAGAGAATAAACCTGGCATTTCTAACTTGATGGGAATATACCGTGCCATTACGAAAGACAGCTACGAAGCTATCGAAGAAATGTACGCTGGCAAAGGTTACGGTGTATTTAAATCCGATATTGCCGATCTATTAGTAGCAACTCTTGAACCAATTCAACAACGTTACAACGAATTGATTACAAGCCCTGAATTGGATGTAATCCTCGATGAAGGGGCTGCTAAGGCGCATGCTAAAGCAAGTACAATGTACCGTAAGGTAGAGCAAGCTATGGGCTTGTGCCGTAAATAAAATCATATAGTAGACTTTCAATTTGTGAGGTAAACCATGACGAAACAAGAGGCGATGGAACGCTTTTCATCAGGTGCCGTACAACAGAGCTTAGAAATACATCGCGGTATACAGTGGACCGGTCGCATCATCGGTCTAGTTGCGTGTGCGTTGATTGTAAAATATATGCCCTCAGACTGGGCGGAACGTGTATGGTATTATCTGTTGTTGCTCGTGATATTATGGACCCTTCATAGATTAGGTGAAAGTCAAGCTTTTATCTGTGAAAAGGGCCTCGTGTTAAAACGTAGGCCTTTTTCTGTGAAAGAATACTTTCACAGTTTATTCTATGGGGATGAATATTTCGTCTTTGTTGATTATGAGCATATTATTGGATTCACTGAGGAATGGCGTGAGTTGCAAGCAATGAATGGTCATGGTGGGATCTATGTGATACCACTTGATCTGCATCAGGTGGCGTACAAGGATAAAATGGCGATGATTGAGGCCATTCATAAACATACGCAGTCATAAAGTATAAGTACGTAGCGTCATACAATATAGGTATACAGAAATATAAATATATGACTACAGAAACATAAAGCAAATGAATCTAGAATCATAAACTATATATGTGGAAAGTCTTTAAAATAAAAAATATAAAATTCATCGAATTAACTATTTACAACTTTAATGAACTAAAGTATAATACAATCATTAAGTACGGAATCTAAATCTATATTGAACATATTATTAAGTGGTAAATAGGCGATAATCGCTGTGGAGGATAGTTATGAATTGGAAAAAGATGATGGCCGTTGGCCTTGCAGCTGTATCTATGATGGCATTTGTAACAGGTTGTGGTGGTGACACTAAAAAGGCTAATACAGAATTGCCTAAGAAAGTTGTTATCGGTTTAGATGATAGTTTCCCTCCAATGGGCTTTAAAGATGAAAAAGGCGAAATTGTTGGCTTTGATATCGACATGGCTAAAGAAGCAGCTAAACGTGCTGGTATGGATGTAGAGTTCAAAGCTATCGACTGGTCTAGTAAAGAAGCGGAACTAAAATCTAAAAAAATTGATGCTTTGTGGAATGGCTTAACAGTCTCTCCTGAGCGCGAGAAGAATATTTTATTCTCCAATACATATATGAAGGATAAACAATACGTTATTGTTCGTAATGACGATGACTCCATTAAAGGTAAAGCCGATTTAGCTGGTAAGGTAGTAGGCGTGCAACAAGCTAGTACTGGTGAAGCAGCATTGCAAAACGATCCAAGCGGTAAGGCTGTTAAAGAAACAAAATCCTATGCGGATTTTGTAAGTGCATTTATGGATCTTGGTATTGGGCGTGTTGATGCGGTTATTGCTGATGGTGTAATCGCTCGTTATCTTATGACAAAAGAACCTGGTAAATACAAAATCGTAGAAGGTACTGACTACGGCGTTGATAATTTCGCTGTTGGTTTCCGTAAAGATGATACTGCTTTGCGTGACAAAATTAATGGTATCTTAGCTGAAATGAAAAAAGACGGTACTGCTGATAAAATTGCTGAAAAATGGTTAGGCTCAGGCGCAGACTTAGATAAGAGCGATGCTAAATAGTACAATTCGTGATATACTAATAGTACTATGGTCAGTAGGTACAACTGATAATTAAAGAACGAAATGTACACTAGAGAAGCGGCCAGATGGCCCTTCTCTAGTCGTGTTTTGAAGGAGTCTTTCATGTTAGATTATTTATTGCAGATTATCCCAACCATCGCTGATGGTTTAAAGGTAACCGTATCGCTATTCTGTATTGTATGGATTTTATCTATTCCTGGTGGCATTTTAATGGCTATGTTACGTCTATCTAAATTGCCTTTAGTAGATAAGTTTGTTGATGCTTTCGTGTATTTGATGCGGGGCACACCGTTGATGCTACAAATTTTATTCGTCTATTATGCATTGCCAATCATCACAGACGGTGCCATTCAAATGGATGATGCGACGGCAGCAGTTCTTACCTTCGTATTAAACTACGCAGCGTATTTATGTGAAATATTCCGCGGTGGTATTCAATCTATCTCTCGTGGTCAGTATGAAGGGGCAAAGGTTCTTGGTTTTACCTATGCACAAACTATGCGTAAGATCATCTTGCCACAAATGTTTAAACGTGTATTGCCTCCTCTTGCGAATGAGACGATTAACTTATTGAAAGATACATCTCTCGTGTATGTATTGGCGATGAATGATATCTTGCGTATTACAAAATCTATCGTACAACGTGATTTTGATATTTCTGCATTCCTCGTGGCAGCATTATTCTACTTAATCTTTACCTTTATTTTGACGAATATCTTCAGCTACTTAGAACGAAGATTTGCTGTATACGAAGATTAATCTAATTCTATGGTAGTTTGTCATATGTAATGATGTAGCTAGTTTTATAGGTGAGATACTTTTATTTGATGTCTATAGATGCGATTTTATAGATGAGATATCTTTACTTGAGGCGCTAGTTATATACTTAATATGACGATGTAAGAGGTACTTATGACATTTGTAAATATGGAGCGTATTGAAAAACGCTTTAATAATCAAACCGTATTGCGCGATGTGTCGCTCAAAATGAATAGAGGAGAAATTGTTTCTATTATCGGACCTTCTGGTTCTGGTAAATCCACGTTTTTGCGCTGCTTAGGTCAGTTAGAAACGATTGATGGAGGCTCTATTACCGTTGATGGTACGATTCTTGCTAGTACTGAAAATGGGGTTGTAAAATACGCTTCTCCTCAAACTCAGCATGAATTATTGCTCCGCATGGGTATGGTATTCCAATCTTTCAATTTGTTCCCGCATATGACGGTATTAGATAATATTATGATTGCTCCACGTATGGTAAAAGGTATGAAAGATGACGAAATCTCACCGATTGCAGAGCAATTACTCAATAAAGTAGGATTATGGGAAAAACGAGATATGTATCCATCTCGCTTGTCTGGCGGTCAGCAACAGCGTGTAGCTATTGCCCGTGCGCTAGCGATGAATCCAGAAATTATGCTCTTTGATGAACCCACATCTGCTCTTGATCCTGAGCTTACTGGTGAGGTTCTTAAGACAATCAAACAATTAGCGGACGATCACATGACGATGATTATCGTAACTCATGAAATGAACTTTGCTCGTGAAGTATCGGATCGTGTTATCTTTATGGCTGATGGTGTTATTCAAGAAGAAGGAACACCAGAACAAATTTTTAGTCATCCGCAGAACGAAAGAACGAAAGCGTTCTTGGATAATATGTTATAGGAGGTTCTATGAAGTTACGTTTATTTGCGGCAACCTTAGCTGTCATGGCTTTGGGAACGACTTCTATTATGGCAGAAGATTTACAGAAGACGCCTGATACACCTTTATCTATTGTGGAATCTCAGAAGGATTCCGCATCTATTTTGCCAGAACAATACAAATCCTATGCTACTAAGATGAACACGGTGGTGAAGGATTACAAAAATGGTTATATGTTCTCGATTCCTTGGCGTGTAGCTGATGGCGTTATGTTAGATATGGATGTGCGTAGTGAAAGTGAACATATTCAAGGGTATTCCTTCAATTTAGCGGGCCCTACGCAAGAGGATTCCTATACAGTATCTTTTACTAAGCGCAATAATACACCACAAGAAGGAATATCTCAAAAAGAATGGAATACGACTTGGTATGGTGTACCTATTAAGGGCATGTCTAATGAGGAGTATTTAAATATCTGGCGCCAACATAGCAATAACTTTGAGCATAATGATATTGTTGGTGGGTTCTTTGCTAAGAAAGGTGCAGTTTCCGCACGCTGGGATAAGAGTACACCAAAATCTTATGCAGATATGACATCTACAGAGCCGGTTCAGTCTGTATTTGAAGCAGAATTTATCATGGAGAAAGATCCAACTCATCGGTACAATTTGTCTAGTACGTATGCACCTGTTCGTGCAGAGTTTATGGAGCTAGGTTTGATGGAGCATACAATTCCATCCTTTGAATTGATCAATAAGCGCGGTTCTAATGCTATTAAAGGGGTAAAAAAAATATTAACCGGCACAAGCGATATCAGTGTTGCAGAAGGTATCAAATTTACCTATCCAAAAGGTTTCACCCGTCTTAATGAAAAGGGTAAGATTGCTTTCACTAAACATAATATACGCCTCGACATTGAGTCCTTTACAATCCCAGTACAAGCTGTCAGCTCCGGTATGCCGACAATGATGGGCAAGCAAATGCTTGGTGACTATTATCTTAAACAATTGGTTGATGTGAACAAGGCCACGATTACTCGTTATGAAACGCATATCATTGACGGTAATGTAATGTTCTATTTGGCGGGCCATATGAAAAATCCAAATACGTCTGATACAGCTGTAGCGGAACCAGTATCCTTTGGCGCAACAATTATTCTTGGCAATGAAGGTAATGTAGCAGTAGCTCGAATGATTGGTCCATCCGGTAGTAATCTTGCTACTCAGGAACTTATAGATGTATTAGATGGTTTTAGATTGACTACTACACTTAATACAAACCAATCGTCTCAGGTTCTTTAATATACGCATAATATTCTTTTATTTGTATAATTCTGTACGATTTGTGCTATAATGTAATAAATCCTCAGAAAAAAGAGGAGTTTTCCTTGATGGTCTAGAATATATTAGTATAGGCTAAACGATATTTGATCATATCCCCTTTGAGGGATTAGGAATAGGAGGGGTTATTATGGTTACCTACAAAACTATTGTCGTACCTACTGATGGTTCTGAAAATGCTAAACGTGCGTTGGAACATGCTCTCGCTGTAGCGGATCGCAACCAAGCTGAATTGATTGTTGTTCACGTTGCAAATATTGTGTCTGCTATTTCCAATTTTGATCAAACACCAATTTCTGGTGGATATGTATCTGAGCAAATTGCTGAGGATATGGAAGAAACTGGTAAGGAAATTCTTAATGATGTAGTGAAAGAAATTCCTGCAGGCGTAAAAGTTAAAAGCGTATTTGAAGTTGGCTCCCCTGGACCTGCACTACTTGCAGTGGCAAAAAAATATAATGCTGATCTCATCGTAATGGGTAGCCGTGGTCTTGGCCCTTTGAAAGGCTTATTCATGGGTAGCGTAAGTAGCTATGTAACTAGCCACTCCACTTGCCCTGTATTAATCATTAAATAATTTATATCTTATATAGATATGATAAAAAAAGAGACTTTGGTTTCTCAAAGTCTCTTTTTTATGTTAAAAATGATATAATGTCTATATGTGTGCCATACATATTGGTGTTATACGTTAAGACGTATCGATTAGTGACATAGAAGAGCTACAAAAAAGAATGGATAGGATTAAAAAAGGGGGATTATATGACCGACAAACAAGAATCATTGCTGAAGCTAGCAGAACTGTTTAAAATCTTGGGTGATCCTACACGCCTTAAAATAGTAGAGCTATTACTAGAAAATGAAATGTGTGTTAATCACATTGCAGAAACCATGGAGATGGGACAATCTGCTATTTCTCATCAATTGCGTGTATTGCGCCAAGCACGTCTTGTTACATATCGTAAAGATGGGAAAACAGCATATTATTCTCTAAACGATGATCATGTTGAATGTTTAGTTCGCATGGGGATGGAACACGTAGCTCATCAATAATTTAAATTTTTTATAATGAACACATTTCGTCCTACTTAGGATGAATTGTGTTTTTATATTTTATATATTTTATTTGAGTTGTATTTGATTATGGAGAAGTATATAAAGTGAATCTGTTAATGAAAAATATAGGAATATTAGTGGTGTTTTTAGCTACTGTATTCTTATCAACAAAATCTATATGGGCAAAACTAATTTATTTAGATTCACTGAGCCCTTTGAATGTTCTTGTGTGTAGGGCTGTTTTATCATTACCTTTTTTTCTTATACCAATGATTCGCTTTGATTGGAATAGCGTGAATAAAAGTAAGGTTTTTAAATACTCATTTTTGGGGGCTATTCTTTATGTATCTTCATCTATAACGGACTTCATAGGATTATTATATATATCTGCCTCATTAGAACGTGCTGTTCTATTTACATTTCCAATTTACGTTTTTCTGTTATCATCAGATTTATCACGCATTACATTTTCAAAAGTAGTTTTAATTGTATCTACTGTGCTAGGATTAGCAATTATGTTTAATCCTACCGTTGATAACCACCTTACAGATACTTTAATAGGCATTTCACTAGTCTTGCTTTCTGCAATCTTTTGGGCGTTGTTTATTATTTATAGTAAGAGGGCTGTTTCGAATATTAGTTCTACTATTTTTACCAGTACTTATATGTGTATAACTACAGTACTTTTACTTCTCGGCTTTATAATTGATAGCAAAAATTTTACTACATTTTCAACACTCCAAACGCATACTATGATTTATTTAGTATTTTTGGCCATTTTTTGTTCTATCATTCCTTCATACTTGATGTCTTTTGGTCTTAAAAGAATTAATGCATCTCTTGCAGCCGTTATTAGTGCAATGGGACCAATAGTTACTTTAGCTTTAGATGTAGTTATTCTTAATCATAATTTAGCCTTGAATGAAATTATTGGTGCTATAATTGTTACAGCTTGTGTAACTTGTTTAACAAGGCTAAATGCTAAGGCATAAAAAATCACTCATAGTCATATGGCTATGAGTGATTTTTTATAACTATGATTTTTTATTTTAATATAATGGGAATAGATAATAGGCTATAGTAAT
Organism: Veillonella parvula; assembly: GCF_032575955.1. Classification (GTDB taxonomy): domain Bacteria; phylum Bacillota; class Negativicutes; order Veillonellales; family Veillonellaceae; genus Veillonella; species Veillonella parvula_J. The sequence goes on from NZ_JAWFXN010000002.1 coordinate 216,116, forward strand.
AAACAGTGGCATTGTTATAGCGGATAAAATAGTTGTGCCCATTACGATTTGTGTAGCATATTCTGGATTATTCTTCATTTCAATAGCAATAAGAGACATATTGATAGCGGTAGGTACGCTGTAGGTTATGATGATAGTTTGCGCCGCTATTGGATGCATAGGTCCATAGAACATAATGAATAATATAGTAATACCAGCTGCTAGGAGTGGACTCACAACGAGCCGTAATGTGGTAGCAAGCATGACATCCATCTTAAAGAAGTTTAGCGGTGTTCTATTAATTTGAACACCCAAGGCAATCATAGCGACGCCAACGAAGGCATTGGCAAATATATTGAGCGGTGCAAAGAAGAAGAGACCGTGTAAATCGAAAGGGAGTAGGTGGCAAAGTAGTGCCAGTGGGATGGCATATACCATAGGCATGTGGAATACGACTTTTAGTGCATCCCGAGGGGTTAATCGTCCTGCTCCCGCTTGGTAGAAACCGTAGGTATTACTGCTAATAGTTTGTATGATCATGATAGATACAACACTCACTAAACCTAGATTAGCATAGGGGGTAGCACCATCGATGACATATGGAATGTTAGTAAATACAAAGATAGCAAGGGCGACACCCATATTCCCAACGTTATTAAACATAACGCAGTTTTTTAAGGTTGCAATCTTAGCCACATCATATCCTTGTATCTTACCTACCACATCTGAAAGGATGGAGTTTAGTATGAGTACACAGAGCGCACAGAATACAATCTCCAAAGTACCTGAGTTAAGTTTAGCTTCATACATCGCTCGAAATATAAAGGTAGGTAACAATATATAAAAGTTTAGTTTACTCAGCGTATATAGATCGAGTTTAAATTTTCTATCTAATATAAATCCCACGCCTATAAGTACTAAGATAGGGACCATAGAATTCATAAAAATATGGCCTACTAATTCGAATAGATTCATCATCTCACCTAGAGTTTTTCTTTAATATATTAGTTAATATATAAGGCATAATTTTAGTTTATCGTATAACTATATGTAGTAAATATACAGTTGTTTTATATAAGCTGTAAGTGAATAAGTTTTCTAAAATATTTTTATCCTTTATAGTATTATCATACCATAGTATCTATTGTTTGGGGCTTAAAAATTTATTGATTATTATTACTTATCATAATCATCAGAAATATCTATGTAGAATGTGATTTTAGTATACGATTTCAATCATTGATTTATAGTATAATATGTATATGTTGTATATGTTGTATATTTCAGTTTGTTAGTACGCGAAGTGTCTCTAGGTATTACCATGGCGTTTACAGTATGGCGTTTTAAGGGATGCACAGGAGGAATTATGAAACGAATTTTATTAGTATTAATAAGCGTTTTCATGCTTGCTTTTTTAGTAGGTTGTGGTAATGATGCAAGTAAACCAACTGAGTCAGCTAAACCAAGTACATCTGAAAAGATTACTGTACAAGCTGCAGCAAGCCTTAAAGGTGCTCTTACAGAATTGGCTGATGCTTACAAAAAAAGCCATAACTTAGCGGATGATCAAATCGCTATTAACTTCGCTGGTTCTGGTACATTACGTCAACAAATCGAACAAGGTGCACCAGCTAGTTTATTTATTTCTGCTGACGAGAAAAATATGAAAATGTTACAAGAAAAAGATTTGGTAACTGATGTAAAACCATTCGTAACTAATGAACTCGTTCTCGTAGTTCCAAAAGGTCAACCTAAGGTTGAGCTAAATCAAATCGCTACAGTAAAGCGTATCGTATTGGGCAATCCTGAAACAGTACCAGCTGGTAACTATGGTAAACAAGTATTAACAAAACTAGGCGTTTGGGAACAGGTAGAACCTAATGTAGTATACGCTAAAGATGTAAAAGCTGTAACAGCTTCCATTAGCCAAGGTGCTGGAGATGCTGGTTTCATCTATAAAACTGATGCTATCGCAGCGGGCGATGCAGTTGAAATCTCTGCAGTAACACCGGCTGATTCCCATGATCCAGTTATCTATCCAATTGGTATTATTAAAAAATATGACAACGCATTGGCAAAAGACTTCTACCAATACGTAATGAGCCCAGAAGGCCAAAAAGTATTAGAAAAATACGGTTTCTCTACTTCTAAATAAGAGTAAAGCGCTAGCTTTCAGGGCTAGCGCTTTCTTATGATACAATAGAGATATTATTGATATTACTAATCTTATGATTGCTCACTGTATGCTTTTCTTTTACTCATTTGTAGTGATGAGTGCTTAATAATCTAACATATGATATGATTTTGGGCATATAATTTGTTTGAAAAGTATTTTTGAATTAATGGATATAACACATACTTTAGAGTTGTTGTGTATAGAAAGGGGGCGTGACATGAGTCCATTATGGCTGTCGCTATGGGTGGCAAGTATAGCTCTTATTATAGTTATTTTAAGTGGCTTAGCGACTTGTTACTGGATGAACCGTTGCAAGTGGGGTGGTATTGCCATTCTTGATGCACTTATTACCTTGCCACTTGTACTGCCTCCGGTAGTTGTTGGTTTTGCGTTACTTATGGTATTTACTCCAGGTTATGCGTTTGGTGCTTGGCTTGAAGCTCATGGTATGAGTGTTGTTTTTGCTGCATCCGGTGCCGTGATAGCCTCCTCTGTAATTGCATTTCCGCTGTTTTATCAAACGGTGCGTTCAGCATTGCAATCCGTCGATCATAATATGGAGGACGTAGCGCGTACATTAGGTGCTTCAGAGTTACGTATCTTTTTTACTATCTCCGTACCACTCGCTTGGAAAGGCATTTTGACGGGCAGTATCTTAGCCTTCTGTCGTGCTATGGGCGAGTTCGGTGCTACCATTTTGATTGCAGGCAATATTCCAAAGGTAACGCGCACCATGCCACTTGCTATCTACTCTTACGTAGAGGCAGGGCAGTACATGGATGCTTTTGAATTAGTTATCTATATTTGTGTGCTCACATTGGCATTGTTGAGTGGAATTCACTTCATCACAAAGGGGTCCTTGTTCCATCACATTGATAATAATTAGGAGGTCCGATGATTACATTTTCCTTTACCGTAGCTAGACCTTCTGTGACTGTGAAAGCCGATGGGGTACTTCTTTCTGGTATTACCGTTTTGACAGGTCAATCCGGCAGTGGTAAAAGTACTTTCATTAAATGCATTGCAGGACTTGTAAAACCCACTACAGGTAGTATTCATTGTAATGAAACAACGTGGGTGGATCGAGATAATAAGATTTGGGTTCCCGCTCAAAAACGTCAGGTAGGGTATATGCCACAAGGCAACATCGTATTCCCTCATTTGTCTGTGGAACATAATATTACCTATAGCAAACGAGGCACACCTGACATGTGCAATAGTCTATTGCAGCGTTTAGGTCTTGAGAAATACCGAAAAACGAAGGCTGGCAGCCTGTCTGGTGGCGAACAGCAACGAGTTGCTTTGGGGCGTGCGCTATACTCTAAACCGACTATCTTGCTTCTCGATGAGCCTTTATCTGCTTTAGATTGGAACTTGCGAAAGCATGTGCGCGAAGATTTGGTGTCCATTATTCGCGAGTGGGATGTACCTTGTGTATGGGTTACTCATGATGAAAGCGAAGCCGAAATGGTTGGAGATCGGCACTGGACCTGTGAAGAAGGACAAATTCAAATATCTAAATAACAATAATGTAAATAAAAGAATCTAAATAACAAAACCCCTTCATACGAGTTATTGCTCCTAAAGGGGTTTTATTGTTTATATAGCAGTTCCTATTTAGTTAGTCTCCTATCTTGGATGCTTGTTGTATATATCCTATTATGGTTGTTTAACTTCTGTAGAGACCTTTACTGTTTTACTTACGAAACCAATGATAGTAGTTATGATAAAGGCCATTGTAAAGGCTGGTAATGTAGCACCTACGGTGCTTTCAGTGTGTAACATATAGTGATATAAACCGACCGATACAGCCCAAATTGTGCCGCGTACTAAAAAAGCCGATAGAGTTTGCACTTGTTGACGATTCATAAAGTAGTCCGCTAGCAAGATGGCAATCATTGGGGTAAAGACAGATCCGATGAGGTATAAGAAGTCTGTAATATCGTCCATCGGATACAAGATAGCTGCAATAGTGCCAACGATGGTAACAATAACTGCAATGCCCTTACTAGATGCACTATTATAGATTGTGGTGCTAGAAACACCTGCAGAGTAAGCGTCCATAAAGGTTGTAGTGACAGTAGAGAAGATAATTACGAGGAGCCCTGCTAGGCCAAGGCCTGCATTCATCATAATGGTAATAATAGAGTCTCCACCACCAAAGATGGCCGCACTAAGACCTAAGGTATACATGACGATACTCGTTACCGTGTAGATTGTAGCACTTGTAAGTGATGCGGTGAGAGGATGTTTACTTTCACGGGTATAATCACTGATGAGAGGTAGCCAAGATAGTGGCATGGCAATCGATAACTCAAGAGCAGCGATGAAACTCATGTTTCCGCTAGTTAGAAGGCCACCTTCACTAGGCCACTGTGATATCATGTGCGTGCCCATGTAGAGGGTGAGGCCTAGCAATAGAATAGATACGATGGCTTGAATATAGCCCGTATTGTGGAGGCCGATGAAAAGCCACAGGATGACAAGCGCTCCGATAGCTATCGTCCAAATCATAGGGGATAGGGGTGCTAACTCTTGTAAGGCTAGCATAGCATCGTAGATCATGATGCTAGTCCAGCCGATAAGTTGAAGCATATTTAAAAAGGCAAAGCCTTTAGCCCCTAGTGGGCCAAAGCTGAAAGCGGTTGTATTCATACTACCTTGCCGTAAGCGTCCGCCGATGAGGCCAGCCCCAAAGAGTAGTATGCCGCCGATAATATGACCTAAGATGATGGCATAGAGACCTTGTATAAGTCCTAAGGGGGCCAGATAGGTACCGGTCATAATTTCCGCAATCGATAAAGCGGCACCGAACCATATCATGGCAAATTGTGGTTGCGTGATGTGTGTATTTTTCATACGTCCTCCTTGCCAGGAAGTCATAGAAAAAGCCGAGCTCACAGGAACTCGGCCATTAATCCTCTATGTTCCCTACGTTGGCATTATCCAAATCAGGTTATGGGTTAAAGCTTTAGCTTACTCTCAGCCCACTTGTGTGAGCACCCCATTATGGCTTCATTATACGAGGTGCTACGGGAACCGTCAATTATTTTGTTGCATAGATTGTATAATAATGTTATAACTAGATTATAAAAATATATTGCCACTAGGGGTGCTTTTGCTGAGATTGACCATTCAAAACCCTAGACCTGATCCAGATAATACTGGCGTAGGGAAGTGGAATGAAACATGATACCAAACTATTACGAGACCATTCCATTTGAGGTGGTCTCATTTTTATTTACTTGGAGGTATTATGAAAAAAATGATTATTGCTAGCATATGTGTGGCCTTAGGTGTCGTCTTATCGACTACGTCGATTCCTATTGGCCCTGCTCGTATTTTTCCATTTCAACATATGATAAATGTAATCTTAGCCGTTATAGTTGGGGCGAGATTCTCTGTAGGCGCAGCCTTTAGTACTTCTTGCTTACGTAATGTACTAGCACTAGGCTCTCCATTAGCCTTTCCAGGTAGTATGATTGGCGCTTGGTTATCTGCGTATTTATATAAAAAATACAACGCCATCTGGGCAGCGGCTTTAGGCGAAATCATTGGCACTGGACTTATTGGTGCTCTTGTAAGTTATCCAATTGCTCATTTCCTACTAGGCAAACCATTGGCATTGTTGACCTTGATTACATCCTTTTCCATGAGCTCTATCGGAGGTGCTTGCATTGGCTTTGTAGTATTACAAATCTTATCTCGACGTAATCTGTTACACAAGGAGGCATAATGAAACTACATACTGCATTAACAATTGCCGGTACTGACCCTAGTGGTGGCGCTGGCATTATGGCTGATTTAAAATCCTTCCAAAGTCGAAATGTATACGGCATGGCCGTTGTTACTTCTGTGGTGGCTCAAAATACAACGGGTGTACATCACGTAGAACACCTATCGCTAGAAAGCATAGAAAAACAGTTACACGATGTATATTCAGATATTACACCACAAGCCGTTAAGACGGGCATGATTGCTTTACCAGAGATGATGGATCTCATTTATCCTTATGTAAGTAAGAACATCCCTTATGTGATGGATCCAGTTATGATTGCCACCAGCGGTGATCGACTTGTATCGGATGAGGCTGTCGATTTCTTAAAATCTAAACTCATTCCGGTCGCCACAGTCATTACACCTAATCGTAGCGAGGCAGAGGTGTTAGCGGACATGTCTATCTCTTGTAAAAGTGACATCACAACAGCTGCTAACCGTATTTTACGTGAATTAGGACCTCAAGTGGTCATCATTAAAGGTGGGCATATTGGAGATGATGCAACGGATTATGCTTTCACCAAAGATGGAGATATGCATACGTGGACAAGCCCTAAATATGATACTGTTCATACTCACGGTACGGGTTGTACCTTCTCGGCGGTTATTACGGCAGAGCTAGCGAAAGGGCGTGATGTAATGGATGCCATTGGTATTGCAAAGAACTATATTGCATTGGCTATTAAGCATAATCCAGCGCTTGGAAGTGGTTGCGGTCCTGTTAATCATATGGCTTATGGTTTATTGGTAAATGGCCCTCAAACGATGGATGAACTTTTGAAAAATGAGTAGAGGAAATAGTTATATGACCTATGAAAATCCATATATAAATAGCTCAACTTGGACCGAACTGAATATATTAGAGACTCTACGCAAAGGGAATCCGCTTATTATTTGTATTACAAATGATGTAGTGCGAACCTTTACGGCTAACGGTTTACTAGCCATCGGAGCATCACCCGTGATGAGTGAGTGTAGCGAAGATTTGAAAGACCTCATCGCCCATGCATCGGCGCTACTCATCAATATTGGCACTCTTACCCCAGACAAGGTTAGTTACTATAAAGATGCCATAGCACTGGCGAAGAAACATGAGGTTCCTATTGTTTTAGATCCAGTGGGCTGTCATGCTGGGGCTTATCGATTATCTGTAGTTTTAGACTTGATTAAAACTGATGCTATTTCGTTGCTACGAGGTAATCAAAGTGAAATCAAAGCCATCTATGATGCTCTTAATACAAATCATAAGGTTAATAATTCTCTCTCTGGTAAGGGCGTAGATGGTGAACAAGTTGAGGATAGCGCAATTATAACGTATCGTCTTGCACGCCAAATTAACTGTCCTGTTGTCGCAACGGGCGAAGAGGATTATGTATCCGACGGAACCCGTGTATTTGCGGTTCCTCATGGGCATCCAATCATGACAGTCGTAACTGGGACTGGTTGTTTATTAGGTGCTGTGTTAGCTGCATTTTTTAGTTCCTATTGTCCATTCATGTATAACATGTCTATAGGTGAGTTCCTTGCGTATGCACTGGCTTACTATGGTCTAGCTGGTGAAAGTGCGGTTAATGTGAGCGGTGTAAAACCTGGTAGTTTTAGTATGGCATTTATGGATGCCTTATATGAATTCGATGATGCGATGCTTTTATCCGAAAACCGAATACGGCCTGTAGTTGTGCCCGATCAATTAAAGGTATATTTTATTAGTGGTACACAAGATGTAGGTTTTAATGAAAGCCATTTACTGGACATTGTTGAAGCTGCTTGTCGAGGTGGTGCGACCTGCTTTCAATTTAGAGAGAAGGGCATAGGAACATTAGAAGGACAACAAAAATTAGAATTAGCTCAGCAGTTAAAAGAAATCTGTGCCATGTATAATGTGCTTTATATTATTAACGATGATGTAGACTTAGCAGTGGCTGTTAACGCTGATGGTGTTCACGTAGGACAAGAAGATATGCGTTTAGAAGACGTTCGTAATCTTGTAGGGAATAAGGTTGTTGGTATATCCATTCATTCTGTGGAGGAACTTCATAAGACCACTGTAGTTTATGCGGATTGTGTTGGTGTAGGCCCTATGTATACTACAAGTAGTAAACCTGATGCTCAATTGCCGTGCGGACCTGAGCGCATTGCTGATTTACGAGCAGAAGGTTTAACATTACCATGCGTTGGTATCGGGGGTATTACCTTAAATAATGCAAAGCCTGTTTTGCAAGCAGGTGCTAGTGGAGTTGCCGTAATATCTGCTATTGCTCATGCAGATAATCCATATGAAGCAGCACAAGAATTTAAAAATTTAGTAGATAATATTAAGTGATATGTTTTTAAACTCAATAGTAAATAATAAGCACTATACAAAGGAAATAAAAAACATATTATAGTGAATAGAATAAAATATAGTAGACAAAATAAAAATCTAGCAAAAGAATGCAAAAAAAGACGATGACATTTGTTTGTCATCGTCTTTTTGTTAAGGAAGTTGTCAGTACTTACTGTAAGTTTAGATTGTACTTACAGGTATAGTTTCATTAAAATCTGTACTTACAGGTTATTAATCTAGTTAGTGTCGCACTTACAGATTAGAAGGATTCAACCAAACGTTGGAAGAAAGCTTGTGGGTGAGCACATACTGGGCAAACTTTAGGAGCTTCTTCACCAACGTGTACATAGCCACAGTTAGCGCAGATCCAAGCTACTGGTTGGTCGTTAGTGAATACTTTGTTACCAGATACTCGAGCTGCTAATGCAAGGTAACGAGCTTCATGACGAGCTTCGATTTTACCAACTTCGCGCATTTGGAAAGCGATTTTAGCAAATCCTTCTTTTTCAGCTTCGTCAGCGAATTCTTTGTACATTGTAGTATGTTCGTAGTTTTCACCAGCTGCTGCATCGCGAAGGTTAGCTTCGATATCAGCGGAAATATCACCACCATGAAGAGCTTTGAACCACAATTTAGCATGTGCAGATTCGTTGTGAGCTGTTTCTTCGAAATAGTCAGCGATTTCGTTCATGCCAGCTTTACGAGCTGCACTAGCGTAGAATGTATATTTTTGAAATGCTTGGGATTCGCCAGCAAATGCTGCTTGAAGATTTTTTTCAGTGTTAGAACCTTTTAATTCTGCCATTTTAATACTCCTTTGTACTTACGATAATTTTCAAAATTGTTACTTAACGTATATATTCATAACCACTTGGTTGTGAATGCAATGGAATAGAATACTTATTCTATCAATTTCGAGGGCGACTTCGCCTTAGTAAGAAAACTTATTCTTAGATCAAATAGACACTTGCCTAACTCTTAAAATAGTACTTACTTATTTGTGTGTTTCGGCACTTGCCGTCTTAACAGTTTTATATACAATGTGTTATCCGTATACTTAACGAATAATCATTGTTGACTATATTGTAACATACTAAATGAGAAATGCAAGTCTTTTTATAAAATTTATTTCGAAAATTTTCTAAATGATAAATATTATCAATGCAGTAAAGATGCGGATTTATAAAGAATGAATAATATGGGGTTTATAAAAAATCCCTGTTTTGATATTGAGAATGATAACTAAATGAAAAATCATTATTGTTTAGTTGTTAATGTTAATTTCGTTGTATGCACTAATATTTCCCCATAAAATATAATGATTAAGTGCAAAGTTTCTGTGACCTTTTGGTGGTTATAAAATAATAATTCTCTTGATTTATGGTTTAATTATAAGAACAGTAGATATATTAAAATTGTACATTATATATTTATGGTGAAAATTTTATGGTTATATATAATAGAAGATTGAACTATAGAATTAGGGTATATTTATAGAAGTAACTATTTTATGTATAATAAATATATAAATACTGACAGAAGTTAAAGGAGGCGCTATGGCATTTGTTAGATATTACGTAGGAGATGTAGTGAAGATGAAAAAATCGCATCCTTGTGGCAGTGACGAGTGGGAAGTTAAGCGAATCGGCACAGACTTTCTCATCGTATGTAATGGCTGCGGTCATCAACTCTTGATGCCGCGCCCTAAATTTGAAAAGGCTGTTAAGAAAATCGTCTCTAGATTGCCGGAAAATGAGTAAGGAGGAGTTATGGTGCGACTTACTGATTATGTTACAAGTGGAGGCTGCGCGTGTAAGATTGGGCCTCATATATTGAACCGTGTGCTAAAAGCTGTAACACCCGTTACTAACAAGCATGTTCTCGCTGATATGACTGGTGCCGATGATGCTGGAGTATATCAAATCTCTGATACCTTTGCACTGGTGCAAACTTTAGATTTCTTTACCCCTGTGGTTAATGATCCTGATTTATTTGGTAAAATTGCAGCTGCCAATGCATTAAGCGATGTATATGCTATGGGTGGCACCCCTTTAACAGCGATGAATATCGTAGGCTTTCCGGTTCCTCTTGTCGAGCAAGGTGTTTTGACGGATGTGTTAAATGGGGCTGGTTCGATTGTAGCCGAGGCTGGTGCAGCCATCGTAGGTGGACACAGCATTGAAAATAAGGAACCTATCTTTGGGATGTCTGTGACAGGACAAGTAAATCCAAAACAGATTTGGAAAAATAAAGGTGCTCAAGTAGGGGACGTGTTGGTGCTAACAAAACGCATTGGCACAGGTATTATGAATAATGCTCTGAAAGCAGGTTTATTTCCTGTAGGTACGGAACAGGCCGTTACTAGTATGAGTACTTTAAACCGTGTAGCGGCTGAGGTGGCACATAACTTTACAGTTCATGCTTGTACAGATGTAACAGGCTTTAGCCTTATGGGGCACTCCGTAGAAATGGCAAGTGCTTCTGATGTGACGATTCATATCAAAGCTTACGATATCCCTCTTTTTGATGATGTTATCGAGGCGGCTCAAATGGGCTTAATTCCGGCTGCATCTTATGGTAATCGCAAGGCTATAACTGAAGTACAAGTTGATGAGGACTTGGATCCTGTATGGACGGATATTGTATTTGATCCTCAAACCTCTGGCGGGTTACTATTTTCTGTTCCTGCTAGCGAAAGTGAGACACTTGTCGAGGCCTTTTATAAGGCGGGGATTGACTGTGCTGCTATTGTGGGCACTGTTGAAAGCTTTAGCGGTCTTGCCGTACGAGTAACAAAATAAACTCATAAAAGATAAGTACTGTATGGTATTGATTTAGCTATTTAAATAAAATATTATTAGCTGATACTTTCACAAATTATATAATGTATGTAGAGGTGTATGATGAGCAATACAAAGGAATTAACTGTAGATGTGCGCGGTAGCTTATGTCCAAAACCTGTTATCGAGACCAAGAAGGTAAGTGATGCGAATCCAAGTGCTATTATTACAACTATTGTAGATAATGAAGTGAGTCGCGATAATGTGGCGAAGTTTGGGAAGTCTCGTGGTTATGGTGTAGAAGTTCGCCAAGATGGAAAGGATTTCTATCTTACACTGACCCCTGATGCAAATCCAGTTACTGAAGCCCGTTGTGAGCCTATGAACTATGGAAATCGGGTTATTTTGATGACGAAGGATTATCTTGGTGAAGGTAGTGAAGAACTTGGCCGAAATTTGATGAAAACCTTCTGGGTATGCTTGCTTGAAGCCGATGTAAAACCTTCTAAGATTTATTTCATCAATAGTAGTGTTAAGATGGTAGTTAATGATTCGGTTCATTTGGAAAATATAAAGAAACTAGCTAAGCTTGGTGTAGAAATTGCAGCATGCGGCATTTGCCTTGATTATTTCGGTGTGAAAGATGAGCTGGGCGTAGGTAGTATTACTAATATGTATGCTATTACAGACTCTATTGTAGGGGATAATATTATTAAGCTATAATTTCTAGTAGTATAGTATCTTTTTTTATCAATTTCGATGGATTTTTTTATATCTCCAAGCTTTATGTTTAATGTATGAGCAATTTGATCTTGCTAGTTATCAGAGGGGTGAGGTAATGGAACGAAAAAAATTACTTGTAGTTTTTACCTCTTATTATTTTGGAGATAAGGCGGATAAGGTATTAACAGAATTAGAGGTGCCTCATCAGTTGATGGCTACCCCCCCAGAGCTTTACGATATGTGCGGTTTATCTATTGCAATAGACTCAAGTATAGTGGATCAAGTAAAGACCATTTTAAAAGAACATAAAATTAGTACATCTGGCTTATTTTGGTATGAAAAGGGCGAGCTAGCTGTACCGTATAAAGTCTAGACGTTGTCTAGGCTTTTTTACTTTAGTGTTCATCTTCATATAACTTGAACGATGAGTGTGGTACTATAGAAACATGATATATTTTATCAATTGCAGATATTAATTATGGAGGTATATATGAGTAAATATGAAATAGAAAATGTAAAATTAACAGCCCCTAAATTTGATCGTAAGGATTTAGAATATGCTATGACATATCGCTACGCATGTAAGAAATTTGATAGCGCTAAAAAGATTTCTGATGAAGATTGGCAAGGTATTTTAACGGCGGCGCGCTTGTCTCCAACCTCCTTAGGTTTTGAGGCTTACCAATTATTAGTCATTCAAAATCCTGAAATCCGTGAAAAGATGAAATCTTATGGTTGGGGTATTCAAGCTGGTCTTGAAGCGAGTCATTTCGTGGTGTTCTTAACACGTAAAAAAGTGGATTTGGAATTTGATTCTCCTTATGTACGCTATATTCAAGAAGAGGTGAAACAATTACCTGCTGAAGTCGATGCTATTTATAAAGAAAAATATGCTCAGTTCACAACTGAAGACTATAAAACATTTGAGTCTGATCGTGCTGCCTTTGATTGGTCTTCTAAGCAAGCGTACATTGTAATGGCTAACATGATGACCATGGCTGCTTATGAAGGTCTTGATTCTTGTGCATTGGAAGGCTTTAATCAAGATAAGATGACAGTGCTCTTAGGTGATGAATTAGGTCTTTTTGATACAAAGCATTTTGGCATTGCTGTGATGGCTGCCTTTGGTTATCGTGATGAAGAACCACATCGAAATAAAACACGTCGTACAATGAATGAAATTGTTACAGTAGTTTAATCAATTGTGACTTTTATAACTACATCAAATTTCTTCATCTAATCTTTAGAAATGAATGGTATATTATAAATATACATATTATTTATTATATTTATAAAGCCCATGTAATTTGGTAGGATATTATAAATATATTGATTAAATAGGAAGGAGTGATCGTATGTTATGGTCAATTATTGTTGGTGGTTTTATCGGTTTTCTTGCAGGAGCAATCACTAACAAAGGTGGAGCAATGGGCATTATTGCCAATGTTGTTGCTGGTTTAGTTGGTTCGTCTGTAGGTCAAGCAATATTTGGCACATGGGGTCCTAGTTTAGCTGGCATGGCATTAATTCCTTCTGTTCTTGGCGCTGTAATTGTTGTTGCTGTTGTTTCTTTTTTCTTCGGGAAAAAGGGATAGTAATCTATTTTTAAAAGTATAGCTAACATATATAGCTAACATAACTAAAAATGATTTCATATGAAAGGATTCATAATTATGGCATTAGAAGATAAATTAAATCAAGCTAAAGGTGCATTAAAAGAAAATGCCGGTAAATTAACTGGTGACAAAGAATTGGAAGCAGAAGGTGCTGTAGAAAATACAGCTGCAAAAGTTAAAGACGCTGCACATGATGTTGCTGAAGATTTCAAAAAAGCAGCTGAAGATGTTAAAGATGCTGTAGATGGTGCGATTAGTGGCGTCAAAAATGTTCTTCATAAAGACGATAAATAATATTATATAAAGGTTATAATTAGTAATAAAAAACCAGTAAATCCTGAGATTTACTGCTTTTTGTTATATAAGTTTGTTTATACATTGAAGCGGAAATGGGTTACATCGCCGTCTTTCATAACGTAGTCTTTGCCTTCAAGGCGTACAAGGCCTTTTTCTTTAGCCGCGTTTTGGCTACCGCAAGCTTGTAGATCATCAAAGGAGACAATTTCAGCGCGGATAAAGCCTTTTTCAATATCCGAGTGAATTTTACCAGCAGCTTGAGGTGCTTTGGTGCCATTTACGATTGTCCAAGCACGAGCTTCCATTTCACCAGCTGTGAAGTAATTGATAAGACCTAAAAGTGCATAACTTGCTTTGATAAGTTTAGTTAAGCCAGACTCTTCAAGGCCAAGATCTTCAAGGAATGCAGCGGATTCTTCTTCGGATAACTCTGCAATTTCGGACTCGATACGTGCGGACACAACAACGATACCAGCGCCTTCGTTTTTCGCATATTCCTCTACGCGTTTTACATATTCGTTGGCAGAATAATCAGATACTTCATCTTCGGAAATATTGGCTACATAAAGAGATGGTTTAGCTGTAAGCAATGTCAACTCTTTGATCATTTCTAATTCGTCTTCATCAAGACCTTGTGCACGAACGGGTTTTGCTTCACCTAAACCTTCGATGATGCGTTCTAATAATGGCAGTTCAGCACGAGCATCTTTATCGCCAGATTTTGCGATTTTTTCGATGCGTTGTTTTCGTTTTTCTACGGATTCAAGGTCAGCAAGGCAGAGCTCAGTATTAATGATTTCGATGTCGCGAATTGGGTCAATAGAACCTGCTACGTGAGTGATGTTAGGGTCATCGAAACAACGAATAACTTGTGCTATCGCATCTACTTGGCGAATATGGCTAAGAAATTTATTTCCCAAGCCTTCACCTTTAGAGGCACCTTCAACGAGACCTGCAATATCTACGAAACGCATAGCTGCAGGGAGGATGCGTTTGGAACCAAACATTTCAGCTAATACAGCTAAACGATTGTCTGGAACATCAACGACACCTACGTTTGGCTCGATTGTACAGAATGGATAGTTGGCAGCTTCAGCGCCTGCTTTTGTAATAGCGTTGAATAATGTACTTTTACCAACATTTGGAAGGCCTACGATGCCTACTTCTAAATTTGTGCTCATGGTACCACCTTTTATTAACAAATTGATTTCGTTCTTTGTGAAAGTTTATAGTAATAGTTTGTTATAAACCTTATCAAATAAATATTATACCATACTAATAGGATGGAGTTAGTCTATAAATATAAAATAGATTATTTCAAAGTGCTATAATATAAATAGAGTTAAATATATTACTTAAATAATGTGATAAGTTCATATTAAAATATAGGATTAATATAGATTTTTATTCGCCGTAACTATATTGATATAATTTATAGGTATATAAATTAATAAGGGTATGGAATGTATCCAATCATGTTAATGTATATATTTTTAAACCTATATAGTGAAAGCTAATAGGAAAGGAAGTTCAGTATGTTTTCCAAGCTATTTGATAGTTTCTTAGTCCATTATTTAGAACGCTTTAATGATCATTGTTTTACCGTAAAAATTGGAGATAATGAATATACAATCGGTGACGGAGAATCCGAGTTTACCGTCATCGTTAATCGTGGTATTCCCAAGAAGGACTTGTTAATATCCGCAGAACTCGCCCTCGGTGAAGCGTATATGCGTAAAGATATCGAAATTGAAGGGGATTTGTTTAAAGCCCTTTGTGTAGTCCTTGGTCATGTAGGTAAGGACTCTATCAATCGTAAGGTACTTAGCTCGCTCTTTAATGCGGGTCTTAAAAAGAAAGATCAAAAACAACAAGTATCTTCCCATTATGATTTAGGTAATGAATTCTATAAATTGTGGCTCGATGAAACCATGAGCTATTCCTGTGCGTATTTTAAGCATGAGAATGATAGTCTCAAAGATGCGCAATATCAAAAGGTACATCATATTCTTGATAAATTATATTTAAAAGAAGGGATGACTTTACTTGATATCGGTTGCGGATGGGGATTCCTTCTCATTGAGGCGGCTCGTAAATACGGTGTTAAGGGTTATGGGTGTACTCTTTCCGAAGAACAATGGAAAAAAGGACAGGAACGCATTAAAGAATATGGCCTTGAAGGACAGGTTGAGATTGAGCTTATAGATTATCGCGACGTAGCAGCTTCCGGACGTACCTTTGACCGTATTGTCAGCATCGGCATGCTTGAACATGTTGGTCGGCCTAATTTTCCTCTGTATATGGAGGACGCATCGGATATGCTTAAAGACGGTGGTTTGTTCCTGCTTCACTACATCAGTGACCCCTCTGAAAAGGAAACAAGTGCCTGGATTCGTAAATATATCTTCCCGGGTGGATGTTTGCCGTCCCTTCGCGAAATGGTCAGCCTCGCTTATGACTATGATATGAATGTCATCGATGTTGAAAGTTTACGGTATCACTATTATAAGACTTTAATGCATTGGTATAACAATTTCCAAGGCGTCCGTGAGCAAGTAGAAGCGAAACGAGGCAGTGAATTCGTACGCATGTGGGATCTGTATCTTTGTGGATGTGCGGCAGGTTTCTACATCGGTAATATGGACTTGCATCAAATTCTGATGACAAAAGGTGTTACGAACGAGTTGCCATTAACACGTTGGTATTAAGTAAGTGTAAAAAAAGTTTATAGGACAAAAAAGAGACCATCTTAAGATGGTCTCTTTTAATTAGCGGCATTGTAACTATTTTATATTTGTAGATTACCGAAAGCACGTTCTGTAAGTTTCGTTAAAAATTTTATTGAATGAATATCATATATAATTGTAAAAGAACTTTATCATTCTTTAGTGCCAAGTACTATAAACCCTGAATAGGATTTATTATCCTCTTTTCCTACAATGATTTTGGTACGAACATCAAAGAAATCATTCAGATTATTTTCTGTTACAGTATTCTTGGTGGTACCTAAAATATAGTTATTAGGTTTTAGCATTAAAGTTTTATCAGATATTTGAAGTGCATGATCAGGATAATGTGTGTTCATAATGCAAGCAAGATTAGATTCATCTACGATGTTTCGAATAAGTGAAAGCATGGTATACTGATTTTTAAAATCTAAATGTGATTCTGGTTCGTCCATAATGAGCAGTTGCGGTTCACTCGCTAGTGCTCTGGCAATAAATGCCAATTGCAACTGACCTCCACTTAAGCTTGATGCTGTTTTGGAAGCGAGTGAGGAAATACCTATTCTTTTTAGGACAGAGTGGACTATTTCATAGTCTTTATCTGTAGGTACAGAAAACATACCAATATGTCTACTGCGTCCCATTAATACGATTTCTTCTACCGTATAAGGAAATGATAATTCTCTTGCTTGCGGAACATAGCCAATAGGAGCATTATCATGTGGACTAACTAGTTTATTATTTATGTATATGTTGCCTTCTTGCAACTGCTGTATATGGGAGATACATTTTACTAATGTTGTTTTTCCAATCCCGTTCCTGCCTAAAATAGTCAATATTTCGCCCGATTTTATTGTGAAAGAAATGTCTTTGAAAATATAATCTTTTTTATTATAAGCAAATGAGCCGTTTCTCAATTCAAAAATCATTTCCAATCACCTCGTGTTCGGTAAAAAAGACAAGCAAAGAATGGGGCCCCTACTAAGGCGGTGATTATTCCTATTGGTATTTCTGCAGCAATAGCTGAGCGTGCGATTAAATCCACGATAATCATGAAAATAGCTCCGACAATGATGGAGATAGGAAGTAGTTTCTGATGATCTACACCTATTAACATGCGACAAATATGTGGAATGACAAGTCCTACCCAACCGATAATTCCTGTGATAGTTACGCAGGCTGCAGTTATTAACGTGGCCATAGCAATGATAATTAGGCGTAACTTAAAAGGGTTCACCCCAAGTGCTGTAGCTTCCTCATCTCCCATAGAGAGAATGTTGATTTTCCAACGTAAAAAGTATAGCACAGCGCATCCAAAGATGATAGGAATAGAGACGAGTGAAACATTTTCGTAGGAAGCTGTAGAAAAACTACCCATTAACCAATATGTGATTGCCGGTAATTTGTCATATGGATCAGCTATATATTTAATTAAAGCTATCAATGCTCCGAAAATAGCAGAAACAATCATTCCTGATAAAACCAGTGATAATGATGTGATTTGATTTCTTAGGCGAGCTAGACTATATGTGAGGCAAACACTGGCAATACCAAAGATAAGTGCAAATCCCGTAGCGTATATATTTATACCGGAAATTAATATTCCCAGTGCAGCGCCGAAGGCTGCACCAGAACTGACACCTAATATATCCGGACTGACTAATGGATTTCTGAAAATACCTTGAAAAACGGTTCCAGCTATTGCAAGAGCTCCACCGACAAGTATGTTTAGTAAAATTCGAGGAATACGAAGATTCCAAATTACGGCTGATTCCATATCAAATGCAGCTGCAGAGTTTCCGTTTGATAAAATATTTATAACTTGTGTGGGCATTAGCATATATCGCCCAGTCATTAAGGATATTAATACAGTAAGAGCGAGAAATACTAAAAGGCAGAAAAATATAACTAGATATTTATTTTGAGATTTCATAATTACTCCTTAGTTAAAATGTGGGAGTGTTATTTATAGAAATATTTAAGATGGTATTAATTTCACTATCCGTGAGACTGTAATGGTAGAAGGTATTGTAAAACTGTTTTAAATCGTCACGTAATATATAGTCATTAAAAGTATCAGGTTGAATGAGTTGTCCCATCCATTTCATCATTAATGGTGTTTCCACATTAGGTGCATCCCAACGATAGATTCCCATAGGTGCTTTATAAACTCGATGGTTTTTTACAGCTTTTATGTTACTCCAATTTTGACCTTCAAGCTTATCCTGATAAATATCATCAGGTGTAATAGAATCAAAGTTGCTTAATATAATTATATCTGGATTCCAGGTCATGATTTCTTCCATTGAGACTTTAGTCCAGCTACCTTTTGTATCTTTTGCGGCATTTTCACCACCTGTCATAGTAATCATGAGTTGATTGACTGATTCGTTACCTGCAACAGTTAGATTCTTATTTTGCAAATATAATACTTTTGGCTTATTTGGTAACGCAGAAGCATTTTTTTGTTTAAAATATGCTTCTGAATCTTTATGGTATGAGATTAAGGCTTCAGCTTGTTCTGGTTTATCTAGAATCTTGCCTAACAGACGAATTCCGTTTTGAATATCATCCAATGTTCCATACTTTATGGATACAGCAGGTATACCTAGCTCTTTAAGTTTTTTTGCTACCTCTGGTTGATAATCCCAAATGATGACGACATCAGGCTTTAACTTAGCAACTTCTTCAAAATTAACATTGAAATTGTTGTCTACAAATGATGAATTAACATTTTCTAAATCAGGCGCTAACGTCTTAAATATACTGGCTTCATATGACTTTTTAGCTGATGGATGGATACCTACTATTTTTTTATCGCTACCATCAACTGCATATACAATAGAGGCCCAAGGGATAGGGACGATAGCGATACGATTAATTTCTTTCTTCATAGATACGTCTGTACCGGTTAAATCTGTAACGACTTTTATATTATCGTTGGGTTTATCGTTTGGACCAACAGAATTAGTACAACCGGCAAATAGTAGAGGACATATTAATAATCCTGCTATAAGACTATTGTGTATAAAATTTTTCAGTTTCATACGGCACCTCCATGATGGATATAAATTAAATAAACTTATCCTAGCATTAAAAAAAATAAACTTCTAATTCCTAATTTTTATGTACATATAGAAGAATATTATAAAGTTAAAATATGTAGAAAATATCCGGTAATAGAGTTTCTGATAGTATTTTTTGGTATAAAAAAGGCCCTCATCTATTAAGTCGATGAGGACCTCGCTCTATTATAGAGAATGTGCTCTTAATTCTTCAGCAGATTGTGTGGAAATCCAAGCTGGTGGAATGTCGAATACTGTATAGCAACCTGTGCCGCCGTGTTTAGCAAGTCGGTAGAGACCACGAGCGTAAGCAACAAGTGCAGAGCCTGTGAATTCAGGGTTAGAGTCAAGTTTCAAAGAGTACTCGATAACGTGACGTGTGCCTTTTGTACTTTCACCAGAGCGAAGAACGAAGCCACCATGTGGAATGCCTTTATGGTCGCGATCAAGTTCTTCTTGGGAAATGAAGTTAACTACAGTTTCGTAACCTACGAAGTAGTTTTCCATAGTTTTGATTTCGTTTTCAATTTTAGCTTTGTCTGCATCAGGAGCAGCTACTACGTAGCACTCACGAAGGTGACCTTTATAGCCATCAACATCTGGAGTTTCGCCATTACGGATAGCTTCTAGGTATTGTTCTTTAGGAACAGTGTATTGACGAGCGTCAAGAACACCATCGATACGGCGAATGGCATCGGAATGGCCTTGGGATACACCGCGGCCCCAGAATGTGTAGGATTTACCTTTTGGCAAGATTGCCTCCGCGTAAACGCGTTGCAAAGAGAACATGCCTGGATCCCAACCACAAGAAATTAATGTAGCAGTTTTGGCCTCTTTAGCTACTTTGTCTACATTAGCGAAGTGTTCAGGAATACGTGCATGTGTATCGAAGGAATCGATACAGTTAAAGTATTTTGTTACCATTGGTGTTTGTTCGATAAGATCTGTTGCAGAACCACCGCAAAGAACCATTACATCGATTTTGCCTTTAAAGTTAGGAATATCTTCCATCGTGTAAGTAGGTACACCAGATACAGTTTCAATACCTTGACGGCGAGAAAATACGCCGATGAGCTCCATATCAGGTTGTAACTGAACAGATGCTTCTACGCCACGAGCTAAGTTGCCGTAACCAACGATACCAATACGAATATTCATATTAGCCTCCTATATAAGTTGAAATTTAATAATTAACATATTTATTATAGCATAAAATTAATAGCTTTTAATATTTTTCTATAGAATTTATTAGATGGTATAGAGAATAATTCATATTTAATTTAAACAAGTAATTTGTGCACAACTATATCGATACATAGCGTGTTGTTATAGGGGACAAATAAAAAATCATATGAGTAGAAATTGACACATATACCCTGAATCTAGATACAATTAAATTGGTTATGTTAGTTAGTTATGTTCATAGTTGAAGTGTTAAGGAGGTATAACATGAGAAGAAATGTAAAAGCTGCTGTTATTGCTGCATTAATCGTAACAGGTGCTAATGCTTTTACCATGGTATCAGCCACAACTGTGGAAAGTCATACAGATGGGAAATCCATTGGTCTTAACTTGTGGGGTGAAAAGAGACATTATACAGATGACTTAACTGTTAATGTATCAGGCTTGGGTGTAAATGGTACAAAATATCATAATAATGTTACAGGTATTTATGCCCTTGATGGGACACAAGTTGCTATTGATAAAAATGTAACTGTAACAGTTAAAAATCCAGCGCCTGCTGAAAGTGGTGCGAAACGTAGACCTGATTTGGCACATTATTATATGAGCGGGATCTATGCTGGTTATGGTGGACTTACTAGTGATGGCAATAACGATGATACTCGAGTCACCATAAAAGGAAATGCTAAAGTCGATGCTGTTGGCGTTGGCTTACAAGCCAATAAAGATGGATATATTCGCATACTAGGAGGGGCCGATGTAAAAACATATCCGTTAGACACATCCGATACCTACTCTGCATTATCTGAAGAAGGTTTTGTTTATGTAAATACAGGTATGGATGGTTTACATCCGGGAACTAATGATGTGAAGATGTACGGTAATATAGGATTCTTAGATAAAAACTATGGTATTGAAAAGAACCCACATAATCATGGATCTGAAATTTCTTTAGGTTTAACAACACCAAATTCTAAATTGGTAGGTGGTGTGTTGAATGAATTTGATGAAAGCAACAATAATCCGTACCATGGTGGTCTACGATTGTACTTACAAAATGGTGCGACTTGGCGCAATGAATGGTTAGGAGCTGAACGCGTATATCCTACACAAGGTCGTCCTAATAATGCAAACTATTTATATACTGGTAGTCGTGTAGAACATTTTATTGGTGGTAAAGATATAAATAGTCAAGGTATTATCCAAGCCGTAGATCCACGACCTATTACTATTAACAACTATGCTGGTCATGCAGCTATCGACTATGAAAAGGGAGCCCCTGCGACTGCACAAGGTAAGGGCGAAGTCGTTATCAACTATGCTGATAAAGGGTCTTCTGTGACTATGCGCAGTTCGGCAGATGCACTTAAAGGGTCTGTAAATGTAGATAACCCACGAGGTACTTTGCAGCAGTTGGCTAATAAATTAACATACGCTGGCTTTACTAAGGGTGAGCGTAATTTAGATGTAAATGTTCAAGTCGATTCAGGCATTATTAGTCCTGCATATTCTACTAAACTCGGTACAGATAGCTTTACTGTTGATGGGAAACCTAGTATTACTGACCAAGCGGTTGTGACAGCTCGTGAAAGCGAAGCTGTTTCTGGTGCTAAGAGTGCGTTAGCCTCCTCTGTGATGCAAATGAGAGCTGATACGAATGATTTACAACGTCGCCTCGGTGATGTGCGACTTAACTCCAATAAGCATGGTGTATGGGGGAAATACATCGGTGGTAAATCTAAAATTACGGACAGCGCCTATGTAAATCAAACCTATAACATGGCGCAAGTAGGCTATGATACATTGTACGGCGATTGGACTATTGGTGGAGCGTTGTTATATGGTACAAGCAATAGCGATTACGCTCTAGGTACTGGATCCGGTAAAACCGCAGGTTTAGCATTATACGGTGCAAAACAATACAATGATGGTCGTTACTTCGATGTGATTGGTAAATTAAGTCGTTTGAAAAATGATTTCACTGTGCGCAATAGCTTGGGTACAAGCTTGAGCGGAGATTACCGCAATACAGGTACCTCTTTGAGCGTTGAATATGGTAAACGGATTAAGAAAGATAATGGTTTCTACATCGATCCTAACGCAGAATTGACACTTAGTCGATTGTCTAGTGTAAATTTTGATGCTCGTACAAATACAGGTAGCACAGTGCACATTAACTCTGATGCGGTGAATTCCGTTATTGGTCGTGTTGGTGTAGGCATTGGCAAGGAAAGTAAGAATAGTAACCTTTTCCTCAAAGCAGCATTAGCGCATGAATTCTCTGGTAAAATGAAAGCTACTTATAGCATGACCGGTGAGCCAACTACAGGCAGTGAAGTGAACCTTAAAGATACATGGTTAGATCTTGAGTTAGGTGGTTCATGGAGTGTACGTCCTAATACATATATTTATGGGACTTTCACTAAAAACTTTGGTGCTATCGTAGACAATTCCTATCGCATTGACGCAGGGATTCGTCATAACTTTTAATTAATGGTAAATATAGCGGACACAAATAATATGGGGATGTTATTTGTTAGTACTATAGTGTTAAGGAATACTAGAATTAAATATTCATATATGTAAGGGTATATAAAAAGACCGATTACATTCCTATTGAAGGACTGTAATCGGTCTTTTGGTTTTATAGATATAAACTATTTTAAATCACATAATCCAGATTTAATGTAATCTAAATATAAATCAAGATATAAATCAAGATATAAATCTAAACCTAAATATAGACATAATCATATTAGAATTGTAATGTTTTGATTCTTTCAACGGCGCGAATTGTATTTTCACGACTGCCGAATGCTGTTAAACGAAGGTAACCTTCACCATGAGGGCCAAAGCCAGAGCCTGGTGTAGATACGATTTGAACTTGTTCGAGCAAGATGTCGAATAATTCCCAGCTAGTCATGTTGCCAGGTGTTTTTAGCCAAATATATGGAGCGTCAACACCGCCGTATACAGTAAGGCCGATAGATTCAAGACCTTCTTTGATGATGCGGGCATTTTCTTTATAGTACGCAATGTTTGCACGTGTTTGTTCACGTCCTTCTTTTGTGTATACTGCTTCTGCACCACGTTGGATGATGTAAGGAACACCATTGAATTTAGTGCATTGACGACGGTTCCACATAGGGTTTAGCGGTTGGCGTTCACCAGATTTAGTTTTGCCAGTGACCTCTTTAGGTACTACTGCATAAGCACAACGTGTACCAGTGAAACCTGCAGTTTTAGAGAAGGACCGGAACTCGATAGCCACTTCGCGAGCGCCTTCGATTTCGTAGATAGATTTTACAGTATCTTCTGTGCTGATGAAAGCTTCGTAAGCGGAGTCAAACATCAAAATGGCATCATTATCTTTACACCATTTGATCCATTCTGCCAAACGAGCACGGCTCAAAACAGTACCAGTGGGATTGTTAGGCGAGCAAAGATATACGATGTCTACGCGTTCAGACGGGAATTCTGGAGAGAAGTTATTTTCTGCATAAGTAGGGAGGTATACAACCTTTTGGAAGATGCCATCTACAGCTTCGCCAGTACGACCACCCATAACATTGGAGTCAAGGTATACTGGGTATACAGGATCAGTAATGGCAATGATGTTATCTTCGCTGAATAATTCTTGAATATTACCAACGTCAGATTTTGCACCATCGGAAACGAATACTTCGTCAATAGCGATATCTACGCCCAATGGTTTGTAATCGCCATCAACAATAGCCTGACGTAAGAAATCATATCCCTGTTCAGGGCCATAACCTCGGAATGTTTCAGCTTTTCCCATTTCTTGAACAGCTTTGCTCATAGCATCGATAATTGCTGGAGCAAGTGGTAATGTAACATCGCCGATACCAAGACGAATGATATCTGCATCTGGATGAGCTGTTTGGTACTCATTTACTTTTTTAGCGATATTAGCGAATAAATAAGAACCTTGAAGGTTTAAGTAGTTTTCATTGATATTAGCCATAATGACTCCTTTTTATAATCAGATTTCTCTATATATAGTAAATTATATAGAATAATGACGCAAGGATTTTCTATAGAATTTCTGATTTATGTAAATATTGTTTAAGTCTATTACTATAAAAGGTCGTATTATGAGGAATTTATTAGTCATATCATTTGTTTTATAATTTCTTTTAGAAATTCTGTTTATGTTGTATAATAAGTAAAAAGAGAGCCATCAACGTGTGGTTGCGTTAGGCTCATCTTATAAACATTTTTTAGGATTGCCTAGCGTGCGAGTATTTTGAATACTCTGTTGCGTTAGGCTTTTATCTTTACTCTACTTTGGGCATAGTATTTTACTATGCTTTTTTGATGAAAGTATATCAAAACTATATAGCATTAACATTGTTTTTGATATAATCTAAATAAATACATATTATAGTGTGGTTTTATATGAAAGTGGTGTCTTTATGCTGACGATTAGCAATAAGGGATGGCTTTTTACGTCTATATTAAGTGCTTTGATGGCGTTTACATCGTTGTCAACGGATATTTATTTGCCAGCTATGCCTGAGATGGGGCGTGACCTCAATGGTGATGCGGAGCTTACGTTGACAGGGTTCTTAATTGGCTTTGCGCTAGCTCAGCTTTTTTGGGGCGCCGTTAGCGATAAAATTGGTCGTAAGAAGCCACTTATTATAGGGATAGTTTTATTTATTATTGGTTCTGTAGGCTGTGCCTTGAGTTCCTCTATGATGGAGTTATTGGCTTGGCGTGTGTTTCAGGCATTTGGTGCCTGTGTAGGACCGATGCTGTCGCGGGCTATGATTCGGGATTTATATGGTCGGACTGAGGCGGCTAAAATGTTATCTACATTAGCCATTGTCATGGCCATAGCTCCTATAGCAGGGCCAATGTTAGCAGGGCATTTACTCGTATGGTATACATGGCATTCCATATTTTGGTTGCTTGTTGCTATCGGTATTTTAATGCTCGTTGCCGTATTGGTGATTCCTGAGACACATCCCTTAGAAAAGCGTAGTAAAAAGTCTATAGGTCATACCTATAATAATTATTGGATTTTATTGCGCAACAAAGGTTTTATGAAATATACCCTATGTGTTAGCTCATTTTATATTGCCATTTATGCGTTTTTAACGGGATCGCCTTATGTATATATAGATGTGTATGAAGTGCCTAAAGAATATTTTGGTTATCTCTTTTCTGTCAATATTATTGGTGTTATGTTGTTAAGTGCTATTAATCGTCGTATTGTTAGTGCTATACGCCTCGATAGACTATTGAAATATGCCACACTATTTGCTGCTATTTGTGTATCCATTGTTATGGGCTTGATGTTCTTAGGTTACCATTCATTGTGGTTAATTGTTATTGGCTGTTTTCTATTCTTCTCCATGAATGGTATCATTGCCGCTGTAACTAATGCATTAGCTTTAGATAGAGCAGGTAGAATGGCTGGATCTGGGGCGGCACTATTAGGCGCCATGCAATATGGTAGTGGTATTGTGTCATCGTTGATACTTACCTTCTTACCAAATGATACGGCCTATCCTATGATGGGGGTAATAGCCATATTTGTAATTATCTGTGCTATTATTGCCTTTCCTGAGGATGAAAAATATAATCGTATATAATATTTGTGAAAGCAAGGACTTAAACTGAGCCCTTGCTTTCATCATTTTTTTAGGTTATAATAGTAAGGCTTATTGATGGTAAGCACTTCCTACCCCTATGTGTCGATAGGGGCATTAGTCCGAAAGAGGAGGTGATTTTGTATGAACAAATACGAAGTCATGTTTATTGTGAAACCAGCTGAAGAGGAAGCAACTAACGCTGTTATTGAAAAAGTAGAAGCTTTAATTGCTCGTGTAGGCGGCACAGTAGAAAAGGTAGATCGTTGGGGCAAGCGTCGTCTTGCTTACGCGGTGAAGAAATTCACTGACGGTTTCTATGTATTGATTAACTTTGAGGCAGCTCCTGCTGAAATCAAAGAAATCGATCGTGTATTGAAAATCAACGATGAAGTCCTAAGACATCTAATTGTTAAACACGAAGCATAATTAAAGCCTGGAGGAAAACATGAACTCTGTACAAATTCTAGGTAATTTAGCTCGTGATCCTGAAGTACGCTATACCAAAACTGGTCGTGCTGTAGCAACTTTCACAGTAGCTGCCACAAACACCTATATTGATTCCACAACAAATGAGACGAAAGAACAAACTGCTTTCATCAACTGCGTTGCTTGGGGTAAACTTGGTGAAGCGGCAGGCAATCTTCGTAAAGGCAGTCGTTGCTTTGTAGAAGGTCGTTTGCAAACTCGTTCTTACGAGACTCAGGACGGTCAAAAACGGTACGTTACTGAAGTGGTAGCGAACTTTGTGGGCCAATCCCTTGATATGAATACTAATTCTTTCGAAGGTGGGTCCAATTTTGATAGTTTCAGTACAGGCGGCGATGACGAAAACATTCCGTTCTAGTGTCAGGGACTCCTACTAATTCGAAAAGGAGGATTCGCAATGAGAAGAGATAGAGGCAGAAAGCCAAGAAGAAAAGTATGCGTTTTCTGTGCAGACCATATCGATCAAATCGACTATAAAGATGTTGCTAAACTTCGTCGTTTTACGACTGAACGCGGTAAAATCTTACCTCGTCGTATTTCCGGTACTTGCGCAAAACATCAACGCAAATTGACTACATCTATCAAACGTGCACGTGCAATTGCTTTATTGCCATTCACTGCTGAATAATTGATGAATCAAGGCGGTACAACCATTTGGTTGTGCCGCCTTTTTGCGTTTGGTCCATGATTCACATGGAAGTGTATATCTTTGAATTTATTTAACTGGAGATGTTAGAAGGCTATATTAGGGATTGAAGCTTATTGTATAGATTGTTGTATAAAGGTATAGAATAAAAATAGATAGGACCTATGCGTTTAGAGCATAGGTCCTATCTATTTCCTTTGATTCTCATTAATTATCGTAGTTACTTGTTGTAATAAATATTCATAAAAATAGATATAGTTATTTGAAGTTAAAAATTGAATAATTTAATAAATAATAGGTTTTATATGACTAATCTATATAGATTAGTTAATCAATCTTATGCATACGATTAGAAATATTTATACTATAATACAAATATACATATATAGCTGTAAAGTTCAGTGAAAGGTGGTAAGTACATGGGATTTTTGAAAAAGGATATATCCCGTCGCCAGTTTATTGGTGGTGCTTTAGCTTTAGCGGCTGCATCAGCAGTGCCGTCGTTTATACGAGGTGCTTATAAGCCAACACAATCTGATTCGTTACAAGTATGGACTTGTGGAGGCTTGTCAGAAGCATTTCTTGATTTAAACCAAGTCTACACGATGCACACAGGTCACAATATTCAGTACACCGGTGCTTTTGCAGGGGCTATTGGTAAATCTTTGTTAGCAGAAAAAAGTCGCACCGAAATCTTTGGAGCTCGCGGATTAGAGTTAGCAAAAAATATGCGCAAAAAAGGGATAAGTATCGCTTTTGAGCCGCTATGTTTTACAGACTACGTCATAGTCACACCTAAAGGTAATCCTGCCGGTATTCGTGATCTTAAAGATATGGCGGAGCCCGGTGTACGCGTCATGTTGCCGTTGGGTGCATCTCCTCCAGGCAGTGCCTCTGTAAAGGGGATTATGAAACTGTCAGGATTAACCGATGGCATTATGAAGAACATGATAGCTGAAAATGCTTGTGTGATCTCCATGATGTGTGACCTCGTAGAAGGCAAGGCCGATGTGTCCATCATTGAAAAACGCCTTACCACACATGACCGGTTTAAGGATTGTATCGAATATTTCGACATACCTGCACAGTTTGTGCCGCCTGCACCGCTGACTTTCACTATTAACACGATGAAATATGTACAAGATCGTGCGTTGGCTGCCGATTATATTGAATTTACACGTTCCCAAGAAGGACAACAAATCTTAGAAAATCACGGATTTACATCCGTTCATAGTGCGAGAGGTCTCGATTTGATAGAAAGGTTTGGTGTAAAAGATGTGTAATCAATGTCCATCATCTACAACCTGTGGGGCTCAAACAAGCTCTGGTATATCTGGAACTAAGGCTCCTAAGAATTTAACGCTTTGGCGTCGGTTTGTACAGTTTATCTTCCTCTTTATTATGGGGAAATGGGTGTACTTTGGTGTATTCCGTTGTCCTTATATTGTTCCGTTTGTGAACTGTGAAAGTTGCTCTATGATTTCTTGCTGGGGGCGCATCACGACGTACTTTTATGCGTGGTGGATTATCTTACCGATTATGGTCGTATTCTTTGGACGTGCTTTCTGTAGCTGGTTCTGTCCAAGTGGGTGGGTGAACCAAATGCTCGGAAAAATATCTATGGGACCACTAAGAAATCGTAAAAACTATATGCGTTTCCTTCAACTCGGCATGGTAGCAACTATAATTTTAGGGCTCGTAGTATATTTTAAATTTGGTAATCCTCGCATTATGATCCCAATTCGGACGAGCGATGAATATTTTAATGCTGTTATTTTATCTATGCAGTTCTCCGAATGGTATTGGGCGGCTCGTACTATAACTGTAGTTTCCATCATTGCTGGTTCCCTTATTATTGCTAATGCATGGTGTCGATTTGTATGTCCTTTCGGTGGCATCATGGAATTGCTTCGTAAGATTTCTATTTTTAGAATTTATAAAACGAATGAGTGCGACAACTGTGATGCGTGTTTACGCGTTTGTGAAATGGGGACACGACCAAATGAAATGAACTGTACAAACTGCGGTGACTGTTTACATGTATGCCATAAAGATGCCATTAGATTTGGTCGGAAAGGTTAACTATGAAAGAAATTCAAGGACAAAGTTTCCTACAAAATCATCCTTGTTACAACAAGGCCGCTTCTGCTAATTGGGGTCGTTTACATTTACCAGTAGCTCCCAATTGTAATATTCAATGTAATTATTGTAATCGTAAGTACGACTGTGCGAATGAAAATAGACCAGGCGTGACGCAACATGTATATACGCCACAAGAGGCAGCTGCCTTTGTGCGCAAGGTGTTTGATGCTCGTCAGGATATCTCTGTAGTAGGTATTGCAGGTCCTGGGGATCCTATGTGTGATGCAGACAAGACACTTGAAACCTTCCGCCTCGTGAAAAAGGATTTTTCTCATGTCATGCTTTGTTTATCTAGTAATGGTTTGGCAGTGCCTGATTATGTTAATGACATTGCTGACTTAGGAATTACGCATGTAACGATTACGGCTAATGCTATTGATCCAGAGATTGCAAAAAATGTATATTCCATGGTTCGCTATGAGGGTAATATTTACAAAGGAATCGATGGGGCCCGTATTTTATTAGAGCGTCAGGCTGAAAGTATCCGAAAACTAAAGGAAAAGAATATTATTGTTAAGATTAATACTGTAGTAGTGCCTGATGTAAATATGGACCATGTGCCAGCAATCGCTAAACAAGCAGAAGCTTGGGGTGTCGATTTGATGAACTGTATTGCTATGATTCCAGTTCACGATACGGTCTTTGAAAATCACCGAGGCCCAACTTCAGAAGAAATCGATAACATGCGTCAATTTATTGGTCACTATGTGCCGCAAATGACACACTGCAAACGCTGTAGAGCTGATGCTATCGGTCGTTTATGCGAAGCGTAGAAGCATAAAAGGCTATATACCGAAGTATATAGCCTTAATGGTTATGTATTATTTAGTATTTTTAACGATTTTATGTAGAGCAGATAATGCAGATTCCACATCTTTATGTGTGTTGGCATAGCCAAAGGAGAAGCGTACTGTTCCTTCTGGATAGGTTCCTAGCGTTTGGTGTGCTCGTGGTGCACAGTGGAGTCCAACGCGCGTCATGATGTGATAGGTTGATTCTAGTTCGTAAGCAACGCTCGCAGCATCAGCTCCATCAATTGTAATCGATACGACAGCAGTTCTGTCCTGAACATTTTGCTTGCCAATGATATTAATGCCATCTATCGGTCGTAAGCCTTTGAGGAAGGCTTCTGTCAATGCGAGCTCGTGGTTATGAATGTTTTCCATACCCTTCGATTCAATAAAGGCGAGACCTTCGTTGAGACCTATGATGCCTGGTAGGTTTAATGTGCCTGATTCGAAGGCATCAGGCATATTAGTAGGCATTGTTTCTAAATGTGAGAAACTACCTGTGCCACCAGCAATAAGAGGGGTTAAGGCTTGAGCCATTTCTTTGGTTAAAATCATGCCACCAATACCTTGAGGGCCTAATAAGCCTTTGTGACCTGTAAAGCAGAGGGCATCTATTTGAGATTCTTTTACATCGATAGGCATGATACCAGCCGTTTGTGCCGCGTCTACAATAAAATGTAGATTATGCTCTTTGCAGATTATACCGATTTCTTTAACGGGTTGTATGGTTCCACATACATTGGACGCGTGATTAATAATTATAGCTACTGTATTTGGACGAATGAGTGACTCAATAGCGTCTAATTTGATAGAACCTGTAGTATCACAAGGGATAGTATCAAAGGTAATATCTTCATTGAGTAGTTGAGTGAGCGGTCTCATGACAGCATTATGCTCCATAGAGCTAATCAGTACATGGTCTCCTGCTTTGAATAGCCCCTTGATAACCATGTTTAAACTCATCGTCACATTTTGAGTAAAAAAGACATGAGAAGGATCGTGTCCGTTAAATAAGCTGTTTAATCGCTGCCGTGTTGTATAGATAATATCCTCTACATCATAGGCGAGGGCATAGGAGCCACGATTGATATTGATGCCTCTATTTGTTATATAGTCTGACATAGCACTAGCCACAGTTGGTGCCTTTGGAAATGTGGTACTAGCATTGTCTAAATAGATATACTTCATAGGTAATCTCCATGAATAACAAGATGTATTTATGGTTATTATATCATGAGTATTGTGCTTGATCGGGTAGGAGCACATACTTATATAGTTTTAGTTCTTGTAGTTTGAAAGGAGTTTATTATGAGTGGGTCTCATGAAAAAAGAAATTTAATTATTGCAGGCCTTATAATTGGTGTTATTGCGGGTTTTCTCGTATTAGCCGGAAATCCAGGTAACATGGGCTTCTGTATTGCTTGCTTTGTTCGTGACACCGTAGGTGCTCTTGGTCTACATCGTGCTGCACCGGTACAGTACATTCGTCCAGAAATTATCGGTCTTATTTTAGGGGCCTATGTATTGTCCATGATTCGTGGCGAACACCAAAGTAAAGGTGGTTCCTCTCCAATTATTCGATTTATTCTTGGTTTCTTTGTTATGATTGGTGCTTTGATGTTCCTCGGTTGCCCAATTCGTATGATTTTGCGACTTGGTGGCGGTGACTTAAATGCTTTGTTCGGTATTGCTGGTTTTGCTGGTGGTATTGGGGTCGGTACAATATTCTTGAAAAAAGGCTATTCTTTACAACGAACTTACGCATTGAGTAAGTTAGAGTCTGCTATGATGCCTGCCATCCAAGTTGGGCTATTAGTGTTAGTAGTAACTGCTCCGGCATTTATCTTATTTAGTCAAAAAGGACCAGGCGCTATGCATGCACCTTGGTTAATTTCATTGGCAGCAGGCCTTGTGGTAGGTGGCTTATCTCAATTTAGTCGCCTTTGTACCGTTGGTGGTTTTCGGGATTTATTCTTGTTCAAAAAATCCATTCTTATCTTTGGTTATTTAGCGGTTCTCATTGGTGTATTCGTTGTGAATATTAGCTTTGGTAATTTCCATCTTGGCTTTGAAAACCAACCAATTGCACATACAGATGGATTGTGGAACTTCCTAGGTATGGCGCTTGCAGGTTTCTGTAGCGTATTGCTTGGGGGTTGTCCATTACGTCAATTAATCATGACTGGTGAAGGTAATTCTGATTCCGCTGTTACAGTGCTTGGCCTTGCGGCTGGCGCAGCATTTGCTCATAATTTCGGCTTAGCTGCCTCTGGTGCTGGTCCTACACTAAATGGTGAAATTGCTGTAGGTGTTGGCTTTGTGGTAGCGTTCATTATTGCTGTACTTAATACAAAACGTTCAAATGCTTAGCCTGCAGATGGTTAACTTGGAAATGTTTAGATCATGTATGGTATGATCAACATATAGTATGAATGTATTTTACTATTTTATTCGTTATTGATAGCTAGAATTGAGTGTCTATGAAATATATTGCCACTTTTTACTCTCATTTTGGAGCGATTCGCTTCAAGCGTGAAGCCCCAGAAGGGGTAACTAATATAGAACTACGTCCTGTACCACGGAATCTTAGTTCGTCCTGTGGAACGAGTGCTTCCTTTGAGGCTGATGAAAGTTTTACTTTCATGGAGGATCCTACAGAGGAAATTGAACAAATAGTGGCTGTTACAGTTGAAGGTTATAGAACTATATTTGAAAGCTCAAATGAGTAAATTATATAGACTGTTTGGTTCAGTATTGATGCATAGTTGGTATGATTCGAATTCTCTTTCTTAGTTTATTACGATAGCCATTAATCTCTTTGATAAAATAGTAGAAGTGCATTTTGATGCATTGTTAAGTGTGGTTTATAAATATATAATTTTTATAGATAAATATATATAATTTATTAAAAGATTATAGATTTTTTTCGAATAGGACTATAAAAATTAGATGAAGTATTATATAATAATATCTACAGTATGTATTACAGTAGAACAGTAAAATAAATCCATTGATAATGTACGCTACTATTGCAGTATTATACAATTAGTATTAATGATAAGGGAGATTGTAAGACTTTGAAAAGAGTATTAACCTTAACATTAGCCGTGGCCATCGTTGCCGGTGGCTATATGTTTGAGGCTAATGGGGCGGGAGAACAACCTTCTAAACAGGCACCATCTATATCTGAGATAAATATATATACGCCAAAAGAGCTTAATGCACGTCAGAAAGACTTGGTTGAAATCGGCCGCTATACTGCGTCTGGTGATCAAGGTGCATTAAAGAGTGCAATTGCATCTGCTATTGAGCGAGGCACGTTGACGCCACAAGAGGTGAGTATTGCCATTCGTCAGCTTTACTCTGCTGCGGGCTTGAAACAAATGAATGCTGCTTTAGCTACATTTGATCAATTACGTGATGAACGCCCTGAGTTTGGCGATGAGTACGAAAAATTGGTACCAAAGCAAACAGGACTTAGTGCTTTATTGGGGAATGGCACTAATGGGGCACCTTTAACAAAGCCGAAAGCTGAGGAAACAAAAGAGGGGGTTCAATATAATACGTTCCGTATGAAAAAACCAAAACCTCAAAATCGTAATCGTTCACGTTTAGGTAAATTGGACCGTGAATTGGTCGCTGCGGCAGCACTAGGTACTCGAGTTGGTAAAAATAATCTTTTTACTGCAGCTGAAAAGAGTTTATCTGAACTTGGCTTAAGTCAATATCAAATTGAAAATTTAGAAGCTATGATTTTCCAATAAAATGTAGACCTACTTCTTTCGGAAGTAGGTCTTTTTTTATGGCTTCTACTTTCACAGTTTTAATGATTAGGGTTAAATCCATAGAATGTAATTGACGTTTGAGGTCCCCTTTTCTATAATTAATAAGATAGGTATATGACCTGTAATAATAAATATAAACAAATATAAATATATTATTAAAAATAGATGTAAGGAGAAAGTATGCGCCTTCGTAGAAAACCATGGATTGATGAAGCTATCCACGAATATGACTCTCACATCATTTTGTCTGGCCAAGAAGAGTTTAAAGGCAAGTGGCGTGAATTATTTGAACATCCTGAGTACCCATTATATATGGAACTAGGGACGGGGAAAGGTCGCTTTATTGCGGGGATATCTGAAGCGTATCCAAATGCTAACTTCGTAGGTTTTGAAGTACAAATGGGTGTTATCTATTATGCAGCACAAAAAATCTTTGAAGGAGAGCGAAACAATGCAAAGGTCTCTCTATTTGATATTGCAGGTATCGAAGAGATAGTGGCACCTGGAGAAGTTGATCGTTTCTATATTAACTTCTGTGATCCTTGGCCTAAGGCTAAACATGCAAAACGCCGCCTTACATATCACACATTCCTCGATCGTTATGCCCGCCTTTTGAAAGATGGTGGAGAAGTTCACTTTAAGACAGATAATGAAGGGTTGTTCATGTTCTCTCTTGAAGAGTTTAAAGCGTGTGGTTGGGAGCTTAAAAATGTAACGTATGATTTACATAGCACGGACCTTCCAAATGTAAAAACTGAGTATGAAGAGAAATTTAGTAAAAAAGGACAACCTATTTTTCGCTTAGAAGCAATTAAGCCAAAAGTTCAAAAGGAGGCTTAACATGCAAACACCGAATAAGGGGGATAGTCGGTGGGGCTCACTCTTTAAAAATGATTTACAAGGTATGCTCTTACCTATTCTTCTCATTACAATTATAGGCAGTGTAAATATCTTTAGTGCTACGTATATCAGCTCTATCTATGAAAATACGGGATTATTAGGATACTTTTTAAAACATATGACATTCTTGTTCTTGTCTATGGCGGCAGGTGTTATATTGTATCGTTACGATTACCGTCAGTTACAGAAACCTCACATGTTGCAAAGAATTATGATTGCTACACTAATTGGTATGATTTTGGTTCTTGTGATTGGTGCAGTCATTAATGGTGCACGTCGTTGGATTGTTATTGGGCCTGTATCGATTCAACCTTCAGAATTTGCGAAATTGGCTGCCTTGATATGGACGTCGGCTAAATTGAGTACCATGCGGAAATGGGGAAAACCAAAGCATACTAACCCTCTCATTAATTTACAAGGTTATTTTAGTGAACGTATAAGTTATATGTTGCCAATGTTAATATGGCCAATTATATTTGCAGGCTTAACAATCTTGCAACCAGATATGGGCACGACCGTATTGATTTTTGGCTTTTCCTTTGTGCTCATTTACTTAGCGGGCTTTGATGGAAAATTCTTTGGCGGAGCTTTTGTGATAGCTGGATTTCTTGGCTTTATTGCAGCTCGTATGTCGCCATATCGCTGGGAACGTATTCAATCTTGGTTTGATCCTTGGCCTCATGCGCAGGATATGGGGTATCAAACAGTTCAAGGGCTGTTGGCCGTAGGTTCTGGCGGTATTTTAGGCGAAGGCTTTATGCAAGGTACATCAAAGTATTTTTACTTACCAGAAGCACATACGGACTTTGCCTTTGCTGTATGGGCCCAAGAAATGGGTTTCATTGGTGCAGTCTTTGTTGTCGTTCTGATTGCAGCTTTTACCTATTTTGGGTTCCGCATTTCTAATAAGGCTCGTGATGAATTCGGGAAATGGTTAGCAATGGGCATAACATTGCTTATCAGTGGTCAGGCCTTGTTTAACATCGCCATGGTATGCGGTATCATGCCTGTAACAGGGGTACCATTACCGTTTGTTAGTTATGGTGGCTCTTCATTGTTGATGAATTTCATGGCTATTGGGTTGTTGGCAAGCATTGGTCGTCGTAATGTAGAAGGGGTAAAACAAGTTGGTACAGCTGAACCATTACCATCTTTGCGTGAAGAAACACAAAGTCGTTTCAAGCCTTCTGCTACGGCTCGTACTAATAAGACAAATATGCCTGGACCGTTTAAACCACGGCCTTCTAAAAAGTCGACTCGTAGGTAGACTAAATTTGAACGTTAATATCTAACTTATGTATCATAAGATGAATCTATTTGTGTAAATTCATAGAGTATATTTAAGTATTGTACTATATGAACTTAGCATCGTTATATTGTGTGTAAGGAGAAACGATGAAAGATTATATTGATATTCAAGAACGCCCATCATGGGGCCGAATGTTACCACTTAGTTTTCAACATTTATTTGCCATGTTTGGCTCTACTGTATTGGTACCGTATTTATTAAAAGTAGACCCTGCAACAGCATTGTTTATGAATGGTATTGGTACATTATTGTACTTATTTGTGTGTAAGGGTAAGATTCCTGCATATCTTGGTTCTAGCTTTGCTTTTATTGCGCCTGTAGCAGGTGTATTATCTGCTGGTCTTGGCTATGAAGCAGCAAAGGGCGCCTTCGTTGTATTTGGTCTATCCTTTGTGATTTTATCTATTCTCGTTCGTTATATTGGTACTCGTTGGATCGATAAGTTATTCCCTCCAGCAGCGATGGGGGCTATCGTAGCTATTATCGGTTTGGAATTAGCGCCAGTAGCGATGAGTATGTCTGGCCTTATTGGTAATCAAGATTTAGGCATGAGCCACAGCCAAGCTATTTTTATCTCTATGTTTTCCTTAGTTGTTACCTTGCTTGGTACTGTTGTGTTCCGTGGCTTCTTAGCTGTAATCCCTGTTTTGATTGGCGTTGTTTCCGGCTATATCTTGTCTGCCTTCATGGGAGTTGTTGATTTCTCTGCTGTAGAGGCTGCTCCTTGGTTCTCTTTACCACAGTTCTATGGCATGCCTGTATTTGATATCAATGCCATTATTATGATTATGCCAGCACTCTTTGTAGTATTTGCTGAGCACGTAGGTCACTTAGTTGTAACGAGCAACATTGTATCAAAAGACTTGATGAAAGAACCAGGTCTACAACGTTCCTTGCTAGGTGATGGCCTTGCGAACATCCTTTCTGGTCTCTTTGGTGCCACACCAAATACGACATACGGTGAAAATATCGGTGTCCTCGCTATTACTCGTTGCTTTAGCGTATGGGTAATTGGTGGTGCTGCAGTTCTTGCGATGATTATCTCCTTTGTAGGTAAAGTAGCAGCTCTTATTCATGCTATTCCAGTTCCAGTTATGGGTGGTGTATCCGTTCTCTTATTCGGTATCATTGCAGCATCTGGTTTGCGCATGCTTGTAGAACGCAAGGTAGATTATACAAACCCTGTTAACATGATCTTAACATCTGTTATCCTCGTTGTAGGTCTTAGCGGTGCAGAACTTGCTGTAGGTCCTGTTGTATTGAAAGGCATGGGTCTTGCTACTGTAGTAGGCATGGCAATGAGTATTATCTTATTGATCCTTCAAAAAACAGGCGTTGGTAATGACCAATTGAAAAAAACAGAAGTATAATTTAATTCAAGTCTATTAATGAAATAGTATCTTAAGATGATAACTTCTAATAGAGGACAACTTCTAATAGAGGATAACTACAACATTAAAACTTTGAACTAATATACTTTATAAACAACGACTACTGAATCAGGTGTAATCTGTGAAAGTAGTCGTTTTCATTTTTCTTTATAATTTATTCTTTATATTGTATAATGAATATATAAGTTGCATAAAATTAATTATAGAGAGGAGGGCCTATGGAGTTTTTAATTTGGATGGCTATAGGGATCGCCCTGATGGCGGTAGAACTCGTTGTACCGGGCGGTATTTTAGGACTCATCGGTTATTGTGCATTTCTTTGGGGCGTTTTTGTAGCTCTTGGAGAAGGAACGGTAGCGCTGTATGCAGTACTAGGATTAACGGCCTTACTAATTGTCCTTATCATCGTGTTCTTTAATCACTTTGAAAAGACTTGGATAGGCAAATTGTTTACCTTAGGGCAACGATCTACGACAAAAGCTGGCTATGTATCTAATGATGTATTAGATGACTTAGTTGGTAAAGAAGGCGTAGCTCATACTACACTGCGCCCTGCAGGTATTGCTAAAATTGATGGTAATTTGGTGGATGTTGTGACCGAAGGGGACTTCATCGATGCCGGTTCACCTATTGTGGTTCTGCGTGTTGTAGGCGGCCGCAATATTGTTAGAAAGCGTGATTAAGCTTTCACCACATCGTCGTATATAATGGAGGTTATTATGGATGTAGGTATTTTAGTTTTGATTCCCATTCTACTGATTGGGATTATGGTGTTCTTGTATGTTGTGCCATTAGGCCTTTGGGTATCTGCTCTTGCAGCGGGCGTTAATGTTGGTATCTTTACACTCGTAGGTATGCGCTTGCGTCGTGTAAATCCATCCCAAATTGTAATGCCTTTGATTAAAGCTAATAAAGCAGGCCTTGATGTAAATGTAAATCAGCTAGAAGCGCATTACCTTGCAGGTGGTGACGTTGACCGCGTCGTAGATGCGTTGATTGCCGCTGAACGCGCATCTATTCCTTTGACATTCGAACGTTCCGCAGCTATTGACCTTGCAGGTCGTGACGTATTGGAAGCGGTTCAAATGTCCGTTAATCCTAAAGTGATTGAAACACCAATCATCTCTGCAGTGGCAAAAAATGGTATCGAACTCAAGGTTCGTGCTCGTGTAACTGTACGTGCTAATATTGACCGCCTCGTTGGTGGTGCTGGTGAAGCGACAATCATCGCCCGTGTTGGTGAAGGTATTGTAACAACTGTAGGTTCCTCTGAAGAGCATACAGATGTACTAGAAAATCCAGATCACATCTCTCGTACTGTATTGGGTAAAGGTCTTGATGCGGGTACTGCATTCGAAATCTTGTCCATCGATATTGCGGACGTAGATGTGGGTCGTAACATCGGTGCTCAATTGCAAACTGACCAAGCAGAAGCGGATAAGAAAATCGCTCAAGCTCGTGCGGAAGAACGCCGTGCCATGGCTGTTGCGACAGAACAAGAAATGCGTGCAAAAACACAAGACATGCAAGCTAAGGTTGTGGAAGCACAAGCTGAAGTACCTAAAGCATTGGCAGAAGCTTTCAGAAACGGTAATCTTGGCGTTATGGATTACTACAATATGAACAATATTATTGCAGACACTAAAATGCGTGAAAACTTAGCAGATAGTGAATAGGAGTAGCTATGGACTCTATTTTGTCTTCTGTGCTATCTATCTTTTCGCATAACCCTATATTTGTTCTAGGTATCATCGCGTATATTGCTTTTTCGATTATAAAAAGTAAGAATACAGAAGAGTCTGAAGAATATGATGAGTATGAAAGCTCTGGTGGCGGAACTTGGGAAGATATGGAGCGCGAATATGGCATCTCCATAGAACGCAAGGTAGATGAACCCTCTACGGGTGATTTGTCTAAGGTTGATGACTTTTATCGGGATTCTTATGAAGATAAACCGATTGTAACTCAGCAACCAGAAGCTCCATCGCAAACTATGGAGGACATACATTTCAATGAAGAGGCTGCAGCAGCTCAACGAGATATTGAAGCCTTATCAATGAAAAGTTCCAGTAGCACTCCGAGTTATACTATCAGTAAGACTCGCTTAGATAGAGAAGCTGTTACGGGGCCGACCTTAAGTGAAAGACTAGCTGAGTTTAAACGAGATAAAGCAGCTAAAGAGGGACGAGTTCTTGTTGAAAATGTAGGCATTACAACCGCGTCTACTGCTCTAGCTACGACTTCAACTCGCGATCGTAAATCTAATCATGCTTTAAAAGAGGGCATGAAATGGTCGATCATTTTAAGTAAACCTAAAGCTCTTGAACGTAGATACCGCTAATGAAGCAATCTATTTATAAGCGTATAAACTAATTATGGTTTTATTAGAACATAAATAATAACGGATTGTGCACTGATGTGGTATAGCAACCATACTGTCACATATCATAATGTGGGGTATATAATTACATATTGAAAGAGGTTCCTATTGGTCACCTATGTGACTATTAGGAACCTCTTTTTTATTGTTTTTTCCTAGTGAAACTTTCACAATAATAGGGGAAGGAGTTCGTTCATAAGGAAAGGTAAAATTATGTATCGAAATGTGCGTGTTATACCAAAACAGCTGTTGCAGCAATTATATATAGAGAAACAATGGAGCGTTCGCGATGTGGCGGATTATTTTCAATGTAGTGTTGATACCATCATGCGCCGTATGAAAGCGTACGATATCGAACGGAGGCCTCTGAAGAAAGAAATCAATATGGTTCATGTACAAGCTTTGTATGAGACCGGTAAGTGGTCGCTCCATTCATTAGCAAAGCGTTATGATGTGTCTATTACGACGATGGCGAATCGCTTGAAGGAATATGGATTGGTTTGTCAGCAATCAAATAAAAACGTCTCTATAGATGTAGTACGTATATGTAGGTCTTATAAAAGTGGAAATAGTACAGATGCCATTGCTCGTATGTATGGTATATCGCGATGGAAAGTTCACCATGTATTGCGGCATATGGGGAATTGCTTACTTCCTAAAGTTCGAAAGCCTATGCGCGTAGAAGAGATGGCTTATTTATATATTCATCATCACATGAGTACAGATGACATTGGACTGGCTTATGGGATACGTGGTTCTACAGTGGCGATGTATTTGCGAGAGCAAGGTATAGAAATAAGGGCAAATACTCTTGATCTAGACGAAAATAAGATTAAAAAACTCCGTGCACAAGGTTATGGAGTTGCAAAGATTGCACAGGTGATGGGATGCTCTACCTCTGCTGTGCGAAAGCGTCTAGCTATGAAAAAATATATCTCTCCTTGATGTAGTGTGGTAGATACTATATACTTAAATTTATACAATGATGGGAGGAATATTATGCTCGAAATTATATCTGCTTTAACACCGTTTTTATTACTGGGCTTAGTGGCTGCTGGTTTATCTCGCCTTTCTGGGGTAGCCTTATCTATGGTTGTAGTACCAACTTTATTGATTTGGGGTGCAACTGCGGTTGACGTAATCGCCTTTATGTTGCTCTTTGTGGTGTACAATAACTTCACTATGGAAACACAAGATATTCGTTTAGATTATAAAGATCTTGTTTTATTCCCTAAATGGCGCTTGTGCATTCCCTTCATTTTGAGTTTGGTAAGCGCGTTCTTTGTTCCTGCTGCAGGCATTGCTGTTTTTATGGCTTGCTTTGTTTTAGAGTTATTGGCTACTGTGTATAAACGCATTCCTGAAAATAAACGACCTCGTTTACAGCGCGTAATAGTAGCATCGATTTTGAGTGCTGTTGCAACAGCTGTAGGTGCTTATATAGGTCCTAAAATTCCTAGTGAATTCTATTTTGTCTGTGTAGGCTTATCCATTTTAATCGTTACGGACTTTGCATGGTATGCCGGCAAGCATAGAGATGCTTTTAGAAGCGTATGGGATAGCATTTGGGCTGGTTTTAATATATTCTTAGGCATGTTTGGCGTAGAGGCTTCATATTATCCAGCTGCACTTACGCGATCTATTCCAAATCCAATGGATCGCATGTTGCCTATGGTTACTGTAGTAGGTGGCTATGCAGGCCTTATGGTAGTATTCGGCTTTTATAACATTTTTTCTATACCGTCTTTGATTACAGCTATTGGTGCTGCTATAGGGATACGCCTCTTTGGTATGTATGAATTTCCTCGGAATGGCAGTTTCTCTTATTTAGCAATCGGTTTTGCCGTGGCTGCTGTAATTTGCTTGTATCTCGTATCTCCGACACCAGTTGGTTTTGATCATATTAATACCTTAGTTTCTCAACCAATTGGCCAATAATAATAGATAATGTAAGTCTGTTGATATATTTTAATAAGTTCTTTAGTTGCTTTCACCTAGGAGCTAATTGGATTATAATGTGTGATATATCTCATATATTGTATTGAAAATTAAGTTCATATTAGAATGTGAAAGGAGTTGATGCTATATGGCAGAAACAATTGAAACAAGACCATTCCCTCCATTCTTACCAAAGAAGGCAACAGTCATGATGATGGGCACATTTCCTCCAGAACAATCAAAACGTGCTATGGAATTCCATTATCCAAATTTCCAAAATGATATGTGGCGTGTTTTTGGCCTCGTATTCTTTGATGAAAAGGATCATTTTAGAAATGGTGAGGAAAAAGCGATGGATC
Organism: Veillonella parvula; assembly: GCF_032575955.1. Lineage (GTDB taxonomy): Bacteria > Bacillota > Negativicutes > Veillonellales > Veillonellaceae > Veillonella > Veillonella parvula_J. Next base: position 258,511 of record NZ_JAWFXN010000002.1, read on the forward strand.
CTGAGAAGATTAAAGCCTTTTTGTCTGAAGCTGGAATTGCATCTTGTCCTACTGTTTTGAAAGCTATTCGCGAAAAAGGGAATGCATCTGATGCATTTCTTAAGGTCGTTGAACCAGTTCCACTTGCGGACGTACTGGAGCAAATCCCTGACTGTAAGCATATTGGTACAACAGGCGGCAAGGCTACGGAGATTTTATTGAGCCTTTTACCAGAAAAGGTTAAATTACCTAAAACTGGTGAAACAATTCCTTTTGTATTTAATGGTCGGGAATTGACATTGACACGTTTGCCATCTACATCACGTGCCTATCCGTTGAGCCTACCGAAAAAGGCTGAAGCGTACAAGAATTTCTTCAAAGCTTGTGGTCTAAAAACAAAATAAATATTTAAAGTAGCACCTTTAATAGTTGGCTTTGAGTCTTTTGGTCTCATCTGTCGCTATTGAAGGTGCTTTTATATCGTAAAAATATATGAGGTATTAAAATGGAAATTAATGCATATTTATTGTGAATATGTAGTTTGTTATAAATAAAATTGATGAGATATATAATATTTTAATTCTTGTTTTTTATAATGAGAGGTTTATAATTAACCGTTGTCGCAAACTGGTTGACAATAATTTAAAAAATGGAGTTGATAATATGGATAAGGCTAAGGAGGCCTTGTGGACAAAATCCTTTGTCCTTGATACTTTGATTAATTTCTTAGTATTTTTAATTTATTATTTATTAATCGTTATTATTGCGGTTGTAGCAAAAGATAATCTTCATGCTACGGCTAGTCAAGCGGGACTTGCTGTTGGTATATATATTATTGGCACCGTTGTAGCCCGTTTGTTGGCAGGGCGGTTTATCAGTATCCTAGGGTGTCGCAAGATGCTCTATTTAGGGTTATTGATTTACTTGATTTCAACGGCTATGTATTTCTACACACCTAATTTACTAATGCTTGATAGTGTTCGTTTCTTAAATGGTTTTGCTTATGGTATTACATCTACTGCTACAAGTACTATCATAGCTGCTATTATTCCTACGTCACGCCGTGGGGAAGGGATTAACTATTATGGTTTATCTACCTCTCTAGCAGCTGCAGTAGGGCCATTCTTAGGTATCTTGATGCTTCATAGTCTTGGTTATGATTTCATCATCGCATTCTGTGTTGCACTTATCATCCTCTGTGGTATTGGCTCAGTAATCATGAAATTTAATGAACCTAAACTTGGTATCGAATCTGAAGCACATAAGGGCATTAGAATCTCGGACTACATTGAACCACGGATGAATTCAATCAGTCTTGTTTCCATTCTAGTCGGTTTTGCCTACTCTGGTGTTATTGGCTTTATGGCAGCCTACACAAAAGACCTAGATCTTATTATGGCAGGTACCTTCTTCTTTGTTGTATATGCTGTAGTTATTACTATAACAAGACCATTGCTTGGCATTGTGTTTGATATGAAAGGGGAAAACTTTGTTCTTTATCCTTGTTTTGTATCCTTAGCACTTGGTATTTTCTTATTATCCATCGCTCACTCCACATGGCTTGTGCTTTTATCGGCTGTGTTTGTTGGTCTTGGATATGGTACATTTATGTCCAACGGACAAGCTGTTACTGTTAAAATAGTACCTGTTCATCGTATTGGTGTTGCTACATCCACATACTTCATTGCCTTGGACATGGGGCTAGGCTTTGGCCCCTATATTTTAGGTGCTGTTAAAGAGGTTGTAGGTTATACTAGTATGTTCCATGTAACCGTTGTTGTGGCGCTCCTTGCACTAGTTGCTTATTATTTATTATATGGTCGTTATGTGGGGACTGAAAGAGATCTTTCTTTAAAAGCTCGCGCTGAAGAGGAAGAAATTAGAAATCGTAAGCGTAATAATAAGCTTGCGTAATATGTAAATTAAAAGGACTATACGAGCCTAGGCTCGTATAGTCCTTTTGGTTATCTACTACTGCTTTGCTAATGCTATTATTTTTCAATATTTACAATATTAACGATAACTTCAACAGCTTTTTTCATATCATCGATACATGCGAATTCATGACGGCCATGTAGGTTTTCTACGCCTGTAAAAATATTTGGTGTAGGAATGCCCATGAAGGAGATTTTGGATCCATCTGTGCCACCGCGAATAGGATCACAAATAGGTGTAATCCCAGCTTTTTCCATTGCTGCTTTGGCTACATTTACACATTCCATATTATCTTTGATGACATCGTACATGTTGTAGTATTGGTCTTTTACAGATACTTCACATACTTCACGACCATATATTTCGTTCAATGTTTGACCTGCTTGTAAGAAAAATGCTTTTTTCGCTTCAAACAATTCCTTATCATGGTCGCGGATAATGTAGTTCATTTTACCGGTATCTACTTGTGTTTCCATGCTCATGAGCATAAAGAAGCCTTGGCGACCGCAGGTGTGTTCAGGAACAGCTGCTCCTGGTAATAAAGCGTCAAATTGCATAGCTAGTTTAGCACAGTTAATCATAATGCCCTTGGCTGTTCCTGTGTGAACAGAAACGCCTTTAAGGATAACGGTACCGCCTGCGGCATTAAAGGTTTCGTATTCGAGTTGACCTAGGCTTTCACCATCAATAGTGTAAGCATAGTCTACAGGGAATTGTTTAACATCGAAGTGGTCTGCACCAGTACCGATTTCTTCGTCTGGACCGAAAGCACACATGATTTTACCGTGTTTGATTTCTGGATGAGATACGAGATAGGCGAGAGCTTCCATGATTTCACAGATTCCAGCCTTGTCGTCACCACCGAGGAGTGTTAAACCGTCAGTTACGACTAAAGATTTGCCAATGTAATTTTTTAGATTTGGAAAGTCGGCACGTCGGGTGAAGATTTGGTGTTCTTCGTTGAGGCAAATATCACTACCATCATAGTTTTCTACGATACGAGGTTTAATATTTTCTGCATTATAATCAGCTGTATCCATATGGGCAATGAAGCCGATGGAAGGAGCTTTCTCATCAGTGTTAGCATGTAATGTGCCGATGACAAAACCATTTTCACGATTGTAAATAACCTCATCTAAACCTATTGCCTTTAAATCGGGAACGAGCACATTCGTAGCAAAGTCTACTTGAGTTTGAGTACTAGGAATGGTTGTACTTTCCTCATTAGACCGTGTATTTATGCTCGTATAGCGTACAAAACGTTCGACCATTGATTCCATAATGAGCCTCCTCGTAAGTAAACATACGTGTTATACAGGGCAGTATACGATACCGTTACATAATAATAGAGATTCTTAATATACTTTCATTGTAGAACAGGGACGCCAAAAATGCAAAATAATTATTTATAGAGGGTGTATTGTTTTATTCGCATAGTGCATAGAAAACCATTGAACCATGTGTAGTACCGTGTTAGTATAAAGGTGAATAGTTATACGTTTGTACTTTTTCTGTGAGGAGGTTTTACTATGTCGGACGAGGTTCGTTCCATTCCACCCATAGAACCGGTGTTAGATCCTAAGAAAGATTACGTAGAGATTAACTCATATGTAGTCTTCTGGGGCTTGTTCTATGCGGCAGTTTTCACACTGGCTGTTGGCTATTTATGTTTGAAAATCGGTCAAACAGTAGATGCTTTTGCACCAGTATCTGTACTTGCTATGGGTACAGCAGTTATTTTAAAGCGGCAAAATGCTTTTGCCGAAACGGTACACATTCAAGCTATCGCTAGTTCTAGTACGAACACATTAGCAGGGGCTATGTTCTTTTTGCCAGCCCTTTACATCTGGAATGTAACAGATGTATCCTTTGTACAAATGGCGATTCCTATCATTCTTGGCGGCGTTTTAGGTGTTTTATTATGCGTTATGTTCCGTCGCTATTTCGTTGAGGAAATGCACTATGTGTATCCGTTCCCAAGTGGTCGTGCTGCAGCGGAAGTATTGATGAGTAATGAAGGTAGCAAAGCAAAACTTATGCTTGGCTCTGGTTTAATTGCTCTCGTGTATGACTTTATTCTTAATAGTTTGGGGTGGTGGCAAGAGGTTATTCGCACTGCTACCTTTAAGTGGGGGGCAGCCCTTGCAGATCAAACTAAGCTAACCGCAGCGGTAGATACTGATGCAGCATTGCTTGGCCTTGGTTATTTTACGGGACTTCGCTATGCGGCTATCATTGCAGCCGGTTCTTTCTTCTCTTGGTTTGTATGTATTCCGATTGTGTACTATTTAGCGCCTGAACATATCATGCAAATTGGCGGCCATGCAGTTCCATTAGGGGAGGCCCCAATTCGCAAGGTATTCCTTGATTATGTTCGTCATATTGGTATCGGCATGCTCGCTATGGCAGGCATCATCGGTCTAATTACAATGTCTAAAGTGGTAGCAAATGTTGTTAAAAATGCAGTGCTTGACATCTTTAGTTCTAAAACTGTAGATGTTAATTTGCTTCGTACACAACGTGACGTACCTACATCTTGGATTGGTGCTGGTATCTTGTTATGTACAGTTTTATTTGCAGCATATTTCCATTTTATGTATGCTGAAAGCTTCGGACAAACAATTGTAGCGTTCTTAATCGTTCTTATTATGTCCTTCCTATTGTCTGTAGTGGGGATTAGCTCCATCGCTTATACAGGTACAGAACCGGTTTCAGGTATGACAATCTTTATGATTATTATCTCCGCTGTATGCTTAACCGCAGCAGGTATGACTGGTAAGGTCGGTATGATAGCAGTCCTCATGATGGCATCCTTTATTGGTACTACTATTGGGATGGCTGGTAACTTCATGTCTGAGCTTAAGGTGGCACATATGACAGGTGCTACACCTAAGAAAATGGAACAATGGCAAATCGTTGGTACTATTCTTTGTGCCGTACTTTCTGTAGGTGTTATGATTCTTTTGAACGATGCTTATGGATTTGTAGGAGATCACGCATTAAATGCACCTCAAGCGAACGCTATGGCTGCCATCATTGAGCCAATGATGACTGGTGGTAGTGCTCAATGGCCTCTATACATGGCTGGTGCATTATTTGCAATTATCTTGTGGATGGTAAGAGTTCCACCGTTGGCATTTGCCTTGGGCACATACTTGCCAATGGAAATTAATACACCATTACTTATCGGAGGTTTGATTGCGTATCTTGTACAAAATAGTACAAAAGACAAAGAATTGGCAGATCTTCGCTTCTCCAAAGGTAGTACAATTGCCTCTGGTCTCGTAGCTGGTGGTGCTATTGGCTCCTTGTTTAGTGCAGTGCTTCGTATTGCAGGTGTTGATGTATTTGCTCAAGCTTGGGTAGAAACACCTGAAGCGACATATCTCAGTATCGTAATGTATTTATTACTCTGTACGTTCTTGTACAAGGTAGCTATGTATATAAAAGCTAAACATGCTAAATAAATTACATACTATATATCCTAAATGAATTGAATAGCTTATTTATTCTATAAATAACCAGGAATCCTCCATTTTGGAGATGACCGCCTTTATCAAGTTTCATCTATGCTTGGTAAAGGCGGTCTTTTTATATACTTAGGAATGTTATTTTCGATATAGCTAAAAACTATATCAATTCAATACCTATTGGTATAGTTGGATTTATTGACCCGTACTATATCGAATGTTATCATAAAACTATAATACCTTTAGAGGTATTATTTTTATTATGCTCATAAGTGTAAGTATAGATATATTAGTTGATTAAGAAGAACTCTGTTTCTAGATAGAACAGAGAGAAGTAAGGATAATAATATGAAATTTAAGAAAATAGCAGCTCTATTAGGGGCTTTCACCATTGCTAGTAGTTTATTAATCGCAGGCTGTGGTCAGGAGGGGAATAGTCAGAAGGCATGGCGCGTAGGTACTGATGCGACCTATGCACCATTTGGTTTTAAAGACAAAGATAGTGGTAAATTAGCTGGATTTGATATTGATATTATCAATGCGATTGCAAATGAAGAGGGTATAGAAGCAGATATTCAAAATCTAAACTTTGATGCGCTTTTACCAGCATTACAAAGTAATACCATCGACATCGCTATTTCGGATATGACTATTTCTGAAGAACGAGCAAAATCCGTTGATTTTAGTAAACCGTACTATATTGCAGGTAATGGTCTCGTTGTGAACATAGATAACACCAATATTAATAGCTTTAAGGATCTAGAAGGTAAACGCATTGGTGTATCCATCGGCTCTACTGGTGCAGAGATTGCTAGCAAGATTCCCAATGCCGATGTACATCAGTTTAATATAATTGTCGATGCGTTCTTAGAATTGCAAAATAAAGGCGTCGATGTAGTTATCAATGATACACCAGTAAACGAATATTATGTTAATGGTAAGGGCAAAGGTATCGCAAAGGTTACTGGAGAGGACTATGATGCGGCACCACTAGGTATTGCTGTGAAAAAAGGCAATACAGAATTGCTTAACAAAATCAATGATGGTTTGGCTAAGATCAAAGCAAACGGTAAATACGCAGAAATTTATAAGAAATGGTTTGGTAAGGAGCCTCCAGCAGAGGTATTAAGATAGTTTGTAGATAGTACCAGAATGTATTATTTGATATAATATGCTAGGTAAGCCTCGTGTTATAAGAGGTATGTATAGAATGGGTGGTATGATGGCTAAACGAAGTGCATTTTTAGATATTATTAAGGAAAAGGGCGCCCTCGTCTTAGATGGAGCTTTAGGGACCGAATTAGAGCGTTATGGCTGTGATATTCAACATAAGTTGTGGTCTGCTAAGGTTCTCATGGATCAGCCAGATATCATTAAGAAAATACATATTTCTTATTTAGCTGCGGGTGCCGATATCATTCAAAGCTCTGGCTATCAAGCGACAGTAGCAGGCTTTAAAGGTTTAGGTTATGGAACGGAAGAAGCGATAGAGCTCGTTAAACTATCTGTTCGTTTAGCCGTGCAAGCTCGTAATGAGTTTTTAGAAGCAAAGGCGAGTGGGGCGCTTACATTGCATGGTATTAAGCTCGGTGAAGAGACTCCTGAGGGGGTTAGATATTTTTCTGAAGGTGCTTTACCTAAACCGTTGGTGGCAGCCTCTGTAGGACCTTATGGCGCTTTCTTGGCTGATGGCTCTGAATACCGTGGTTATCCTGATGTGCAAACAGAATATCTAGAGATATTCCATATTCCACGGCTAGCATTATTCTGCGAAGAACATCCAGACATATTATCCTTTGAAACTATACCGTCTTATGCTGAAGCGATTGCTATTGCGAGAGCTATGTCTGATCCATTTACATCAAAAGGTATTCCCGGATGGATTGCTTTTTCCTGTAAAGATGGGCACCATGTTTCTAGTGGCGAAACCATTATTAAATGTGCACAAATGATCGATAAGGTACATCCTATTACGGGGATTGGCATTAATTGTAGTAAACCGGAATATGTAGAATCATTGATAAAAGATATCCGTACCGTTACAGATAAACCAATTGCTGTATATCCTAATCTTGGTGAAAGCTATGATAGTAAAACTAAAACTTGGTATGGCGATGCTGCATCATTTGTAGACTACGTTGAGGTATGGCGAAAAGCTGGAGCTGAAATCATTGGTGGCTGTTGTAGAACGACACCTGAAATTATCGGTGATATTGCAAAGAAAATTCACAACTAATATAGTGTGACATACAAAAAGCTATTCGAGTATAATTCGAATAGCTTTTTCTTTATATGCAAATAAAAAAGCAGTGCGAAAGCACTGCTTTTACTATGGCGGAGAGACAGGGATTTGAACCCTGGGTACGGGATAACCGCACACATGATTTCCAATCATGCTCCTTCAGCCGCTCGGACACCTCTCCATGTATTCTGTTGTGTAACAGGTACTTGTATAGTATATGAAAAAGTTAGATTTATGTCAAGCAAAAAAATAGTAGAATTATTGCATATTTACAAGGCTTTTAAAATATAGTATTTGATCTCAATAAATGGATATAAACCAAAAAACATAGCCTGGTTTTAGGCGTATAAAATCTAGTATATAAAAAGAAAAAAGCCGCCTAAATAGGCGGCTCTTGTATTAGGTATTAGAATACGTCTTTAATTTCAGCAGCTTCAATGGATGCTTTGATATCGTCTGCCATTTTTTCAATTAATGGAAGATCTTCTTCTTTCAAAGAGGATTTGATATCTAGTGGTTCGGAAACGATTTCAATGTCTTTGAAGTCATTTTCGAAATGGGAAACCATTGTTTTCATCGCAGCGGAAGCCCAAGAGTGGTTACCGATGATGGATACCTTATGGTTTTGGAAGTTAAGGGCTTTTAATTCATGGATAAAGTTTTCCATAGTAAGGTATAGATTCAAGTTATATGTAGGTGCGATAGTTACCAAGTTAGTATATTTCCAAGCATCGGAGATGATGTAGGAAGCATTAGTTTTGGAAACATCGTAAATTTTGATATCTGTAACGCCACGTTTGGAGAGTTGTTTAGCCAATTGTTGAGCAATAGCACGAGTATTGCCATACATGGAACCAAAAGCGATGACAACACCTTTTTGCTCGGCTGTATAGCTGGACCAATGTAAGTATTTGTGCGTGATATATTGGATAGATTCAGGGGTGCGCCAGATTGGACCATGAAGTGGAGCAATGCGTTTGATATCAAGGCTAGAAATTTTGCGAAGTGCATTTTGTACTTGCGGTCCGTATTTACCAACGATATTTGTATAGTAACGGCGAGCTTCTTCTTCGTATGTAGCTACGAAATCGGTTTGATCAGCAAAGATATTACCATTAACTGTACCGAATGTACCAAAAGCATCTGCAGAGAACAATGTGCCTGTAGATTTTTCGTATGTACAAGTTACTTCAGGCCAGTGAACCATAGGCATAGTGTAAGAAACCAAAGTATGTTTACCTAAACAGATTTCATCGCCTTCTTTAATTTGATGGTATTGTTCTGGTTTTGGAGTGTTATAGAATTGCTCAAACATGCGGAATGTTGTAGCATTACCTACCATTTTACAATTTGGATACCGTTCCAATGTTTCCAATAATGTTTGGCAATGATCAGGCTCCATATGGTTTACGACGATGTAATCAAGTTCACGACCATTTAAGAGGTGAGTCAAGTTGTCGAAGTACTCTTCGCGAATTTCAGCATCTACGGAGTCTACCACACAAGTCTTTTCATCGTCGATGAAATAGCTGTTATAGCTAACACCATTTGGAATAGGGAATAAGTTTTCGAAACGTTCTGTTGTCCAGTCATTACTACCAATCCAGTAGATATTATGAGTCATTTTCTGAGCACAATGCATAATAAAATCCTTTCTTAACCCACACTAGGTATGTATAGCTTTACATGAGAACTCATGTCTGTAAATATAGTATCAATTTATAATACTAATATTTTCGAAAAAAATCAATATTGAAAAAGCCTACTTGAAGAAGTAGGCTTTCACATGAAAGTTCATAGTGACCAATTATTTGAAGTATTTTACACCAGATGTAAAGATTGGCATTTCTAATTGGCCAGGAATATTTTTGCTGATGCCTGCACCACAGCGTTCGGAGTGTGCCATTTTGCCGAATACGCGACCATCAGGGCTATAAATACCTTCGATAGCAGCTACAGATTGGTTAGGATTGAAGTGACTATCCATGGAGGCGATACCATCAAAGTCTACATATTGTGTAGCGATTTGGCCAGTTTTATTGAACTCCAACACTTGTTGAGGAGACGCTATAAAGCGACCTTCGCCGTGAGAAATTGGTACCGTGTAAATTTCTCCAGCTTTAGCATCACTCATCCAAGGGGACTTTGTGGAAATAACTTTCGTATTAACCATGCGAGATAAGTGACGACCAATAGTATTGTATGTCAATGTAGGATGATCTGCAGTTAACGTTTCAATATGTCCACCAGGTAACAAGCCTAACTTGATGAGCGCTTGGAAGCCGTTACAAATACCTAATACAAGGCCATCTTGTTTATACAAGAGGTTTTCTAAACCTTCTGCAAGGTATGGGTTGCGGAAGAGGGTGGCTATGAATTTACCAGAACCATCTGGCTCATCACCAGCACTGAAACCTCCTGGGAACATAAGAATTTGAGACTCTGCTAATTTAGCTTTGATTACGTCGATAGATTCTTTTAATTGTTCTGGAGTTTGGTTGCGAATGAGCACGATATCTGTTTCTGCACCAGCTCGTTCAAAGGCACGAGCAGAGTCAAATTCGCAGTTTGTACCAGGAAATACTGGGATGAGAACTTTTGGTTTTGCACCTAAGGATGTGCTACGAGGCTTAGCGTGTTGGTCATGGATGTAAGCGACTGCTTCACCAAAGCCGTTTGATGCGTACATTGGGAAGATATCGTTTAGAGGTGCTTCATAGGCCGCTTGTACTTCTTTGAGCGATACGGATTGACCTTCCCATTCGATAACAGGTGTGGCTTGGGTTACGCCGATAACTTTCACATCAGGTAATTCTAAAAGATAATTAACAGCCGTAATATCTACTTCAACGATGAAGGAACCAAGGGCTGGTTGGAAGATACCACGTTCAGCGTATTTATCGAATTTAACACCGATATTGTTGCCAAGGGCCATTTTTGTGACTGCTTCAGGAATGCCGCCTTGATCAACTACATAGGCAGAGTAAACGCGACCTTTTTCAATTTGTTCTTGTAGTGTATCGCAGTTTTCTTTGAATCGATCCCAATCAGGGGTGTCATCGTATGTACGAGGTACATCGAAGAATACGAGGCGGTGATCTACGCCTTTAAGGTCTTGGCTCACGATATTATCTACATGAGCTGTACCAACTGCAAAGGATACGAGGGTAGGGGGAACGGTAAGATCCATAAATGTACCGCTCATAGAGTCCTTGCCGCCGATAGCGCCGATTTCAAGTTCTTTTTGTGCTTTATAAGCACCAAGTAAAGCTGCTACTGGCTTACCCCAAGATTCTTTAGAGTTGAGGCGTTCAAAATATTCTTGTAATGTTAAGTATGCGTCTTCTCGGCGACCGCCAAGAGCTACTAATTCTGCTACAGATAAAAGTACTGCATATTGCGCACCATGATAAGGGCTCCATGCAGATAACTCAGGCACAAAACCATGAGTCATAATACTAGCCGTTGTAGTTTCACCGTTTAGAACCGGTAATTTAGCAACCATGCCTTGGGTAGGCGTTTTTTGGAATTTGCCACCGAATGGCATGAGGACTGTATTGGCGCCCACAGTGCTGTCAAAGCGTTCTGCTAAGCCTTGTTGGGATGCTGCATTTAAATCGGATACGGCTGCGATCCATTTTTCCTTGAAGTTATCTGCACTAGCTGAACCACGTAAGAAGTAGGATCGATCTGTAGGTGCTTTTACGATAGCTTCTTGTTGTTGACTAGCACCATTTGTATTTAAAAAGTCGCGGCTAATATCTACAATTGCTTCGCCATTCCAGTTCATAACAAGGCGATTTGTATCAGTTACCTCTGCCACAACTGTACACTCCAAGTTTTCTTCGTCGCAGTATGCTTTGAATGCCTCTACATCAGAAGCATCGATGACACAGGCCATGCGCTCTTGGGATTCAGAGATGGCTAACTCTGTACCATCGAGGCCAGCATATTTTTTAGGGACTAAGTCGAGATTGATTGATACACCATCAGTTAGTTCACCGATAGCAACAGATACACCACCTGCACCGAAGTCATTACAACGTTTGATAAGTGTCGTTACTTCGCCACGACGGAATAAGCGTTGGATTTTGCGCTCTGTAAGAGCATTGCCTTTTTGGACTTCTGCACCGCATGTGGAGAGAGATTCAACGGTATGTTCTTTAGAGGAACCTGTAGCGCCACCACAGCCATCACGGCCAGTTTTACCACCTAGCAATACTACCACATCGCCTGCAACTGGTACCTCACGGCGAACTTGGTTGCGAGGTGCAGCACCGATAACTGCGCCGATTTCCATGCGCTTTGCTACGTAGCCAGGATGGTAATATTCTTTTACTTCACCTGTAGCAAGGCCGATTTGGTTGCCGTAAGAGGAGTAACCACGAGCTGCTTCTTGGGTGATCTTTCTTTGTGGTAATTTGCCTTCCAATGTATCTTCAAGTTTTGTATGTGGATCGCCAGAGCCTGTGATGCGCATAGCTTGGTATACATAAGCGCGACCACTCAATGGGTCGCGAATGCAACCACCTAAGCAGGTAGCTGCGCCACCAAATGGCTCGATTTCAGTAGGGTGGTTATGGGTTTCGTTTTTGAATAGTAACAACCATTCTTCAGTCTTGCCATTTACATCGACAGGGACGATGATTGTACATGCATTGATTTCATCAGATTCATCGAGATTTGTAAGTCCTCCAGCGTGGCGCAATTCTTTTACAGCCAATGTAGCCATGTCCATGAGGGAGCGAGCTTTTTTCTTAGTCGTGTAGAGCTCAGCACGGCCTTCCATATATTCTTCGAGGGCTTCCTTTATAGAGCCTGTAAAGCGACTGTCTTCAATAGTGATATCCGTCAATTCTGTCATAAAGGTAGTGTGACGGCAGTGGTCAGACCAATATGTATCAAAGAGGCGAATTTCTGTAATCGTAGGATCGCGGTGCTCCACCTCTGCGTATTGTTGTCTAATCATTTGAAGGTCTGCCAATGTCATAGCAAGGCTATAGTTCTTGATGAGAGCTTCTAAATCATCATCGCTCATCGTAGTAAATCCATCGATTGTTGCCACCGGTTTTGGATCTTCTAAATCGAGAGCTAAGGTGTTTGGCACGTCAAGGCTCGCTTCGCGGGAATCAACAGGGTTAATGTAGTATGATTTGATGACATTTTCCTGTTCTTTTGTGAAAGTGCCGTCGATAGCATATACGCGAGCGCAACGTACGATGTGGCCAGATGTAAGGGTGAGCATAGAAATACATTGCTCTGCGCTATCAGCACGTTGATCGTATTGACCTGGCACATATTCAACAGCAAATACAAAGCCTTGTACACTTGGAATTTCTTCTAATACAGTATCTACAGGAGGTTCAGAAAAAATTAAATTTTTAGCAGACTCTAGATCTTTTGCATCTAAATTTTCGATGTCGTATCGCTCATAGATTGTCACATCTGTAGCAGGCATAGATAATTCCTGTTGTAAGGTTTGTAACATGCGTTGCGCTTCTAGGTTGAAAGATTCTCGTTTTGTTACGAATAATCGTTGTATAGCCATTGTAGCCTCCTGTAATGTATATAATTCCCTATGGGATATTGACAAATTAAGTATAGTCGGTCTAGACTTATAAGTAAAGATAATCTTACTAATGAAAAGATTAGAAATACTAATAAATATGAAAAGTTCATGAAGGTCATAAGACCTAACTTTCATGAAGATTTCTACATATTCATTATATATTGAGAGTCTATAGTTATAATAAGGTAATGATATGTGTATTTAAAAGTAAGACGTTACTATTAGTATATAACAGAGGTGAATAAAATGGCAGTATCTGCAGATTTATATAGAACCTTTCTAGGGGTAGGCTTATATTTATCTTTTTCCCGTGCCGCAAAAGAATTAGGCGTGTCCCAATCCGCCATCAGTCAAAGTATTAAACAATTAGAAGGAGAACTTAATATGCCTCTCTTCGTGCGTACTACAAAATCTGTAGGGTTCACGCCAGAAGGTAAAGAATTGTTTGATACGGTAGCTAAAGCTTTCTCTATTCTTGATAATGGTGTTACCCAATTACAAGAACGGGTTAGCCAAGCTTATGAAAGTTTAAATTTGGCTGCCACAGATACTTTGTGTCGCCATTTCCTATTGCCTTATTTCCACAAATGGCAATTAAAAGAAAGTGAAATTGGCTTACATATTATCAATCGTCCGTCTCCTGATTGTGTAGAATTAGTACTCAATAAAGAGGCGCAATTAGCTGTGGTTAATGATTATGAGGGCTTGAGAGATAATCCTCAGCTAGAGGTAACTACGTTAGCTACCATTCAAGACGTCTTTGTTGGGGGCCCTGACTATAAAGGGGCAGGATTCTTTGATCAAGGGCGCCTTCTTAACGAGCCTATTTTACTCTTGCATAAAGGCTCTGCTAGTCGTACATTCTTTGACGATGTAACACATGGTGCTTGTCGTAAGCCTCGCTTTGAATTGGGTAGCGTCGATGTATTACTAGATCTTGTAGAAATCAATATGGGTATTTCCATGTTGCCTAATCATGTGGTACAACAAAAAATGCAAGAAGGGACTATTGTGCGCATCGATACAGATATTCCGGTACCAACACGCGACATTGTGCTTGTGCGTTCACGTTTGGTTCCTCAATCTGAAGGGGCTGCAAGATTTACGTCCTTACTAGTTAATCGTGAAAGTACTCGAGATAAAGTTTTATAAGAAAAAGACATGTTTAAAGACATACTTTAGGAAACTTTCTTAAAGTGTGTCTTTTTATATATTAGTGTGAGTTTTACCGTGCTATATTATATTCCTATAAAGCAGTTGAGTTATATAATTCATATATGAAATATTTAAGTCTTATTTGCAATGATATTTATGGGTTATATTATAAGACTTTTACTAGATATAGGTTGACCCTAAGGGGTTGTTTACGTTAAAATTTAAAGATAGTTATGCGGAGGTATGAGCACATGGAATTATTAAAAGAACGCATTCGTGAAGAGGGGATTGTCCTCAATAATCGAGTGCTGAAAGTAGATGGGTTCTTAAACCATCAAATCGATCCACAATTGTTTAAGGCGATTGGTAAAGAAATCGCGGATCGTTACCGTGATGCAGGTGTACAACGTATTGTTACCATCGAAGCATCTGGTATTGCGTTGGCGTTGATGGCCGCGCTTGAACTAGACGTACCATTGGTATTTGCGCGTAAGAAAAAATCCATCCTTATGGTAGATGATGTATATCATAGTGTTGTGTACTCTTATACAAAAGAAGAGAATTATGATATCACTATTTCTAAAAAATTCTTGCCAGCTGGTGAAAAAGTGTTGATTATCGACGATTTCTTGGCGTCTGGTGAGGCGGCTATGGGCCTTGCTAAGTTGGTTCAAGACGCAGGTGATGAAGTAGTTGGCATGGCGATTGCTATCGAAAAGTCCTTCCAACCTGGTCGTGAACGCTTGGAAAATGCGGGCTACCGTGTAGAGTCTTTAGTTCGCATTAAAGAATTCAAAGATAATGGTTGTGTGTTTATCGAAGACTAATTAGTCTGATTATTGTTAGAGGGAATTATGAATAAAAAAGCAGAAAAATTCGACTTACTCGTTGCTGACCTTAATAAAGGCGGTAACACTTGGTTTACAAAGGAAGAAATGACAGACGATCTTAACACAGTTGTATATCATGGTCGTTTGGATGTTCATGAGCATAGCTTGCCTGTGTTCATCGTTGTAGACGATTCTGCGTTCACCTATGTACGCATCGCTATCACAACAACATCTATTGATAGAAAAGTGATTCCTGCGGTATTGAAAGAACTTAACACGTTAAATCAAGATTACAAGATATCTAAATATTACGTGAGCAATGAAGACAATAACATTTATATGGATGTGTCTATACCATGTTTGAATGAACAATTTGATCCTACTGTAGTAGTGAATCTTATGCTTGAAGTTATTCAACCGCATTTAGATGCTGTACATAAAGATATTCTTAAAGTAGCTGGCTTAGCTTAATAGAGGTTGTTATGAATCCTAAATCCTTATTATTTGATAAGTTTTTGAAAGAAGAAGAAATCATATCTTTTGAACGGAAGGATTTTGATGATGAAGACGGTACAGTAGTATATCGTTCTTATATCAAGTCTCCTTTATGGGATATGCCTTTATTCGTCATTCTCGATAACAGTATTTATAGTGTAGTTCGTTTAGTGTTAGGTCCTGAAAAGGTAACGGCACAAAATATGAATGCCTTGAATGCATTAATTAATCGAGACAATGCGACATATAAAAATTACAAACTATATATTGATGAACAAGATTCTAGCCTATACTTGGATTGCGTATATATGTGTGGTGATGATGCGTTCGAGCCTGCATTGATGTATGCGTTGATGTCTTCTATCGTAGATTATATTTCTGAATCTGTAGGTGAATTGAAAGCTGCCTTTGAAAGTGGTACTCACTAATCAATAATAGATACAAGTTAAGTGATCTAATGTTCGGAATTATGAAAAGAGGATAACCTGTTTATAAATGGGTTATCCTCTTTTTGTATGGATAAGAAAAAATATATAAATATTTTAATTGATAGAGTAAGTTTGTGTTATTATAAGATTGAAAAGGCAGTATTTTATTTTACAGATTTATTTAAAATTATTTTATATGATGCAATCTATATTATTTCGATAGTTCGGAATATAACGAATGATAAAAATATTTAATAAAAAAATATTCGAAAATAGTATTGATTTTGTAAATGTTAGGTGTTACAATTTGAGTACAAGAAGGAGGTAGCACCGTGAACTATGCAAATCAACAAACTCAAAGCAAGTCTACGGAGGCTATTTGCGCGTATTTGTCCCAGTCTGTTTTGGCTGGGCTTTTTTATTAGGAGGATCTATGAAGGTCGGTATTATCATGGGCAGCAAGTCTGACCTAGACACAATGAAAAAGGCATCTGCCGTACTTGATGAATTCAAAATCCCTTATGAAATGGTTATTGCCTCAGCTCATCGTACCCCAGAGGCTGTGAAGAACTTTGTCACACGACTTGAAGATGAAGGGGCTATCGCTTTTATTGCTGGTGCTGGCGCGGCGGCTCATTTACCTGGTGTGGTGGCGAGCTTCACTACATTACCTGTTATCGGCATTCCTCTTAATGCAACGGCTCTAAAAGGCATTGATTCTTTGCTTGCTATCGTTCAAATGCCATCTGGTATGCCTGTAGCAACTATGGCTGTAGATGGTGCTAAAAATGCAGCGCTCTTTGCAGTACAAATTGGAGCAGCTTTCAATAAAGACCTGAAAGAACAATATCAACAATATCGTAAAGATATGGCTGAAAAAGTCTTAGCAGACAATGTAGAATTACAAGGTGCTATTCATATTTAATCATGTAAATCATCGGCGATTAAATATTGGTTAAGAAAAACAGTTTATTTAGATATCTATTACATAGTTTGTATCATTAATTAGTTTGTATCATTAATTTATGATAAAGGAGAAAGATCATGGCTAACATCGATTTGGAAAAATTAACATTATTATACGAAGGCAAAGCAAAACAAGTATATGCAACAGATAACAAAGATGAGTACATCGTTCATTACAAAGATGATGCCACTGCATTTAATGGCGAGAAACATGATACCATTCTTGGAAAAGGTGTTTTGAACAATAAAATTTCCTCTTTCTTCTTTGAATTGTTGAAAAAAGAAGGCGTACCAACTCATTTTGTTCGTCGTGAAGATGATCGCAACCAAACAGTACTTGCATTGAAAATAGTTCCTCTTGAAGTTATTGTTCGTAATATTGCGGCTGGCTCTATGGCTAAACGCTTTGGCATTGAAGAAGGTACACCACTTAAACATCCAATCCTTGAATTCTGCTACAAAAATGATGAATTAGGCGATCCATTTGCCAATGAATCCCAAATCACAGCACTTGGTTGGGCTACTCAAGAACAACTTGATGTAATTTCTACAATTACTTTAAAGGTAAATGATATATTGAAGAAATTTTTGGCTACTAAAAATGTGACCCTTGTAGATTTCAAGGTAGAATTTGGTACCCATAATGGTGAAGTTTTATTGGGTGATGAAATTTCTCCTGATACATGCCGTTTCTGGGATGCTACAACTGGTGAAAAACTTGACAAAGACCGTTTCCGTCGAGATCTTGGTAATATTGAAGAAGCATATAAGGAAATGTTATTCCGTCTTACAGGTGAGCGTGCCTAATAGGGGGGAAGATGAACTACGATTCTGTTTTTGACAAATGGCACGAAGAGTGTGGTGTATTCGGCATCTATGATAGGACCGTTGATGTAGCACGCTATGTATATTGGGGGTTATTTGCTCTCCAACATCGTGGTCAAGAAAGTGCGGGCATTGCTGTTACCGATGGTCATGATGTTGAACTGAAAAAAGGCATGGGCTTGTTGACCGAGGCTATCAAAGAATTACCATCTTTGCCAAGCTATATGGGGACTGGTCATGTGCGGTACTCTACGACTGGGTCCAATAATCCGCGTAATATCCAGCCTTTGGTTATTCACTACCAAGGCGGTCAAATTGCGGTGGCTCACAATGGAAACTTAACGAATGCCTTATCTATTCGAAAACGTCTCGAAGCCGATGGTTCCATCTTTCAAACGACGATGGATTCTGAGGTTATCGTGAACTTGATAGCCCGTTCTAAAGCAGAAACACAAGCGGAACGGATTGCCGATGCGGCGCGTCAAATTGAAGGGGCGTTCTCTTTAGTCATTACTACGAACGACTCTTTAGTAGGTGTACGAGACCCTCAAGGATTTAGACCACTTTGTTTAGGTAAAACTGAAAATGGTTATGTGCTCTCTAGTGAAAGTTGTGCTTTTGATGCGATTAAGGCAGAGTTTATTCGTCATATAGATCCTGGTGAAATGGTTATCATCGATGACTCTGGTGTGCGTAGTACTATGTATGCGGAACCAGAAAAAATCGACAAAAAACTTTGCGTCTTTGAATACATCTATTTTGCACGTGGCGATAGTCATATCGATGGTCAATCCGTATATCAATCTCGGCTAAATATGGGTCGCGAACTATATAACGAAACTAAGTATGATGCGGATATCGTCATGTCCATTCCGGATTCCGGCACAACAGCTGCATTAGGTTATGCTCGCGCATCGGGTATCCCTTTTGCGGAAGGTTTAGTTAAGAACCGTTATAGCGGCCGTACCTTTATTAAACCAAATCAAGAGGAACGAGAATTAGCCGTTCGTATGAAGCTAAATGCATTGCCACATATTGTTGGAGGTAAGCGTATCGTCCTTATTGATGATTCTATTGTGCGTGGTACTACGAGTGGTATCATTGTAAAAATGCTAAAAGAGGCTGGTGCTAAAGAGATTTATATGTGTATTAGTTCTCCAACTATTGAGTATTCCTGTCACTATGGCATTGATACATCGGTGCGTAAAGAACTTATAGCAGCTACTCATACAGTGGATGAAATTAGAGATTTTATCAAGGCTGATAAATTACATTACTTGTCTCGTGAAGGCCTATGTCGTGCTGTATCTGATGTAAAGCCAGATGATTTATGTTTTGCATGTTTCAATGGTGATTATAGTGTAGCGGTTCCTGCGGACCAAGAGGAAGGGGTCAAATATGTGCTCGAATAAAACTAGTTTAACCTATCGCGATGCAGGTGTTGATATCGATGCAGGTAATCGCGCCGTAGAATTGATGAAAGAATCTGTTAAACGGACGTATACACCGGGTGTTGTTGGTGATTTAGGTGGTTTTGGGGGACTCTATTCCTTAGCTGGTCATGCTATGTCTGATCCTATGCTCGTATCTGGTACAGATGGGGTGGGCACCAAATTACGTCTCGCTATCATGATGGATAAACATGATACTATCGGTCAAGACTGTGTAGCTATGAGTGTTAATGATATCCTTGTACAAGGTGCTACACCTTTATTCTTCCTTGATTATATTGCGGTTGGCAAACTAGAGCCTGTAAAAGTGGCGGATATCGTACGCGGTGTAGCTGAGGCGTGCGAAGAATCAGGCTGCGCTTTACTAGGCGGTGAAACTGCTGAGATGGCAGGTTTCTACGATGATGAGGATTATGATGTAGCTGGTTTTGCCGTTGGTATCGTAGATCGTCCTAAATTGATTACTGGTGAAAGTATCAAGGCAGGAGACGTTATTCTTGGGTTACCATCTTCTGGGGTTCATTCTAATGGTTTCTCGTTAGTTCGTAAAATTGTATTTGATCACAAGGGTTTCTCCATTGGTCAAGATATTCCTGAATTTGGCAAAACACTGGGAGAAGAATTATTAACGCCAACGCGCTTATACCCTAAAGCTGTATTGCCGTTGATTAAAGAAAGCCTACTTAAAGGTATGGTTCATATTACGGGTGGGGGCTTCTATGAAAATATTCCTCGCGTTTTACCGGCAGGAGTAAAGGCAGAGGTCGATTGTGATACATGGCCTCGTCTTCCTGTATTCGAAAAGCTACAAGAATGGGGCAATGTAGATTGGCATGAAATGTACCGTACTTTTAACATGGGTATTGGCATGATTCTCATAGTGGACGCTGCGGATGTGGATCGAGTAAAGGCAAATCTTGAAAGTCGTAATGAAGCGGTATATGAAATTGGTCATATCGTTAAAGGCGAAGGTCCAGTTGTTGTAAAAGGGGCGGTATTTAATGACTAGTTCCGTAACTAAAAAGCGTCTAGCTCTATTTGCAAGCGGTAGAGGCTCCAATGGGGAAGCCCTTTATAAAGCGATGCAAGAAGGCTCTATTAAGGGCGAATTTGTAGTCATCATTACAGATTGCGGTACAGCAGGCATAGTGGAACGCTCTAAAAACTGGAATATTCCGCTCGTTGTCATCGAACGTAGTGACTATGATTCTAAAGCTAGTTTTGAAAAGGCTCAACTAGATGCACTAGAACCATATGAGGTAGAGGGCATCGTTTTAGCTGGATATATGCGCATTGTAGGAACTCAATTGATTGAGCACTATGAGCATAAGATATTAAATATTCATCCTGCTCTACTACCATCGTTTCCGGGACTACATGGGCATCAACAAGCTATCGATGCGGGCGTAAAGGTAACTGGTTGTACGGTACACTTTGTTGATGCCGGAATGGATACAGGTCCTATTATCATGCAGAATACGGTTCCTTTATTACCGGAGGATACAGAGGATATCCTGAGTGATAGATTATTGCCTATTGAACATAAAACATATAAAGAGGCGTTACGTCTATTTTGTGAGGATAAGCTCACTATAAAAGGTCGTACGGTTTATATTGAAGATTGATATGTGTAAGCAAATGGAGAGGTTACATGATTAAAAATGCACTACTAAGTGTTTCAGATAAAACGGGTATTGTAGATTTTGCAAAAGGTTTAGTTGACTTAGGTGTAACCATTTATTCTACAGGTGGTACCCTTAAAGCGATTACCGATGCAGGCATTTCTGCAAATGCTGTTGAGTCTTTAACGGGTTTTCCAGAAATGATGGATGGCCGAGTAAAAACTTTACATCCTAACGTGCATGGTGGTATTTTGGCTATCCGTGATAATGCGGAACATAAACAAGCTATGGCAGAACATGGTATCGAACCAATCGACCTTGTTGTGGTGAATCTTTACCCGTTCCGTGAAACCATTGCAAAACCTAATGTGTCCCTAGAAGAGGCCATTGAAAATATCGATATTGGTGGTCCTACGATGGTTCGTTCTGCAGCAAAAAATCATGCGTACGTAGGCATCGTAGTAAATCCAAATCATTACGATGAAATCTTGGAGAGGCTCAAAGACCAAGGAGAATTGACTAAGGAATATCGCCTTGGTCTTGCCAAAGAAGCCTTTGCTCATACAGCGGCTTATGATGTGGCTATCGCTAATTATATGAGTGGAATCTTGCATGAAGGTCCTACACCTTCTGAATATTTGAGCGCTTATGAAAAGGTAACAAATCTTAGATATGGCGAAAATCCGCATCAACAAGCAGCGTTCTACAAAGAAATTGGTACAGTTCATGGCATGGGGGCTTTGAAACAACTACATGGCAAAGAGCTTTCCTATAACAACATCGTAGATATGGAAGCGGCATGGAACATGGTGTGGGAATTTACAGACCCCGCAGCATGTATCATTAAACATACAAACCCATGTGGTGCCGCTACTGCATCTACATTACATGATGCCTATGTAAATGCGTATGAAGCTGATTCCGTATCTGCCTTTGGTGGCATCGTAGCCTTAAATCGTGAAGTAGATGCAAGTACAGCGGAGGAAATGAGCAAAATTTTCTTAGAAGTTATTATGGCGCCAGCTTTCACAAAAGAAGCATTAGAAATCCTTGAAGCAAAGAAAAATATTCGCCTCATCGAGCTATCTAAGCCGGAATCTGGCCAAGTGACAGTGAAAAAGGTGTCTGGTGGTTTATTAGTGCAAACAGAAGACGATCTCGTAGAAGACCGCGCCAATTATAAAGTTGTTACGAAGGTACAACCGACAGAGGAACAATGGAAAGCCCTTGAATTTGCATGGAAACTTGTAAAACATGTAAAGTCCAATGCTATTTTGATTTCTAATGAAAAGCGTACCCTTGGAGTTGGGGCCGGTCAAATGAATCGCGTAGGCTCTGCAAAAATTGCCCTTGAACAAGCCGGGGAAGCCGCAAAAGGTGCTGTTTTGGCATCCGATGCATTCTTCCCCTTTGGCGATACCGTAGAAACAGCGGCAAAACATGGCATTGCAGCTATTATTCAACCAGGTGGCTCTATTCGCGATGAAGAATCCATCAAAGCGGCTGACGAAGCGGGCATTGCCATGGTATTTACAAATATTCGTCACTTTAAACATTAATTGGTTAAGAACTTTTAGCGGATTGTTAAACACTATCAGGGCAAAATATCTATTGTATAGTCAACAATTATTGATGTTTGGAGTAGTCTCGTTATGTGTTTATATTATTATAAACTTAATGGCGTTTAGGCGCCGATGGAGGACTTATGAAAGTATGTGTAATCGGTAACGGCGGCCGCGAACATGCATTGGCGTGGCGATTGTCCATCAGCCCTAGCGTAACAAAGGTATATGCTATTCCTGGTAGCGCAGCCATGTCAGATTGTGCAGAGCTAGTTGGCATCGATTGGCAACAAAGTGATCATTTGATTAGCTTTTTGAAAGAGAATCAAGTTGATTTAGTTGTTGTTGGGCCTGAGGCTCCTTTGGTAGCAGGCTTAGCGGATGTACTCAATAAGGCGGGAATTCCAGTTTTTGGTCCATCTAAAGCAGCCGCTCAACTAGAGGGCTCAAAGGTATTTGCCAAGGATCTCATGAAAAAATACAACATACCAACTGCTGCGTATGGTGTATTCCACAAGGTAGATGAAGCAAAAGCTTTTATTGCTCAAACAGGAGCTCCTATCGTTGTTAAAGCTGACGGTTTGGCGGCAGGGAAGGGTGTTGTAGTAGCCATGACCATCGATGAAGCGAATGTAGCCGTAGAAGATATGCTCAGTGGTAATCGATTCGGAGATGCAGGCAGCACTGTTGTTATTGAAGAGTTTATGGAAGGCGAAGAGGCTAGTTTATTAGCCTTTGTAGATGGCAAGACCGTAGTTCCTATGATTGCCTCTCAAGATCATAAACGTATTTTTGATGGTGATAAAGGGGCTAATACTGGTGGCATGGGGACCTATGCACCGGCACCAGTTCTTACGGATGCATTGCGGGACGAAGCGATGAAAACTATCTTGGAGCCTATAGTAGCGGCCATGGAAAAGGAAGGTATGCCGTATGTGGGCTGCCTCTACGCTGGGCTTATGATTACTGACGAAGGTCCTAAGGTGGTAGAGTTCAATGCACGATTTGGAGACCCTGAAACGCAAGTTGTATTGCCTCTACTAGATAGTGATTTAGGTCAAATCATGATGGCTTGTGCTAAGGGCACATTAACAGCTGATATGGTGAAATGGAAAGACTCCTCGGCGGCCTGCGTTATCCTTGCCTCTAAGGGTTATCCTGAAACTTCATCAAAGGGCGATGTCATCAGTGGGGATATTAAACAATATGACACAACCATCGTATTCCACTCTGGTACAAAGCTTGTTGGTGAAAACTATGTCACTAATGGCGGCCGTGTGCTCGGTGTTGTTGGTCTTGGCAAAGACCTTAGAACGGCACTTGATAGAGCCTATGGACGTATAGCGCATATCGACTTTGAAGGCATGCAATATCGTACAGATATTGGGGCTAAGGCTTTCAAATAAAGTAACAACATTTTAAATATAATGAAAACCTCTACATTCATGCATAACGCATGCGGTGTAGAGGTTTTTATTTTCTACCTTTTAATGGTTACCTGTGATATAATAAATTAGATATAAAGAGGGCCCATCGACGTGTGATGGCGTTAGGCTCATCTCAAAAATTTGGAAACTTATTGATGACGCCTGACGTGTAGAAGCAAATCTTCTACACGTTAGGTGTTTTTACTATAGTCTATTTTATTTTTTAATAGCGATATACAACTATGATATATAATAAAGAACCGTTAGAACTGAATAGTCCGGTAGCCTTTTGGCTGAATTTCCCCAACGAAGAACGCGTATTCTGGGTGGATCGTCAAAGTAACCGCATCGTTGTAGGCGCTAAACGGCTGGCGACGGTTAAAGATGATGAGGACCGCCATAATTACGCTTACGTGTTTTATGGGGATACTTTTTTTGAGAACTCCAAGGACCCCAAATGGGCTGGTATGGGCCATGAAATGATTGCTTTCACCCATTACTACATCGTAGAAAATGGGGAATCTTTCTACTTGCACGCTGGTGAAAGCGTCCTTATTACAGATTTCGAGGTGCCTCGAGTTCGCCATAACTACAAGGAAACCAGTGATGATAAGGCTGCTTGGGATAGTTTGATGAATGCTATCGCTGACGGCATTAGCAGTGGTGAAATGACAAAGGTCGTTTCTTCTCGAGAGGTACAGTTCACTAGCGAAATACCATACAATGTGGCGAGTATTTTGGCGAATTTGGTAGATAATAATCCAAATTGCTTTATCTTTGGTTACGAAAAGGATGGACGTACCTTTGTGGGCGCATCGCCAGAGATTCTAGTTCGCCATCGAGGTAGTGAAATTCTCAGTTATGCCTTAGCGGGTACTGCTCCTAAACATGGACCAAATGCGTGGACTAAGGAACAACTGTTAACAGATAAGAAAAATCTCTTTGAACATAATATCGTGCGCGATCGTATCGTGAAAACAATGGAGTCTATAACACCTGATGTTACCATAGGTGAAACGGATATCATGGAGCTAGCTCATCTCTATCACTTGCGCACCATTATTACTGCAAAGGATAGCACAAAATCCCTCGTGGAATGGGCAAAGTTGCTACATCCTACACCAGCTCTCGGCGGTGAACCGCGAGAAAAGGCATTGGCTCTGTTACAAGAATACGAAGCCCACGAGCGCGGTATGTATGCAGCGCCTTTTGGTTTTATGAAAGATATGGGGGACGGCATCGTCGTCGTTGCCATTCGATCTGCACTCATCATGGATAATGTTCTTTATGCCTATGCAGGATGTGGCGTCGTAGCCGATTCTGATGCGGATGAAGAGTACGCAGAAACTAATAATAAAATGCGCACCATTTTGGATGCGTTATAATACATTTCCAAACCCTTAGGAGTTGTTGAAAGGGAATATAATGAACGAATATATTGCTGCCTTGGTAGATGAGTTTTACCAACTCGGCGTCCGTCATGCAGTGTTTAGCCCTGGATCGCGTTCTACGACGATGGCTATGCTTTTCACGGAGTATGAAGGCTTTGAAACATATATGAATATAGATGAGCGCTCTGCTAGCTTTATGGCGCTTGGCATTGCAAAGGCTCATAAAGAACCAACTGTACTAGTTTGTACATCTGGTTCGGCAGTGGCTCATTATTTGCCCGCTATTTTAGAGGCTCAATATAGTGGGGTACCTCTTATCGTATTGTCTGCTGATCGACCTCATACCTTGTTGCATGTAGGGGCTCCACAGACAGTAGATCAACAAAAGATTTTTGGTACAGCCGTAAACTATTACGAAGAATTAGTGGTGCCGCAAGAGGACCATTACTACACATATCCACGCCAAGTAGCTCGCAAGGCGTATATGAAAGCTATGGACATCAAAAAGGGGCCAGTGCATATCAATGTACCCCTCTTTGAGCCATTAGTGCCTGAACTGGATCGTAAGCACTTTGAAGTGGGACGTAGCCCTTACAAAGTATTTAAACCTAATTACGGTGATGTATTTAGCTATCAGAATAGAAGTAATAATACAAGTAACGTAAGTAAAGCAAGTAACGTAAGCTATACTAAAAATACTACTGATAATAACACTAATAACCCTAATAACTCTAATCGATTGCTTGCGCAATATAAGAAAGTTCTTATTTTAGCTGGTCCACAAATCGATGTAAACGAAGTTGAATCTATTCACTCCTTTGCGGAGAACTTACAAGCTCCTATCTTGGCGGATCCATTGTCCAATGTAAGACGCTGGCATAAGACTGATGCTATTGATGATAATCATGAATTTAATATCAATCGTAGTAATGATACAGATATGACTCAGGAAAAACAGTCTCCTGATGTTGTGATTTCAACGTATGATGCATTTTTAGCGGATAAAGACCTATGGCCTGTACTAAAGCCGGATTGTGTGATTCAGTTTGGCCAAATCGTTGTGTCGAAACGGGTACAGCAAATGGTGGCAAGTTGGAATAGTGTGGAGTATATTGAGGTAAATCCCACAATGGACTCCATGAATCCAACGGGGAAAACCACCATACACATGCAAGCAAGCATCGATATGTTTACGCATTTGTACGCTGTAAAGAACGAATCTAATGCATATCTTAATAGTTGGCAAAGTTTAGAAGTAGCTGGCAAAGCTCAACTAAGTACAGCCATAGAAGAACCAAGTTGTTTTGAAGGTCGCACGATACGCGAGTTACAACAACATATTCCTGACAATAGCCAATTGCTTGTGGCGAATAGTATGACCATTCGCGACTTTGATTATTTCTGGTTCTCTGGTGAATCCGATGCCGTTCTTTACGGTAATCGTGGTGTTAATGGTATCGATGGCACCGTTTCAACTGCACTAGGTCTTGCCACAAATGGTAAGTCTACATATCTTGTAACGGGAGATTTGTCTTTGTTCCATGATCTAAACGGCTTAGCGGTCGCTAAAACGCAAAATCTAAATTTGACGATTATTTTACATAATAACGATGGAGGCGGTATTTTTGAATACTTACCGCAAAAGGGGACAAAGCATTTTGATTACTTGTTCTCTACATCACAAGGTTTAGATTATAGTGGGGCCGTTAAACTCTATGGCTGTGGGTACACTAAAATCTCAGGTCCTGATGAATTGAGCACTGTATTAGCTAAAGTTAGCACGGAATCTGGCGTTCATATCATTGAAATACCTACAGACCGGGAATATAGTCGACAGTTACATAAGAAATATACAAAAGTTTCAGTTGATATGGAGGCATTACTATGAGTCAGTATTTTTGCAGTATTGTAGATAATGCTTTATGTAATCCAGCTCAGCGTATGTATTTTGACTTGGGCGAGTACCGCTACGGTTTGACTGTGGTTGGAGAAGGTGAACCCATTGTATGTTTCCATGGTTTTTCTGAATCAAGCTACACTTGGGATTCTATTAATCTGCCGGGGTATCGTGTGGTCCGTATCGATTTGATCGGCCATGGTGATTCAGATATTCCTGATGAGGATAAGGCCTATACAATTCCTCAAATGATAGAGGATTTGCATACAGTTATTTATCATATGGTTGGTGAAAGTTATTACCTCATGGGTTACTCCATGGGTGCGCGTATTGCGCTTTCTTATGCTTTGCACTACGAACGTGAAATCAAAGGTATCGTTCTTGAAAGTGGCTCTGTAGGTATCGCTTCTGATGTTGAGCGAGCTGAACGCCGTAAGGCTGATGAAGACTTAGCGAGTCACATCGAAGAGCATGATGGCGCTTGGTTTGCTACACGATGGGCGGAGGTTCCTATTTTTGAGAGTCAAAAACAGCTTTCAGAAGGAGTAGAGGAATTAATCTATCTACGTCGATCCAATAATAGTACATACGCCTTAGCCTGTACATTGCGTGGCTCAGGGCAGGGCGTAATGCCTTATGTAGGCGATAAAATAGAAAAATTCTCTGTCAAAGGTTTATATGTGAGTGGCGCATTAGATACAAAATATACTACAATAGGAAGAGATGTATTTGGCAAGTTGCCAAGTTTTAATCATGTCATCGTCGAAGGGGCGGGACATAATGTACATATAGAGAAACCGCAGATTTTTGAACGAGCGGTGTTAGATTTTTTACAGAAGAAAGGTTAAGTCCATGAGCAAATTTGATTGGAAAGTATTGGATCGTAATTATGAAGATGTAATTTACGAAACATATAATGGCATTGCAAAGATTACTATTAACCGTCCAGAGGTACGTAATGCGTTCCGTCCTAAAACGGTTATGGAGTTAATTGATGCTTTCACAGTAGCTCGTGAAGATAACGAAGTAGGCGTAATCGTATTGACTGGTGCTAACCATGGTAAGGGCGAAGATAAAGAAGCGTTCTGCTCCGGCGGTGACCAAAGCGTACGTGGTCACGGTGGTTATGTAGGTGACGATAATGTACCTCGCTTGAACGTTCTCGATTTACAACGCTTGATTCGCGTTATTCCAAAACCTGTTATCGCTATGGTTAATGGTTATGCTATCGGTGGCGGTCATGTGTTGCACATCGTGTGTGACCTTACCATCGCTTCTGAAAATGCTAAATTCGGTCAAACTGGTCCTCGTGTAGGTTCCTTCGACGCTGGCTATGGTGCAGGTTACTTGGCTCGCATGATTGGTCACAAACGCGCTCGTGAAGTATGGTTCTTGTGTCGTCAATACACAGCAGCTCAAGCGTATGAAATGGGCATGGTTAATACTGTGGTACCATTCGACAAATTGGAAGAAGAAACAGTTCAATGGTGTAGCGAAATCCTTGAATTATCTCCAATGGCTTTGCGCATGTTGAAAGGTGCCTTTAATGCCGACACAGATGGCCTTGCAGGTTTACAACAATTCGCAGGGGACGCTACATTGATGTACTATACAATTGATGAAGCAAAAGAAGGTCGCGACGCGTTCAAAGAAAAACGGAAACCTAACTTCAAACAATTCCCTAAATTCCCTTAATCGGGAGTCGATACAGTCCTATATGACGGATTATATTAACGGTTAAAACGACAAGTGCGCCTCTATAGGAGGCGCCTTTCTTGTAATATCTCTTTATTTATCATATTTCAATTATTATTTTTTAGTTATTATTTACTATTTACTATTTACTATTTACTGGTAATTGGTAATTAGTGATTACTTATTAGTGATTAGGTTTAGATACGAGGTGAGATGATGGAGTGGTTACGTTATGGTGCACAGCACTACCCTAATCGTATATGCATAAATGAATACACCTATAACGATATATACCGTGGCGTACTCCATGTAGCTCGTAATTTAGTGCCTTTAGATGCATCTCGTGTGGCTATCTTATCCGATAATTCTCTGACCATGGCAATGTATGTGTTGGCTGCTATGCTAGTTCATAAAGAGGTACTTCTACTCAATGTACATCTTAAGCCAAAGGAAATAGAAAACCAATTGGATCAATTAGGTGTTACCACCGTACTACATAGTAAAGAACGACGTAATCAATTGCCCGATACTATCGAAACTCAAGTATTAAGTTTAGTTGAACCTATAGCATCAGATTCTATTGAAAATCAATTATCTCATTCCGTTGGTTTGGAGGCTTCTAATCCAATTGTTACAATTGAGTTTGAAACTCTAGAAAGAATTCTATCGGATTTAGCGGTCGAGGACTCCTTTGATTGGGTCTTTGTGGACACAGACATAGCTGCTATCATGAATACGAGCGCTACTACGGGGCAATTTAAGTCTGTACCGCTTCGATGGGGGCAAATTAAAGCTCATGTACAAGCTTCTCAAGAGGTACTAGGAAAAACGGAGCAGGATAATTGGCTAATGGTACTGCCTCTGTTTCATGTAAGTGGTTTATCTATCTTGATGAGGTCTCTTTACAACGGGACGGCTGTCACTATTTTGCCTAAATATGATGAAGCTCAAGTTCTCAAACTTATAGAATCTGAGCAAATCAATATGATGTCCTTAGTGCCTACCATTTTGACTCAATTAGAGCCACATATTACACATCATAAGTTACGCGTTATCTTGCTCGGTGGAGAGTTCATTCCGATGGCACTAATCGATGCTTGTGAAAAGAAATCGCTGCCTATCTTTAAGACCTACGGCATGACGGAAACCTTTAGTCAAAGCGTTACCTTTTCTGTATTGGATTATCCTGATAAACGAGAATCTGTAGGTAAGCCATTGCCTGGCATGCAGGTTCGCATCGATAACCCTGATGCGGATGGGGTAGGCGAAATTCATTTGACGGGCCCGATGGTTATGTCTGGGTATATCAACAAGGAATCTATCGATGGAGACTTTAATACAGATGATATTGGTTACATCGATGAGGATGGCTTTGTTTATATTTTGAATCGTCGTAAGGATCTCATCATTTCTGGGGGTGAAAATATTTATCCTAAGGAGCTAGAGGATTTGGTCTATACGTTGCCATCGGTGAAGGAATGTGCCGTTGTGCCTGTACCTGATGCTAAATGGGGACAAGTGCCAGCACTCTTTGTGGCCTTTCATGATGGTAAAAGTCTGCTACCAGAGGATATTCTAGCTTTTATGTCGAACTCTTTAGCGAAATATAAGGTTCCAAAATATGTAAAAGCATTAACCGCATTGCCTCGAAATGGAACTGGCAAAATATTGCGCAATGAATTGAAATTAGAAAACTGAGGCACCTATGAATGATATTTTAAACTTTAAAAGTATAACTACATATCGCCTTAAATTGCCGCTGAACTTTAACTTCAAGACCGCCAAGGGGGAGGTAAAAGAGCGGGAAACCATCGTAATCCGTATCGAGGATCAACAGGGTTATGTAGGGTATGGGGAATGCGTAGCTTTCACAGAGCCATTCTATACATTTGAGACCGTAGAAACCTGTTGGAAAACCTTAGTAGATGATTATATCTTTAATCTGCGCTTAATGCGGCCCAAACCGCTCATGACCTATGTACGACAATTACAGTTTTGGCTCAATCGAGATAATATGCCTATGGCCATTGCGGCTCTAGAAAATGCACTCATTCATCTTCATTGCGAACGAATAGGTGTAAACTCTGTTTCTTATATTATGGGACAAGCTTTACAAGATACTATTGAAAGTGGTGTCGTTGTCGGTGATGTACCAATAGACAAATTACTCGATATTGTAGAGTGCCATGTTACAAGTGGTTGTAAGCGGATTAAATTAAAGGTAAATCCTGTAGATGGTTATGAACGAGTAGCTTTAGTTCGCAAACATTATCCGGATTTAGTTTTAGCGGCTGATGCAAATCGAAGCTATTCGTATCAAGAAATCGATAAGGTGCGTCAGTATGATGATTTAGGTCTAGCTTGTATTGAAGAGCCCTTTGCGATGGCAAACCTTCAATCTTATAGAGATTGGAAGTGGGAATGCCTTAATGATGACGATTGGAAAATCTATACGCCAATTTGTTTAGATGAGTCCATTTTAGGATATGATGATCTGTCCTATGCTATTGAATATGACTTAATCGATGTGTTGAATGTAAAAGTAGGGCGAATGGGTGGTCTTATTCCAACAAAAGCGGCTATTAATCTATGTAGAGAACGTCATATTCCATATTGGATTGGTAGCATGGTAGAGTCAGGGGTTTCTAAAATGCTTCATGTCCAGCTTGCCGCATTAGGAGATTCCTATATGGCAGGGGATTTGTCCGATTCAAATCGATATTTTGAACAAGACCTTATTTTCCCAGATTTAACATTTAAAGATGGTGTTATGCATGTTCCCGATGGTGATGGACTAGGTGTAACAGTCTTTGATGACCGGCTAGAAGCCTATTGTATGGAGAAACGAACACTATGAATTTAATTGAATCCTTACAAATTGATGCTCCTCGTATGACGAGTGATAACACATGTATTGCAAAAATGAATTTAACTGAGTTTCACAAACAACCACAAGGCTATTTAAACGGTGGTGCTATATTAGCTTTTGCAGAAATTATTGCAGGTATGATGAGTAATGAACTGGTAGGTTCTCATAAATTTGGTGTAGGACAATCTGTAACTGCTAACCATCTACGCCCTGTAAAGTGTGAAGGATCCTTAACAGCGTTAGGAACTTTACTAGTAAAAGGTAAGTCATCCCATGTGTGGCGCTTTGATATGATAGATGATGCACAACGCCTTATCTCACAAGTGACTGTAACCTTGGCTATTGTAGATTTTGATAGATAAAATCTCATTTCTAATGGATTTAGTTATATTTGCTAATTAAGCTATGTATAATTTCGTCTTACATGAGAACTTACGATTGTTAAGATTATAGGATAATAAAAGGACAGTATATACCTTTCGGTAGATACTGTCCTTTGTTGGTTTTACAATGTAAATGGCTCATCTAGAAAAACGACATAGCTCTTATTTACGTTTTCTAAGATCTGCAATTTAAAATGTTAGAAAAGACAAAGATATTTATTTTCTAGTGATAGTATATAGGTCTTCAATATTAGGAATATCGTAAATTACCCATGTTCCATCTCCTAAATGACGCATCAAAACTCTTATATCTTTTGTCATATTCTTTTTATTATTTTGTATCGTTACAGTCACAGTAGCCATATCACCATTATCTTCTGACTTCAGGTTTTTAACCTCTACATCATGTTCCTTAAATAGGCGACCTTCTACAAGACGATCTACCATAGACTTATTATCATCATTTGCTGTAGTAGTATTATTGGTAGGTGATTCAGATTTAAAACTGTCAGGATCTTCGATATATGTCCGTATTACGTCTTCGATAAGAGCTGGTCCAAATGTTTTGGTAGCTGCTATTGTAGCTTTACCAAGTGGGGTAGATGTATCGATATATTTATTGCCTTCTCGTTCTACAATGTTTTTTACAATGGATTTTATATCTACGTGGCGTAATGCTTCGTCTGCATCTTTATCTTGTACTGCTTGGTGAATGATTTTTAATGTGTAGGCTGGTGTATGTGGTACATACCATAAGAAGTACCATGCTGCGGCCATTGCTCCTACACTGGCTATGATAAGAGCGATAATAACACCTTTTGAATTGAACTTATTCACAGCGAATCCTTTCATGTTTCTATAGAGCCATTTTCATACTGAATATATACATATTGTAGCATATTAAGTAAAGAATAGGATGATTTCTAGTAAAGGTTATACCTAGTGAAGCTTATAGGGAAAATTGTACTATTACGAAAACTGACGAATTATGACGATAAAGGGTGGATTCTTGTAATATATTATAGAGATACATTTATAAAAGCTATAAAATAACGATTATCAAATATAATCAATTATTTTAATAGATTTGTAATAATATTTCTTAAAAAAATAGTTGCATTGCTCTTAAATCCATGATATTATGTACAAGTAGTCAACGCGAGTTGATACGCGGCCCCGTGGTGTAGCGGTTAACATGTCGCCCTGTCACGGCGAAGATCGTCAGTTCAAATCTGATCGGGGTCGCCATT
>NZ_JAWFXN010000003.1:0-236295 GCF_032575955.1 Veillonella parvula
AATGGCGACCCCGATCAGATTTGAACTGACGATCTTCGCCGTGACAGGGCGACATGTTAACCGCTACACCACGGGGCCGTAACCAAAGTACTTGCTTAGTATATCGGTTATCAGGACTTTTGTCAACACTATACTACAATATTTTTAATAAATTCTTCCTCATGTTTTAATATAGTAGATTCCCTATGTCCAGGCTCGACAATCAAATCCTTGGACAAGGTTAAAAGATATTTCAAACTCTTAATCAAATCAGCTGGATTACTGTTATAATTATCTGTATTTCCCACATTTTGTTTAAATAAAGTATCACCAGTAAATAGATGGCCTTCAATTTCTAAACAAACCGATCCAGCACTATGCCCAGGTGTATGATGAACTATTATATTAAAAGGATCTAACTGTAATTGCCCTTCTACTAAATCATTACAATGTGTATACATTTTTTTCTTATATACACTTGGTCTCCGTCGAATTAACTGTAACAATTCTTGATCTAAAGGATGTAAATAAGCGGGAATATTATAATGTGTACACACTTCATCCAAGGCTGACACATGATCACAATGACCATGTGTCAATAAAACTGCTATGGGTTGAGAATCTGCAACCATATCAATAATGTGGTTACAATGAAAACCCGGATCAATGATTATAGATTTTCCCTCTTTGATAAGCACATAACAATTTGCTTTATAAAGCCCTAGAGGACGTTTTATAACTTCCATATAGTTCCCGCCCTCCTATAGAATACGATATCGTTTAGGAACCTCTTTTTTAATAAAATACCCTTCCCAAAACTGAGGGTGAAGCATAACTAAAATCGTAAATAACTCCAAACGACCTAGTAACATGTCTACAATAGCAATACATTTAGCAGTATCCGGCATAACATTAAAGGAATCAGTAGGACCAAAGCCACCAAACCCTAGTCCTATATTGCTAAGAAAGGCCGTAACCACTTGCATAGAATCATATGTATTAAGACCAGTACAAGTCATTAGAAAAACAGATACCACATAAATCATTAAATATAAAAATAAAAATTGATGTGTCATCTGGATCCATTTAGTAGGCATCGGTTTGCCATTAATACGTACTACTTGAACCATATCAGGATGAATTGATTTTCGCAGATAAATTATAGAACTCTTAATCAAAATAATAAGTCGTATAATTTTTACACCGCCCGTTGTAGAACCACTACAACCACCAAAAAATGTACAAATAAATAACATCATCTGTGCTGCAGCAGGCCACAAATCATAATCACTAATAGCAAAACCACTACCAGTTTGAAGCGAAACTAAATTAAAGGCAGCATTTCTAACAATCTCTAAAGGACTAGAATAGCTAGATTGTAATGCTAGAGATATTGATACAATGGCAATACCAATAAACACTACAAGCCAGTACATACGTGTTTCAAAATCATTAATTAAAACGCGAATTCCTTTTTGAAGTGCATTGTAATACACAGAGAAATTGCCACCAGCAAGAAACATAAAGAATATAAATACGAAACAAATATAATTACTTTGTTCATAAATAAAAGCCCCTGCTGATGTCGGTGCAAATCCACCTGTGGCAATAATAGAAAAGGCATAGTTTAACGCATCAAAAGGTTCAATGCCGCCAGCCCACAGCATAAGAAAGCAAAGAGCAGTAAAGGTAATATACAACTGCCAAAGCTTGGTGGCCATTGATTGAATACGTGGCATTACAACGCCAGGCTTTGGTACAGATGCCTCTGCATTAAAGAAATGTGCTGCATCTGCTCCTAAATTCTTTAAAAATGATAAGATAAGGACGATGATCCCCATCCCTCCAACCCAGTGCATAAGACCACGCCACAATACAAATGTGTTTGGTAACGCATCAACACTATAAATAATAGTTGCACCAGTTGCAGTAATACCCGAAGTGGCTTCAAATAAAGCATCAAAAACATTAGTCAATATGCCACTCCCCAAAAAAGGTAAAGCCCCCAAAATAACCGTGAATATCCAAGTAGAGGATACAACTAAGAACCCATCACGAATACTAAAGCTTTGACTTTCACAACCGTAATAAGATAAAAGCGTCCCCAAAACTAAAGAAAGGCTTGTAGTTATAAGGAATGACCAATATGCAGTTTCAAATACAACACTGTATATAAAAGGGATTAAAGTAAAAACCCCAAATATATAGAGTAGTCGACCCACTAAGGACATAACGATTTGAATTCGCATAGCCCCTCCTTACTAAGTAAGATATTTAAGCAATTTGCTTACCGATTCAGGTAATGTAAAGAGAACGATATGATCACCATCTAAAATTTGAGTATTACCACGAGGTACGATAGCTTCATTTTCCCGTAAAATTACACCTACTAAGGCCTTCCCAGGTAAACGTATATCTTTCAATTGTTTACCTGCCACAGGCGATTCATTGGTAATTTCAATTTCGATAGATTCGGCTTTACCACCTTCAAAGGTGGAAATAGATACAACCCCTTCTCCACTTCGTACAAAGCGCAAAATTTGACTTGCTGTTAATAAACGTGGAGAAAATACAACGTCAATACCTACTTGCTCCATCAGCATAATATATTCTGGCCGTCCCACACGAACAACGGTTTTTGGGATGCCCATATGCTTACCTACGAGTGCTACTAGTAAATTAAGTTTATCGTCATCAGTTAGAGCAATAATTACATCACTATCAGCAATTTCCTCAGCTTCAAGCAAATCAAAATCAGTGCCATCTCCATTGATAACCATAGCTTTATCCACTTGATTTGCCAGGTTCTCACAACGGTCAAAGTCTTTTTCAATAACCTTCACAGAAAAACCAGCTTTTTCTAGTAATACAGTTAAGTTCCGACCTAAGAGACCTGCCCCAATAATGACAGCCCGTTTATAGAATGTATTATAATTATGGAACCAAAGGTTCTCCACTTCAGAAACGGACTCTTTCAAACCTAGGAAAAATACACTATCATCAGCCTGTAATCGACTTTCACCATGAGGAATAATCATTTCACCATAGCGTAAAATACCAACTAACAGAACACCTTCAGGAAAGCGAATCTCTTTTAATGGCTGTCCTAATAGAGGAAATTCATTATTCAATTTGAATTCCATAAGGCGCACAGCACCCTGTCCGAACTCCTCAACATCTATAGCTGATGGTGTTTCTAAAATTCGTAATAACTCTTGAGCTGTAACCATTTCAGGATTGATGAAGAGATCAACACCTAATTGAGCTCGTATCTCCTCATCCATATGTTCCGCCACACTATTATCGCGAACGCGTGCAATAGTCGTAGGAACACCTTTTATTTTTGCTACCGAACAGGATAGCATATTAACCTCATCTGAATCAGTAACAGCAATAAACATACCAACATCAGACATATCGATTTCATTCAATAATTGAACATCACTGCCATTCCCTAGAACTAGACTAACATCTAACGTATTTTCAAGATTATGAATGCGTTCTGGAGAACGGTCGATGACATATACATCATGATCATCTTGAATAAGTCGTTGTGCTAATGAATAACCAACCTTACCAGCACCTACAATGACTATTTTCATTGACTTTATTCCTCATCTTGGGACTCATTATTAGCAGGCGGTGTCCACTGCCGACCTATGTCGGTAAGTAATGTCCACCCCTCCTCTTGAACAATCTTTTTCTCTTTCATTAAATGCCCCAAAGCACGTTTGAAGGCAGATTTGCTAATGTTAAATTTATCTTTAATCAACATAGCAGAAGATTCATCACTATAAGGCATCTTACCCCCACGATTTAACAGGTACCCCATGATAATATCTCCATCTGAAACAAGAGCCTTTTCCTTTGTAGGACGCATAGAGACATTAACGCGACCATCATCACGTTTGAAAGTAATACGGCCTTCAATCATTTCCCCTACTTTTAACTTTCTCGTCATTTCGGAACGATGCAAAAAGGCAATCCAACGCTCAGGGGTAATAAAAAAAGCCCCCTCACTAGTTAAATTATAGATTGCCCCCTTTACAAGTTGTCCTACCATAGCTTCTGTTGCAGCTTTAGAAGCACGACGCATTTCATCATCTACATCCATGGATACCGCCAAACGACCGGATTTATCAGTATATAGACGAACCCATACTTTTTCACCTACCTGAGGTCTACCACGCATCTCCGCATGAGGCATAAAGATACCACGTTCTGTACCTACCTCAACAAAACAACCAAAATTTGTAGTATTGATAACCTCAACATAACCAATTTGGCCAACCTTCATGGCTGGTAGACGCATAGAGGCAGTTAAACGACCTTTTGGATCTCGATATAAAAAAACCTCGACTTCATCTCCGATAGCCACAGGAGCAATTTGTTGATCTTTATGAAGCAATATATCATCATTAGTATTGCCAGTTTGACCATCTAAAAAAGCACCTTGATCACTAGTACGCAACACTTTTAATGTGGCAATTGTATTTTCCAACAATTCTGTAGCCATATTATACTCCTTCAAATGGAACTCGACCAGCATCATTCCACAATTCTTCTAGACTGTAGAATTCACGCAATTCATCACCACCAAAGACATGACAAATTATATCGCCAAAATCCAATAAGATCCATTCACCTTCACGATAACCTTCTCTATGCTGTACTGTTATACCTAATTCGGCTGCTTTATCTTCCATTTCATCAGCAATACTTTGAGATTGCTTACTATTATTTGCACTAACAATTAAGAAATAGTCGCCTAACATAGAAATTCCTTCTAAATCAAGAATCTCAATATCTCTCCCCTTTTTATCAAATGCAGCTTGTGCAAGCTCTAATACGATTTGTTTAATATCTTCTTTCTTTTTCATTATTTAGCCTCTTATCTTATCGCTTACTACCGCTCTCCTCACCAGGTTCTGTTGGCTTTGTAATAGTGCCACCATTATGTTCTGATTCAGGTGCAACCTTCGACGTACTATTAGTTGGTGCAGATATAAATTGTGTCATTTCATTAGCTGGCAAATTACCCATTGTTATCCCTACTAAACGTTGAGCTTCCGTAGGGTTTACCTTCCAATAAGTCGTTTCACCTATAAGCTCTTTTTCTCCAGGAAGAATATAGAAATGAATTTCTTCCTTATTAATTTTGCTCGCATTGTATACCAACTTAATAGCATCTAAAGTAGAAATATTACTATCATAATGATCCCAAATACGCCAAATATGCCATGCATTTGTTAAGAAAAATGCATTATGTTCTTGTTCCACCCACAATTTTAGGAATCTTTCTTGTCGTTGCACACGAGTAAAGGTATCGTGTTTAGGATCTGAATATCGTAAATACGCTAAGGCATTATTACTATCTAAAGTTTGGTAACCACGTCGCAAATCAATATCTATATTGCCTTCTGCATCAATATGTTCCATCGGTTGTTCTACATAAATTTGCTGATTTCCTAACACATCATTAGTTTTCTTGAAGGCAGTTTGATTAACTACTACATAGTACGGGATTGAAATATGGAACATATCCTCAATTACAGCTTTAGTAAGTTCAATGCCTCCTTTTTCATAAATACTATTTAACATAGTCGCATCGGTTTGATCACGATTATCGATTTTACTATTACTTGGAATGCCGATAACGTCCATCGTTTTTTGATCAAGGTTTACAGATAATAGGAATAGACTATCACCTTGACTAGGATTATTGTCATCAGTGCCGATAACCAAAATATATAAAGGTTTATCTAAGCCTTTTTGCTCTACTGATACAGTATTTGCGTCCTGTTTATTTCCACTATCTGTCACGGCTTCAGTAGCTTCAGTAGTTCCTACAATTGCTCTATATGCATAAGATACACCACTATATATGCCATACCCTATCCCACCGAGCAAAGTGAAAACTACAACAATAGCCAAAATAACTCTAGGCCACTTCACAGATGGCTTTTGTTGACGTCTTTTTCTACGTCGGCGAGCTCTTGCACGTTCACGTTCGTCCATATAAAAACTCCATTATTTACAAGATTTTAATACATCATTACGACCAAGAATGGTCAAAGGATAAATTGAAAGATGTTGCTCAATAAGGTGGTTAATAGTATTGTCAAAACCAAGCAATACAGCCTTATTTAGATCTTTTTTAGCCACATTTCGAAGTTCATCAACACCTGGAAAATCACGATTGGGTTCAATATAATCTGCTAAGAATATAACTTTATCTAATTTAGACATTCCCACCTTACCAGTTGTATGAACACGAATAGCTTCTAAAATCTCTGAATCGGTTATAGAGAACTCAAGTTTAGCTCGAATCATACCTGCTAATCCATGTAAAAGATTACCATTGGCTAATAATTCTTCATCAGCTTTGTAATTATTCTCCTTCACCAAATCTTGCATCTCTTTCAAAGGCATTTCTTTAGCACAATCATGTAGCAATGCCGCTAATCGTGCTTTTTCTACATCAACATTATAAAGTTTAGCCAACTGAGTTGCGGATTCAACAACACCTAGAGTATGCTTAAAACGTTTTTTCCCCATCCATTGGCTTACCCTATGTTGTATTTCATCAAACGATAACATCATTTATTCCTTCCCATATATATGGTTTTCTTCTATATAATCCACTACACATTTAGGCAACATATAACGAACGGTCTTTCCAGACCGTAAGCGCTCTCGTAAATACGTAGCAGACAATTTCATTTCAGGCACTTCCATAACATGTATTTTTTCACGTGCTTTAGATCCTAACTCATCCAAAGTAGAATCAATAGCACTTGATCCATCTGGCCTAGTAGCTCCAATAAAATGAACCTCATCTATAAGTTCATCTATAAATTTCCAAGTCGGTAATGCACGAATAGTATCAGTCCCTGCAATAAAGTAAAATTCAACAGTAGGACCATATAGTTTTTTAAAATATTGAATCGTATCAACGGTATACGAAGGGCCTTCTCGGCGCATCTCTACATCAGAAATTTCAAAATTTGGATTATCCGAAACTGCGGCCGCCGTCATAGCATAGCGATGATGACTATCAATCACATCATGTTGCTTATGTGGTGGAATACGAGCAGGTACAAAGATAACCTTTTCTAAATTAAAGCTTTCACAAGCCACCTCTGCAATCATTAGATGACCTAAATGAATGGGATTAAATGTTCCACCAATTATACCTATACGACGTTTATCTACCATAATGTGGCCACTCCCTTAATGACAATGACACAAATAATGATGAATATGAGCAATGCTTTTATATAGGATATCCATTCATATCGTCCCTTTGGTGTTTGAATGTATCTATAGTATGCCCTTAAAAAATAATATAATTTCTTCACGTCCGTACTTGGCCTTCTCCAAATACAAAATATTTATAAGATGTTAGAGCCTGTAACCCCATAGGACCTCGAGCATGGAGTTTTTGTGTACTAATGCCAATCTCAGCACCAAAGCCAAACTCAAAGCCATCTGTAAAACGTGTAGATGCATTATGATACACAGTAGAGCAATCTACTAAATTCATAAACACATTAGCACGCATAGGTTCATCTGTGATAATAGCCTCAGAGTGATGTGTAGTATACCGATTCACATGATCAATAGCTTCTTCAAGATTTTCAACGATACGCACATTTAAGTCCATATCATTGTATTCTGTGCTGAAAGACTCTTCTGTTAGAGGAATTGTATTCTCCATATATTGAGCTACAGCCTCATCACCATGAATACGAACACCATATTCTAGTAGTGCTATATTAAGGCGTGGTAAAAACTCTCTAGCCACAGCTTGATGAACTAGTAAGGTTTCCATAGAGTTACATACAGATGGACGTTGGACTTTAGCATTGACTGCAATTTCTAAAGCCATCTCTAAATCAGCAAATTCATCAACAAAGGTATGACATACACCGCTGCCAGTTTCAATAACAGGGATACTACTATCTTCTACAACACGACGAATAAGTCCAGCACCCCCACGTGGAATGATTACATCAATATATTC
This sequence comes from Veillonella parvula, assembly GCF_032575955.1. Taxonomy (GTDB): domain Bacteria; phylum Bacillota; class Negativicutes; order Veillonellales; family Veillonellaceae; genus Veillonella; species Veillonella parvula_J. The sequence goes on from NZ_JAWFXN010000003.1 coordinate 8,006, forward strand.
CCGTTGTTGTAAAAGTACTCCAACCAGATCTCGATCAAGCACCTCAACGAGTTGAATAGAGTCACCATTAATACCTAACGACTCTAAGGTATTCCGCATGATAGACACGATGATTTGATTCGTGTGAAATGCCTCCTTACCACCTCGTAAAATTGTAGCATTTGCTGTCTTTAAACAAAGAACACCTGCATCTATGGTTACATTAGGACGGGCTTCAAAGATAATACCAATTACACCAAAAGGTACGGATCGCTTTTCAATAATCAAACCATTAGGACGAGTGATTGTTTCTATAATGGAACCTACAGGACTTTCAAGAGCAGCCACTTGACGCACCCCTTCTGCCATTAAAGCAATGCGACTAGGTGTCAAAGTCAATCGATCTATCATAGTTCGAGGTAAATTATAGTCAACAGATTTTTCTAGGTCTAACTCATTAGCCGCCATAATTTCATCTGTTTGTGCTTCTACAGCATCAGCAATTGCTAACAATGCAGAATCTAAAGTTTCTTGGTCGAGTTGGGCTAATTCAAAAGATGCCGTTTTAGCTCTCTGGCCCATATCTTTACAAATTTTTTCATACTGGTTCATAGGATTTCCTCAGTGTAATAAAACTAGATTATTACGATGTACAGCCTCATCATAGGTCGTATTAATACCCAGAATCTCGGCTATATCATTTGTATTGTGACCTTTAATCGCCTTCATATCATCAATACTATAATTAATAAGTCCACGACCAATTTCCTTATGATCATGATAAATGGAAATTGTATCACCAGGTCCAAAAGTCCCCTCTACTTCAATAATACCAGCGGGCAGAATGCTAGCACCCTTATCTAAAACAGCGCGAGCACACCCGTCATCAATCGTAATGGAGCCTTTTAATCGTTTACCAAAAGCTAACCAATGATGTTTACCAGATAAACTTGCATCATGGGCTTCAAAGAGTGTCCCAATTTGTTCACCCTTACATACACGACGAACAGAATCCTCTACTTCACCTGAGGTAATAACCATTGGTACACCAGAATTTGTTGCCATATGAGCAGCTTTAATTTTTGTATACATACCACCCGTTCCCATATTAGAACCAGCACCACCTGCAATAGCATAGGTTTCATCGTTAATTTCAGAAACAGTTTCTATCAAAGTAGCATCTGGATTAGTGGCTGGGTTAGCTGTATATAAGCCTTCAATATCTGACAAAATGATAAGTAAATCTGCATCTACAATACCTGCAACAGTAGCAGATAATGTATCGTTATCACCGATTTTAAATTCTTCGATAGCAACCACGTCATTTTCATTAATAATAGGAATAACGTTAAGTTGCAATAAAGTATGTAATGTATTACGCAAGTTAAGATAACTATGTCGTCCAGTACTATCCTCTTTCGTTAAAAGAATTTGCCCTACGGTTCGACCATATTCTCGAAACATGCGCTCGTACATATGAATGAGAATACCTTGACCTACTGCAGCAGCTGCTTGTTTTAATACGAGATCTCTAGGCTTTTCTTTAAAGCCTAAAGGGGCAAGACCTGCACCAGTAGCACCAGAGGAAACAAGAATAATCTCTTTACCTTGGTTAGCCAAATCTGATAATTGGCGCACTAATCTTTCAATACGCTCCAAATTTAAATGTCCGTTAGTGTAACAAAGCGTACTGCTACCAACTTTGACTACAATTCGTTTTGCATTAACGATAGCGCTGCGCATAGACTAACCTCCTAAGGTTGAAATTCTTAACTACGATGTATACAAATTTTTATGATTTACTAGATTATAAAATTATTTTGGCAAAATGATTTTAGGTTCTTTTTTAGCTTTATATAAAACACCATTAAAGCCAATCACTTGAACTAATTCAGCGCCAAGCATATCTGCTAAGTCTTGAAAAATTGTCTTATCTTCAGGACTATTATTATGTAATTTAACCTTAATAAGTTCACGTGCTGTAATCGCTGCACGAGCACTATCTATAACACTATCCTCTAAACCATTTTTACCAATTTGGACAACTGGTGGTATTGTAGCCGCCAATGAACGTAAATACCGTTTTTGTTTTCCTGTCATTATTACTCCTACTCTTGGAAAGTAAAGCGCTGATCGCCGATTACAACTTCATCACCGTCTTTACAGCCTTTTTCCTTCAATTTTGCATCAAGCTCCATAAAGCGCCAAATGCGTTGGAATCTACGAAGAGATTGATCATCGTCAAGATTTGTCATAGCTACTAATCGTTCAATACGTTTACCAGTAATGTAGAAAGCAGCATCATCACCGCGAGTAATGACAAATTCTACATCTTGTTTTGCTTCGTATACAACTGTATCATCATTTGCTTCAGGCTCTGGTTCGTAGTTTTCTACATAGTAGTAAGCTCGTTCCATAAGCTCCGACAAACCTTCACCACTTAAGGCGTTAATGAGAAATACTTCATAGCCTTTGTCTTCAAAATATTTTTTTGTTTCGGGAATCGTCGTGTCATCAAAGACCATATCGATCTTATTGAGAGCTACAATTTGTTTCTTATTAGCCAATTTTTCAGAGTATTTACGTAACTCTTCATTAATCGCATCAAAGTCGACCTTAGGGTCTCGGCCTTCCATACCAGATACATCTAAAACATGAATTAAAATATTCGTACGTTCAACATGACGTAGAAAATTGTGACCTAAACCTACACCTTCACTAGCCCCTTCAATAAGGCCCGGAATATCGGCCAAAACAAAGCTACGATCTCCAGAAATTGTAACTACCCCGAGTACTGGTGTTAGTGTAGTAAAGTGATATGCTGCCACCTCTGGTTGAGCTTTAGATACTTTTCGCAAAATACTAGATTTACCAACAGATGGATAACCTAATAAACCTACATCAGCTAATACTTTAAGCTCTAATTGTAACCAGAATTCTTCACCAGGTTCACCCTTTTCTGCAAAGGTTGGTGCACGGTTAGCACTAGTTTGGAATCGAGCATTGCCACGGCCGCCACGACCACCTTTGGCAATAACAAAGGTATCGCCATCGTTAACAAGGTCGCAAAAGATTTTTCCTGTTTCCTCATCTTTAATTACTGTACCCAATGGAACTGGAATGATAAGAGAATCAGAACCTCGACCGTGCTTATTAGAGCTTTCACCATTACCGCCAGCTGGTGCCTTAAACTGACGTTTATATCTAAAGTCTACAAGCGTATTAATATTCTTGTCAGCTTTAAAAACAACATCCGCACCTTTACCACCATCACCACCACTAGGGCCGCCATTTGGCACGTATTTTTCTCGACGGAAGCTGGACATACCATCCCCACCGTCACCAGCTTTAACAAAGACACGCGCTCTATCTATAAACATAATTTAACTCCTATGCATTATTGCTGTAATAGCTCTAATGCCTTTTTAATTTGAATATCATCTAATGTACTAGATGGATGTACACCTTTTGGTAAATCGATTTCTACATCAGGTTTAATACCTGTTCCATCAATAACACGATCACTTGGCGTGTGGTACTTAGCAATAGTTACTTTAATTCCTTCATCATCTAAACTAGGGAAAATAGTTTGAACGGTACCTTTACCATATGTATTAGTACCTACGATAGTGCCTAATTTACGATCTTGAACAGCGCCTGCTATGATTTCTGATGCACTAGCAGAGCCCTTATTAACTAAAACAACCAATGGCATAGCTACATCAGGTCCATCTGACTTATAAGTATCCTTTTTACCTGATCGATTTTGTACTGTTACGAGTGTACCTGGAGGCATAATATATTTAGATATCTTTTCAGTAGTAGATAATAAACCGCCTGGATTATCTCGTAAGTCCAAGACAAGGGCCTTCATACCTTGAGATTGAAGCTCTTTATATTGAGTGGCAAAGTCTTCTGCGGTATTTTCTGCAAACTGACTAATACGAATATACCCAACTGTGCTAGTTAGCATTTTACTTTTAACAGTAGGCAAAACAATGGATTCACGAGTGATATCAAAATGCAACTTTTCACCATTACGCTCAATATCAAGAGTTACAGTAGTACCTGCTTCGCCACGAATACGAGAAGATGCTTCCTCTACCGGAATTTCAGTAGTGGCTTGTCCATCGATAGCAATAATGTGGTCTCCAGGTTTAATTCCAGCTTTGAAAGCTGGTTGGTCTTCCATAACGCTAACAGCATATAGACCTTTATCATCAGTACCAAGGACCATACCGACACCAGCATATGTTGCAGATGTTTGCATTTTCATGGACTTATATTCTTCTGCATTTAAATAAACACTATGCGGTTCTCCCAAAGAGTCAATTAACCCCTTTAGCATACCATCATAAAGGGTACTTTTAGCCATAGGTGTCATAAAAACTTGACTCGCAGTATAATAGGCTATAAATAATCTTGGCAGACCCCAGAATGAACCGGAAAGGTACCAAAATGTAAGCCACATAATAACGATGCCAGAGCCTATATATTTCAATAGACTCCATAACACCGTACGTGTATCAAATTTCATATTATAAATATCCCATAGGATCCACAGGATCCCCACTTATACGAACTTCAAAATGTACATGTGGCCCTGTACTATTGCCTGTGCTACCAGCATAGGCAATAACTTGACCCTTACCCACATCTTGCCCTTCAGAGACAGCAAGTTCAGAATTATGTCCATAAAGAGTAGACATGCCATTACCATGATCGATAACTACGGCATAACCATAGCCACCCATCCAACCCGACCAAGCAACAGTACCACCATCTGCAGCATGAACAGGTGTACCTTCATCAACACCAATATCAATGCCAGAATGATAAATTGTAGTGCCCCAAATCGGATGTGTACGATAGCCATATGGAGAGGTAATTTCACCACTTACAGGCCACCCAAGTTGACCAGACCCTTGTACCCAAGAGTAAGTTGGTGAAGATTGTTGAGCCGCTGCCGCAGCACGAGCAGCGGCACGCTCTGCTTGACGTGCTTTCAATAACGCTGTAATCTGTGCAGAAGATGCATTTAATTCTTCTACTGCTTGCATTGCTGTAGCACGATCATTTTGAGCCTTTTGAAGAACTACCTCACGTTCTTTCTTTTTTTGCTCTATTTCAGCTCGTTTTGCCGCAGCTGCTTTTTCAATCTCAACTAGTTTTGCACGAGACTGTTCTAGTGCTTGCTTTCGAGCCGCTATTTCAGCGCGCTCTTTTTTGATTTCCTCAATTAATTTAATATCAGAATCAATAATTCGTTTTAAAATTTCTAAACGATTAGCAAAGTCTGTAAAATCTTTAGATCCAATAACTACATCTAAATAACTTAAACGACCGTTAATATAAATATCACGTACACGCTTATAAAATACGGCTTCTCGCCCTTCTAGTCGCTTTTGTGCTTCAGCAAGTAATTTTTCATTCACTGTAATATCATTTTCAACAGATATACGTTGTTGTTGAATAGAATCCAATTGTTGCTGAGCCTGACGTAATTGTTCTTCGATTTGACGTAACTGTTCGGATACACTGACTATTACAGTTTCAGCATCTGCCTTTTTAGCATTTTGTTGATTAACTTGTTGTTGAATTGAATCAAGTTGATTTGTTAAATCTTCGTCCTCTGCAACGATGTATAATGGTGTTCCCAATACCACTATACCAGTCAAAATTGCCGCTACGAAGCGAGATTTAAATATACTATTATTCATAAACATTACACCTTCATGTATTGTTTCAAAGAAATAGTACTACCAATAGCACCTACTACTATGCCGCCACCTAAGATATAAAGGGCTACATCATAGAAGAATGGGAACATTGGTACTAAAGGGAAGAATGCTAATGATTCAGAAACTTCCAGTGTGATGAAGTGATAAAATTCACCAACGCAAAGAACGGCAATGATAGCACCAATTAAGCCTAACAACATGCCTTCAATCAAAAATGGCCAACGAATAAATCCATTAGTAGCACCTACATATTTCATGATTGCAATTTCTTTACGACGTGCGAATACAGTCAACCGAATTGTATTTGAAATGATGAATAGTGTTGCAGCTGCTAGGAAAGCAATCAATACAATCCCACCAATACGAATTACTTGCGTAATGCGGAAAAGCTCTTCTACAATATCTTGACCATAATGTGTACTTTCTACGCCTTGGAATGTCGTAGCTAATTTTGCAGTTGCTTTTACATCGCTAGGATTATCAAAGGTTAACACATACGAGTTAGGCAACGGATTTACATCACCTAAAGCATTCACCAATTGTTGCTGATCACCAAGGCGTTCTTTGAACTCCTTCATAGCTTGCTCTTTATTAACAAATTCTAAATGCTTTAAGTTAGGTATAGCCTTAATTTGCTTTCCTACTGCCATAATTTGATCAGTTGTTAAACCATCCTTTAAGTAAATACTTAACTGTACTTGATTTTCTAGACTGGATGCCATGTTATTCAAATTAATGACACCACAAAGGAATACACCGAGCATAAATAAGGATAAAGCCACTGTAGAAATGGACGCTAATGTCATAAGTCCATTACGTTTCATAGACTTCAGTGCTTCTTTAAAATAGTATTTTATCGTTCTAGGCTTCATTAATTTCTGCACCTCTCATATTATCACTTTGAACACGGCCGTCTTTTAAACGAATAACGCGTTTATTCAAGTATGAAACAAGATCCATATTATGGGTAACCATAATAACGGTAGTGCCGAAATTGTTAATATGCTTAAACAATTCAACAATATCCTTACTAGTATCAGGATCAAGGTTACCAGTAGGTTCATCAGCAATTAATACTGTTGGGCGATTAACAATTGCACGCGCAATAGCAACACGTTGTTGTTCCCCGCCAGAAAGATCCTCTGGTAAGTCATTAGCCTTCTCAGATAAACCAACAAGGTCTAATACATGACTCACCTTTTCTTTAATGATTTTTGGTTTTTCTTCAATAACTTCAAGAGCAAAAGCAATATTCTCTGCTACCGTTTTATTAGGCAATAATCGGAAGTCTTGGAATACAACGCCAAGCTTTCTCCGCAATTTAGGAATTTTACTGCGCTTCATACGCGTAACATCAAAGTCATCAACAATGACAGTACCAGCATCTGGCACTACCTCATGCGTTAATAACTTAAATAATGTTGATTTCCCTGCACCACTGTGACCACAAACGAGAACAAATTCACCATCGTTAATGGTTAAACACACATCGTCTAATGCAACAGAACCATTATCATAGACTTTACTAACATTCTTAAATTCAATCATGGGATCCCCTTTGATTATTTACGAGCGATTACACGTTTTACGGCTGCTACAATATCATTGGCAGTTAAGCCATACTTTGCCATTAGTTCTTTTGGTGTTCCACTCTCCCCAAATGTATCTTGGACACCAACGAATTCCATAGGTACAGGCTTATTAGATACTACTACTTCAGATACAGCAGAACCGAGGCCACCAATAATATTATGTTCTTCAGCTGTAACGATAGCACCAGTTTCCGCAGCGGCTTTTATAATTGCTTCAGCATCAATAGGTTTAATAGATGCCATATTAATAACACGTGCAGATATATTAGATTCAGATAAAGTTTTAGATGCCTCTACAGCAGGTCCAACTAATGCACCACAAGCAATAATTGTAGCATCAGAACCATCTACCAAAATAGTAGATTTACCTGGCACAAATGAGTAGCCTTCTGTTGTTACATCATCTACACCAGCACGCCCCAAACGAACGTATACTGGGCCGTTATAAGATGCAGCCCATTCGATAACAGCCACTGTTTCACGCTCATCAGCAGGTACCACTACAGTCATATTTGGCAATGTACGCATACAGGAAATATCCTCTAAACTTTGGTGCGTTGCACCATCCTCACCAACAGTAATGCCCGCATGTGTAGCACATACTTTCACGTTTAATTTAGGATAGCATACAGCATTGCGAATTTGTTCAAATGCACGTCCTGTAGCAAACATGGAGAAAGATGAAACAAATGGTATCTTACCTGCCGCTGCAAGTCCAGCACCAACAGAAATCAAGTTTTGCTCTGCAATACCTACGTTAAAGAAACGTTCTGGGCACACAGCTTTAAATGTGTCTGTTTTAGTAGATTTGGATAAATCCGCATCTAGTACGATAATATTAGTATTCTCTTTACCAATGCGAGCTAGCGCATTACCATATGCTTCACGTGTTGCTTTACCCATTATTGCACCCCCATAATTTCATTAATAAAGGCTACACCTTGCTCTTCACTTGGTGCTTTACCATGCCAGCCTGCTTGACCTTCCATCTCTTCAACGCCTTTACCCTTTACAGTATGCATGATAATACATGTTGGGCCTTCTGTAAAAGCTTTCGCAGTTTCAATAGCATTATGAAGCTCATCAAGGTCATGACCATTAACTTCAATAACATTCCAATTGAAAGCTTTGAACTTTTCTGGAATTGGTAATGGAGAAAGAACTTTAGTAATATCACCATCAATTTGAAGACCGTTAAAATCGACAAAAGCTGTCAAATTATTCAGTTTATAAAAACCAGCAAACATTGCAGCTTCCCACACTTGACCTTCTTCAAGCTCACCATCACCAAGAATAGAGTATACACGGTAATCTGCATTATCAATTTTGCCTGCCAATGCCATACCACAAGCTGCAGAAATGCCTTGTCCTAAAGAACCTGTAGACATATCTACACCTGGTGTGTGTTTCATATCAGGATGGCCTTGTAACATATGATTAATTTTACGTAAGTTCAAGAGTTCTTCTTTAGGGAAATAACCTTTTTCAGCCAATGTAGCGTATAGTGCAGGCGCTGCATGACCTTTAGAAAGGACAAAACGATCTCTATTAGGAGCTTTTGGATTTGCTGGATCTACATTCATCTCAACATAGTACAACAAGGCCATCACATCGGCGATGGATAATGAACCACCTGGGTGACCGGATTTCGCTGCCGTTACAGACTGTACAATACCAACGCGAATAGCTTTTGCCTTCTCTTGAACTAATTGTTTAACATCTTGTGTTAATGTAGCCATAGAGACCTCACTTTCTGGATAAAATCCAATATATTAATAATCTTTAAGTAATGAAATAGCAATTTCTGCATTGCGTTGGGAATCTACACGCAATGATTCAATGCGATCATAAGATGCTTGATACTCCTCACGAGAATTCAACAATTTATGACACCATTGATATAAGGCTTCTTCACGCAAATGAGTCATTGTGCCAATAGGCTCTTGACCAATCATATGTAAAAAGCTTGTAATTTTAGGATCATAGGAAATACCAATAACTGGTTTTCCCATTAAAGAACTAAAAACTAAAGCGTGAAGACGTATACCAATCATGAGGTCCACATTTCCAGATAATGACACTTGTTGCTCTGTAGAGAACGGACCTTCTAGCACAATAGCGCCATTCGGCATATAGCTGGCAATGATCTTAGCCTCTTTTGTATCCTCAGGATGTGACATAGGAATAAAGATAATTTCCACATTATCTTGTTCTTGTAATCTGCTCAATACATTAGCTAAGGATTCTCTATACTCTGTATCCTCTTTCCAACTACGAACCGCCACACCAATTCGTTTACGTTGTTCATCTGCTTCAGATATTTTAGATATATACCCTTTCAGAATATGAGAGCCAATTGAAAGATCTGCTGGTTGCATGGCCAATACCGCATCTGCAGTAACTTCTACATCTTCAATTCCCAAAGAAACTAGTTCATCCTTTGAAATAGAATCTCTAACTGTAATAGTATCTACAAAACGCAATACAAATCCAACGGCACGACGTGTTGATGAACGATTTAAAGGACCAATACCTTGGGAGTATAGCATTACTTTTTTCCCAAGCAACTTTGCTAACGCCATAATACTTAAGTAATAGTAAGTATTGCGAATACTAGTAGCATCTTGTAATAAACTACCACCACCACTAATAACAAGATCCGAATGAGCAATTGCTTTTAAGATACCCAATGCAGAAAATGTACCTACAGCATTAATATTATGCTTTTTACTAGTCTCTTTAGGATTACCAGAAATTACAGTAATATGTGCATCAGCCTCTTCTTTACGAATAGCATCGATAATAGCACAAAGCATGGCCTCATCACCAGCATTACCAAAGCCATAATAACCAGAGATAACAATATTACTCATGGTCAACCTCCCTAGCTTGGAACCATTGTGTTACGTACATCATAAACCGTACTGCGATGATAAGAAGCACTCCAAAAAGGGCGCCAATTAACAAACCATCATAACCACGCATGATGGACATGAACACTGGCGTTCTAAGATGACAGAAGGTTTCAACCATCGAAGCAATGCCAATAACACCAGCTAGAGTTAACAAGAAATGAATTACTGTAGGCCACTTACGCATGAACGCAAAGGTAGCTAGCATTAAAGCAGGATGACCAATAATGAACTCTTTTTCACGCGGTCTCGCATACATTGTATTTTCAAGAAAACGACGTAGCATAAGTTCAAAGCCTGGTACAGGAACACCTGCAGTGTGTCCACTACGGCCAACAAATACCCATACTGCACCACCAAGTGCTGCTATTATAAAGAATACATATAATTTAACATCCATAGTTAAGAATTCCACTACAAATGTTTTCGCTTCTTCTTTGGAATTAATCATGCGGCCGTTCCACAATGGGAATCGTTGAAGGTACGCAATAATAACTAAAATAATTGGCAGAACAAAGGTCAACTTAACACCTCTAAAGAGAGCAAACTCCATAAAGAATTTCGTATTGCCCAATAAAGATGCGATATACATTCCGCCAATAGCAGCAAATAATGCAGCAATTACAAGATATAATAAGGCAAGAATAGTAGACTTAATGGCACCTAATGGACGTGCACCATCATAACGGCGCCACTCTTCCATCAAGCGTATCATAGCACCTACAGGAGCCATAATAGCACTAGATAGAGCCCATATTTGAGTAATTAAGGTACCACTTGTAAGAATAAATACAACAATGGATGCCAAAGAAATTCCAAAAAAGGCCACAAGTTGCGTATGCTTAGACATTGGTAACATCATTTGTAGAACATATACAAAAAGTGCTATAGCCCCGATCATTGTAATAACTACTAATAATGGATTTGGTGTATAAGCAGGATAAATATCCGCTGGACCAAATTCATAACCTTTTACAGCCAATTTCTCTGTAGCTATGTTAATATAGTTGATTGTAGTCTGTAATACAGTTTCATTATTTATACCTGTTTCATACATCGGAAACAAGTTAAAACGAATATTTCGCTCTATATCACTAATGTAAAAGCGTTGTGCCGCTTCTTCAGGGGTAATTTTCTTTAACTCCTCTTTAGCGATAGTATACACACGACCTACACTATAATTATTTTTGGCCGCCATTTCCAAGAAACCTTGTTGTGGCTCATACTGCAACTGATTTACAGCTTCGATACCAACTAGTGGAATATGGTTTTTATTTAGTAATGCTAATGTTTCATCCGTTAAATTAGGTGCACCTAGAGCTTCTTTACCAGCAAAAATCATCCCTGTTACATGAGGAATGCCTTCAAGTCGTTTAAATACATATTGAATATCTTCAGATGTTACGTTTCTATAGTTTGTTGGACGAACGATAACATTGAAACCACGATCTACAACCTCTTGTGCTTGCAACTTTGAAATACCAAGATTCATCTTTGCATAGCTATCTGCTGTTGCACCATACAATTCAAGAACAGGACCAATACTTGTATTAAGCTCTTTCACCTTGTCCTTGCCAATACGGTGGTATAAATCCTCTCGAATTTCTTTATAATAACCTTCTTTACCTGAAATTAATGCCACATAAGTCGCCCCAGGTTTAATCGCAGCGCCATTAACACGAACAGAGTCCATCTCTTCAGAGCTTAATACTTTAACTTGGCCCGCATCTTTTGCTTTTTCTAACGTGCGATCATAAATAGCAAAAGCAGTCACACCAGCATTATGTAATGCATCAAAAGCTTCTTGTTGACTACGCTTTTCAAAGGCGCTGGCTCGTAAAACTGCATCATAGTCTACAATATTTTCAATATGATTTTGAGATTTCTCAATCTGATGGCGTTCAAATACTAAGTATAAGGAAGATAAAAGACCTATAATAATACAAAGTATAAGAATCCATGAGTACTTACTTTTTTGTGCGTTCCGATGATTCACGACAAATCCTTTCTAGTTGAGTACAGGTTTAACTTTAATGAGAATTTCACCATTATCAACAGTTAAACTTTCCGCTTTTACAGGAATTGGAAAATTGTTAAAGTCATAAATTTGAGTACTTTCTAACACATTAGATGTCATACCAGGAATTGTAGCACCATTTATGGTGAACTTTTTAGGTGAAAACAATAATGTATTGCCCTTTAACTCTAAATTCCCATCTAATTTAACATCCCCTTTAAACACCATGCCTACATTCATTTTACCGGTTAGGCTGATATTATCTTTACTAATGTCAACTTGTACGTCTTGAATATCACTACCTGCTTCATTACTTAAGAAAGTCCCTAAATCAGCTTTATTAATAGTCCCATCAATACTAGCATTCCCAACACTAACGATATCAATTTGTTGACTAGCTAATAAAGAAATTGGATTAACAAAAATTTGTTTAGCATCAAATCGGAAGCTAGCAAAATTCAATTTACCCAGTTTAATATTCTCCAAAGTGCCATAAACACGATCCACCTCACCATATAAAATTTTGAAAGCAGGTTGAGCCTCAACATTTACTGTTTGAGCCGTTGGTTTCAATGTTTCATTTAATTGACTTTCAATACGAGAGCCAATAAAAGATGGTAATAAAAATTGGGATGCCACTACAAGAGCAATAATTAGCACTAATAGGAATAGTAAAAACTTTTTCATAGTATCTCCTAAATTGTTAAGTTAGCCTCTTTTTTTAAGAAACCTTCGATAAATGGGTCTAAGTTGCCATCCATAACAGCTTGAACATTACCAGTTTCTACACTAGTACGATGATCCTTAACAAGATTATATGGATGGAATACATAGGAACGAATTTGACTCCCCCACTCAATTGCTTGGTAGGTACCTCCAATCTGTTCTTTAAGTTCAGCTTGCTTTTCGAGCTCTAACTCAAATAGTTTCGCCCGTAACAAACGTAAAGCTTGTTCTCTATTCTGCATTTGAGAACGTTGTGTTTGGCATTGTACTACAATACCTGTTGGCTTATGGGTCATACGAACAGCAGAATCGGTTTTATTAATATGCTGACCACCAGCGCCACTAGCACGATATGTATCAACTTGAACGTCTTTCATATCGATATTAATTTCTACAGTATCATCGATTTCAGGCATTACATCGACAGCAGCAAATGATGTATGACGTCGAGCCGCGGCATCAAATGGTGAAATACGAACGAGACGATGCACACCTTTCTCAGACTTCAAGTAACCAAAGGCATTTTCACCTTTAACAAGGAATGTAGCAGATTTTATCCCTGCTTCATCACCAGGTTGTTCATCCATTAACTCGATGGAGAAGCCAGATTTTTCAGCCCAGCGCAAGTACATGCGAATTAACATAGAACACCAATCTTGTGCCTCCGTCCCACCAGCACCAGCATGAAATGTTAAAATAGCATTATTTGCATCATATTCACCACTTAACAATAAAAGTACTTCTTGCTTTTCCAAGGTTTCTTCTATTTGCTTAACATATTCCTTGATTTCACTCTCCATGGAGAGGTCATCTTCATCTATAGCCATTTCAAGCATCATATTAGCATCTTCAATATCACTAACAAGTTGCTTATAGCTTTCTACAGCATTTTTTAGTTGTGTGGCCTCTTGAGAAATCTCACGAGCTTTATCTGGATTATCCCAAAATGTAGGATCACTCATCTGTACATCAAGTGTAAATATTCGGTCTTCCTTCTGAGCGATGTTAAAGTGAATCCCTCATCCCATAAATACGTTCTTCTAGATTAGAAATAATCGGTTTTAAATCTTCTAACAATTTATGTTCACCACCTTTAGTTAATTAGCCTATTACATCAATAAACTATTACCTTAACAAAATAGAAAAATGGCCGTTGCCCAGTGGAAATCCCTTTGAGCAACGTGCCATTCACAAATCTTAATCTATGTTTTGTGGCTCCAACACATCTTCATGATGGGATTGTGCACCTTCTAAGTGATCAACTGGTTCTTCGATTTCTTGAATCAATTGTGCACGAATTTTATATAATGCCATGATTGTCTCATCTTGAATAGCTACAATCATGTTTTGGAACATATCGAAAGCTTCAAACTTATATTCTACCAACGGATTCTTTTGACCATATGCACGGAGGCCAATACCTTCTCGTAGCATATCCATATTATCCAAATGTTCCATCCATTTATTATCAACAACGCGCAACATAATCGCCTTTTCAAGTTGACTAAACATAGCCTCTCCAAGCATATCAACGCGATCTTGATACTCTTCATGAGCAATTTCTAATAAGCGTTCTAATAAGTCTTGACGACTATATTCTTCCATATCTTGAGAAGACATAATCTCCTCTGTTAAGAAATATTGACTTAAATGTTTATAGAGACCTTCATAATCCCATTCTTCTGGATAGAGCTTTTCATCAGCATAAGCATCTACAGATTCGGTAACAAGCTTGTCAATCATTTCATTAATTGTTTCACGCAAGGATTCGTTACGTAAAATACGACGTCGTTGTTCGTATAATACTTCACGTTGTTGATTCATAACATCATCATACTCGAGTACATATTTACGAATGTTATAGTTATGATCCTCTACTTTCTTTTGAGCACGTTCAATAGATTTAGTAATCAAAGAATGCTCGATAGGTTCATCCTCTTCCATACCAAGTTTATCCATGATACCTGTAATATTGTCAGCACCAAAGATACGCATTAAGTCATCTTCTAATGATAAAAAGAATTGAGAAGAACCAGGATCCCCTTGACGACCAGCACGGCCGCGTAATTGATTATCGATACGTCGGCTTTCATGGCGTTCTGTCCCCAAAATTGCTAAACCACCTAGTTCTGGCACACCTTCTCCAAGAGTAATATCTGTACCGCGACCAGCCATATTAGTAGCGATTGTTACCATTCCCATTTGGCCAGCAGCTGCAACGATTTCTGCTTCTTGTTCATGATGTTTAGCATTCAATACTTTATGAGGTACACCTGCACGCAACAACATGTGTGAAAGTTCTTCAGACTGTGTAATAGATGTAGTACCAATCAGAATAGGTTGCCCTATTTGGTGCCGTTCTACTGCATTTCGTACTACAGCACGATATTTAGCAGCTTTAGTTTTGAAAATTTGATCAGGCAAATCCATCCGGATTAAAGGCTTATTTGGTGGAATTGGTATAACCTCTAATCCATAAATATCGATAAATTCTTTTTCCTCTGTTTTAGCAGTACCTGTCATACCTGATAATTTATCATACATACGGAAATAGTTCTGGAATGTAACAGATGCTAAGGTTTGGCTTTCGCGTTCAACTTTCAAACCTTCTTTAGCCTCAATAGCCTGATGTAAACCATCAGAGTAACGGCGTCCAAACATCAAACGGCCCGTAAATTCATCGACGATAACAACTTCACCATCTTTAACTACATAGTCTGTATCACGATGCATCATAGCATAGGCACGCAAAGAAGCACCAAGCAAATGATTCAACTCGATATTTTCTGCATCATATAGGTTTTCAACACCAAGCATTTTTTCAACCTTTGCGATGCCAGAATCTGTAGGGGCAATAGTTTTTTGTTTTTCATCGATAACATAGTCTTCATCTTTTATAAGGTGAGGAACAATTTTAGCCAATTTATAATAATTATCAGTGGAACGTTGACCAGGGCCTGAGATAATTAATGGTGTTCTTGCTTCATCAATAAGAATGGAGTCTACTTCATCCACAATGGCATAATTCAATGGTCGTTGTACCATTTGAACAACATCGGTTACCATGTTATCCCGTAAATAGTCAAAACCAAACTCATTATTTGTACCATATGTAATATCACACGCATAGGCTTCTTTACGTTGATTAAAGTCAAGATTAGCCACAATAAGGCCCGTGGAAAGTCCTAAGAAATTATATAAACGTCCCATTTGCTCGCTATCACGAGTCGCCAAATAATCATTTACTGTTACAACGTGTACACCCTTACCGGTCAATGCATTCAAATATACGGGCAATGTAGCTACTAATGTTTTACCTTCACCAGTACGCATCTCCGCGATATTACCATTATGCAGGCAAATGCCCCCCATTAACTGTACATCGAAATGACGCATGCCTAAAACGCGTTTAGATGCTTCACGAACTACAGCAAATGCTTCTGGCAATAGGTCGTCTAACGTTTCCCCTTTTTGCAAACGACGTTTAAACTCATCAGTTTTTGCCACTAAGTTAGCATCACTTAATTTAATATAATTAGGTTCAATTTCATTAATATGATCTGCAATAGCACGCATTTTTTTAATTTCTTTTGCGTTATTATTGCCTAATAGCCTTTGTAAAAAGCTTAACAAACAAATCACTCCTCTACGGGACATCTTACATTATTTTATCTAACTTATTATAACGAAAAAGCCTTGAATAGTCAAAGAATTCAAGGCATTTCAAGATTATTTATAATATTATTTTGGCAAAAAAGGTGGATGACTATTTTAAGTCATCCACCTTAATATAATAATCGGCTGATTTAAAGTAGAAAGGAGTTAGGATTAAGTTCAGCCGACATTATATATTATTGAAGTTCTGGCTCGATCAAACCATAGAAACCATCATGTCTACGATATACAACGTTCATCGATTCAGTTTCAGCATTGAAGAACATAAAGAAATCATGACCAATAAGATTCATTTGTAAAATCGCTTCCTCAACATCCATAGGACGCACAACAAAATGTTTGCGTTTTACAACTTCAATAGTTTCTTCTTCCACAGGAGTTGCCAAAGTTTCAGGATGGAAAGCTTCTTGTTTTTTGAAACGTTTAGCCAAACGAGTTTTATATTTATGGATTTGGCGAACAATTTTATCTACTACTAAATCAATAGCTGCATACATATCATCGTTGGTTTCCACACCACGAAGAACGATTTTATCAACAAAGCATGTAAGTTCAATTGTAGATTTATCTTTTACAACGGATAAAACCGCTTGTGCATTTAACTCATCATCGAAGTAACGAGTCAATTTACTCAATCTTTTTTCGATATATGCTCTTAAGGCATCTGTTACTTCAATGTTTTTTCCTCTAATTGCTACTTTCATAAGTCAACACCCTTTCTAAAAATCATCCACGAGATGCGAGTGTGTGGTATTATATAACCTTATCTCTCGTGTTATATTTAGTATTTCTACATCCAACTGTAAAACTCCTTCTTTTTTATCTAAAAATCTTATATTTTTTGTAGAATTATGTATAAAATGTATATAGAAAATCAAAAACCCTGATAGTATATACTATCAGGGTCCAATTATATATTGTTTTTATAATTTTTTTGGTATGTAGTTACGCTTTAACAACGTTAGCGGCTTGAGGTCCACGGTTTCCATCAACAATCTCAAATTCTACATTTTGACCTTCAGTCAAAGATTTGAAACCTTCGTCTTGGATTGCAGAGTAGTGTACAAATACATCGCTACCGTCTTCACGTTCAATAAAACCATAACCTTTTTCTGCGCTGAACCATTTTACTTTACCTAACATGGTAACATCCTCCTAAAAATATATATATTGTCTTGCTGTCTTGCTCTATATGTGTATCATAACACAGCATGTATAAAATATCAAACAACAATATTTACATTTTTAATGAATATACAAACACTAGAAATAAGAATATCATTTGCTGTAAATCTCAACAATCCCTATATCTATACATGTTATAAATAATTATATACACCCTATAAATTAATTGTATATTTTTATAATCATAAAAATATGTGAATTAAAAATTATTATTTTAAAAAATGACTGTATAAATTATTGTTATATCACAAATATTTATAGCAATAATCGTGTTTTTCAGATTAATCTACCCTGTAAATCTTTATACAAACTCTTTATAATTAATAAATTCAGTCTAAAAGTTATCAAATATATTAATAGATATTAAGCTATACATATATAATAAAAATTAATATAAATAGATAGGTTAAATTTAATGTAAAAAAACAGGAAGCAATTTCTAATTCTAGAATTTGCTTCCTATAATTATATTATTTAATCTAACAAAATTTTATCTAAGAATGATTTTGTTCTTTCATTGGTAGGTGCATCAAATACGCGTTCAGGTGTATTATCTTCTAAAATCAAGCCACCATCAACAAATAACACTCTATCCGCTACCTTTTTCGCAAAGCCCATTTCATGAGTAACGATGACCATCGTCATACCTTCCTCAGCTAAAGACTTCATAACATCTAGCACTTCACTAACCATTTCAGGATCAAGAGCTGAAGTAGGTTCATCAAAAAGCATTACTTTTGGTTTCATAGCTAAAGCACGAGCAATAGCAACACGCTGCTTTTGACCGCCTGACAAAGAATCAGGGTATGCATTGGCTTTATCCGCCAAGCCTACTCGATCAAGTAAAGCTTGACCTATCTTCTTAGCCTCTTCCATAGATGTTTTACGAACCTTAGTTTGTGCTAAGGTAAGGTTTTCCATAACTGTCATATGTGGGAACAAATTAAAGTTTTGGAATACCATTCCTACTTCAGCACGAACGTCATTTAACTTTTTCTTATCAGAAAGATCCATGCCATCTACGATAACCTTACCAGATGTAGGTTCCTCTAAATAGTTCATAGTGCGCAGTACCGTACTTTTACCAGAACCAGAAGGGCCGATGATTACAACTACTTGACCTTGTTTAATATGTAAATTAATACCTTTTAGTACTTCATTTTTACCAAAAGATTTATGTACATTTTCTAATTTAATCATTTAATGCTATATTTCCTTTCAAGATATCCAACTAATTGTGAGATAGTCACTGTCATAATAAGGTAAATCACAGCAACCGTACCCCAGATTTCAAAGGATGCATAGGTTTTAGCAATGATTAATTGACCACGACGTGTCAACTCCTCGAAACCGATAACAGAAACTAAAGAGGAATCTTTCAACATGGCAATAAATTCGTTCCCTAACGGAGGAATAATTGCTTTAAAAGCTTGAGGCATAATGATGTAACGCATGGTTTGTCCCCAAGTTAAACCAAGAGAACGACCAGCCTCCATTTGACCTTTATCAATAGATTGAATACCAGCACGGAAAATTTCAGATACATAAGCACCAGAGTTAATACTACATGCGGTAACAGCCGCAATATATGGATCAATCCGTTGACCTGTAATCATAGGCAAGGCAAAATAGATTAGGAAAATTTGCACCAGTAATGGTGTACCACGAATGATATCTACATAACATTTTGCAAGCAATCTAACTAATCTAAATTTAGATAAATTTGCTAAAGATACTAAAAGACCGATAAAAAAGCCACAACCTACAGACATGGCTGTAATTTCTACAGTCACTAGAGCACCTTGTAGCAAGAGCGGTAAATTATCCGCAATTAACCCCCAATTAAAACTCATAATCTCTCCTATTATTTAAATTCTAAAACTACTGGCATATCAGCAGGTGTATCTACATTAAACCATTTTTTATATAATGTATTAAATTCACCATCAGCCTTCATATCAGCAATTGCTTTATTAATTTCTTCTTGCAATGCTTTGTTATCCTTATTAATTGCTAAGCCCAAATATTCTTTAGTATTTGGATATGCCATAAATTTAATATGTTGATCAGGATGCTTAGTACTGTAATATTGAGCTACAGGTAAATCGATTACAGTTGCATCTACTCCACTATTTTGTAATTCTAACAAAGCTTCATTACTATGGTCAAATTCTTTTACAGTAGTACCTTCAATTTTATGAGCTAAATCTGCACCAGTAGTACCTAATTGGGCTGCAATTTTTTTACCCTTTAAGTCATCAAGAGAATTCACAGCCGTTCCATCTTTATATACTACTGCTAAGGCATTTTCATAATAAGGAGAAGAAAATAATACTTTTTCACTTCTCGCTTTTGTAATGGTCATACCAGATGCAGCAACATCAATATCATGTGTGTTCAAAGCTGGAATCAAAGCATCAAAAGCTACATTTTTTAGCTCTACATCTTTATTAATACGCTTACCGATCGCACGAATCAATTCAATATCAAAACCTGTATAATCTTGAGTTTTTTCATCTTTAAACTCAAATGGAACAAATGTAGCATTAGTGCCAACGACAAGTTTATTAGATGTAGGTTGATTAGAAGAACCACATCCACCAACTAAAGAAGCCGCCATCACTAACATACAACCGCCAAGAATTATTTTTTTTACTTTGCTATTTAACATATTATCAACCTCATTATTTTAACTTACTACTACTTTATAATAGTATATAGATTAAGTATAATTATGTCAATAATTTTGTATATAATTTTAGATGCAATCGCAAAATCTCTATATTTATATTTTAATTTTATACATTGTTTGTATAAATATTACGTTCATGTATAAAAACTTTCCCATAGTTAGTGGTTTTCTATAGATTTTATAATATACAACTGTATAAAAAAAGCACATGAGAAAAGCCTCATGTGCCCCTATACGGCTGACCTGGTCTTTGCCCCCACACTCGCCTGCTGGAAGGTTCGCTCATAAGTCCAAGACTCCCCACTACTACCTCTCTCGATTTTATCGGCAGGACTTACACCTAAGCCGCACCATGCTCACAACCCTTTGGGCTGCTTATGTGGATCGTTTTGCCTGCGACTAGCCTCGACTTTCAACCACAGACCCGTATAGACGTATTATAAAGAATAACAGTATTCATGTCTAGTTTTACTATTATTTTAAAAAATTTTGATTATATAGTTAAGTAGCCAAACATAATTTTTTTACCAAACATACTATCGCATAATTCTTAGAACAATGAGAATAAATTTTGCAACCCCTATTTGTTGATGTATAGAAAATTGGAATAGAAAACCTAAAATATTCTTCATAATATTTTAATATTTCTAAAATCACATTTTTTAAGTACCATATCTAGTGGATTCTTAAATTGTCAATTAGTTTTTGTATGCCAAATATGAATACAACATATTTGTAAGAACATACGTATCATACACAAAAAATTATTTATGGTGTATAATTTGTATACTGTTAAATTAGAACGGCCTAAAGTTGTACGATATGAACATAAGTACGAGGGGTTGTACCATATGTTCAGTTTGTTAGTTAGAGGGGTTTATTATGTTTATGTTATCATTGATGCAACCATCAGGTTTGTATGAACTGGAGAAAGATAGTTTAGAAGCCATAAGCGCACAACTTTTACAGATGATACAAATGAAAAGCTATCATCTCTATACACATTCTATCCAGGTTTCAAACTATGCTGTTAGCATCGCAGCTAAAATGGGTTTGCCATTAAATGAAATTGAACAGATTCGTCACGCAGCTCTACTTCATGACGTGGGTCTATTAATGGTACCTAATGCATTAATCCAAAAATCTCCATATCTTAATAAGCAAGAAATGTCTAAGTATAAACAACATGCGGCAAGTGGAGCCAATATGATTGAAAACTATCCTTGCTGCCAACAAATTTTGCCTTATATTCGTTACCATCATGAAAAATGGGATGGCTCTGGTTATCCCAAACATTTACGTGGTGCCAATATTCCGTTAGGAGCTCGAATTATTGCTGTAGCAGATTACTATGATACAACAGTTAATCCTTCTACTGAATTTTGGGCGAAAACAAAAGCTAAAGCAAAAGAAGAACTCTTTAGTGCATCTGGCTCACTATTTGATCCTGATGTAGTTAAAGCATTTATTGATGTGCTTGGCTAATATGAAATCAAATATTATATTCCTACATTTAGTAATAAAGATTAGAAACTACCACTAGCCAGCGTAAGGGCATCAATGCGTAGCGCTTTATGCTTTTGTAAGACTTTTGCTACAGCTTCAATTGTGGCACCTGTAGTATATATATCATCAACAATTAATATATTCTTATTGGTAAAATCAATATCCTTATAATCAGCACATATAACAAAGGCATCATCAATATTTTGATGTCTTTCTTTATTTGTTAATCCCCACATATCTCGAGAAGTATCAAACTTGTATATACAATCTAACCATTTAAAGTTTTTTCTATCTATCTCCCATAAAGAATGAGCCCATTCAAGAAAGAATAAATCTACTTGATTATATCCTCTCTTAGCTTTTTTCTTTTCGCTAGATGGTACAGGAACAATATAATCATACATAATTTTACAATTACTATTCACAATATTAGACTCATTATATTTCATGTAAAAGTTGTACGATACTAAAAAAGGAGCGGCCCCTTTGGACTGCTCCTTTTTTTCATTAAATTTTACATCGTAAATCATAGACTTTAGACCACCACGATATTCGGCCAACACACATACATCATCTACATAGTGTAAAAATTTATGTGGTACATGACGAATATGTAATAAATCTGTAAAACAAGCTTTACACCAATCCCCTTGTGTTGCCACAGGTGCACCACAGTGAGGGCATACAGGTGGAAATAGGAAATCCCAAAGACTCATTACGAATCACATCTCCCTTGTAGTCGTTCTTTAAACAATGTGTAACGTTCATCGGCATTAACAGTACGCACAGCACGTTCAACTGCGCTCGTAGTACCAACGATGATTACTTTACGCTTTGCCCGTGTAACAGCAGTATACAACAAATTACGTTGTAACATACCACCATAACGTGGAACAAATGGAATAATAACTACACCATACTCACTACCTTGACTCTTATGGACCGTAATAGCATAAGCAGGCATAATCATATGTGCTTCATCGATAGGTAGACGAACCTCTTTATGGATAAATCGGATACAAATATCGGTCCGCATAATAGCATAGATAACGCCAATTTCGCCATTAAACACTTCTAACTCATAATCATTGAGAATTTGAATAACCTTATCCCCAACGCGATACGTAATGCCATTGACACGAACTTCTCCCTTATAGCTATCTGGAGGGTTTACGGCTTGTTGTACATATTGTGATATCAATGTACTACCTGCTTCACCACGGCGCATAGGAGAAATAATTTGAATATCTAATTCATCCTCTATCGTCTCTTGTTCACGTTTATATACATCAATGATGGCTTTCATCATCATGTCATAAGATTTAACAGGAATAAAAGAAAACTCTTCGCTCACACCTTCCAGGTTAGGCATTTCACCACGGTTAATTGCGTAAGCACTTTCAACGATAGTATTACCAGAGCTTTGACGATAAATCTGATTAAGTCGTGTATAGGGCACACAATCACTATCTAATAAATCTTTTAATACGAACCCAGCACCTATAGGTGGTAATTGATCTACGTCACCCACAATAATGACATGGGCTTCCTTTGGAATAGCAGCCATCAAAGAATAGAATAAACGCACATTAAGCATAGATGCTTCATCGATGATAATGACATCTATATCTAGAGGATCATCTTCATTCTTTGTAAAGTCATAGGAGTCACTACCTTGAACAGGTACCAATAGACGATGAATTGTAGTAGCTTCAAACTCAGTGGCCTCGGTCAGACGCTTTGCAGCACGTCCCGTAGGAGCACAAAGTATAATGCGCCCCAATCCACCGAGTTGGAAACCTTTTACTAGTGCCTTGATGATAGTTGTTTTACCTGTACCAGGACCACCAGTTATAAGAGAAAACTTTTCAAAAAATGAGAGCTGTATAGCTTCTTTTTGAGCATCACCAAAGATAATGTAGTTGTCTCGTTCAAACTTTTCAATAAAACTAGAAATATCTAATGCTATTGGATCAGCTTCTAATAGAAACTCACGAGTATAGTGGACACCTTCCACTTCAGAAACATACATCTCTGGCGGATAGATATATAAGATATCTTCATAATACGTACTATACAGTGCACCTTGTTCCAGCAGGCTTTCAATAAAGTTCGCAATATCATCTACATCAGTTTGTAATAAATCGTCAAGTCGACCGATAAGTTGGTCTACTGGTAAACATGTATGACCTTGATTATCTAGACTACGTAGAATCCATTCTAAACCAGCCTCTAAACGGCGTGTATCACTACCATTAATACCAAGATGCTCTGCTAGTGTATCGGCCGTACCAAAAAGCATATCCGGTGCTACACGTAATAATGTATAAGGATTATCCTCTATAACTGCGACAGACTGCACACCATAATAGGTATATACAATACGACTCCATTTCGATGAAATGTGATGACTTTCAAAAAAATGATTTAAATCAGATAAAATACCTTCGCCAAGTAAGGTATTGAATAGCTCATCCTTAACACTCTTTCGGAGACCTGGAACATCTTTAATCTCTTCTGGACGTTCTTCCCGTAAAATTTCTAAAATACGAATACCGAAATATTCTAGTACCTTCTCTACGGATTTTTCACCAAAACCTTTTATTCCTAGATTCAACAAATAAGTCTTGGCAGCACCCATATTATCAGGTTTTAACTTTTCAACACTGCTCGCATCAAATTGGCGGCCGTACTTTTCATGTTCTACATAGCGGCCCCGTACTTCGATGTCTTCCCCTTCTTTAGGAGACTCAAATTTGCCAGTACAAGTAATGTATTCCTCATTATAATCTTTTAGGATAAACACGCAATATGTACGTTGTGTATTCTCATATATAGTTCGGTATACAAATCCTCGTATGGCGTCCATTATTTCTCCGTATTCGGCAAAGCTTCAATAATTTCTTGCACTGCATCGGTAATACTGCCTTCGTTACCAATTTTAATATGTGCTACTTCTTCATATAAAGGATTACGTTCTTCATATACATTAAAAATATATTCGATACTTTCTTTTACAAGCGGACGAATCTCTAGATCCAAATCATCTAAAATATGATTTACATCGCGGTTAACAAATACAACAAGACCATTATTGCGCATCAATTTAACAGTTTTATCATAGGTAACAGTGCCGCCACCTGTAGCAATGACAGATGGTTTATTGTGAATTAATTCTTTGATTGTACTATATTCATATTCACTGAAAGCATCTTTACCATCGTAAATATAAATATTTTGAACGGATTTACCTACCTTGTCTTGAATCGTTTGGTCTAGATCGAAAAAGTCGCGGCCTAACTCTTTTGCTAGAACCTTACCAACAGTAGTTTTACCTGCGCCAGGCATACCAATGAGAAAAATATGCTTATGCATATGCTCCTTTAAGAACTCATTACTCATAGAAACGACGGTTTTTATATAATTTTCAACATAAGGTGCTAAAACTTTATCTTTACAATTTTGAGTATGTAAAGCAATGATAGTTTCATCCCGTTCTTCATCAATAAGTGGTAAGTGATGTTCATCCTTATATTTACCAATTTCTTTAATCAGTGTGAGTCGCTTCTCAAACTCCGTAACTAATACAGAATCAATACTATCTATCTGTTTTCGAGCTTCTTTAATATCCATGAGAACCCCCTTTTATGCATTAGCCAAAATAGCTAGAGCCTGTTCTTCATCTACCTTCATTTGATTGATAAGATCTTGTAAATTATTAAATTTAACTTCCCCTCTAATATAAGAAATGAACTGTACAATTACTTCTTTTCCATATATATCTTGGTCAAAGTTAAAAACGTGTACTTCACATCTATGGTACTGATTTCTAAAGGTTGGATTATCTCCAATATTGCCTACCCCATCATACCAAATACCATCAATACATACACGATTAGCATAGACTCCGTCTGGAGGTGTAGCCATTTCATTAGGAAGTAATAGATTTAATGTAGGAAATCCTAATGTGCGTCCCCGTTGATCACCTTTAATCACAGTTCCTTTAAACTGGAATGGCCTACCTAGCCAATGATTTGCATCCTCCAAATGCCCTTCATGAATAGCTTTTCTAATTTCTGTACTAGAAATAGGTGTACTACTACCATCACAAGGTAATAAAGGCTGTACAAGAACTCGTATATTCTTATCCGCTACCACTTGTTTCATATATTCTGGATTACCAAGCCCCTTTGCACCAAATGTAAAGTTCTCACCGATTACAATAGCTTCCACATTCATATCATTGCAGAGTTCATGTAAAAATTCATCTGCAGTCATTTTTAATAATGCTTCAGTCATAGGTAACCGCAAAATATAGTCAACTTTGAGTTCTTCTAGCACAGTATCCATAATCTCTTCTTGAATCACTCGTTTAGGTACTCGTTCTGGATGTAATATAGTCAATGGATGATGCTCGAAGGTAATGATGATACTAACCCCATCGACTGATATAGCCTCTTCAACAGCCTTATGTATAACTCGTTGATGACCTCGATGAATGCCATCAAAGGTACCAAGGGCATATACTTTTGTATCTTTGATTTGACGTAGTTCATCAAACGAATGTAGTTGCTTCATACTTATCCTTCAATAAAAATATTTTTTTCCACTTTTAATGTGTGGTTGTTTCGTTTCATAATACCAATAAAACCATTCGGTCCATAAGCTCTATAGAGCTGACCAATTTCTGTGAAAGCAAATTCTTTACCAATCGGTAACTGCTTGCCTTCTATCATCATTCTTAATTGTACACTATTTACAGTTACTTTTGAAAGATGAGAAACAGCCGTATCTGTTGGCAATAACAGACTTTCACCATGTAGCATCAATTCTTCGGCCATCTTAGCAGAGCCGATATCAAAAGGGCCTACTTGAGTACGTGCCAAAGAAGTCATAGCGCCAGGAATACCTAAAGCAATACAAATATCGCGTAATAATGAGCGAATATAAGTCCCCCCTGAGCATGTCACGCGAATCGTGAAAAAAGGGAATCCATAAGCAATGAGCTCAATATTTTTAATATGAATTTGACGTAATGGTAGCTCCACAGGAATACCTTTACGAGCATATTCATAAGCTCGAATACCATTTACTTTAATGGCAGAATACTTAGACGGCCTTTGGTCCTGAACGCCAGCAAATTTTCTCAAAATACTAACCAATTCTTCAAAGCCTGGTTTAACCATCGTTGTCGAGATTTCTGTAGATTGAATAGCTCGATTCAATACAATACCATCTCGCAATAGCATATCATTATCTGGCAATACAGGTTGTCCTGAGCTATCTTCAGTATCTGTAAAAGTACCCAATTTACATTCTGCTACATAGGTTTTATCAAATTCATCCGTGTATTCTATAAGGCGCGTAGCCTTACCAAGAAACACAGGCAATACACCATAAGCCATAGGATCCAATGTACCGCTATGACCAATGCGCTTTTCCTTTAGAATACGACGACAAATAGCAACGGCATCATGGCTTGTAATGCCAGGTGGTTTTAAAAATGGTAATATCCCATCCATTATTAAATTACCTCAATGAGAGCTTGTTTTGCCTCTTCTAATGGTAGATTAATAGTGCAACCTGCAGCACGAATATGACCACCACCACCAAAATGGCTTGCTACAACGTTCACATCAATACCTTTGGAACGTAAACTTACACGTGTTATATCATCAGCTTCTGCTTTTAATAAAATTGCCACGTCTACAGTATCAACATTTCTAATAATATCTACAAAACCATCTGTATCATCGCCAAGAATAGTCATAGCCTCACGATTCAACTCGATGGTAGCAATCGTATCATTCTTGTAAAACTCGATAGTTTGCATAACTTGTTTTGTTAATTCTAAACGACTGGCAGATACGGCTTCTATGGTTTCAGAAATAACATTTGGTCTAGCCCCTGCAGCTACACATTTGGCAGCCATCTCAAGAGTATTTGCTGTAGTATTGCTAAATTTAAAGAAACCACAATCTGTAGCAATCGCCATATATAATGCAGTACCCATAGATTCAGTGATAGGCCAATTCCATTTTGTACATAAGTCGGTAACAATTTCACCAGTGGCAGCAAAGTCAGGCTTTAAATATAGATGGTCCGCGAATTCTGTATTAGAAATATGGTGATCTATATTAAAAATAGGTGCACTCCAAAGTGCACCTACTTTGCCAATTCGCTCATACGTGCTAGCATCCAAAACCATAAGCATATCAATATCAACTGGATTAGTTTCAAAATACGCTACATCATGAATGTGGTCCGTATATCGTAAGAATGTGTACTTCTCAGGAACTACATCATCCACTACCATATATACAGTTTTACCTTGTCCTACAAGGGCTTCGTAAAAGGCTACCATGGACCCAATAGCATCACCATCAGGTCTAATATGGACGGTTAGCATAATAGAATTAGCTTCACACAGAGCCATATGTAATTGATTAATAGTAATCTTACTCATGTTCTGTATCCTTTTTGTTAATTTATTTCTTCATCCTTTTTGATTTCATTCAAAAGGGATTCAATATGCATGCTATAGTCTAAAGACGTATCCTTATCAAAGGTGATGGAAGGAATATGGCGTAATTTAAGTACTTTACCAAGCTCTGTACGAATATGACCTGCTGCATGCTTTAATGCGATAAGGGTATCTTCTTTTTCCTTATCGGAACCAAACAAGGAAACATAAATCGTAGCTTCACGTAAATCACCTGTTACATGAACATCGGTAATAGTAGTGAAGCCGATACGCGGATCTTTCAATCCGCGCATCAACATTTGACTTACCTCTTGTTTGATAAATTCTTGTAATTTTCTGACACGAACATCACTCATATAAACCTCCTATAATTGAGGTGCAATTTCTTCCATCAAGTAAGCTTCAATAACGTCGCCTTCCTTGATGTCGCGGTATCCTTCTAAGGAGATACCACATTCAAAGGATGTTTTAACTTCCTTAACTTCATCTTTAAATCGACGTAAAGAATCAACCTTACCTTCAAATACAACGATGCCGTCACGAATTAAACGAACTTCAGAGTCGTTAGTAATACGACCTTCTGTTACATAAGAGCCAGCTACAATAGCCTTTGGTGTGGAAATAACCTGACGCACTTCTGCACGACCTACGACAACCTCTTTAAATTGAGGCGCCAACATACCGCGCATAGCAGATTCAACGTCATTGATAGCATCATAAATTACACGATATGTACGCAAGTCAACCTTTTCTTGTTCCGCTGCACGTCGAACATTAGCATCAGGGCGTACATTAAAGCCCATTACAATCGCATTAGATGCAGATGCCAACATGATATCCGATTCATTAATGGCACCTACTGCAGCATGAACAATAACAATACGAACCTCAGGGTTTTTGATGCCTTCTAAAGATTGACGCAATGCTTCTACAGAACCTTGAACATCGGCTTTGATGATAATATTAAGATCCTTCAACTCGCCTTGTTGAATTTGGTTGAAAATATCATCTAATGTAACTTTATGTGTAGCTTGCAATTCTTGAACCCGTTGCTTAGCAATACGTTTTTCAGCAATTGCACGTGCTTCGTTGTCATCCATACCATTTATAATTTCACCGGCTTGTGGAACTTCGGAGAAGCCCAAAATTTCTACCGGCATAGACGGACGAGCAACTTTTACTTTTTCACCGCGCTCATTTGTCATGGCACGTACTTTACCGTATGCAGTACCAGCAAGTACTGTATCACCTACACGAAGAGAACCTTTTTGTACCAAGACAGTACATACAGCACCACGACCTTTATCAAGTTGAGCCTCGATAACTACGCCATATGCCTTACGGTTAGGGTTCGCTTTCAATTCCATAACCTCTGCTACAAGCAAAATATTTTCAAGTAAGTCATCAATACCTTGTTTTTGTTTAGCAGATACAGGAACCATGATGACATCGCCGCCCCATTCTTCTGGTAAAAGACCATGTTCAGACAATTGTTGTTTAACATGGTCTGGGTTAGCACCTGGTTTATCCATTTTGTTGATGGCTACAATAATAGGTACATCTGCAGACTTCGCATGATTAATGGCCTCGATAGTTTGTGGCATTACTCCATCGTCAGCAGCTACTACGAGAACTGCGATATCTGTAGATTTTGCACCACGTAAACGCATAGCAGTAAACGCTTCATGACCAGGTGTGTCAAGGAATGTGATTTTATTATCCTTGTAGCGAACTTGGTACGCACCGATATGTTGAGTGATACCACCAGCTTCGCCAGCTGTTACATTAGTTTGACGAATTACGTCCAACAAAGATGTTTTACCATGGTCAACATGACCCATAATAGTTACTACAGGAGGACGTGGTTTTAACGTTTCTGGTGCATCTTCAATTTCGATAACATCTGTAGGATCTTCTTCTGGTTCTACTTCAGTTACAGTTACACCGAACTCTTCAGCTACAATAGTAGCTGTATCTACATCAACCTCTTGGTTAATGCTGGCCATAACACCTAAAAGCATCAATTTCTTGATGATTTCAGATACTTCACGACCCATTTTTTCAGCTAATTCTTTAACAGTTAAAGGACCGCTCAATTCAATTTCTGTAGCAATTGCTGCTTCAGCTTTACGTTCAGCTTCTGCTTTTTGCTGTAAGTACTGCTCGTTACGATGTTTTACGCGATTCTTCTTTTTTTGCATAGATGTAGATAACAAGGATTGAGGGCGGTTATTGCCACCTTTTTTATTTTTCTTGTTACGGCGATCATTATTAGAATTGCGGTTATCGTTATTGCGGTTGTCGTTATTACGATTATCGTTGTTGCGATTATCATTATTACGCGCATCATTAGAACGAACGTTATTACGGTTATCATTATTGCGGGTATTATTAGGGCGATTGTTAGCGCGGTCTCCACCATGTTGGTTACCATCGGATTTGCGTGTAGGCTCAGAGATTTGTACATGACGTACATTGCCTTTTTTATGGTCCTTTTGTTTAGATTGATCGTCTTGTTTTTGACCAGATTGTTTATGTTTATCTTTTTTCTGTTCGTTAGAACGATTTGAATGTTGTTTATGTGACGCAACTTCTTGTTTATGAGCTGCAGGAGCAGACTTTTGTTCTACCTTTTTTTCTATTTTTTGTGCTACTTTAGGAGCTTCAGATTTTTTACCTAATTGTTTTTTTACAATTTCATAACCTGAATCATCTACAGAATTAACTGCTTTCGTAACATTGATATTATTTTGTTGCAAGATAGAAATGACCTGCTTACTTTCTACGCCGAACTCTTTGGCGATTTCATGAACGCGCTTTTTGGACATCTACATACCCCCTTATTATCGATCAATCTCTTTAAGTAATGCCTTTGCAAATCCATCATCTAGTACGGCAACTACTACCCTAACTTCCTTACCAATGGCCGTTCCTAAAGCCTCTTTATTGGCAATACTGTGAAGTGGAATGTGATGGGTTTCTGCTAATTGAGTATATTTCTTTTCATTATTGGCTGCACAGTCACCAGCGAGAAGTACCAATTTCGGTTCCTTTCTCTTTATAGCTTTTTCTACGATAAAATCACCAGAAATAACTTTTCCTGCTCGTTGTGCTAAGCCTAAGAGATTCAAAATTTTATCTTCATTCATGTATATCAGTGATTACTCATTCTCTTGTAAATCACGTTGTAATGCTTCGTATATCTCTTTAGATACACTATGTTTTAATGATCGTTCTAATCGTTTTGCCTTATAAGCCTGCTCAAAACACGACATAGACTCACATAAATAAGCTCCACGTCCTGGTGCTTTACCGCTGCGATCAATAGTGATATTGCCGTCTGGACTCAAGGCTACGCGAATCAACTCTCGTTTTGCCTTAGGTTCACCACATCCTACGCAAGTACGCATAGGTTGGGATTTTGGTTTCATGACTATTCACCATCCTCAGCATTGCCAAAACCTGTGAAAGGTTCTTCAGCAGCTTGAGTTTCGCTTTTAATATCAATTTTCCAGTTAGTCAACTTAGCAGCTAAACGAGCATTTTGACCAGCCTTACCAATAGCTAAAGATAATTGGTAATCAGGCACTACTACATAAGAAGCTTTTTCTTCTTCGCTTACATCTACCGATACAACCTTCGCAGGGCTTAAGGAGTTAGCAATATAAATTGCTGGATCTTCATCCCATTTAACAATGTCTATTTTTTCATCGTGTAATTCATCAACAATATGTTGTACACGTTGCCCTTTAGGACCTACGCAAGCACCAACAGGATCAATATTTTCATCACGACTATATACGGCGATTTTAGAACGCATCCCCGGTTCACGAGCTACAGACTTAAGCTCTACTACGCCTTCAAAGATTTCTGGAACCTCTAATTCAAATAGACGTTTTAATAGACCTGGATGTGTACGAGAAATCATAATTTGAGGGCCTTTCGTAGTTTTCTTAACCTCTACGATATAGCATTTAATACGATCTCCTTCACGGTATGTTTCAGTAGCAATTTGTTCAGTTGGAGGTAAAATTGCTTCTGTTTTACCAAGGTCGATAAACACATTTTTACCTTCGACACGTGTAATAACACCAGTGATGATATCACCTTCACGACTGTAGTATTCCTCATATACTACACTGCGCTCAGCCTCTTTTAAACGTTGAATAAGCATTTGTTTTGCAGTATGGGCAGCACTACGACCAAAGTTAGCAGGAGTTACATCGACTTCTACTACATCACCAATCTCAAAACGCTTATCTTTTTTGCGAGCATCCAACAAGCTAATTTCTGTTTCAGGCAATTCAACAGTTTCCACAACTTGTTTTTTGGCCATTACTTTATAAACACCTGTTTCGCGGTCAATCACAACGTACGCATCTGGATTAGATGTTGGTTCTTTGCGATATGCTTGCAGTAATGCAGCCTCTAAGGATTCAAAAATAACCTCAGGAGCAAAACCTTTTTGTTTTGTAAGCACCATTACCGCTTGAATTAATTCTTGACTCACTCGTATGCCTCCATATATTAAAAATCAAGATGTAATCGAATTTGTGCAATAGCAGAACGTTCAAATGTTATGCTTTCACCATTGATAGTAAATTCGATAGTTGTGTCTGTAAAACCTTGTAATGCACCAGTAAATTGTTTACTACCATTAATAGCCTTAAACAACTGAATATCTACATCACGGCCATTATAGCGAACTAAGTCCTTGTCTTTCTTAAGAACTCGATCAAGACCGGGAGAAGATACCTCCAATAAATAGTTTTCCGTAATTGGATCCTTTTCGTCGAGGACAGCACTTAATTTTTCGCTCACCAACTGACAGTCATCCAAATCTACACCACCTGGTTTATCAAGGTAGACACGTAAATACCAATCCCGTTCACGTACATAGTCTACATCGACGAGTTCCATATCGGTGCCGGCTATAATACCTTCAACCACAGAGGATACAAACTCCTCCACTGCTTCTCTTTTCATAGCCATCGCCTCCTTACTTACTACATCTTGTATATATCTCTTGATAAAAACACTATAAAATTGAGCTAATCATAAATGAAAGAGTGGACATACGCCCACTCTTTTAAAAGATTTATATAAAAGTCATATATAGTATATCACATTTACTGCGTATATACAAATTCTACGTTTTCTAATGGGCATTAAAGAAACCAATCCCACATAAGTCATTTTATAAAAACAAACAAATGACAAAAAATAGCATAGTTAAATCTATCCAAACTTTAATCAATGCGCTCATTCAAACCTTTTAATATAGCACCTAAATGCTCGCGCAATAACAATGCTAAATCATCTAGATTTTTTGCATCTAAATGATGGTCAATTTCTGGATAGCTTTTATACCGAAGTTCCGCAAAGTATTCATCACGTAATTCATTATAATACAATAGTAAGCCTGTACACTCGTCCATCTTACGGTATTCGCCGATGATAAAAGACCCATTAATCATGCGAATCGCATGGGCTGGATCAATATCGCGTACAAAACCTTCTAACTCCTCAGGCATAACTTGTGAGAAGTCCCATTCAGGAATTCCTCGGCGACGATAAGTAAAGGTAAAGTTATTAGCAGGTTCTATTAACATATTGGTTAACCCTTTTACACATCGTTCTTGTAGCCCTGTCCAAAAAGACTCTAAATCGGCTCGCACAAAAGAAATGTCCACAAAGGAAAATAGTGGCATTTCTATATGTACTGTATAGTCCTCTACCTCTTTATCATATAAGGCTGACCAACGCCATCCCAAATCGTTTTGATAGTGGAAAATAGGTACCTTCAATACGTCTTCACCAGCACTAATACGATTAGCTAACTTTGTATAGTCAGTTTCAGTAGAGGTAACTAGTGTAAAGCCTTCAATAGATTGAGGCAACCATGAATAGTCTAAGGCTTTACAAGCTTCAATAATCGTTTCCATATAATGCCTCATATCTTTCTTGATACTGTAAGACTGCTTTTACATAGCTACGAGTCTCAGGAAACGGAATCGTATCAACCATTCCATTCCAGTTATTTTCGTGAATCCACGATTCCACATGACCACGACCAGCATTATAAGCAGCTAATGCTAGTACTTGATCCCCATTAAACTCCTTCAGCAAATGACCTAGGTACCAAGTACCTAGCTCAATATTTATAGTAGGTTCTTTTAATTGACGATCTGTATAATTGCCATGCCCAACTTGTTGTGCCACCCAACGAGCTGTATCTGGCATGAGTTGCATCAATCCAAGCGCACCGGTTTCAGACTCCGCTGTGTTTTTATACTTGCTTTCAGCTAAGATAACACTGGCCACCAAAGACGGAGGTACCTGCTCTTTCTCAGCTGCGGCTATAACTTCCTCTTTATAGTTAAAGGGATACGCGATTTGACGCGCGAAATGGTCATCTAGATATGTAAAATAAAACCATCCTAGTACGACACAGGATAGTGCCGTTGCCGTTGCACGTTTCATATATCCCCCTTTCTACATACAAACTGAAAATAGTCATCAAAATCTAACATATAACAAATGCTAAACTAATATTATGCTAAGTTTTATGGGCTTATTATACCATTTATTACTATTATTTATATACCAAATTTGACACATAAAATGGCAATTATCAATTTTCTTATAGAACTGATTCAATACGCTCATTCCAGATGGTATCTAATTGTTTCTTTAAATCCAAAGTTGTACCATTATTATCAATGATTACATCCGCATAAGTCCGTTTGTCATCAAGACGCATTTGACTCTTAATACGAGCCAATGCATCCTCTTTGGTAAATCCATTGCGGTTCATTAAGCGCTCAATTTGAGTTGACTCATTCACATATACGAGCCACACCTCGTCCATCATGGTATACCACTCTCCTTCGATAAGTAAAGGAATGTCATATAGTAAAACTGGTGTATGCAGTGCCTCATAATGAGCTGTGAGCTCCATGATTCGATTTTGAATATGCTCTTTTAAACAACCATTCAGTTGTTGGCGTTTTTTTTCATTGTGAAAGATAATAGCCCCTAATGCTTCTCGGTTTAATGTCCTATCATCGTGCAATACATCGGTTCCAAATGCAGCTACAATTGCTTCTAGCCCTTTTGTACCAGGCTCTACAACTTCACGAGCCACAATATCAGCATCGATATACGGTATACCTTTATCCTTAAAATATGTAAGAACTGTACTTTTGCCAGATGCAATGCCACCAGTTAAGCCAATTTTAAACATATATACCTTCTATTAATTATAAATATATATTACTTTACTAATGCCCAGTTTTCTGCATGATGTACGTCTACAATAAGAGGTACTTGTAGCTCTACAACAGATTGCATTGTATTACGTAATAATTCCTCTATAGCTTCTAATTCAGAGTTCACCACTTCAAGTACTAGTTCGTCATGTACTTGTAATAAAAGTCGAGACTTAAAGTTTTGTTCTTCTAATTTTTGCTCCACTTGGTTCATGGCTAACTTAATAATATCTGCGGCAGTACCTTGAATTGGCGTATTCATTGCAGTTCGTTCAGCAAAGGAACGACGGTTAAAGTTACGACTATTAATATCAGGTAACTCGCGTTGACGACCAAACATAGTGCGAACCTTGCCTGTTTCATGAGCCTCTTGAACCATTCGATCCATATACTCTTTAACCTTAGGATAACGGCTAAAATAAAGATCAATATAGTTTTTAGCTTCACCCCGTGTAATACCAAGGTCACGAGATAAACCAAAGTCAGAAATACCGTAAATAATACCGAAATTAATCGCTTTCGCATGAGAACGTTCTTCGCTAGTTACATCATCTTGAGCTTTACCAAGCACCTCTGCAGCAGTAAAACGGTGAATATCCTTGCCTTCTACAAAGGCTTTAATCAATGCTTCATCGCCAGATAAATGGGCTAAAATGCGCAACTCAATTTGGGAGTAATCGGCACTCACCAATGTATCATATCCAGCACCCGGATAGAATAAGGCACGAATTTCACGGCCTTTTTCGGTACGAACAGGAATATTTTGCAAGTTCGGATCAGATGAGCTAAGTCGACCTGTAGCCGTAACCATTTGATTGAAAGTCGTATGAATACGACGAGTCTTATCATTGATAAGAACTGCCAAACCTTCACAATAGGTAGATACTAATTTAGCAACAGAACGGTATGCCAAGATTTTTTCAACAATCGGACTTTCGTGACGAAGCATATCCAGTACTTCCGCATCTGTAGAATAGCCGGTCTTAGTTTTCTTGATGATTGGCAAGTTCATCTTTTCAAACAAGATTACACCCAATTGTTTAGGTGAATTGATATTGAAATTTTCTCCAGCTAATTCATAAATCTCTTGTTGTACTTGGGCTAGTTCCTCTTTAAAACGAGTTGTTGTTTCCGCTAACTTCTCTGTATCGATATAGATACCATTCTTTTCCATCACTACTAAAGTATGAATCAAAGGCAACTCAATCGTTTCATATAAAGACCATAACTCTTCACGACGAGCAGATTCACAAGCTGCTTCGTTCATGGCGAGTAATGCTTTCACCATGGATACGCATTCTACATCTACACTACCGCTAGCAATGCTAGGTACAGAGAAGCGCTCAGTTAGATATAGATATCCATAATTAGTACGCGTAGGATCTAATAAATACGCAATGAGAGACATATCGTGAACACGAGCAGTTTTATCAGCATTAAATAAAGAAATCTCAGCTGGCACATCTGCACCAAAGGCTTCGATAATCTCCTTGGTCTGAGTTGTAACGATGGCTTTAGCACCTTGTAAAACAGCTAAAACAGCTTTAGTATCGTCTGTTTTTACAATAGTATCACCATTAGATAGATACGTATTCGTTACCGTTCTAAATGGTGTTTTTCCATCTAATATAACATGTACTGCTACCGTTTTATCTTTATAGAAGTCGGCTGTTAATACTTTAGCATCTGCTAAATCATCTAAGGAAATCTCCTCTTGTGGTGCAAATAATGAGCCTGGATCTCCAAAAGCTGCTTCCTCGCCCCCCATTACTTGAACAATGCGAGGTGTTAATTTAGTGAAGCCTAAAGTTTCAAATAAAGGCTGTACTTCAGAGGTATGGAAGTTTTGTACAAAATCTTCTACTTTATAAGATAACTCCATATCTGTTTTTATTGTTGCCAACTCACGAGATAAAAAGGCTAACTCTTTATTCTCTACGAGACGCTCTTTTAATTTCTTACCAGAAATGTCTTCAATATGTTCGTATACAGATTCAAGATTGCCATATTCGGTAATTAATTTAAGCGCTGTTTTCTCACCTACGCCTGGTACACCTGGAATATTATCGGAAGAGTCACCCATAAGCGCCTTCATTTCGATAACCTTATCAGGACCATAACCATAAAGCTCCTCCATATTATCTAGAGTAACTTCTAACATATCAGAAATACCTTTTTTAGTTAAGAACACATGACTATGTTCTGTTACAAGCTGTAAATTATCGCGGTCACCTGTAATAATTTGGACAGCCATTTCAGGGGCTCCAAACTTTTTACTTAAAGATCCAAGAATATCATCCCCTTCAAAGCCTTCTTCTTCGATGACACAAATACCCAATGCTTTTAATACATCTTGAATTAAAGTAAATTGTGGACGCAAATCCTCAGGTGCATCTGGACGATTTCCTTTATATTCACTATACATTTCAGTACGGAATGTTTGACGACCTTTATCAAAAGCTACGGCAATATAGTCAGGATTAATTTCTTCATACAATTTAATGAGCATCGTTAAGAAGCCATATACTGCATTCGTTGGTGTTCCTAAAGCGGATTTCAACGGTGGTAATGCAAAAAATGCGCGAAATAACAAACTGCTGCCATCTATAATCATTAATTTTTTCATAAGACACCTCACTTAATTCTATTCTTCATTATAACATAAGGACCCTTTTAACTTTCATAAATAAAAATTAATATATTGTTACACTATAAAATAAATGATTAATTTAATTTTAAAAACCACATATATGCTTTCATAAATAAACAGTAGAATATGTTTTATAAATCATGTCATTAAGGAAAATATTGGGCTGAAAAGTCCTTGCGTATCAATATTTGGTATGATATAATCATTCAGGTATAAGAAACGATTTTTAAGGAGGTGACTCAATTGCCAAACATTAAATCCAGTATTAGAAGCGTAAAAACGGATGCTGAACGTCGTGCGAAAAATGCCGCTGTAAAATCTCAAATTCGTACAGCAGCTCGTAAAACCGTTGAAGCTGTTCAAGCAGGCGCAGTAGAAGAAGCAAAACAAGCACTTGTTCATGCTACTAGCGTAATTGATAAAGCAGCCTCCAAAGGTGTACTTCATAAAAACACTGCAGCTCGCAAAAAATCTAACCTTGCAGCTAAAGTAAACGCTTTATAATTTTAAAAGCAAGCAAGACAGTCTCTCGGGGATCCGTTGAGACTGTTTTTTTTATGGCCTTTTCTATTTAATCATAAAATATTTTTCGTTTGTTATACAGATATATTATTACGCCCTATGGGCAGATTAGAGGACTATTACTATGAGAACACTATTATTAATGCGTGGTGCTCCTGCTAGTGGTAAGTCTCAGTGGATTCGTGATAACAATCTTGAGGCTTACACCCTTGAAGCCGATCATTTCCGTATGCTTTTACGTAGCCCTTCCCTTGGTGAGAATGGCTGGTATATTTCACAAGAGGATAATGGTCCAGCATGGAAGCTCCTACTAGATTGTTTAGAAAAACGAATGATCAATGGCGACTTTGTCGTCTTAGATGCTACCCACACTACATCTAAAGCTGTTAATGCTTACAAAGAATTGCTTAACAAATATAAATATACTGTATATTACTATGAACCAGATACATCCTTAGAGGATTGCTTGGCCCGTAATGCGGCTCGCGTCGATTACAAACGAGTGCCAGAGCAAGTCATTCATCGTATGTACAAAATGATTAAAACAAGTACATTACCAAAGTTTTGTAAAAAAATTAACTCTATTGATGAAATCAACAATTACTTTACGGTTAATCTAACAAATAGATATGATCGAGTGCGTGTTATCGGTGATATTCACGGTTGCTACACCGCATTACAACAAGCTATTACACCGTGGGATGAAAAAACATTATACATCTTCTGCGGTGACTATTTAGAACGCGGTATTGAAAACAAAGAAATGATGTACGAAATGATGCGTCTCAGCGCATTCCCTAATACAATTATGTTAGAAGGCAATCACGAGCGACATATTGCAAACTTTGCATTTCATACAAATTTAGATCGTTCTAAACGCTTTATGAAAGATGTGGTAGCACCTATCGTAAAGGATATGACGAAAAAAGAAGTGGAATCACTTCAACGAGAACTGCGACTCTTTTATAAATCACTTCGTCAATGTTATCCTTTTAGCTTTCATAGCAAAAAATATTTAGTTTCCCATGGTGGTATCTCCTATGTGCCTAATATGACCTTCATAGCTACCTCAACCTTTATTAATGGGTTTGGCGCTTACGAAACAAATATCGCTAATATCTATGATACTAATTACGAGCAAAACATGTGTCAGGACTTCATTCAAATTCACGGTCATCGTGGTGTTCCAGATGGAAAGTACTCCTTCTGTTTGGAAGGAGAAGTTGAGTTTGGTGGAGAGCTAAAATACATCGATATTACAGCAAATACTTTCACAAAAAATGGAATAAAAAACGATGTATATGATAAAGATTATATGCGCCATGAATTCCAAAATATGACACAACGCATCATCTTCACACAGAACGAAGATATTAATATTATTGGCAATTCAAAATTAGTAAAAGTAAAACAGTGTTCCCCCAACCTATATTCCTTGAACTTTACCTCTCGTGTATTTCATAAACGATTATGGAATGAAAGTACAGTACAAGCTCGTGGATTATTTGTGGATCAAATTACAGGAGATGTGAAATTACGTAGTTATAATAAATTCTTTAATCTTGGTGAGCGCCCAGAAACAGAGTTAGATAATCTAGCTAATACCCTCTCTTTCCCAGTCGAAATTCGAACTAAAGAAAATGGTTACCTTGCCATTCTTGGCGTTATCAACGAAGAATTAGTATTTGCCTCTAAATCTACAACAGAGGGTATACATGTGGATTTATTTAAAAACCTCTTCCATAGATTACCTGAAGGCTTACAAGTAGAAATCAAAGATTTATTAGCACGTAATAACTGCTCTATGATATTTGAGGTCATCAGCCAAGAGGATACTCATATTATTAAATACGACCAAGACCATCTCTATGTACTCGATATGATTCAAAATACTCTAGACGTAAATGGTAAGCATATAGATGTCCCATTCTCTAGAGAAAAATTAGCTGAACTTTATACGATTTTACAAAAATATGACACTGACTTGATTTCCATTGTTAAAACAGTTCAACAAGTTTCTACCATGGATGAACTCCAAGGCATTATAAATAAGGAACTAAATTCATTCCATGAATCTGAAGGCTTTGTATTAGTCGATAGCAATGGTTTTATGACTAAATTCAAAGGTCCTTATTATAATACGTGGAAGCACAGACGAAATCGCATTCTAGAGCCATATCAAAAATTTGGTAAAATTCCATATGGAAACTGTAAAAATGAAGATGACACTAAATTTGCAGACTTCCTTGGTTCATTAGATTATGATGTAGTATGTAAATCTACCATACTTGATATTAAAGATATGATGGAAAATCAAGGCTTGCTATAATTAAATAAACTCATCCTGTTTCAAGGATAAAAGCAAAAGGGACTGCAACTAGAATGTGGTAAAACCACATTCTGTTACAGCCCCTTTTTATATTAGCGTTTCATTAAACTTAACACTAGAACTCCATCACACCTGTAGTAGTAATTCTAATTTCTGGAATTACAGTTAATGCAAGGAAACTCAAATTAATAAAAGGATCTAGGCCTTTCGGCACGCCCATACCGTAAGCAATATCTTTCATCTTAGCTACTTTTGCATCTACTTCTTCGTGAGGTCGATTTGTGATTAAGCCCATTACTTCAAGAGCTAGTTCCTCTACTACTTTGCCTTTACTAGCAATGACATATCCGCCGCCAATTTCGCGAATACGCTCAATAGCAACCATCATATCTGCATCGTTGTCGCCAACAACAATCAGATTATGTGAATCATGTGCAAAGGATGACGCAATAGCACCATTTTTTAAATTGAAGCCTTTCAAAATACCAATACCATTTCTACCAGATGCTTTATACCGCTCGATACAAGTAATTTTATTGTACTCAGCATTAGGCTTGAACAGTCCATTTTCAACAGGAACCTCTTCAACAGTTTTTTGTGTAACTATTTGTCCAGGTACGATATTAATAATCGCTTGCGGACCTTCAACAAAAACATCTAATTTATTCTTTGTGAAAGTACCTATATTAATCGTATGCAGTAATTCAGCTGGTACAACCTTCTCTTCTCTTACGAGAACACGTTCAATCATTTTTCCTTTATAAAACACCTCGTGAATATCTACGCGTTGTTCATCATTAAGAATTACAAGATTAGCACTATAGCCAGGTGCAATAGCGCCTAAATGTTTCAAACCGTAGCATGATGCCGGATGAGTGGAGGCCATTTTATAAGCTTGGATTGGTGCCAGTCCCAGTTCAATAGAACGACGAATATTATAGCTGATATGGCCTTCTGAACGAATATCCTCAATATGTTTATCATCTGTACAGAAACCATAACGTTCCGTATTCCCTTGCTCTTCTACGAGCCCTTTCACAATGGAGTCTAGATTATGAGCCGCACTGCCCTCACGAATCCATACATAGATACCATTTTTAACTTGCTCTTTTGCTTCTTTGTAGGAAATACATTCATGATTTGTAGTAATGCCTGCCAAACGATAACTTGCTACTTGCTCTGGTGAAAGTCCAATAATATGTCCATCCATAATTGTATCTTTAAAGTAATCTAACTTTTTCATCATGTAAGGATCACTATTGATAACACTATAACAGTCCATGACTTCACCTAATCCTAAAATACGTGGATTAGCTTGTAGCTTATGTAACATATCGCCATCTAAAATAGCGCCATTATCTTCACCTGGTACAGCGGGCACACAGGATGGAGCCATAACATATACATCACCTTGAGCCGATGCAGTTTCATTGATCATGTACTCAACACCTGCAATACCCGCTACATTACCGGCTTCATGAGGGTCTACAATAAATCCTAACGTTCCCACTTGAGAGGCCTCAAATACGAGTTCTTTCGGATTTACCAAGGTTGATTCCAGATGGAGATGGCTGTCTATAAATCCGGGAACAATATATTTACCGCTGTAATCATATTCTGTTTCACCGCTATAGGTACCAACGCCTATAATCGTATCATCATGAATCG
The DNA here is from genome assembly GCF_032575955.1 of Veillonella parvula. Lineage (GTDB taxonomy): Bacteria > Bacillota > Negativicutes > Veillonellales > Veillonellaceae > Veillonella > Veillonella parvula_J. The sequence continues at coordinate 50,955 of NZ_JAWFXN010000003.1, forward strand.
CAACATCCGCTTTTACCCATTCATCAGTAAATACATTTAAAACAGATGCCCCCTTTAATACGACAGTAGCCTTATCCAACCCCTGTGCCTGTCGAGAAATTTTTTCATTAAATTGTATCATATAAGGATCCTCCTTACATAAAGATTTCTTTCAAAATGAAAATAAGTGCCAAGAAATACATGACACCGGAAACATCTCGATATTTCCCAGTCAAAACCTTAATTAATACATAACTGATGAGACCCCATTCAATACCTACACCTATGGAATAAGCAAAAGGCATCATGATTATAGTTAAAAATGCTGGTAATCCTTCAGAAATATCACCGAAGTTTATATCTTTAACAGAGGCCATCATAAATAGACCTACTACGATAAGTACCGGAGCAGTAGCCGCTACAGGAATAACCATGAGTAACGGCGCTAAAAATAAGGATGCTATAAAGAGTCCTGCAATAGTTAATGCGGTCAAGCCTGTACGGCCTCCCTCTGCGATACCTGCTGCCGATTCAACCGCTACGATATGAGGAGATGTACCTAGTGCACTACCAATGATAGTACCTAATGCAGATACTTTCATACAAGAGCTTTGTACGCCCAACTGTTTATCTTGAGGCACCTCAGCTTGATTTGTAAGACCAATCAATACGCCAACTACATTAAATAAATTAACGAACAAGAACGTAAAGGCCACAAATACCATATCTACAGATAAAAGTTCGCTCATATCATAATGAAACCAAATCGGTGCCAACGATGGTGGCATAGAAAATATCGTCGACGGCAACTTTGTAATCCCACAGAAGAACCCAACAACCGCAGCAATGATAACGGCTAGAAATATTCCTCCTTTTACATTGCGTCCCGTAAAAACGGCGATTAATATGATTCCCAAAATGGATATCAAGCTAGATGGTGCCTGTAAGTCCCCAATGCTCACAATAGTAGCAGGATTGCTGACGATAAGCCCAGCACTACTAAGACCAATAAGAGCGATAAACAAGCCGATACCCGCTGTTACAGCCAATTTAATTGTATGAGGTATGGCATTAAACAGATATTCTTTTAACGGTGTAACTGCGATTAGTAAAAATGCTAAACCTGCGATTAATTGAGCCGTTAACGCAAAGGCAAAGCTATGTCCCATTTGGACCACAATAGTGTAAGCAAAAAATGCATTGATACCCATACCGGATAAGCCGGCGAATGGCATATTGCTATACAAAGCTAGCAATAATGTCATAATGATAGCACTAACAGCCGTTGCCGTGAATACGGCGCCTACATCCATACCGGCAGCGCCAAGAATAGCAGGATTTACAGCTAATACATAAGAAACGCAAAGAAATGTAGTGGCTCCCGCAAATAACTCTCTCGATACGGATGAGCCTCGTTCTGATATTTTGAATACTTTGTCCCATACACTACCTTGTACTTGTTCTCTCATGATGATTCCTCCTCTCGTACTTACAATCATGGGCGTATTCATGTATATTTATATATTTCCACATAACTACATAAATTTCCTGTATATGTTTAAAATTTTGTATACAAAAATACCGCAATACATGGTAATTACTTCAAATTATCATGTATTGCGGTATTTAAATAATCAATAAAGTATATTATGCCACCCAAATATTCTAGATACATACATATATGGTTCCAATGATACAGAAAGTATTATAGAATCGCATGTATCTATGATTTCAGAATATCCAAAAATGATTTTCCAATATGCCATTGTTTCAATCCAAAGTTTTGTAATACTGTTTCACCTATATCCGCAAAACTATGTCTATCACCCAAAGCTACGGAATGACTCATACTTGGACTATAAGCTAGCAAAGGCACCATTTCTCTCGTATGATCTGTACCTTTCCAAGTCGGATCATTCCCATGATCTGCAGTGATGAGAAGTAAATCATCATCTTTAAGCAAGTCCAACAAACCGCCTAATTGGTAATCAAAGTCTTCAATAGCACACTTATACCCTTCTACATTGCGCCGATGACCGTACAGACTATCAAATTCAACAAGGTTGACCATCATGAACCCCCGTGCAAAGCTTTGGCCCAACAGATAAGGAACTACGTTCATACCATGCGTGTTAGACTTTGTCGGATATGATGCATCCCAACCAACATGAGCATAAATATCGCCGATTTTGCCAACTGCCACTGTTGGAATGTTTGCATCTTGTAACTCTTGTTGCACCATTTTCTTTTCAGGCATACGACTGTAATCATGACGATTTGAGGTGCGTACAAAATGACCTGGTGTACCAACAAAAGGTCGAGCTATAATACGCCCCACATAATAATCACCGACACATACTTTATCCCGTGTAATTTGACACATGCGATACAAATCTACTAAGGGAATGATATCCTCATGCGCAGCAATTTGAAAAACCGAATCCGCCGATGTATATACGATTGGCTTACCAGTTCTTATATGTTCTTCTCCGAGGCGTTCAATAATTTCCGTTCCAGAGGCTACCTCATTACCAAGAAATCCATAACCCGTTTCTTTTGTGAAAACATCCATCAGTTCCTTCGGAAATCCATCATAAAATGTCGGAAATGGCACCGTTACAGGATGCCCCATCATCTCCCAATGACCACTTGTCGTATCTTTGCCAGTACTCGTTTCAGCCATACGACCATAAGCGCCAATAACAGGCTCATCAAACGCTGATATATCAGCAATATTAGCTAGACCTAGAGATTTTAAATTTGGACAGCGAATAGGTCCTGCTACCGCTTCGATATGTCCTAATGTATTCGAACCTTCATCGCCAAATTTAATCGCATCGGCTGCATGCCCTACACCGACACTGTCCATTACTAGTAGAATAATTCGATTATACATATGTACTCCTAAATCTATATGAGATTAGTTACTCATATAATGTAAAAATACTTTGTAATATATTACAGTTAAAATCATCAATATGAATTAATAAAATACATATTATATTGAGAGATAATATTTCTAAAAATTATTTAAGATATGGCATAGCAAGCATGAGGGCCGCCAAAGATTTGCTATCCTTAATAGCCTCATTCTTGATAGCTTCCAATAGTTCTGGCAATGTGTAGTATTCTAGCTCCACATATTCATCAGGATCCCAATTGGTTTCCCCCATGGTAAGGTCCTTCGCAAGATATAAATGTAATACTTCATTGCAGAAACCAGGACTCGTAGCAATTGTACCTAACGAAATCCATTGAGCTGCACGATAGCCGGTTTCCTCAGCAAGCTCCCGTTTAGCACAAACAATCGGTTCTTCATTTGGATCCAATTTTCCTGCTGGTACCTCCAGTAGCGTCTGTTGCAAAGCATATCTAAATTGACGTTCCATAACAATCTTATTATCCTCTGTTACTGCCACAATCGCTGTAGCACCCGGATGATGCACAACCTCACGCCATGCATCCTTTCCGTTCACATCGGCTATATCATAGGTAACTTGAATCAACTTACCGTTAAATTTCATTTCACTGGATTTCTGAATTTCCTTACTAATTGCCATATATACCTCTAATCTTTTATTTTATGTAAAAACCCGAGCATTCTTATACGTTGTAAAATTTCCTCTAAATACACTTTATTAGGAACAATAAAATCAATATTATCCCGCGTATGACGCTGAACTGTGATATTGTCATCCATAATAGCAAGAATCTTTTCTCTTGTTGTAGGCTCCACCATTTGCTTTATTACAAAGAGAAATCCATTATCTATATCTTGTTGTACTTTATTGTACATGTCTCCTATACCAATATAGGAGCTGCCTTCTTTTTCTACTATAGTAGAAATAAAATCTATAAAACGTTGAGGTATATACACCTTATTATCTTCGAAAGCAACTCTTTCATATGGTTCGGCATACATATCGAGATTATCTACAATAATCAAATATAGTAAACGAGAATAAACTCTGTCCATTTCGATAGTATAACCAGGCAACTTTCTATGTATATGATCTACTATATCCTGAACAGTAAATATATCCCCTCGATCCATAACCTCTTTAATAGCAATATGGATACTATCCGTCATATTAGAAGGAATACCAGTATTAACAACGCTGCAATAATATAATTTTGATAATACATCTATACTAACTCGTTCATTACGAACAATCTTTTTACTATGTTTATTTTTCGTTAACAGGGACATTCTAAACTGCGTATCATAAATGTAATCATAATATTGCTCTTTTGCAATATAATCATCATTTGCCAGTTGAGCTATATTATCGTGAATATCCTCCGGTAACCAACTTATGAAAGATCGTGAAAGAAATACATCCCCTATATAGGCACAACCTTGGTCATTGGCACGTTTTATAAATTCATGTACATATACAGGATCATTAAAAGGCTCTAAATATTCATGAGCCACATAATAATCGTTAGAGCTCAACACATTTTGGATGTTATCAATTTTATAACTCGCTTTTTGACTGATCCGATTATCTAATCCCATTGTATCCGCTACGAGCTTCAATATATTCTTCGTATATAAAGTCCGCTCCATCAACGGTAGCTCTAACTCTTTTTGCTCTGCATATTGCATGATTTCTCGATACTGCTCTAATCGTTTCCATCCAGGATACGTATTATACGATACATAAGCTACACCATTGTCGGATAAATTCTTATTACAGATAGATAGAATTTTATCTTTTACCACATCCGGAACCCAGGACCAAATACCATGTACAATAATATAGTCAAAGGTGCCGAATGAATCATCAATATCTAGAATATCCTTCTCAAGCAAATGTATATTAGATAGTCCCATCGACGCAATCAGTTCATTTCCCATCTTAATCTGGGAAGACGATAAATCAATACCCGTAAAAGACGCTTCAGGATAATATAAAGCTTGAGAAATAATATTTCCCCCAAAAGAACATCCAAGCTCAAGGACACGCGCCTTTTTTAAAGATACAGGATTTAATCCAAATAACAAAGCTCGCGCTGCTAATGTGTTTAACGAGGTCGCCCCAAAAGGTTGAGAAATATATACTACATCTTCATAACTTTTTTTAAGAACCTTATTCTCATCCAATACGTGCATAGTATTTTGTGTAGTCTCAATGTCATTCCCCATAACTGATGTACCTACATTCTTTTTTTGTTTTGACTCCTGTTTCATAAAGCCTCCCGAATTTTCTACTAACTATAATAATTATTATATAGTATTATGTAAAAGAATTGTAGATATAGAAAAAGCCACAAATCACACCTATAATTCGTGGCTAAATATAAAAAAACTATATTTTTCTATCCATTAATAACACTTCTATCTTTTAACCATACAAATAATCGACTTAATGACATCAGGAAAAATAGAATCAATAAAATTTATTCCATCTCCATAACAATATATATCATTGAATCATTACGACCAACCAATCAAATAAATCAACTTCACATAATTTCGCTAAAAAAACTTTAACTAAAACAGTAGGATAAAATCTAAACATTACTCTCTATACTGACTCTTACTCATTCAATAAGTTTAAATAATACTCAGTCATTGTATAATCGAAATCTATTCTTCGTCTAAGCGCAATATGAATTTTATGTACAAATTTATTATATTGATTTATTTCTGGTAATGTAAGGAAAGCTAAAACTGTCGAATGATTATTATTAAGCCAATTAACACCATAATAATGATTTACATATGGTAAATCAAAACTTTGATCCTTGGGTCCTAAGCTATTAGAGAAGCCTATTAATCCTAAATTATATAGTCTTTTTGCTTTTTCTAAATTATCAGTAAATAAATCTACATGGACAAAGATAACATTATCATTTTCAAAAAAAATACTAACTCTTTCTTTCATTTGCCCATTATATTTTATTGAGCTCCATAAAGAATAAGAACGTTCTATAATGAAACTATTTTTATTATTTTCGGTTATTTTCCACCCTTTAATGTTACTAAAATTATTATACACATCATTTTTTGACATCCCCAAATAAACTGTATAAACTACGTTGGGATTTTTAGTAATTTCAGTTATTTTTTTTCTACATGATGAATTGCAATAAGTAATGCGACAAAATTAAATCAATTTTCCAATCTCATGTTTAAACATGTCAAATGGTGTTTTAAACCCAAGGCATTTCCTAGGTCGATTATTAATTAACATTAGTGCTTCTGTTAGTTTATCTAGTGTAACTTTAGCTAAGTCGGTTTTCTTAGGAAAAAATTCTCGAAGTAAACCATTACTATTTTCATTAGAACCTCGTTGCCAGGCTGCATAGGCATCGGCAAAATACATTGGTATTCCTAACTCGTTTTCAACCTGTTCATAACAAGCGAATTCCTTACCACGGTCCACCGTAAAGGTTTTAAGTAATTTACTGGTTAATGTATTGTACAGGGAACTAATAGCTAAAAACATAGAATCCATAGTGCGGTCATCCATTTTTATTGATACATAGAATCGAGTTTTACGTTCAACAAATGTAGCTAAACAACCTTTACTTTGACCTCTAGAAGAGACTATTGTATCTAGTTCCCAATGGCCAAAAATTTCACGTTTTTCAACTTCTTGAGGTCGCTCCTTAATGGTCCTTTTTACATTGAAGCGTCCACGATTTTCTTGTGTGCTGGGCTTTTTGCCTTTCCGGCGAAGTACTTTTTCTGTTACAGCAAGAAAACCACGATGAATCCAAGAATATATTGTCTTAAAGCTTAGAACTCCAACTAATTCAGTACCAACTATTTCTTCTGGAGACCATGTTTGTTGTAACCTAGATTCAATTAAAGCTGCTAATTGAGGTGTTAACTTTATTGGTCTGCCTTTATTAGCAGACTTACTAATTGCTAACTGCTGCGCTTTAGTCGCAGAGTCCCCTTCTTTTCTTAACTATTTGACTTCGTTTTTCTATAGTAATACGTATATAACTCATATTAGAGACCTCCGTGTCATGTATTTGTGGTTATTTACATTTTACACGAGCTCTCCAATATGAGTCTTTTTATTTGTCGCAATATATTCTACAATTTATCTATTGTAAAAGTCGAAACTAGCAACACTACATATATTATATTTCTAGTCACATATTTATTATTTGGTATTGAAGATTCAATACACCAAGTATTATAAATTATTTTACGCTATAAAATATACTCTTTAGTTATATCAATAATATAATGTTTATACTCTGACAAACTCAATATTATATAAATAATTACACAGTTATACTAAAGTGGATAGAAATCAACATATTTGAGTTATTACCTTTTGATTTTCTTTATCTTCTCCATCAATCCTTAAACAATTACCATCAAATGAAAGCTTAGAATATTTGCTTGAAAAAACACTATAAAACTTTTTATCATACATGTTATCAGAATTCAGTGTTATAGTATAAACATTAGAATTATAAGTAATTATGACATCAAATTTCCCTTGATATATTAGTTTTTCGTTTTTCAAAACTAAGATTTGTCTAGACTTTTCTTGACCTATAAAATCCCGATAGGCTTTAATAGTTTCAATATTATTTATATTATCAATATTATTACTAATCATATCGTTCCCCTATATAAAACTAAATTGTCAATTATATTTTAGGCTCATCAAGTTCCCAATTACTTGATAAGGCATTATCAAAATAACCTTTTCTATAATAATCAAGTCTATTCCAAGCATCAACATTATTCATTAAATAATGCATCTCATCCCCTTTCTCCTTACTTTGCTCAACACCAAAACCATTATAATAACACATTCGAATTTTATTCAAAGACATTGGATTCGTTGAATCCCAAGAGGCGTAATAATACTTAAATGCAACATCAAAGTTTTGTTCAACTGCTACTCCATTTTCAAAAAATCGAGCATAGTTATAAGCACCTAACTTTAATCCATTTTCATAAGCACATTTATAACATTCCATAGCTTTCTTATATGCTACATTCTTTACTAATCCTTTTTCATATATATAACCTAGCATATTTAAAGCTAATGGGTTATTTTTATCCGCTCCAATTTTAAAATATTTAAATGCTAAATCATAATTTTGATTTACTCCATTTCCATTAAAATATATCATCCCTAAGTTATATGCAGATAATGCATTATCACAATCAACACCTTGCTCAAATAGTGAAATTGCTTCTTCTATATTTAAATCTACACCGTCTCCAGCTTGATACATTAAACCAAGATTATTAAAAGCCATTCCCTTTACATATGGATTTTTCACTAATTCTATTGCTTGTCTATAACATTCTAATCCTTTAATATTATTTCTATTACAACCTAATCCCTCAGAATATAGTTTACCTAATAAGAAATATACTTCATTATTATTATCTAAAGCTGTATCAATTAAATCAAAACAAGTCTCATAATCTACATTCGTACCACGTCCATATAGATAGGATGCAGCTAAATAAAAAATATTAGTATAGTCACCTTTATCAAATTCATCTTTCAATAAAATAAATGAATCATCATATTTACACTCCATATACTTATTTACACTTTCATATTGTATGATGTTCAAATTCTCAACGCATTGTTCAATTAGTTTATTATCATTAGATTCTATTGTAGACGGAGAGTTTTCATAAATTATATATGCCTCACCTTGATTTAAATTAAACAGCATCTCTAATATAAAATTAAATATAGATACATTACTATCGATCTTAAAATTATCATTAAAATGAATATATGACTTTGTTAATGATTGTGCTATATCTCTATATATAAAATCTATATTTCTAGAACTAAGTAATTCTATACAAGATAAAACTTCATATTTATCTTCATGAAAATATCTATTTAATTTATATAATGCTTCTAAAGCAACTAATCCACTTTCGGTAATCTCATCAGAAATACAAATTACCCTATCACCTAATAATTTATAATATAATTCATTTCTATCTTGTATTGACATAATTGAATCCCATAGATTAATTTCATCACTAGGAGAAAGTGATAGTTGAGATAGTACACTTTTTAAAACTAATAACTCTGATGTAGACCAATCGCCTTTAGTTATTTCATAAAAATCTCTTGTAATACAAATTATCTTTGATAATTTATCTAATTCTAAATAAGGAACCTCATTAAACATTTGATATTCAATAGAACTTGCCCATGTTAAAAGATTAACATTACGCTCTAAATTATTTAATCTCAATTCAATTTGTAATAGATTACTTTGATAAAGTCTAAAGAATTTATTTAGTCCTTCATATATTTGTTCAAATTCATTATTAACCATTTCAATATGATTATTTAATTTATTATTTACTGCTGATATTAAATCAAAAGATAGAAGATTCTGTTCAGCTAACTTTTGTAGTGTTTGTTGTGCTAAATACTGTGCCTTACCTCGATTATTAAGAATATCAATTTCTAGCTTTTTATTAGAACCTGTAAAGTTGCCTATCAAACGTTTAAAGAAACCTTTATTTGCTAAAGTATTACTAGCTCTATCCGCGTCAGTTAAACAAGCTATACTATCAAAAACAAGTCGATTAATCGTTTGGCGATTATCTTTATGTTGGTTTATAATTATATCTATTTGATCATTAAAATAATTCTTATCTTCTATTGTAACAATATCATCTTTTATAACGTCTAATTTATTCATTCTTATCTCCCCAATATATAAGATTAAATCATAAATATAAATTAAATTTCTTCACTTTTTTTCCTCATAAAACTTTATTGAGCTATTAAATTTTTGCTTACTATCATACAATTGATTTTGTATCATACTTATATTCCTTGAATGTATAACCTCATCGTCTTTTATTTTACATAGGATAATTTCTTCCTGTATTCCAATAGAATTAAACTGTTTGATAACATACCAAGCTTTTTTTGCAGCAAAATCACTTACATTATGATTTAATAATCTTTTTGCAATTTCTTGTGAATTAATACTGGAAGTACTAGATATAGTAAAAGTATTATTTTCTAGTCCTGTAATAACCCTACTTACTCCATCTACAAATTGTGATTGACTAGGTATTCTAACTTTTATTCTCCATATTATTACAGAATTTATACATTCAAGTATAAGTTCATCTGCAAATAATTCCTTATTTTTTGCAGCAAACATTTCTAATAATTTTCTCTGTATTAAACACCCTCTTAAAACTTCTAAGGATAACTCTATCTCTTCTTCACTCAATAAATACTCAAATGCTAATATAGAAAATCTTTTATTTATAATTCTTACCAGTGCGATAGAGTCATCTTCAATAAATTTATCTAATATTTCTTTTGATATCGATGTACCCAGACTACCACCTATAATTCCACCAACAATAGATGTTACGGCAGCCCCAACTGGGCCTAAAGATAACCCTAAAGCACCAATTAAAGCCGTAGCACCTGTTGCACCCCCTGTTGTACCAACAACACCAGAAACTATAGTGGTCACTTCCTTAAATAATTGTTTGCCTGAAATTTTACCTGTCACAAAATTAAGAATATCTTGACTAGACAAAACTAGTGAAGTAGTAGCAGAAACAATCAAATTTCCTCTTAATAATTTTGCTAAATTATTACTAGCTGCAGAGCCAAAAATAGGTGCACCATTTCTCATGGTAGCTAATAAATTAGATTTTACAACACTTGGTAATGCTTTTACCAACTCTACAGAAGGCTCTAAGAATAAAGTATTTAAACTAGTTTTAGTAAGTTGTGCAGAAACTAAAGATATTATAAAAGCACTACCTCCTGCTTGAATACCTATAAATACAGCATTATCAATAGCAGAATTAAGATCTTCACCATTCCATAATGCACGAGCAAAAGTTATAGTTGCAGAAATTCCAGCAGCACTCGTTCCTATTACTACACCATTAATAGCATCAAAGGATAAAGATTCAATCGTACCAGCCTTAGCCAAATTAGTGGCTTGCTCTAACGTTATATTCCCTTTGCGTACTAACTCTTTTGCTTTACTAGGATTATTACAATTGGGTACTTTACCATCTTCTATTTTTTTAGCCATAATTTTTACAGCTTCTTCATATTGATCACTAGGAACTTCTAATTGCATTGGATTACCATTTGTATCAAGATACCTATATTGACCATTTTTAAATCCTGCATCAATGGATGCTCGGGCACTTTGACAATACTTTGTTTGAATTAGCTTACCATTAACTAATCTATCAGCGCCATTTTTAGCATTATCATCACCTAAGATTTTTGCATCATTCCCTATCATTCGATCCCATAAATCATTTCCTTGCTCTGCAGCATATCCATGACCTTGTTGACTATTAAATCTATTTAATCGATCATTATGAGTTATTGAATCAAATTGACCTTGATAAAGTTGCTGTTTCTTAATCTTCGAATCCATAATATTCCTATCATTACCCCTATTCATACAAAATATTTTTTTACAATTATATCATCATTTCATCTCATTTTCATTAAACAAAATTAATTTCACTATTGTAGTAATATTTTTAACATTATTATACGAAAAGATATATGTAAATTTATACGCAAAAAAACCGTCCAACTATGTTGAACGGTTTAAAGTATCACATTAAATATCATATTACGCTAAAGATGCAATAGCTCTTAAGTATACATGTTGTAATAAGCGATTCCCTCTTAACCCATATTGTAGTCGTCGTATCATAGACAAACTAGCTTGGCTATATTTATCATTCTTAGCACGTTTTAAACAACGAATTGTATCTCTTGCTATTATGCGTTGATTTTTAAGCTCGAGCTTATATTCTTCAAGAGTAAAACTCATATTATATCCTCCTTTCCTCAATTATTTATCTTAATAATATCAGTATTTTAACGCAAAAACAATAAATCAGAACCACCCATAAAACTGGTGGTTTGCTCACGGGCTATAAGCCCGTAATACTAGGCCAGCGTCTAAAGGCGCTAGCCTAGTATTACGTTTAAGCCGCATAGGCATTGACTCGTAACATTCTCCTTAAAGAAGATATGTATTACTTGCTACCCTTAAAAGGGTGCTCATATTCTTTTACACTAAGTTTATCTTTCATTTGGTCATGTAAATCTTACTCACGAATATATTTTTTTACGATTGCTTCATTTAAACCTACTGTACTTATATAATACCCCTCGGACCAAAAGTGTCTATTTCCAAATTTATACTTTAAGTTTGCGTGTTTATCGAACATCATTAATGCACTTTTACCTTTTAAATATCCTATAAAAGATGAAACTGCTATTTTAGGTGGGATTAATACTAGCATGTGTACATGATCCGCCATAAGCTCCCCCTCTATAATCTTGACGCCCTTATATTCACATAAACTTCTCAGTATTTCACTTAAACTATTTTTGTATTGATTATATATAACTTTACATCTATACTTAGGTGTAAATACTATGTGGTATTTGCATAACCATTTTGTGTGCGCAAGGCTCTGTGTTTTTGTTACCATATAAAATCACCTTTCTTTTGCATATAATGTGGCTTGAACACCTACATTATACTTAAGCAAGGTGATTTTTTTATATAACTTTCGTTGCCGCCCCCGTATAGCGGGTGGTTTTATGATTCGCGACTACGTCGCGAACCAGTCTAAAGACAATAGTAAAAAGCCGCCCAACTTTAGTTGAGCGGCTTTTACCATTCCATTCAGAATCGTATTGAGTTTACATAGTCCCAGTGCTACCGATACCACCTGTACGAATACCTGTAGCATCATCATCATTTGTAATAAGGTATTTAGAGAATATACCTTGAGCAACGCGTTCGCCTTTTTCAAGGGTAACTGGTTCTTTGCCAAAATTATAGAGAGCGATCATAATATGACCTTCGTTGTCCTCATTGTTGTAGTAATCACTATCAATGATACCTGTGCTATTCACAAGTGCTAAATGGCGTTTAATAGCCATGCTAGATCGGATGTGAATGGCAAGGTATTCGTCGTACGCCATGAAAGCTTTAATACCTGTCGGAACGAGCACTACTTGTCCTGGTTCTAATGTAACAGCTTCAGCACATTCAATATCATAGCCTGCGCTTTCAGTTGTTTTACGAGTTGGTAAGTTGATATCTTGTTCTTCAAAAGCAGAAACTACTTCAAAGCCGCGAATATCCATGTAACACCTCTTATTTTAAACAATCTTTACGGGACAAATTCACACGTCCTTGTTTATCGATTTCGATAACTTTTACCATGATTTCATCCCCTACACTTACTACGTCTTCTACATTTTCAACGCGTTCTTTCGCGAGTTTAGAAATATGTACAAGACCTTCCTTACCTGGTAATACTTCTACAAATGCGCCAAAAGCCATTAGACGAGTTACTTTACCAAGATATACTTCACCTACTTCAACCTCTTTAGTAAGGTTTGTAATAATTTCTTGAGCTTTTGCAGCCCCTTCTTGTTCTACAGAGGCGATAAATACTGTACCATCATCTTCTATGTCAATTTTAGCGCCTGTTTCTTCGATAATACTGCGAATTACTTTACCGCCAGAACCGATTACGTCACGAATCTTATCAGGATCAATTTTCATTGTAATAATACGTGGAGCGTATTGGGACATTTGTTGACGTGGTTCAGCAATTGTATCAAGCATGATGCCCATGATATGCATACGACCTTTGTGAGCTTGTTCTAATGCTTCTTGAAGGATTTCACGGGATAATCCAGAAATCTTGATATCCATTTGAATTGCTGTTACGCCTTTAGCTGTACCAGCAACTTTAAAGTCCATATCTCCGAGAGCATCTTCCATGCCTTGAATATCTGTTAAAATTGTATAGTGTTCCCCTTGAGTTACAAGACCCATAGCGATACCAGCTACAGGCGCTTTAATAGGTACACCAGCATCCATCAAAGATAATGTAGAACCACATACGGAAGCCATGGAGCTAGAACCATTAGATTCCAATACTTCAGATACTAAACGCAAAGCATATGGGAAATCCTCTTCACTTGGAATCACAGGTACCAACGCGCGTTCAGCCAACGCACCATGACCAATTTCACGACGCCCAGGGCCACGGGAAGAACGAGTTTCCCCTACGGAGAAAGATGGGAAATTATAATGATGGATATAACGTTTTTCAGTTTCAACACCAAGGCCATCGATGGTTTGTTTTTCGGATAAAGGCGCTACTGTTGTGACATTCAACACTTGAGTTTGACCACGTGTAAACAAGCCAGAGCCATGTGTACGTGGTAATACACCTGTACGGCAAGAGATTGGACGAACTTCATCAAGTTGACGGCCATCTGGACGGATTTTTTCAACAGTAATCATATGACGCACGATTTCTTTTGTCATTGCATCAAATGCTTTATTTACATCAGCCAAGTTATCTGGGTAGATCTCTTCAAAGTGAGCTAATACATCTGCACGTACTTCATTTTCTTGTGCATCACGTTGTTGTTTATCTGCACAACGAACTGCAGCATCAAGTTTATCATGACCATAGGCACGAACTGCATCACTAATTTCAGCAGGAACATCTTTACATTCAAATACGCGTTTTTCCTTACCTACTTTTGCAGTCATATCTTCTTGGAATGCTACGATTTTTTTGATTTCTTCGTGAGCTGCCATGATAACTTCAAGAATGATATCTTCCGGTACTTCTTCAGCGCCACCTTCAACCATGAGGATAGCATCTTTAGTACCAGCTACAACGATATTAAGATCTGTTTCTTCTAATTGTGCTTTCGTTGGATTTACAACAAATTCACCATTGATACGTCCCATACGAACGCCTGCAATAGGACCATTCCAAGGAACATCAGAAATAGACAATGCCGCAGAAGCACCAATCATACCACAAATGGCTGGATCACAATCTTGGTCCACAGACATAACTGTTGCTACTACGTGTACTTCGTTACGTACACCTTTATTAAATAATGGACGAATAGGACGGTCAATCAAACGGCTATTCAAAATCGCAGACTCAGGTGGACGTGCTTCACGTTTAATGAACCCCCCTGGTAAACGACCAACAGCATACATTTTTTCTTCATAGTCTACTGTAAGTGGGAAGAAGTCAATATCCTTCGCCTCTTTAGAGCCTGTAGCAGTAACGAGTACACGAGTATCGCCATAACCAACCATTACGGCACCGCCAGCTTGTTTTGCAAGTTCCCCAGTCTCAATCGTAAGCGTACGACCAGCTAGGTCCATTTGGAATTGTTCCATTCCTATTCCTCCTAAAAATCTTCTTATATGTATACCTTCTAATTATATATCAATTAAAGCTAAATAGCCAATTCAAAATAAAAAAGCCGTCCTTTAGGACGGCTTTTTTTATTATTTACGAAGACCAAGGCGTTCGATAAGAGAACGATAACGTTCGATATCTTTACGACGAAGGTAGTCAAGCATGTTACGGCGTTGACCAACCAATTTCAACAAACCACGACGGGAATGATGGTCTTTTTTGTGCTCTTTCAAGTGCTCAGTTAAGTATTGAATACGACTTGTTAAAATCGCAACTTGTACTTCTGGAGAACCAGTGTCACCTTCATGAGTAGCGTATTCTTTAATTACTGCTAATTTAGCTTCTGTAGTTAACATTAATGTTACCTCCTAAAAAATTATAATCCCGATAAGCTTAAGTAACCGTTGGAGAATCGAATACTTCGCTTACGATATGTCTTACGACCTAATTTAGTATACAGTATCTGCCCTATCTTGTAAAGCAAAAATACAGTAATTGAACAAAAGATAGATTAGAACTTCCTTCTATTATTTAGCACCTAGCACCATGCGGTCGCTCAGTGCATTTTCACCAGCTACCTCAAACTTTTGAAGTAAGTCCGCAACAGTTAATTGTTTCTTTTCTTCTCCTTTTACATCATAGATAATTCGACCAGCGTCCATCATGATGAGGCGATTACCAAAGCGCAATGCATCACGCATATTATGAGTAATCATAAGAGTTGTTAGATTATGCTCTGCAACAAGTTTATCTGTTAGTTGCAATACATTTTCTGCAGTCTTAGGGTCAAGTGCCGCAGTATGCTCATCCAATAGCAAAAGCTCTGGACGAAGCATGGTAGCCATTAATAATGTAATAGATTGGCGTTGACCACCAGATAGTAGGCCCATACGAGCAGATAAACGTTCTTCAAGTCCTAAACCTAATAATGCAAGGCGTTCCTTAAAGAATGCTTGTTCGCTATCTTTGAAAGCCCATTTAAGACCTAAGCTTTTACCACGGCGCATAGCAAGAATCAAGTTTTCTTCAATTTGCATATTACCAGCAGTACCTACCATAGGATCTTGGAATACACGGCCAATGTATTTAGCACGCTTGTATTCTGGCATTTTTGTTACATCAATATCATTAATTGTAATGGAGCCTTCATCTACTGGGAATACACCGGCGATGGAGTTTAGTAAAGTACTTTTACCAGCACCATTACCACCGATTACAGTACAGAAATCTCCTTCTTCTAGGCGAAGGTTGATGCCTTGTAATGCAGTCTTTTCATTAATTGTGCCCTTAAAGAAGGTTTTTACCATATTTTTTACTTCTAACATAGTGTCCTCCTTAACGAGCCAACCATTTTGCTTTCAATGTAGGTAGGGAAAGCGCTATGGCAACAAGAATTGCAGTGAATAATTTCAAATCATTTGGTGGCATACCCATGTAGAGAACGGCAGCAATAACGATACGATATACTATAGAACCAAGTACTACAGCGATGAGACTGCGTACGAAGGATTTCGTACCAAATACTACTTCACCGATGATTACAGAAGCCAAACCAATAACGATGGTACCAATACCCATGCCTACATCAGCAAAGCCTTGGAATTGACCGATAAGAGCTCCAGACATACCAACAAAGCCATTGGAAATCAAAAGACCAAGAACAATCATATTATCAGTATTTACGCCTTGAGCGCGAATCATTTGAGGGTTAACACCTGTAGCACGTAAGGCTGTACCAATTTCGGTACCGAAGAACCAAAATAAGAGCAAACATACAACTACAGCAACGATAATACCTACGATAGCTGCAGACCACATATTCGGCGTATGGAAAAATCCACCAAGAATCGTATAAATTGTATCCATTCGAAGCAAAGATACATTAGCTTTGCCCATGATGTGAAGGTTTACAGAGTACAGTGCAATCATTGTCAAAATACCAGCCAATAATGCTGGAATTTTTAATTTTGTATGTATCCAACCTGTTACAGCACCGGCTATCATACCACCCACACCGGCAAGTAAAATGGAAAGGATTGGATTCATACCACTTGTAATTAAAATAGCAGAAATGGCTGCCCCCATTGGGAACGTGCCTTCCACGGTTAAGTCAGCCACATCTAATACACGGAAGGTTATGAATACACCAACCGCTAACAAAGACCATAAAAGGCCTGTGGTTATGGTGCCTACCACTAAATCTAACATCAAATTCTCCTCTATTGTTTCATATCTTTACGAAGAGCTTCAGGAATCGTAATGCCTAATTTTTTAGCACGTTCTTCGTTAACAGTTAACTTAATCTCTTTTTGTGTCTCAATAGCTAAGTCTGCAATTTTTGCTTCTCCTGCAAGAACTTTAGCAGCCATTAAACCTGTTTGATAACCCAATTGATAGTAATCAACAGAATATGTTGCTACACCACCAGTCATTGTCATACCTTCATCGGCAGCAAATACTGGGATTTTAGCAGCATCTGTGATTTGTGCCAAGTTAGCCATAGCGGATGCCAATACATTATCTGTTGGTGTATAAATAGCTTGCACATCTTGATTTACAAGATTTGTAGCCGCTTGTTGAATATCATTTACATTGGAAACAGTCGCCTCTACAACAGTAATACCTTTTGTAGCAGCATAGGCTTTCATTTTTTCAACTTGCAATTGGGAGTTGATTTCAGAGGATGTATAAATGGCACCAATGCGCTTTACATTCGGTACTAATGCTATGATAAGATCAACCTCTTTTTCAACAGGTGTCATATCGGATGTACCAGATACATTACCACCAGGGTGTTCGTTAGATTGAACGAGTTTAGCTGTCACGTAGTCTGTAATAGCTGTACCCATGATTGGCATGTCATGAGAAGCATTTGCCATCGTCTGAGCCGCAGGCGTTGCAATAGCTAATACTAAATCTTTTTTATCAGATACGAAA
Organism: Veillonella parvula; assembly: GCF_032575955.1. Taxonomy (GTDB): domain Bacteria; phylum Bacillota; class Negativicutes; order Veillonellales; family Veillonellaceae; genus Veillonella; species Veillonella parvula_J. The sequence continues at coordinate 69,118 of NZ_JAWFXN010000003.1, forward strand.
CGTTGTGCAATACTATTGAGATTGGATTGATCGGCCTGTGCATTTTGTTGGTCAATTCTAATGTTTTGACCATCCTTATATCCTTTAGCTGCTAAACCATCTACGAAGCCTTTATTAGCAGCATCAAGAGATGGATGTTCTACTAATTGAATAACACCAATTTTCTTTTGGTCATTAGTTGCGGTATTGGAACCACAACCTGCTACCATTGCCATAACAGCAATGGCACTAAGTGCCACTGCAATACTTTTTTTCCAGTTCATGTATAACTCCTTACCAGATATGTATTAAATCATAGTCGCCTTGTTCATCAAATCCTCTGGTAAGGTGATGCCCAATTTTTCTAATTTATCTTTTCCCACAACTAATTTAAATTCTTTCTGCATTTCGATAGGCATATCTTCAACTTTAGCTTCACCAGTTAGAATTTTAGCTGCCATTAAGCCGGTTTGGTAACCGAGTTTGTAGTAATCTACAGACAAGGACATAACTGCCCCACCTTTTACGTGGTTATCTTCACCGCCAAACACAGGAATTTTTGCTGGATCGGTAATAGCTACAAGATTGCTCATCGCTGAAGCTACCACATTATCTGTTGGCACATAAACTGCATCCACACGTTGAGATACGAGATTTTGTGCCGCTTGTTGAATATCGTTTACATTGGAAACTGTAACTTCTTCAACTTTAATGCCTTTTGTAGCTGCATAAGCTTTCATCTTCTCCACTTGAATTTGAGAATTTACTTCGCTAGAGCTATAAATAGTGCCGATTGTTTTAGCATTTGGCATTACTTGTAAAATTAAATCTACTTGTTGCTCTACTGGATTCATGTCGGATGTACCAGACACATTACCACCAGGTTTTTGATTGGATTTAACAAGTTTAGCTGCCTCGTAATCAGTAATAGCTGTACCTAAAATTGGAATATCATGAGTTGCATTCGCCATGGATTGAGCCGCTGGCGTAGCAATTGCTAAAATCAAGTTTTTCCGATCGGATACGAAACGCTGTGCAATGCTATTCAAATTAGATTGATCTGCTTGCGCATTTTGTTGATCAAAAGTAATCTTTTCTGCCAAACCTTTTTCTTTTAGCGCATCAACAAAACCTTTATTTGCCGCATCTAATGCAGGATGCTCTACCAGTTGTACAACACCAACTTTGTATTCACCATTCGATGTAGTTCCATTTGAGCCACAACCTGTAAACGCCAACAATGCTGTCGCTGTGAGCGCCAAAGCAATACCTTTTTTCAAGTTCATGGGGATTTCCTTCCTATCTGCAAAGATTATAATACTTTTATTATAAACAAATTTATCTACTACATCAATGTAGCAGATTAAAGTATTTTACATTTGTCCATTTATAGAACACATTAAGATATGAAATCCTTTTACTTTTCAAGAGACGCTAACATGTCTTCTGTTAAATCATTAGCTGCTAAAATATAGCCCTTAAGAGTCCCTTTATCGAGAGCTACTTTCATAACAGGCACTTCAAATGGGTCCAAGATGACGCACATTAGAATTTCACCCGTTACATAGTAACCAACCACTGCTTCCCCTTCTTCAGGATCTAAGGTTTCACGTTTTACAGTAACACAGTATGGTCTCATAACCTGTGCTGCTGCTTCTGCTACCTCTTCACGATTAGCAATATATTCTTCAACCTTCGTTTCAGGAATGTCAAAGATATCTACCTTTACAGTCTTGACCTCTGTAGCCTCTCCTTTGGCAGACTCTATAGCTGCGCCTAATTCTGTTTGCTTCATATATACCTCACATAGAATGGACTTTCACCATTGGTGAAAGCCCCCATTATCTTAGATTGATTCATCAGTTGCATTTAAGAACGCCACATAACATTGTTTAGCCTCGTAAATATCAGCCTTAGATGTAACCTCCCAAGGAGCATGCATGCTAAGTACGGCTACACCACAGTCGATGACATTCATACCATAAAGAGCCATGATGTACGCGATGGTGCCACCACCACCCAAATCAACCTTACCAAGTTCAGCAGTTTGATAAGTTACATTGTTAGATTCCATGACACGACGAATAAAGCCCATATACTCAGCATTCGCATCGTTAGAACCAGCTTTACCACGAGAGCCTGTAAATTTATTAAATACTACACCCATACCAAGGTAAGAAGCATTTTTCTTTTCATACGCCGATGCATAAAGCGGATCATAGCCTGCACTTACATCGGAGGACAACATACGAGATTTCTCCAATGTACGACGTACACTTACAGAATTAGGTTTGCCCATAAGTGTTAAAATTTCAGCCACAGCATTTTCAAAGAAGCGTGATTGCATACCTGTAGCACCTACAGAACCAATTTCCTCTTTATCTACAAGTAAGCAACAAGTAGTACGCTTTACAGAATCCACTTCAAGCATTGCTACCAAGGATGTGTAGGCACACACGCGGTCATCTTGACCATACGCCATTATCATGGAACGATCAAAACCCATATCACGTGCTTTACCAGCTGGTACAATTTCTAATTCTGCAGACAATAAGTCACGTTCAATAAATCCATACTCTTTTTCAAGAAGGCTATTAATAAATTTAGTACCCCCTTCTTTTTCTTCATCTTTAACTGGACGGCTACCGATGAGTAAATCAAGAGCTTCCCCTTCAATTACTTTAGCTGCATTCTTTTGCATTTGTTCTTGCCCCAAGTGAGGTAACAGGTCAGTAATGCAAAACACAGGATCCGTTTCTTTATCACCAATATTAATATTAATACGGGTACCATCTGTTTTTACCACAACGCCATGAATGGCAAGAGGCATAGCTACCCAATGATATTTTTTAATACCTCCATAGTAATGAGTATCCCAAAATACTAAATTACTATCCTCATATTGTGGATTTTGCTTTACATCGATGCGTGGAGAATCAATATGAGCACCTAAAATATTCATACCCAATTCAATATCATCAATACCAATATTAAATAAAGCAATAGATTTATCCATATGTGTGTAATAAATCTTATCACCAGCTTTGATTGACGTATTGCTTTTAATAATATCATTTAGATTTACGTAGCCCTTTGCTTCTGCAAATTCTACAGCTTGCACAACACATTCACGTTCTGTTTTACCATTATCTAAAAATTGACGATATGTATCACTCAAAGCATATACTTTTTTCATAGTGGCATCATCATAATTATGCCATGCATATTTACGTTCCATAATCTATCCTTTCTAAAAGTTCATATTCAAATATATACTACAAATCAGAAAATGAACTTGAATTTACATAACTATTTTTGGTGGATTTTTTCATGTTCCGCCTTACGATACTCTAAATATTTTCGCTCTTTTTCGCGATTGATTTCAGACTTCTGAGTGTATAGAGAACGAATTTCGTCTGTACAATGAGTTAATACCTTAGTAACGTAAAAGTTACTATTGCCGGACTTAATCGTATACTTTCCAACTTTAAGTTGCACCGCAAAATCGCCATGTTTAGGACATACTCCGATGGCTAGGTGCTTATCCCCTTGTAATCGTTCAGGTCTTGTCATTTCTAAACGTGTTTCACAGTACGGACAGAAGGACATACGTACTCTTCTATCATGAACAATACGTTTTTTCTCAGAGAAATTTTCATACATAAAAAATGTCAAAATAGGAGGATATAGGAAAGGATTGTTACTTTCCTTGCGAATTAGATCATAATGTAAAATTCCTTGTGCAATATCTAGAGTCTGACATATATGAGCCGTAAAGACAGCATCGTGCAAAGCATTGTGAGCAGATAAGTGCTCCGTCGATATATTGAGATCCTCCATAGCATGTGCCACAGAATACTGCTGATTTGTTCCATATCGTTGATAAGAATAAATCATTTGCGCGTCAACCCATTGATCATAAGATAATGCTTTCATCTTATGGAGCATAAGGTTCTCTCGTAGGATGAGAATATCGTCTGATCCCCAAGAAAGCAGCATATATTCATCACCACACCATTTTTGAAAGTACTGCATAGCCGTCTTGAATGGCACACCATGATTGAGCTCATGGGTAGTTATCCCTGTCAACTCACGCACATGTTTATGCATCCGTGGCAGATATTGAGGTTTGATGAACATCGTAAAATGATCTATAATGTCCATCTTTTCATTCAGTTTTACCGCTCCGATTTGAATGATTTCCCCTGTCAACGGCATTTTTGTGCGCTTCATAAAGCTAATGTCATTGCTATAGGGTTGATTCCATTCTAAATCAAATACAATATAGTTCATATGTTTATTTCGATTCTAAAAGCAATGTTTCCGCTGCTTTAATAACCTGTTCTTCAGAAATTACAGATAAACCTTTATAATTTCCTTCTTTAATAATTTTTTTCATGCTTTTACCAATCTCATAAGAATCCATCGTTTCTAAAACGATAGCATGAGCTTGATAAGGTCCATAAAAGAATGGATTTGATGGACCATACAGTGCCACAATTGGCACACCTTGACTGATTCCTACATGCATCGGTCCAGAGTCATTAGTAATCAACAGATTACAACGGCCCATAGCAGCTGCCAAAGGCCCTAACTGAAATTTTCCTGTAGCCACAATAGGCTTTCTTTCCATTTGTTCCACTACGGGCTGCACCATTTCAAGGTCCATAGGTCCCCCAAAGAAAATCGTCTTATAACCTAAACGCCCAAAGTAATCTGCTACATGAGCAAAACGTTCAGCAGGCCAGCGTTTCTCAGGAACGGCGCTACCGATATTAAAACCAATGAGTATATCAGTATCAGTTAATCCATGTGTACCGTAAAACTCTTGAGCCTGACGACGCCATTCTTCACAGGTTTCAATATGTAAACCAGAGTTAGAAGTATCTGTTACACCTAATTGCTCTAGAACATTAATGTACATGTCCGCAGCATGACGAGTTTTACGATCTAACCGCGTATACTTTGTCATGAATGGTCTAAATAGAAAGTGGCTCATACCAGTTGTGATAGGTGCATGAATTTTCCATGCTAAATATGAAGTACGCTCATTAGGATGTAAATTAATGACAATGTCAGGTTTTCCCTTAGCATTGATTTCACGAGCAACTTCATTAAGACCTGAAATGCTATTATGGCGACCTTTTTTATCTACAACGATAAGTTCATCAATATTTGGATTATATTCCATGACTTGTTGTAATTTTTCATCTATTACATACGTAATATGACTATGAGGAGCCGCTTTGCGAAGCACTTCTAAAAATGGAGTCGTTAATATAACATCTCCTAAATGCATTAAAAAGGTTACCACAATGCGCTTATAATCTAGTTCCATTATAGTTCCTTTCCAAGTACTTGTTCATACACTGACCATACTGCGTCTACAGGAATTTGTGCCATACAGTCTGGATCATCTACTAGTGGTTGCTCAGGAGTAGCCTTAGATGTAGGTGAAATAATGAGATGTACATGACTGCCACCATAAGGACCTGTACGCTTAGGAGATGTTGTGCCAAACATGGCAATCAAAGGACGCTTCAAGGCATTTGCAATATGCAATGGTCCCGTATCGGCACTAATAAAAATTTGACAATGACGAATCAACTCAATGAGTTCAGGCATTGTTGTAGATCCCACTAAATTAATGAGATTATCATTCTTTACGTAGTTCTCAATAAAAATACCCTTCTCTGCGTCATCAGGGGCACCGGCAATAACAACCTTCTTACCAGATTCACATAAACGAATACAAAATTCTCCAAAATTAAGAAGTGGCCACTCCTTAACAATCCATCGTGCCCCTGGTACAACTACAATATATTCATCATCTACACCATGGCATTTCAACTTTTGTTTTATGGATTTCTCAGCCTCAACGTAGGCTGGCATAGGAAATTCAATCTCCTCTACCTCGCCACCAAGTGCACGTACAGTATCAAGATACCGTTCGATAACATGGTCGTATTTATGCTCACCTACTAAGGCTTTATTAACTAGATTACTTCCTTCCCGAAGCTCCCAGTAGCCATACTTTTCAGGTGAACCAGATAATAAAGATACAATGGCGCTTTTAGCAATACATTGAAGGTCCAAGGTCATATCAAAATGACGACTATGCAAATCTTTACGCAATTGATATAAATAAGCAGGCTTTTTGAGTCGTTTTTTATCGATAATAATCACATCATCGACCCAAGGTGTACCATGTAAGAGGCTAGCGAATTGCTCATGAATAGCCCATGTAATACGTGCATTAGGCCAATTCTTACGCACAGCATACAAGGTAGGCAATGCGTGAATTACATCACCTAAGGAACTCATCTTAATGATGAGTATATTCTTGTAATCTTTCATAAAGCCTCCCCAAATACAACACAACAAACCCAAATATATTCTTCCGAAATAAACTAAATGGAATAAATGATTAAATTATTGTTTTAATGAAATCCAATAGATTAGAGCCTTTAAATAGGTACCCCTTAATGCCAGCAGCCTCAGCTGCATCAACATCACGCTGACTGTCGCCTATAAGGAAACTCTCTGCAGGATTTACATTATAATCCTTAATGGCTTGATTAATCATGCCAGGTTTAGGTTTTCTACATTCACACTCTACCGCGTATAATGGAACAGATCCTTCTTTATGATGAGGGCAGTAATAGAAATGTAAAATCGGTGCACCACCGCGGTCTAGTTCATGAGCCATATAGTCATGTAAAATTTGAACATCAGATTCTTTATAATAACCACGAGCTACACCACTCTGATTTGTCACTACAATGAGATCATAGCCCTTACTATGAGCATAAGCAAGGGCCTCTTTTGCACCATCTACCCACTCTAAATCGCTTATTTTATATAGATAACTAACATCCTTGTTAATAACACCATCGCGATCTAAAAATAATACCTTGCGCATTAACGTAAATATCCTTCGTTATTATCTAATAGTTCACAATATTCTTTAACGGCATCTTCCATTTTATGGAACCCTTTATCATAGCCAGCAGCTAACAATTTAGTAGTATCAGCCTCTGTAAAGCTTTGGTATTTGCCTTTTAACACCTCTGGGAATGGCACATATTCAATTTTGCCTTGACCATTGTAGTCGATAACAGCTTGCATGAATTGGTTAAAGCTATGAGCATTACCTGTACCACAGTTGAAAGTACCAGAGATTTCAGGATGCTCCCAGAAATAGAAGTTTACATTAACTACGTCTTTTACATAGATAAAGTCACGGGTTTGCCCACCATCTTCGTAGCCATCCGTACCTTCAAATAGGTTAATGATACCTGTTTCTTTATTTTTGTAAAACATTTGGCGTACTAAAGAAGCCATTTTATCTTTATGAGCTTCATTAGGACCATATACGTTAAAGTAACGTAAACCAACCACTTGTGCAGTATATTCATCTTCATATTTGCGTACATAACGGTCGAATAACAGCTTAGAATACGCATATGGATTAAGTGCTTCTTCAGCTTCAGGCTTTTCTACGAAACCATTTGTACCATTACCATATGTAGATGCAGAGGATGCATAGATAAATGGGATACGGCGGTCTTGGCAATAATGGAATAGATTTTTAGAACCTTCATAGTTGTTCTTCATCATGTATTTGCCATTATATTCCATTGTGTCTGCACAAGCGCCTTCATGGAATAGGACTTCAATTGGGCCCACATCAAATGTACCATCAGCAATAGCACAATCAAAATCATCACAATCGATGTAATCTAGAAATTCTAGGTTTTGAATATTGCGAATCTTACGACCATCTGTAAGATCATCAACGATGAGAATATCTGTACGACCACGATCATTCAGTGCTTTCACAATATTACTGCCAATAAAACCAGCACCACCTGTTACGATAATCATAATTTGCCCTCCTTAGCCATAGTGGCTATTTTCCCTACAATATCTGATGTAGAGTAACCTTCTTTAAACGAAAGAACCTCTACATTGTCAACGGACTCCCGTCCGATAATATCTTCTATTTTGTAATCTCCGCCCTTAACAAGAGTATTGGGACGTAAGTATGCTAGTAATTCAGCCGGCGTATTTTCTTCAAATAACACAACCCCATCGATGCATCGCAGCGCACTCAACAAGGCCGCTCTATCCTCTTCACTTACGATGGGCCGTGTTTTCCCTTTTAAGCGTTGAACAGATAAATCAGAATTTAATCCAATGATTAAATGATCCCCCAGTTGTGCAGCCTCTTGTAAATACGTGATATGTCCACGATGAAGAATGTCAAAACAACCATTTGTGAACACTACTGTTTCACCTTTGCTTTGCCATTGTGAAACGAGTTCTTTCATTTCTTCCTTTGTATATAATGGTTTAGATTGAATACTATGTTTATAGGAATGCCATAAGTCTAATAGCTCAGAACGATGTATTGGATACGTACCAACCTTAGATACTACGATACCCGCTGCACCATTGGCAATATGCAAGGCTAAACGCATCGATAAACCACTTGCAAGACAGGTCATCATCATGGATACAACGGTATCTCCTGCACCACTCACATCGAATACCTCTTGTTGAGTAGCAGGGTTATGCCATGTACGGCCATCCTTTGCAATAACCGTAATCCCTTTTGCAGAGCGCGTAGCTACAATATAATCTAAATCTACAGTAGTGAGTACAGACTTAGCAGCCTCTACGATGGTAGCATCATCATTTTCTAATTTACGGCCTACACATTCACCAAGTTCTTTCACATTCGGTGTAATACATGTAGCACCATTGTATTTAGACCAATTAGCACCCTTAGGATCTACGATTGTTTGCACACCATATTCCTTAGCCAAACTAAAGATTGTCTTCAATAAGGTAGGTGTACAAACGCCTTTACCATAATCGGATACGACAATACCATCAATACCAACTTTACATAGATTTTCAAGCCAACTAGATAGTTGTTGCTCTTCTTGGTACGTTAGATCTGTAATCGTTTCAAAATCAAGACGCATCATCTGTTGACGATCACCTAAGATGCGCATCTTAGTAATAGTAGAGCGGTCATCACTAGTGATTAAACCAGTTGTATCGATCTTATCAGTATCAAGTAAATGTTGTAATAAACGGCCATGGTCATCATTACCGGCTAATGCACCAAGATACACCTTACAGTCTAAATTAGACAAATTAGATGCAACATTACCAGCTCCACCAAGGACCTCTTTCATCTTGGACACGCGGTTTACAGGAACCGGTGCTTCTGGAGAAATACGACTTACATCACCAAAAACATAACGATCTACCATTACATCACCTACAACGGCAATCTTTAAGTTTGGTAGTTGTTTTGTTAAAAATTGATTAATGGTAGTATTTATCATAATCCACCTATTCCTTACCCAAATATACATGTCTTCTTATTTATAATAAACCTTTGTTTGAAATAGCATGTACCTATATCTAATAACCTAGTGGTTAGTAATCTTCTTCAATGATTTCACACATAATGTGGCCAGCTAAGATATGCATTTCTTGAATGCGCGCCGTCACATGGCTAGGAATCGCCAATGTAATATCACATAGTTCAGCTAATTTGCCACCACCTTCACCGGTGAAAGCAATGGTATGCATCCCAATAGAGCGAGCCATTTCAGCCGCTTTCACAACATTCTTGGAATTCCCAGAGGTGGAAATACCGATAAGAACATCACCTGTACGGCCTAAGCCCTCCACTTGACGAGCAAAAACAGCATCAAAATCATAATCATTGGCAATAGCTGTTAAAGCAGATGTATCTGTCGTTAATGCAACAGCCGCAAAAGAACGGCGTTCTTTTTTGAAACGACCGATTAATTCTGCCGCTAAATGTTGAGAGTCCGCAGCAGAACCACCATTACCACAGAATAAAATTTTATTACCATTATCGATAGCTGTCTTACAGCGATATCCGATTTCTTGAATGGTATCCATATGTTCCATCGTCTTACCAAACACTTCGAGATGCTCAGTAAAACGCTCAGCAATGATTGGATTTAAATCAGTCATTATAAAATCTCCTTTAGTAGTCTATCTGCATTTTTCCAGAACAACTTTTCACACTGCTCCACAGATAAGCCTGCCTCTCTAAATGCATCATAAAGACGACTTATTTGAGACATATCTGCAATCTCTGTATCTGGTGGAATCCCATCAAAATCAGTTCCCAATGCCACTACCTCTTCACCGCCCTTGTCGATGAGATATAGACCGTGCTTTACAATATCTTCAATGCGACTAACTGGCGATGTGCCGAGAAAATTCTGTGCAAAATTAAGTCCTATAATACCGCCCTTATTAGCGATAAGTCTAATAAGATTATCCGGCAAATTTCGCGTATGAGCCCTAACTTTCCGTGCATTTGAATGGGATGCTATAAAAGGAACATCTAGAATATCTCCTAGTTGCTCTGTACCAGCATCATTGAGATGTGAGCAGTCAACGATCATCCCTAAATCTTGCATAGCCTCAACAAATTCAACACCTTTAGATGTTAATTTTTTATGTTGCTCACCACAATGTGGCTCGCCAAGACCATTCGGATAATTCCACGTTAGTGTTATAAGTCTAACTCCATCTTGGTAAGCTTGGTTAAGTTTATTCAAATCGCCACCTAGCACGCCACCTTCTTCAATAGACATGAGCGCCCCAATCTTACCAGACTTGTATACAGACTCTATATCTTGATAAGAGAGCACATGTTGTATGTGCTCTCCATAGTGATGAATTTGTGATACACACAAATTACGCATCTCTTCATAGCGACCATAAGGGTCATTCGTTTCACCAATATTAATAAAGAGCGCAAAGTCTTGTATCTTGCTATGAGCCTTTTGTAATTTTTCTATATCTATTTTCCAAGTATTACGATATAAATCACCACTATCAGGATGATCTAGCAGTTGCATCATCGTATCGCAATGTAAATCTATCATAAAGCCTCACACATTGCTAATTTCAAAACCATGTATAACCAATCAGTAATACAGAATCAATTATTCTTCTACGACAGGTTTGCGTTTCGGCTTTTTAGCGTCTAACTTCTTCAGAGCTTTTAACTCTTCCATAAAGCTATCAATATTATCAAACTTACGATATACACTAGCAAAACGAACATATGCAACTTGATCTATGTCTTTCAGTTGTTGTAACACGAGCTCACCAATGCGATCAGTTGTAACCTCTTGGTTAATTTCATTCCGAATATCACGCTCTACATCATTAACTACTTGCTCCATCACAGACATAGGAACTGTACGCTTATCACAAGAGCGCAATAACCCATTCAGTAGCTTACCGCGGTCAAATAATTCACGTCGTCCATTTTTCTTCAATACCATAAGTGGTACTTCTTCTATAATTTCATAGGTAGTAAAGCGACGGCCACAATTGATACATTCACGGCGACGGCGAATACTATTACCTTCATCAGTCGTTCTAGAGTCTGTTACCTTCGTGTCTGTGTGTTGGCAATAAGGACATCTCATCTGTTACTACTCCTTTTCTACTAATCATTCTAAAATAACGCATAATACGCCCATTTTCTCTATATTATATAGTACCATGAAACCCTTGAAAATACAAAGAATCCCTAGGATTTCCTAGGGATTCTTCCATTATACTTCAATTTTTCATTTTATGAAATATTTGAGAAATAATATTTTTAATTTTAAATGATTGTTAGCTTATCGTTTTAAAGCATCTTCAATACGAAGCAAGCAGTCACCAGATTCGATACGGCTACCTTCACGTACAAGGATTTCTTCTACGATACCGTCGATAGGAGCTGTAATTGTTGTTTCCATTTTCATTGCTTCTGTAACGATCAATGGTTCACCTTTAGTTACAGATTGACCATTCTTAATAAGGATCTTAACAACGGAACCAGACAATGTAGCACCAATTTCACCAGGGTTAGATTCATCCGCTTTGCGACGAACAACACCAGTTGTCTTAGCATGTTTATCATGAACCTTAATGCTACGAGGTTGACCATTAAACTCGAACAATACGATGCGATTACCATCTTCATCAGGTTCAGAGAAACCATTCATCTTGATAATCAGTGTTTTACCTTTTTCAATGGTTACTTGAATTTCTTCGCCCCGTTTCATACCAAAGAAGAATGTTGGAGTATCTAATACAGATACATCACCAAAGTCTTTTACAAATTTATTGTAATCTTGGTAAACCTTAGGATACAAGCAATATGCACTAATATCTTCATCAGTTGTTTGGGCTCCCATTTCGCTTAATTCATGACGAATATGTTCAAAATCTGTTGGAGGTAATACAGCACCAGGGCGAACTGTGATTGGGCGAGCACCTTTCAAGATGATTTTTTGTAATTTTTCAGGGAAGCCTTGATATGGAGTACCAAGACGTCCTTCAAAGAATTCAACTACGGATTGAGGGAAATCCAATACATCGCCTTTTTCGTAGATATCTTTTTCAGTTAAGTTGTTTTGTACCATGTACAATGTCATATCCCCTACCACTTTAGAGGATGGTGTAACTTTAATGATATCACCAAACATCATGTTTACTTGGTGGTACATTTTCTTAATATCTGTCCAACGATCACCAAGCCCTACCATTTTAGCTTGTTGTTGCAAGTTAGAGTATTGTCCACCTGGCATTTCATGTTGATATACTTCAGTATTAGGATATGCTTCTGCTTTATCTACACCTTTGTAATATGGTCTGATACTACCAAAATAATGAGACATTTCTTCCATGTAATCAATGTTCATTTCTGGTTGACGTTCATGACCAGACAATGCATAGTACATGGAATTCATGCTAGGTTGAGAAGTACCATTAGCAAATGCTGAGTATGCTAAGTCGATTACATCAACACCAGCATCTACAGCGCGGCCATATGTATAGATAGAGTTACCGGAGCCTTCATGAGTATGCAAGTGAATTGGAACAGAGACAGCATCTTTCAAGGCAGATACCAAGTTATAAGAAGCTTGTGGTTTTAAAAGGCCGGCCATATCTTTAATGGCAATAATATTGGCACCAGCTTTTTCAAGCTCTTTTGCCATATTTACATAATAGACCAAGTTGTATTTTGTACGAGCACCATCAAGGATATCGCCAGTATAGCACAATGCAACTTCAGCTATTTTATTTTGTGCACGCACTTCATCGATAGCAACATGCATATTATCAAGACTATTCAAGCTATCAAATACGCGGAATACATCAATACCATTAGCAGCAGCCCGTTGAATGAATTGACGAACTACGTTGTCTGGATACGATGTGTAACCTACGGCATTTGCACCACGAAGAAGCATTTGAAGCAATGTATTTGGCACTTCACGACGGAACATGCGCAAACGCTCCCACGGATCTTCATGTAAGAATCGGTATGATACGTCAAAAGTAGCACCCCCCCAACATTCTAAGGAGAATAAGTTAGGTACACCTTTTGCAGCATGACCAGCTACGCGAGCCATATCGATTGTACGAAGACGTGTAGCAAACAAGGATTGATGGGCATCACGCCAAGTGGTATCAGTGAAGAATACTTGTTTTTGTTCCGATAACCATTTACTGAATTTATCTGGTCCAAGTTCATCAAATTTTTGTTTTGTACCAGATGCTGGACTTACATCCAAAGTAGATGGCATTTGAATCGGTTCAAAGTCAGGAACCTCTTGAGCCCCTGCACCAGAATAGCCATTAATTGTAACATCAGCAATGTAACGTAATAATTTAGTACCACGGTCACGATCTGGTTTCAATTCGAATAATTCAGGATGTTCTTCAATGAAGTTTACATTGTAAGAACCACTTTGGAATTCAGGATGTTCCAATACATTAATCAAGAAGTGAATATTTGTTTTTACACCGCGAATACGGAACTCTTTTAAGCAACGAAGCATTTTACGAATAGTTTCTTCGTTGTTAGGACCAAATGCTGTCGCTTTCACAAGCAAGGAGTCATAGTAAGGTGTTACAACGGCACCTGTAAAAGCATTACCAGAATCAAGACGGATACCAAAACCACCAGAGCTACGGTACGCTAAGATTTTACCGGTATCAGGCATAAAGTTGTTTTTAGGATCTTCTGTGGTAATACGACATTGGATAGCAGTGCCTTTACAAGGAATTTTATCCTGCTCAGGAATACCTACTTCAGGGCTATGTAAACTAAAGCCTTCAGCGATTCTAATTTGAGCATGAACAATGTCAATATCTGTAATCATTTCTGTTACAGTATGCTCTACTTGAATACGTGGATTAACTTCGATAAAGTAGAAGCTACCATCAGCAGTTACCAAAAATTCTACAGTACCTGCATTCACGTAGCCAACATTTTTCATGATTTTAACGGCAGCATCACATACAGCTTTACGAGTTTCTAATGATAACGCAAAGGCTGGCGCCATTTCAACTACTTTTTGGTGACGACGTTGAACAGAGCAATCACGTTCATGCAAATGAACTACATTGCCATGTTCATCACCTAAGATTTGAACTTCAATATGTTTAGGCTCTACGATAAGTTTTTCTACATATACATCATCATCGCCAAACGCAGCTTTCGCTTCAGATTTAGCACGATCATATGCATCTCGAAGATCTTCTTTATGATGAACTTCACGCATACCACGACCGCCGCCGCCATTAACGGCTTTAATCATCAATGGAAAACCATGTGTATCAGCAAATTCTTCTAGTTGAGCATAATCTTTTAAAGCCCCATCAGAACCTGGGATCATCGGAATTTTTGCTAATTTAGCTTGCTCACGAGCATTTACTTTATCACCAAACATATTCAAATGCTTGATTTTAGGCCCAATAAAGATAATTCCTTCTTCTTCACAACGACGAGCAAAGCCTTCATTTTCAGATAAGAAGCCATAACCTGGATGGATAGCATCGATGTCATGTTCTTTTGCAATACGGATGATATCTTCAATATCAAGATATGCGTCAACTGGTTTTTTACCTTCCCCTACGAGATAGGCTTCATCGGCTTGGTTACGGTGCAAGGATAATGTATCCTCTTTAGAGTAAATGGCTACAGTTTTAATTCCCATTTCATTACATGCACGGAACACGCGGATCGCAATTTCTCCACGGTTGGCAACCAATACGGATTTAATTTTTCTCATGTATTGCCTCCTACTAGCTTCCACAAATGTGAACTATCAGCTTTCATTTTTATTAATATATGAATATTTCCTATACTTATAGATAAATCAATATTGAGGAAAGCCTCATCAAAATTTATGATGAGGTTTTATATTCATAATAATATATACTTATTATACAATATTTTCATTATATTTAAAGGATTATACCAATTATGAAAGTATAAAATATATTTTTTACTGTTCATTACAAAAAATCATATGTCTTTCAATAATGCACATCGAATAAATTCCATTTTATATTACTTACCACCTAGAAAATGATTCATTAATCGATTTAATTGCTCTTGATCAGCTGCCCCCATCAATTCTCTAGCTGAATGCATTGCTAAAAGAGGCAAGCCTACATCAATAGTACGCATTGGTAACATAGCTGATGAAATGGAACCTACTGTAGATCCACCTGGAATATCCGAACGATTTACATAAATCTGATACTGTGCATCCGCTTCTTCACAAAGGCCTTTAACGATAGCAATGGCCTTAGCATCCCCAGCGTAAGATTGGCTACATGCAATCTTAAGGGATAGCCCTTTATTAAGTACAGGAATATTCGTAATGTCATTTTTCTCTGGATAGTTTGGGTGTAATCCGTGTGCTACATCGGAGGAAATCATAAAGCCTTTAGAGATAAAGCTGTCCATCTCTTGATTAGAATATCCTAATGCGTCATACACGCGTTTAACGAGATTTGGTAATATCATGCCAGCCCCACCTTGTTTCGTACGACTGCCCACCTCTTCGTTATCAAAGAGTATAGCACAGCGAACACCATTAACATTCATTTTTTTGGCTTGAATAATACCAGATAATACACTAAAGCAAGATGTTAAATTATCTAAACGAGGTGAGCTAATGAAATCACCTTCCGTACCGAGTACACAGCCTTGTTCCGTAGGATATAACGTCATTTCATAAGATAATATTTCGGAAGGATCGCAATCTACTTCATCAGCTAAAAACTTTGTCCACTCATCGTATTGAGTATCTGATTCTGAAAATAAACTTGGATTATTTCTATTATTTAAAGGTTTTGTAGGATTATCTTCATTATTACGTTCCATCATCAATATAGGAAGCATTTCTTTTTGACGATTTAGTTTAACCCCATCATTAACAGAGCGATTCATATGAATAGCTAGGTTTGGAACAATAGCGATAGGCCGTTTTGTATCGACTAGAACAGAATCTACGTCAAAGGCATTTTTTCCTTTTAACACAACCGTACCTGCTGCACCTAATGGACGATCAAGCCATGTATTTTCTATAAGACCGCCATACATTTCTACATTTAACTTTGTGTATCCTTTCATAGAGGTTATAGGGTTTGGTTTAACACGAATAGCAGGAAAATCTGTATGAGCCGACGCAATACGTAATGTATGTTCTGGTTTCTTCCCTATATGAAAGGCAAATAAGGTGGTGCCGAACACGTTAACTACATAAGAACCAGAGTCTAACTGCCACTCATCTTCTAAACTGAGCTCTGTAAATCCTGAGTCCAATAGCATTTGTAAACTTGTATCTACTGTGTGATACGGAGATGTACAAGCGCCAATATACTTTAATAATTGTTCATTATCAAACTTCATAGGTCCCTCCTATGCACAAATCATATAAAATTTGTACAATTAGCTTGAATAATTTATTATGTATATTATTTTACAATATTTACATTAATTATCTATTAACTACTCATATTTTATCACAAAAAGCCGCCCCTATCGGGACGGCTTTTTATATACGATGTAAATGCATAGTACACTAAGTCTAATAGGTTTAAAGTACATGCCATTACAATCCTATAAAATTGTCAGTACTAAATTTTACCACATACCAATCAACTTCATCCATACAGAGCCAAGACCCATGAAGATAATTAAGTTGATTATAGATGTGAAGAAACCAAGTTTCCACCATATATTTTGAGGAACATAACCAGTATTAAAGATTACTGGAGATGGACCTGCTGCATAGTGAGTCAAAGACATACACAAGTTAGATGTGAATGCAATCATCAACAATGTCAACATAGGTGGGGCACCTGCAGAAATAGCGATTGCAGAGAATGCTACGAACATCGCAGAAATATGCGCTGTTAAGGATGCAAATACATAGTGAGCATATGTATTAACAAGAACAGCTACAACAAAGGCAATTACCCAAGAGCCTTCTGGAATATAACCACCCACTTGAACTGTAGCCCATTTGATAAAGCCCAATTTGGAAAGGAATCCGGCAAAGCCCATCAATGTACCCATCCAAACCAATGTATCCCAAGCACCCTTTTCACTCTTAACATCGTCCCAAATTAGAACGCCTGTAGCAAGTAAAATAGAAATACCTAAGAATGCAACAGTTGTAGCATCAAGTTTTGTAAATTGAGACGTAGCCCACAATACTAATGCTAAAATAAATACGCCAAGCATTACCCATTCTTGGAAAGAAATCTTGCCAAGACCTTTTAACTCTTCACGAATCATTTGTTGAGCTTCACGAGCATCTTTGATTTCCGGTGGATATACTTTATAAATGAAATACGGCATAATAATCAATGCAATAATACCAGGTACGATAGCTGCCATAGCCCAGTCGCCCCATGTAATACCAATACCAAAAGATTGAAGCGCTAATGCTGCAACCAATGTATTACCAGCCATGGATGTTTGGAACATCGCAGATGTAATCGTATTTACTTGGTAAATTGATTGCATCAAGAAAGAACCAATTTTACGAGGTCCATCTTGTGGTTCAGAACCGAAAGCTTTTGCTAAGCTAGTTGTAATTGGCATGATTACACCGCCTACACGAGCTGTGTTAGATGGTGTTGCGGGAGCTAAAATCAAATCAGACAAAGCCAATGCATAGGCCAAACGCAAGGAGCTACTACCAAAAGCAGAAATCAAATTATAAGCAATACGTTTCCCCAAACCAGTTTTAATAAAGCCACGAGAGAATAAGAAAGCACCTACAATTAGCCAGATTGCAGAGTTAGCAAAACCTGAAATACCTTCACTAATCTTTAATGTGCCTGTCAATGCAGCAACAGTAATAACAACGATAGATACGCCACCAATCGGTAACGGCTGAGTAATGAAGCCTACGATAGTAGCTACAAAGATTGCAAATAAATGCCATGACTGAGGAGTTAATCCCTCTGGAGTTGGAACAAACCACAGACCTAAACCAAAGGCTGCTGGAATGATCCAGTTCAATAGTTTTTTCATACACATACGTCCTACATAGGAAAACATTAAAATTAAACCAATATATGCCAATACACCCTATAGTATCATGTTAAGAAAAATAAAAATCTATACTAACTATGTTCAGCATATCTGTAGTAAGAGAATTAAAGATATAATTCTATCTTCCTACCATAAATATAACATAATTCACCATAAAAAGATGTGATAAAAAGCTGTGCATTTATAAATACACAGCTTTCATCATCATATGAATCCTATTCAGGTAGAGATACGTCCTCTAAATTTGTTTTTTCGATAGACTCAATATCACCTTTATCGCAAAGGTTTGCAATAGTTGGGTCAATTGGTAAACGGTTCAACAATAATAGACCGTATTTTTGAAGGATTTCTTCGATGTGGCTTTCACCAAAAATTTGATAATCCTTACCGTTATCTGGGCAATGGAAGTAAGAGTAGTTTTCCACCACACCAATAATAGGCACTTGCATTAAATCAGCCATTTTAACTGCTTTTTCAACAATCATGGATACCAAGTCTTGAGGAGATGTAACGATAATAATACCGTCCAATTTCAAGGATTGATATACAGTAATCGCTACGTCACCTGTTCCCGGTGGCATATCAACAAATAAATAATCGATGTCTTTCCAAATAACATCTGTATAAAATTGTTTTACTACATTACCTAAAATAGGACCACGCCATAAAACAGGATCTGTATCGTTTTCCAAAAGGAGGTTAACAGACATAACGTCAATACCACCTTTAGATTTTACAGGATACATACCGATTTCGTCAGCATATGCCTTTTCCTTAATGCCAAACATCTTAGGAATAGAAGGACCTGTAATATCCGCATCGAGGATACCTACTTTGTAACCTTTACGCGCCATTGTAATGGCCATCAAGCTGGTAACGGAGGATTTACCTACGCCACCTTTGCCAGATACTACACCAATTACATGTTTAACAGAACTAAGCTCGTGTAATTGAGCTGTAAGATCTTGAGGTTGTTGAGACGCGCCACCACCGCAACCAGAAGATTGAGATGGGCATCCGCCACAATCACTGCTGCTACCGCAACCCATAGTAAACACCTACTTTCTTTGAGGCTATACCTCACATCTATATTAAAAACTTTTTTATATGGTAAACACAATGTATCTACGCCTACATTGTATCACGTTATATCAAAAATTATCAATATATTACTCACCACAAAATTCTTTAGTTAACCCGCCGAGAATTTCCATCCCCTTTGTAATTTCCTCTACTGTTGGTACCGTATAGCTCAAACGAAATGCATGACCTGCTCCTGCTCCATCTGCTGCAAAGGCACCACATTTAATAATCCCAACATTGCGGTCCATACAAGTTTCAAAGAATACATCACAATCTACATCCTCAGGCATCGTCATCCATGCAAACATACCACCTGTAGGTTGTGTCAAATGAACTTTAGAACTCGCATACTTTTTAAAAGCGTTAAGTAAAGCTTCACATTTCATTTTATATACTTTTCGTACATTATCTAAATGAGCATCGTAATCAATGGTATCAAGAACCTTCGCTACCACCTTTTGAGTTACTAATGGCATTTGACCGGCCGTATTATTTTTTAATGCTTGGATAGCTTCAATAACTTTAGTTGGGCCAAATAAGAAGCCTACACGCAAGCCTGCAGATAATGTTTTAGAATAAGAACCTGCATACAGAACACGATCTTCTGTGTCGAAGGATTTGAACGTTGGAATATATTCTCCGGCGAAACGAATTTCACCATATGGATCATCTTCATAGATAAATAAATCATATTTAGATGCAATAGCATAAATCTCCTTACGGCGCTCTAAAGGCATAGTAATGCCTGTTGGATTCTGGAAGTTGGGAATTAGATAAATATATTTACCTTTACCAGATTGAGCCGCTTTTTCTAACTCACCCGGAATCATACCGTACTCGTCAGTTTTAATACCTATTGCTTTACCGCCCATGTTGCGCACAGAGTTAATAGCACTGGTGAAAGTAAATTCATCCATATACACTTCATCGCCTGGTTCTAAAACTGTAATTGGTACAAGACCTAATAATTGACCTGCACCATTGGAAATAATGAGACCTTGTCCTTCCGAATTCATCTTATGAGTTTGTACTAAACGTTCTAACGTAAGTTCTGCTAAATGTGCATCACCTTGCATTGGACCATATTGTAAAAGGCTCATAGGATTAGAATGCACAACTTCATCAAAAGCCCTTTCGATGACCTCTACCGGTATCGCTTCTGGCGCAGGATTACCAATACCAAAGCTAATAAAGCCTTCCACGCCTACACCACGTTCAAATACTTCACGAATAAAATTAGGACCTTTTAAGGTTACACGTTCAGGAAGAGAAAAGCTCATACTATCGCCTCTTTCATATATACTAAATTGAATAACATTTAATTAATTAGAAATTGTTAAGCATTAGGATCATGCTCTTGTTCAGCATTTTTCTTATTGATGTAGTTCTTATATACTTTCCAAAGAATAAAGTATACAACCCCTGCAACAACTACGATGATTCCTAAGCGCCCCATATTCTCTTGGAAGTTTACAATATCTGTACCGATAGCTACTTCAAGAGCTGTAGATGGGAATTTACCGATTAAATTCGCTAAGATATAATCTCTCGGTTTGATTTTACTAATGGCACCCAATGCTGTGATAACACCAGATGGAAAATATGGTAAAGATCTGGCAAATAACATGACCACAAAGCCATTTTTACCAGAAAAATCATCTACTTTCATCAATACTGTACTCTTAGCAATCAACTTGTCCGCTGTATCACGTAAGAAGTAACGCATAATATAAAAGCTAATGACTACGCCAATCGTCTCAGCAAGCCAAGAGATAATAATCCCAGGCCACATACCAAATACTAGACCATTAGCTGTAGATATAAAAATTGACGGTAAAAAGCCTACGGCATTAACAAAAATATCGAGGACCATACTCACCACCATGGCCATAGGACCAAAGCTTTGAATATACTCCGCTACCTCCTCCATAGAGCCACTCGTTGCCAAGTGCCACATAGTCGGATAAAACGTAGGATCTACTATATTTATGACAATTAATAAAACAATGAAACCAATACCTGCTATTAACTGTACCCAACCTTCACCAGAAGGTTTTAAATTTCTTTTACTCATATATACCTCGTATTAAAAAGACTAGCTTCATTATATCACGTATTCTATAGAAGAGTTATAACTAGTTACATTTCTTTAATTCTAATCTGAATAGCAATTTTAATACTCTATTTATCTAATTTCTACCGGTTAAAACTATTGTTTTTAGAGCATAAACATTCTATTTCCTAAGGTATTACCAGTTAAAATATATATAATTTCAATAGCATAATAATTAATTTTAGATGTATAATACTAGTATAATGAGAATATTCTTAGTGAAAGAAGGTATAATATGGTATCAGCAGGTCAAACAGCTACAGCAACAGTTATAGTAACTGAATCTAATATTGCAAAAACAATGAAGTCTGGTTCTTTAGAGGTCTTTGCTACACCAGCGATGTGTGCACTTATGGAGGAAGCTGCACAAGCTGCAGTACAGCCATATTTAGAGGATGGTGAAGGCACAGTAGGTATCTCCCTATCTATTACTCATGAGGCCCCTACGCCTTTAGGCGCAACAGTAACAGCAAAAGCTACTGTAAGTGCTGTAGAAGGTCGTAAAATAACATTCGATATTGAAGCCTCTGATGGTGTTGGTATTATTGGTCGTGGCACACATGAACGATTTGTTATTAACAACGAAAAATTTATGACTAAGGTGCATAGTAGAGCAAAATCTAACTAATAGTCTACTATTTTACTAATAAGTTTATTGCTAATATCTTATTTACTTTGTTAAAATAATAAAATACAAAAAATGGCATCTATCAAATGATAGATGCCGTTTTTATTTACATATTAGTTTCTATTTACATATTAAATTATATAATCTACTAAAGGATTAGCAAATTTTAACTACCCAGCCTTCAGGAGCTTCGATTTCACCATGTTGAATGCCAAGTAATGTGTCATATAATTTTTTAGTGATAGGACCCATATCATCCATGCCAGCAGGTACATTAATGGTACCTTCTGGAGTATCGATTTGGCCTACTGGAGAAATAACAGCCGCTGTACCACAAAGACCAATTTCAGCAAAATCTTTTAATTCATCTTTACGAACAGGACGATGTTCTACAGTCATACCAAGGTAGTGTTCTGCTACATACATCAAAGAACGACGTGTAATAGATGGCAATATACTATCAGATTTAGGTGTAACTAATTTACCATCTTTAGTAATGAAGATGAAGTTCGCACCACCAGTTTCTTCTACATGTGTACGAGTAGCCGCATCAAGATACATATTTTCTGCATAGCCTTTGTTATGAGCATCAGTGATAGCATACAAACTCATAGCATAGTTCAAGCCAGCTTTAATATGCCCAGTACCATGAGGAGCTGCACGATCAAAATCAGTAATACGAATTTTGATTGGTTTAGCACCACCTTTAAAGTAAGGGCCTACTGGTGTTGTAAACACACGGAATTGATATTCATCAGCAGGTTTTACACCGATAACGGAGTTTGTACCCATCATGTAAGGACGAATATAAAGGCTTGCACCATGACCATATGGAGGAACAAAGTCTTTATTTGCTTTTACAACTTCTTTTACAGCTTCGAGGAAACGACCTTCAGGTAATGTAGGCATTACAAGGCGTTCACAGGATTGATTCAAACGTTCTGCATTCAAATCTGGACGGAAGCATACGATGTGACCATCTTTTGTATAGTATGCTTTCAAACCTTCAAAAACAGTTTGAGCGTATTGGAATACACCAGCACATTCATTAAGGACAACGTTAGCATCAGTAATTAGACTACCTTCGTCCCATTTACCATCTTTATATGTAGTCAAATAACGGTAGTCGGTTTCTACATAACCAAAACCGAGATTATCCCAATCGATATTCTTGCTCATAACAATAACCTCCATTTATATTGATATACACTTAATCTTATCACTATCATCTTGTATTTTCAATAGATTCTATAGAGATGATAAATTATATATACAGATATAGTATCTATTAAGATATATCATCTATATATAGGTAACATATTAATAGATATGTATATTATCAAATAGGCCCCTAGCTATACTATCGTTGAATATAAAAATTGTTTTTTACAGTATAGCTACCGCCCTATTTATATTATAATAATTTCAGATATACATTATCTTATTTTACTAGAGGTCCCTATTATGAACGAAAATAAAAATTTTTTAATTCCTAATCCTAAAAGTATCATTTGTATCGGCCTTAACTATGCTGATCATATTGCTGAAACTAGTCTAGCTACACATGATTTTCCAGAAATCTTTATGAAAACATCAAATGCTCTTGCAGGTAATCATGATACAATTACTATTGAAGACGAAACTTTCCATTACGATTATGAAGGAGAATTAGTTATCATCATCGGTAAATCTGGTAAAAACATATCTCCTGAAAAGGCAATGGAACATATCTTAGGCTATACCATTGGTAACGACGTATGTGCCCGTACATTACAGTTTAGAGGTTCTCAATGGATCCTTGGCAAATCGCTTGATCACTTTGCTCCTATTGGTCCTAATATTGTATCTCCTGATGATTTTGACTTTGAAAGTGCTACTATTACGACAACAGTAAATGGTGAAATACGTCAACAAGCAAAGCTAGAACAAATGATTTTTAAGCCTTATAACATTATTGCCTTCTTATCAACATATATGACACTCCAAGAAGGTGACATTATCTTTACAGGTACGCCTAGTGGTGTAGTATTAGGTAAAAATGAAAGTAAGTATTCTTGGTTAAAACCAGGAGATATTGTTACAGTTTCCATAAGCGGTATTGGTACCTTAGAAAACAAATTTATTTAAAATAAGTACATTGTAAAAGTATTGTATTTGCTCATATTCTAATTATTACGATATCTATTTACATTACAACTAAATATATCTAAACACAAAAAAAGATTACTTCTATATATGTCTAACTATACATAGAAGTAATCTCTTTTATTATTATCTATGTTTTATATTTACTATTACTTTATTTATGCTCCGACTCTAGGTCTAGCATATATTTCTTGCGTTCAATGCCCCCTGCATATCCTGTTAACTGGCCATTACTACCAATAACACGGTGACAAGGAACGATGATAGAAATTGGATTATGCCCTACAGCCCCTCCTACGGCTTGAGCAGAAAATTTCTCTTTACCTTGTTGCTGTGCAATTTGTTTACCAATATCTCCATATGTTGTAGTTTCACCATAAGGAATTGTCTGTAATATAGACCATACGGATTTACGGAACTCTGTACCTTCTAACTGGATAGGCGGTGTAATAAAGGGCTTTTTACCATTAAAGTATTGATTTAGCCACATAATTGTTACTTCAAATGGACCTGTTAGTTGCTCTATATACTCCGCATCATCATAACTAGGTGCATGAGCTTCATCAATAAAAAATAAATCTGTTAAGTATGATAATGTACCAAGCATAATCATTGTCCCTAATGGACTTTCATAGGTATATTTATAGTTCATAGTACATTAACTCCTTCTTAAGATAACAAATCATTCAATACCTTTTGTATGTCATTATTAAATGATACAGCATTTTTATGAATTTCAAAAGGAGTATGTTAGTTATCCCAATAGTTTGTTGTAGATGTCATAATCTATATCCTTAAATACGTTAAATACCACTTGGATTTTACTATTTGTTTCTTTTAAATACCTACGTACCGTATCGATAGCAATTTGGGCCGCCAATTCATTAGGAAATCTAAACTCACCTGTAGAAATGCAGCAAAATGCAATGGACTTCAAACTATAAGCATTAGCTAGCTCCAAGCAAGATCTATAGCACGATGACAATTGTTCTTTTTCTAAGTCTGTAACAGTATCATAAACAATAGGCCCTACCGTATGGATAACATGACTGGCAGGTAAATTAAAACCATAGGTCATACGAGCTACACCTGTCTTTTCAGGCATATCCATATACTCAGTCATCCTAGCACAGGCCATACGTAACTCAATACCAGCAAAAGTATGAATGGCATTATCAATACATTTGTGATTCGGTAGAAAACAACCGAGCAACTGCTCATTAGCTGCATTGACTATAGCCTTTACCGCTAGACGTGTTATATCCCCTTGCCACAAATATATCTGAGGTTCTCGCTCTTCCATATCGTTAATCGTAACGATGCCTTTTTCATGAGCCAATGTATTTAAATATTCATCCTCTATCTTCATCCACTCTGCGGACATAGCTCCTGCAGGACGAATATTACATAGTGCTCTAAATAGAGTAAATTGTTCTTCTTCACTTACGGGAATATCTATATGTTCGTTATATTTCTCTTTATATTCGGCTACTAATCCCTCTAAAAGATAGCGCAATCGTTCTTGTTGTGTCATATATAACTCCTAAATAGAATTAACTAGATTATAACCTATTATATAGCAAAAAACTGCTAGCACATAATATGCTAGCAGTAACTTTACTGATTAGTATTATATCAAAAACTAAGGTCTAACAAATGATTGACCACCATGGTTTACAAGGATATCCCCATCTAATACTTTAGTAGTAACCCCTTGTAGACTACCTTGGATTTGGCTCATCATAAAACGATAACCTGGGCTGTTCAAGTGTTTAGTAAGGGCTTCTTGATCGCTATAGATTTGAATGACGTACCAACGATTTTTTGCATTTCTTTCACGAAGCACATAACCAGCCTTATAACCCGCATCATCACGAACGGCACGTTCCATATCGAGTTGATATTGTCGTTGTACCGTATCGATTTCATTGCTATCAACAGTAAACTCAGTTAAGGTCACCACTGCCTTACCATCATTTACGATAGATAATGCATCTTTCTTTTCAAATAAAAGTACAGACTGTACATCGTACATCTTACGATTTGTTAATTTAGAACCGACTTCATTAACAAATGCTTGATAATGGTCAGATTTGCGATGTGTTTCAATAGCAGCTAAATCTTTATAGATTTCAACTACATAAGACTCCGAAGGATTACCTTTTACATGCGCCACATTCATGGACAATGTATTAGGTTCTTTTTCCATAGATGCTGTCAGATTAGCTACACCTGCACTATTATAAGTTCCTTGTAACTCTACAGGTACTTCGAAACGATACATGCCTACACTAGGTGCTGTATCTACAGATTGATCTCGCTCCATAACAAGAGCTGCAAAAGATGTGCTTACACCTAATACGGCAATAGCAGATGTTAATACAATACGTTTTAACAAATTTTTGTTCATAAAAGACTCCTAAATCACAATGTAATATATTCTACTATTGTACCATGCTCTTCAATGAGTTTAACTAGTTCTTTACCTTGAAGCCACACAGTCGCATCATTTTGGTTCGGATGTATGCCGATTAAATTATTCTCGTAGTCCGCATCAATATAGTAATGGACCTTACGGTCCTCATCATGAAGCAAGCAGAATGGAGATACGTGACCTGGTTTAATCTTCAAAATATCCCATAGTTCTTCTTCAGAGCCAAAGGAAATCTTTTTCAACTTATGGTCCTTACGAAATTGTTTTAGATCTACACGCTTTGAACCACGAACGGTAATTAAATAGTAATGCTCTCGTTTATGATCTCGTATAAATAAATTCTTCGCATCCCACTCAGGATAGGGCAACTGCACATTTGGCTTATCGTCCATACTAAATAATGGTGCGTGATCTGTAATTTCAAAATCGATATGATGGTCACGTAAACAATCATATACGCCTTGTTTATCTAACATGTAATACCTCTAATACATCGTTTCTACTTGGTGAAAGTTGCTACATAATAAAATCGATTAACATAGTGAAAGTACCAGTTGTACCGGTTACATCGATTATATCTTGTTAAATATATCCCAAGCTTATTCTGGAACTTTATAGGTACCATCAAATACAAATAATTCAGGATGTTCATGTACAAATGCATCTTCAAAGATTCCATCATATTCATATACTACATCATCTTTTCCATCTAGGAAATCGAATAATTCAGCCTCATTCTCCCAATCTTGTAAAATAGTCCATCGTTCAGCTCTATCAAATGGAACAGAGCCGCCAAAGTAATCGATTACAGATTGTAAATTATCTGCTAGTATGTCCATCTTGAAGAGGCGTAACCCCGCAAGAGTGTCCTCCCATACAATACCAGTAGAGTTATAGAAGAATTGATGATGCCCACCATTATTAACCTCAGCGAAATACCAGCATATAGCGTTAAGATATCGCTGCTCTACGGTAAAGGCTTTTGCAGATTCTAAATAGTCATCATACGAACCATAAATATTAATAGTCCAATAGGCAGGCTCATTTATAGTCCACATATCATCTGTAGCTAAAATTTCTTCTACAGTAATCGTTCGTTGACGAGGTACACCTTCTCTTTTCTTCTTTTTCTCTGCTATATACTTGCTATAGTTTAAGCATAAATCAGGATAGTCAACTTCACATTTTTCAAAGTCCATTTGTAGACGGCACATATCCATGATTTCAAAGCAATATTCCCTTATATCATTTCGATTTTCTTTAGTAGCTAATTGTACACCGCTATCTACTAAAGCTAACATCTGTTGCATGTTCTCTGATGTATAAGCCTCATGATTAGTAGAAGCAATAGAGCCATGAGAGTACGCACAGCGATAATGCCATACTGCATCTCTCTGTTCTTTATCGATGGTCTTAAATACTTTAATAGCTTCTTCTGGCTTATCGTTATTGTTATAGGCTCTACCAAGTTCGCCTAATAAAGGTACAGATAAGTTATCGATGTCAACCCCCGTCAATACATCGATAATAATGTCCTCTTGACCGATATCATTAAGATCTTTAATAGTTTGCAACTGTTCATCATCAGACAAAGATAGAAACTGCTCAACACTCATAGACAATCAATACACTTCCCCTCGTATCATTAATATGTATATGAACTCATCTTATCATAATAATAACAAACAACACAAAACAATAACTGACTGATTTTAAAATAATAGTTTATAACAAAAACAGCTATTTACTAGCTACCAAGCCATACGACAAATACAGGAGTACCTTCATCATCGTCAGCAACATCGTCGTCATCGTCAGCGTCAAATTCATGATCATCATAGGCTAGATTTTCAAAGAATACATGATCGCCGAGCTCTTTATTAGCCATTGTGTTATGTATCTTGAAAAGAATCTCTTCAGTAGTAAAGTATTCGCCATTATCTGCTTTAAAGCGAGCATAGATATCTACTTGCCACATACCGTCTTCTTTATCGTATTCTTCTAATTCATCGTCTTCATATAAGTATTCATTAGGGTGAAGCTGACTTTTACTTTCAATCCAAGCCTCATAGCTTACAAGAATTTCAGGCTCTACTAATGGCGGTAAATTATCAGGATTAACATTATGCTCTTCTAAGCATTTATAAAACTCCTTATCAAACTCTTCTCTAGTATAGGTAGTTTTATTGAAAACCCAAGGAATTCCCTTAAATTCATGATAGTAACCTTCATATATTTTATTACCATCTTTATCAGTACCAAGATATTCAATCTGCTCAGTATTCTCATCCTTGTTAAAAAGTTTTTTTATGGCATCAAAAATCATAGGATAATCCTCCTTGTAATCCTTTGAACTAATAGAGATTAATAAATGCTCTACTACTTCACAACACTAAACTAATCTATTTATCTAAGGTAGCTCTTTTGCCATTTTATGGCAATATATCAGCCATCAATAGCAAAGTAATTTAAATCTTCAAACTCATCATCCCAAAATTCAAAGCAAAATATATGAGTAAAATCAAAGGTTTGTTCACAATAGGTTACAGCACCTAGCTCTGGTTCAATTTTAGGGATACCGATACGTTCTTTCACATCATCTATAGTAATAGATTCATCATACATTTCTCGAATGTCTTCAAGCATGAAAGCTGCAATCTTATCAATATTTTTATGATAATTTTTGGCAAGAACTTTTACAGTATCTAAATAATCGCCTGATGGCTTCTCCTCCCAACAGAATTCTAAGCCTTCATAAAGAAGTCTATATTCACAATATTTCTCATCATATATGAGTTCATTTTCTATCATAGGCATCCTCTCTCATCACAATGCTTTGATTTCAAAATTACTAAAATACTTTCTCAATATTTTACACAAAGCTCATATAAAATAACGTAGCCCAAAGCACAATAATATATAATTTCTAAGTATATAGTAAAAGCCCTTCGCATAAGCGAAGGGCTAATCTATTATTTCTCTATTAATTAGCTACCACAGCATGTATAGAATACAGGTATACCTTCATCGTTATCTATAAGTCCATAACCTTCACATTCATGGCCTTCATATTCAATACCTTCAAAAAAGACGTGATCGCCCAGTTCTTTATTAGCCATTAGATTATGCAATTTAAAGAGCAATTCTTCTCTAGTAAAATATGTACCATTATCTGCTACGAGATAAGCCATGATTTCAACTTGCCACATACCGTCTTCTTTATCGTCTTCGAGTAGTTCTTCATCGGTTACACGTTCATTATCAAAGAGTTGGTCTACACTTTCAATCCAAGCCTCATAGATTACTAGAATTTCAGGTTCTTCTAATCTATCGTCGTCTGCTTCATCATCTACATATTTCTCTACTTCTTTATGGTATTCTTTAGAAAACTCTTCTCTGCTATATGTTTGCTTATTAAATACCCAATGTACTACATCATATGTAGGATACTTATCTTCTTCGCATTCATTAATATCTCCAGTAACTTTACCTTCTGTAGTAACTTTATCTTCTATAGTATCTTTGCTATTTTTCTTATCAAAGACATTCTTAATAGTTTCATATACCAAAGGATAATCCACCTTGTACTCTTTTGGCTTAATTTTAAATAGGTGATATTTTACCACTTCACAGCACCAAACAAGCTGTTTATCTAAATGGGCTTCTTTCGTCATTTTTATGCCTGTTTCTATTAATTGTAATGCCTTCTGTACATGTTCAGATTCATAGCTTTTACCATACCCTAGCATCCCATGAGCATAGCCACAACGATAATACCAAGACCAATCGCGATGTGCCTCATCGATACGTTCAAATAAATCAATAGCCTCTGCTGCGCGGCCACTATTGTTATACATACGTCCTAAGGAGCTTAACAATATAGGCGACAAATTATCAATGCCTATGTTAGTTAATAACTCCATCGCACGCTTGAAATCGATGCCCTCTTGTTCATTAAGGAGCTTAACCTTTTCTGTATCACTTAATTCTTGAAACTCTTCATCCGTAATTTCTTCTATATTGAAATATAAGTTCTTAATAAAGTCACCAAAATTATCTGCTAACGGCGTAATTGAATAATCACATTCTTGGTCTACACGGACTACCTTAGGTTCACCGGTTGGACCGCACTCACGATAATCGAGGAAAACCATGTCGTGACCGCCGGAAATTGTATCGGCTACAACGATACCAATAGGGGGATATTTTACTTTGGAAATCCAAAATTCATTACCCATCTCACCTAAAAGAGAGTATTTTTTATCTCTATCGATGCCATATATTCCTGTTATATATACACAATCGTCATCATCGTTAATAAAACAATTCTTATTTACTACACCACCATTATGGTTTTTAAGTAGCTCTATATATGCTGTAGGCAATGTATAGCCTAGTTTAGCTTCAGCATTCTTAATATCCTCATCGGTAACCTCTCTACCTATATAGGACTCAAATGCATAATCGGTGTCTTTCCAAAATCCAGTCCAATTGAAATCTTTTAGATGACTCATAATACTCTCTCCTAAACAAATAGATATAATCTAACCACATTTTATTTGATCAATGGAATATTTTTTTATTAAAGCTTTCACCTCACGCCGTATCAAAATGGTATCTATAATATAGGAAAAAATGATATAAGGACATACATTTATAATCCCGATAGGGGCCAATATAAGGGCTGCCCACAATAAATTCAGTGAATACGCATACCACTTAAAATCAATGGTATTTAAAAATGGTATAACATAGTCAATAACTCTTACTTCCCATTGCATTAATGGGTTCAATTCCTCACTTGTGCCTAATAGCCAAGTGAAAGTAAGGGCAAATATCAAACCATATACTATGCCAACAGGAATCAATATCTTCGCTCTCTTTTTTAACAGATTACGGCAAATCTCATCTTCTTCCTCTGGTGTTACATCGTATACCATATTACATTCTATCTGAATCCGTCTAAATCGATAGCGAATATACTTATACAAAAGGTTATTCGGTGAATATAACATAATGGGCTCCGTATACTATTTGTAGTAACTTAATTTTAGAAAATATATCATCCATCTATGGCAAAGTAATGTAAATCTTTGAATTCATTATCCAAAATATATTGCAGGATCAGTCATCGTTTGTCCCCTTTACATAGCTTTCCATCTTCGGTCTTAAATCTAACACGATTTCCCAACTATCTAATGTAGGAACCTTACGATGTGCAATAAAATCTTCTATTATCTGTAATACCTCTTGATGGCCCAGCTCATTCTTACCATATATGATAGCGCCGCGGTCGCCATCATTAGTTACACTAAGCTCTATATGTAATAAATCGGTATCTTGATCACTACAAACCTGTACAAAGTTATATAGTTTATTATCTATGGAGATTGCCTTTGATGGAGAAATAACTACAAAGTCTTGCTCTTGGTCTTCAATAGCATACAGATTTTGTTCAACTTCATTCAGTGTAATACCTTCATATTTATAGGTGCCTACATCAATGGACCAATCCGTATATGTTTTCTCAAATGTATCTGTCATATGTATTGCCTCTCCTTTACGATATACATTAAAATAAGGTTTCTAATTGACCTGCCATATCGGACATAAACTCATCAAATTTACAAAGCTCTCGTAGTTCTTGATGTTCTA
This sequence comes from Veillonella parvula, assembly GCF_032575955.1. Lineage (GTDB taxonomy): Bacteria > Bacillota > Negativicutes > Veillonellales > Veillonellaceae > Veillonella > Veillonella parvula_J. Next base: position 101,591 of record NZ_JAWFXN010000003.1, read on the forward strand.
CATCATAACAAGAAATCTTTTTAGTTTTAGGGTCCCATACAATTTGCCACTCGTTATACTCGCCCAGTTCTTTAGATAAACGCAATAGATTACGACGACCTAATTTAAATGGAATCGTATCAATAAGTGGGAAGAACTCTATAGATATAAAATCGGAGTCTGGCAATTCAAAGTAAAGTTGTTCGCCCGCTAAAAAATTCACTAATGCTTTTGGTAATTTAAATGGCTTTAACTGATCCATTTTATTTTGTATATCATGAAACTCAGCAGGCTCTAAGGATTTAAAATACTCTGCCATTTCCATATCGCCTTTTTCAATAGCAATGCTATAGGCGCGCATACCATCCTTTTCCGTGATGGTCACGTCAGCGCCATGTTCTACCAAGTATTTACACATCTTTAAATCTACATACCGTGCTGCTACGCACAATGGCGTTGGCTTAAAGGGATATACAGAATCAGGCTTATTGTAGTTAATATCTACACCATTATGAATAAAGAAATCTAGAACCTCATAATTTCTATCTGTAATGGCATTTCTGAAAGCTTTACCGCCATACTTCTGTACCGTATGGCCTAAGTCATGAATAATCTGTAAATGATTATATTTCTTGCCATATAAGGCAGCTCGAAAGGCATCTACTTTTACACGGTTCAAGGCGTGAAAATTAGCACCATGAGTCACAACATAGTCGATAATCTCTTTATTACCATACCGTACAGCTAATAAGAAACTTGGATTTTCTTCATCATTAAGATTAGCGCCATTCTCCACTAACCATTGAATACTTGGCAAGCAACACATAACAAGAGCTAATTCTAAAGGTGTATGCTCACTATACTCACCAATTTCTATAGGTATATTAATATCCCAACCATTGGCTAATGCATTTTCTAAAGCGCTAATATTTCCTGTTACAATATCTGTTACGATATGAGGCACAGATTCAAATGTACCTAAATCTTTTAACTGTATCATGTCACTCTCCCATGAACTATATATTTAAAATGATTATCACTAATTACATTATATTACATTTATAAGTATGAGTGTATAGTAAAAGCCCTCCGCATAAGCGAAGGGCTTAATTATTATTTTTCTATTTCAATTCCATGAAGATATGCAAATTTAATCATAGCAGAGCCATAAAACTCACTTTTATCTAATGAAATATTTTCTTTTGGCATGTCTTTCAACTGATTATAAAAGTCAATATACATACTTCTTAACTCAGAATTTTTGATTATTTTATTAAAATATTGTTGAGCTTTATCTTTTCCACCATAATGATAAATATAATATGGTAGATTATAATCGTTTATATCTCCCTCTATAAGTTTTTCAATATTACGTTCTGTATCTTCAAAACCTGCAAATAGCGGTATTATATATTCCTCACATAACTTGCTAACTTCATCTACAGTATATTGATAGCTAGCACCTGCTAATTGATACCAATGCCATTCCGTTCTATTTAACAAACGACCTAATTCTCCGCCATATACAAACCCGTTATGAATATTAGCTTTTTTCATAGATTTAGAATAAATGGCAATATGTGGAACAAACTCTACGCTATCTGCATAGTTATTTCTATTAGCTTGAAAGTAGATTTCAAAGATGAGGTCTTTATTCTTAGAGGTTTTCTTTAACTTCTGACCTTTACTAACTACCTTAAAATCAGGAAATTTACTTGCTATCTCCTGCCAAGCTTTTTCACATAACTCTCTAGGTTTCAAAATTGTAAAAGTCCTCCTAAATAGTACTGTATTTCTTTTAAAGATTACTTTCAATAACTATAACAGATGTATATTAAAGTATTTCCTTTTCCCAAGCAATACATGAGTTTAAAACTCTAATGCATCTTTACTAAAGTTTATAAGATCAACTTCAATATTATGAATTATTTTAATCCAATCATCTTGTTTAATCCAATTATCAAAGCATACGTCAACGCTATCTCTTTCAGTATTATCTGATGCATCTATAATAGGATATACTTGATTAAAATAAGAAACTAAAACATCAAAATCTGGACTATAAACTCGTAATGGCTTCCTATAACAATGCCAATCCTTCCAATTTGGTGAGGAATTAGAGGTATCAGTAACTTTTAGAGGATTAAAATCTAAGCGTATATGCTCACCTAACGGTGCATTAAGCCTTAACTCCATATACTCTTGTTTTTTATAATCCATTGGTTTTAGCCAGGCCATATATAGTTAACTCCATAAACTTATAATACAAGGTATTATTTTATTTCTTTATTCCTAGTGTGCAAATCCATTATATCGTGCGTTATCATGAGAGTTAATACTGGATTCCTCTACGCTCTCAATACCTATAAAATATTATATCAATCTTTCTCTTCCCTATATCTAGCATAATTTTATCGGTAAAAAAATAGGGTTATTTTTTTACATGATACACCATATCCCCGCTATTCCAAATATACATAATGACAGATACTGGAGGTTTTTCATCAATCCAAAGCCAACCTGTATATGTAGTTGTATTGGCAAAATATCCTTCCGTAATTATTTCAAATTCTGAGTCTACATACTCATTCATAAAATCACGTAAACAAATGGACTTTCCATTAAATCGACCTTCACCTAAGGTTTTGTTAAATATTAGTACCTTACATAAGTCCACATCACAGTCTTTAAAAGATATTTCACCAGAAAATGCTCTTTCTTCACCATCTACCAATTGATATAATTCGTCAACTGTTAACGTCAATGTTCTATTATGAATTCTGATTCTACTTACTTTACTACCATAAAGACTAAAAAGGATGTTACTCTTTCTATCATGTATAAAATCCATAATATTCCTCACATAATTAGAGCTAAAACTGTAATCCATGGCCAGTGCTAATGCTTACTGCGTCGCTTCGCTTCTAGAAATCAAAGCCAGCGCCTAAACGTTGATTAAGTGAACACCAAGTATATCAAGTAGTTGCGTTTGTATGTGGGAATATATCCACATACTTTTTAACGATAGCATAAGGTTATCGTTAAAAGGTATTACCTCGACAAACTGAGAGTTGTTATTTAGTTTATAATCGTATTGTTTTATTAGCTATATCTTCTACAAACCTCTTATCGTGTTCCACAAATATAAGTGTAGGTTTTGCTTCTTTTATAATTTCCTCAATCTGTATCCTTGATATTACATCTATATAATTTAATGGTTCGTCCCAAACAAATATATGAGCCGGCTTTGATAAACTTACAGCAATTAAAACTTTCTTTTTTTGTCCATCGCTATAGTTCTTCATATCCATTTCAAACAATTCTCTTGCAAAATCTAATTTCCTAAGAATTGTTTTGCACAATGTTTCATCAACACCTTGCTTATGAATATACTCATTTAGGTGGCCTGTTAAATTTGATGTATCTTGGGGAATATATGATATTTTTAAATTACTTGCTAATTTTACATCACCTACGTACTCGTGATTTAAACCTAATAAAATTTTAATTAAGGTTGATTTTCCGCTACCATTACCCCCATATATAGCCACTATATCTCCCTGCTTTATATCAAAATTTACATCGCTTAATATCTGTCTTTCTCCATAATATAATGATAAATTTCTAACCAATATTAGAGAATTTTTGTGGTGATGTAATGGATGCAATAATAGACTTTCCTTTGTTTCAATATCTTTTAGTAAATTTTGTTTTTTTTCTATTGCCTTATTTTGTCTATTCTCTAAATTCTTAGATTTTTTCATCATCTTGGCTGACTGATGACCTATATGTCCCTTATCCGGCTTTACACCTGATACTTTTACACCGTTTTTGGTATTTTCAATTTTATAAGACCAGTTTTTACTTTGTCTTGCAGCTTCTTTTAATCGTTTAATATCTTTTCTTAATTTTTCGTTTTCACTAATTTCAAATTGATCTTTCATCAATTTGTTTTCATGCCATGATGTAAAATTTCCTGATTGAACATCAATAGAGTTTCTGTTAATCGAAATAACATGATTGATACAGCCATCTAAAAAGTCTCTATCATGAGATATAAGTAAAAAACCTTTTTTATTTTTCAGATATTCACTTACAATTTTTCTCCCGTCCATATCTAAATGGTTTGTTGGTTCATCTATAAGTAAAAAACCATCTTCTCTTGTAAATAAAATAGCTAAAAGAATTTTTGTTTGTTCTCCTAAAGAAAGCGTTTCAAATCCCCTGTAAACAAGGTTCTCATCTACATTTAGCAAATTAAGTTCTCTAAATAATCTCCATTCTTCCTCATCCGATATTAGTTCTTTATATAACTCAATTCCTAATTTTGAAGTATCACTTAAATTGGGTGGGAATTTAATAAAATCAACATCCTGACTTATTTTACCTTGATAAGTTTCTTGATTTAAAAGTAACTTAAATAGAGTTGATTTACCTATTCCATTTCTTCCTATCAATCCTATTTTCCAGTTTGTATCAAATGAAAATGATACATTTTCAAATACAGGGTTTACATAACCATAATATGAGAAATTGAGGTTTTCAATTTTAATTGTAGACATAAAAATCCCCCCTTAAATTCAAATTTGATTATTTCTTTAGTTTTGGTACAGGTAAATCATCATACATTGAATTAAATAAGCCATTTAAAAATTCTTTGTTGTCAACATCATCAACCAATAGCATTTCCTTTGCTCCATCATATGGTAACTCATACTTTGCATTTGGCATATATGCTATTGCGGATTTAACAGGTTTCACTAAGAACCTATCATCATAAATTCCACCAACAATTTTTCCGCGATAATAAACAATGTATTCTCCCATCATTGATCTATATGTTATTTCTTCCAACTCTGATAGTTGTTCTAAAATAAAATCTAAATATTCTTTACTTGAAGCCATAACCTGTGCCTCCAAAAAATTTTAATTCGTCTACACTATTTTAATAATTATATTAGATCTATATGTTGGGACTTCAGTTTACAGTAGCACGCAGCCAATCATTCTTCACTTCGCTCTAATTCTTGGACATCCCTGCCCAGTGCTAATGCTCACTGCGTCACGTTATTCCTAGTAAGCAAAGCCACCGCTTCGACATGAGCGGTCATTGGGAACATGTCTACTGGTTGTACTTCTTGTAGTTCATAGCCGTAGTGTGTGAGAATTTCAATGTCTCGAGCCATGGTGGCTGGGTTACAGGATACGTAGACAATGCGTTTTGGTTCCATGCTAGCTGCAGAGGTTAGTACTTCTTCTTTACAGCCTGCTCGAATTGGATCGAATACGATGACGTCTGGTCGTACGCCAGCGTTGTAGAGTTTTGGCATTTCTACGGCCGCATCAGCGACGATGAATTCAGTATTGTCATAGCCATTATTTCGGGCATTTTCACGAGCATTGATAATGGCTGGCTCTACGATCTCAATGCCGATAACATGTTTCGCTTTATGAGCCAAAAACAGTGAAATGGTACCCGTACCACAATACGCATCGATAACGGTTTCATCACCTTTAAGGTCCGCATACTCAAGAGCTTGGTCGTAAAGTACTGTAGTTTGTTCTGGATTAACTTGAAAGAATGAATGTGGGGACAATGTAAACTGTAGGTCCTTAATATGGTCTGTAATCGTCCCATCACCATAAAGGATATTATTTTTAGGGCCTAATATAACATTAGTTCGCTTACTATTTACGTTATGAACAATAGTTTCTACTTGAGAAATTCGTTCTGTTAATTTTTCTACCCACTTTTCTCGGTGTGGTAAGTAGTCTGTAGCAGTTACAAGGATAATCATCCATCCAGATTGTCCAATGCGACCGATTACATGGCGTAGTATACCTTTGCCTGTATGTTCATCATACGGTTCAATGTCAAACTCTTTAGCGATTTGGTAACACGCTTGAGCGATGATATTATTCCCTTCATCTTGAATAGGACAGTTTGTACCTTGCACGATATCGTGAGATCCCATCGCATAGAATCCCATTTGAATATCGCCTTTAGTGCCGCCTACAGGCATTTGCATCTTATTGCGATATGCCCATGGGTCTTTAGGGCCTAATGCAGGTTTTACAAGGTCTGGATTTTGATGACCAATGCGCTCTATAACGTCCTTCACCTTTTGTGTTTTTAGTGAAAGCTGACCTTCATAGGTAATGTGCTGTAGTTGGCAGCCTCCACAGAATCCATAAAGATCACAACTTGCATCGATACGATTGGGAGCCATCGTAACAATTTCTAAGAGGCGCCCTGTAGCATAGGTTTTTTTAACCATATCAATAGCTACTTTCACAGTTTCTCCAGGTAAGGCAAAAGGCACAAAGACAGTAAAGTCATCTACACGACCTACCCCTTCACCGCTGCTACCAATGCCATGAATAGTTACCAATACTTCATCACCAAACTTAACAGGCGCATTTAAAATAGCCTGTTGTTTTTTAGATAATTGGCCGTTTATAGCTTGCTGTGAATTAGAGCGATTACTTCTTCTATGTTGTTTAGATTTCTTCTTACGAGATGTACGATTAGTACCGTTCATTACGCGTCTCTTTTCTTCCAAATTTTAATCATACCAGTCACAATGAGTACGAAGAATACAGTGCCGAATTTAACGAGTAATTCTTCACCTTGAATATATGGCATAAGAAGTGGATCTTCCACAATCATTTCGCCTGCAACCCAGCCAAGGAGTGCACCACCAGCCCAAAGAATGGCAGGGAATTTATTAATAATTCGAGCAAATAATGTAGAGCAAAATACGATAATTGGAACAGTAATTAACATACCTGCAATAACAAGCTCTAAATGACCTCTAGCGGCCCCTACTACACCGATGACATTATCAATACTCATCATAGCGTCAGCTACAATAATCGTCCAAATGGCACCCATTAATGAATTCTTAGCTTCGATATGTGCATCTTCATCGCCACCTTTTAATAATTGAATGGCAATCCATACAAGTACAAGGCCACCGCCTAAATGAATAAGAGGAATTAGGGTGAGAGCCTCTACTAAAAGAGTAGCAAATACGAGACGCATTACAATGGCACCTACTGTACCCCAGATAACAGCTTTCTTTTGTAGTTCTGGAGCTAACTTGCCCGCAGCCATACCGATAACAACAGCGTTATCTCCTGCTAATAAAATATCTATTAAAATAATTTTACTAATGGTTATCCATGTAGCGGCTTCTAAAAATTCCATTCTGTACTTACCTCAATTCAGTCTACTAATTCTATAACTATCCCTTAACTATACCATAAATATTGTATTTTCTCATCTATATATGGAGCTTAGTCCTTATGATGAGTTCTATTAGGAATATACTTTTACCAAAAAAATATCTCTCCTCCTATTACTAGAAGAAGAGATAAGTTTCATTATTTTTTTAGTTTATTTGCTAATAGAGATGCACCTACTACGAGGATTACTGCAGCTATTTTAATGAACAGTGCATATGGTTCAACAATGTGAGAAATCAATTTATCTTCCACGCTCATAGCAGCACCTACCCAAGCGAGGATACCACCACCTACGTATAGGATAATTGGGAAGCGTTCAATTACTTTCACAAACAAAGTACTACCATAAATGATGATAGGTACAGTGATAAGCATGCCAATAGCAACTAATGTCATGTCACCACCAGCAGCACCTACTACGCCGATAACATTATCGATGCCCATGATACCGTCCGCAATGACAATTGTCATGATGGCAGCACGTAAATTATCTTTAGCCTCGATATTATGCTCGCTTTCATCATCAGCAACGAGCTTGTAACCGATCCATAAAAGAAGGATACCACCTACTAAACGTAGAGCAGGAATATTGTTTAACGCTTCTACGAATAAGAATGCCATAACAAGGCGTAAAATAATGGCACCTGCTGTGCCCCAGAAGATGGCTTTCTTCTGTAAATGTGCTGGCAAGTTACGAGCTGCCATACCAATTACAATGGCATTGTCGCCAGCAAGTAAGATATCGATAACGATGATCTGAAGCATCGCTAATAAACCTTGTACAGATAAGATGTCCAATGTATCCTCCTTAGAATATAACTATAGTATATATATTATAATCGATATAGTAAGGTAGTGTAAAATTCAATTATCAACATATGTATACGTTTTTATCATAATTCTTTCTTATTAAATAAGATAGTTTATATAAGCTCATTTCTCCCCTTACATGATCATAATATGGGCTCTATTTTTTTATATATTTAATTCCTTTTTTTCTTAGGTTTTGGCTATTAAATTAAGCTACTTTATGATATGGTATAGTATATCGTTACTAGGGAGGTTAGTATGTATCAAACATATTCTATACTGCAAAAATTATGGTTGTTCATAAAACTATTTACTCCAATGTGCATCACTCAATTTTCCCTGATTGGGGCGACCTTCATCGCCATTTTTTTAACGGGGCAATATAGTACGACTGATTTAGCGGGTGTCGCTACGGGATATAATTTATGGCTCCTCTTCTATATCTTTGCACAAGGTACATTAATGGGTATCACGCCAATCATTTCTCAACTATTAGGAGCTAAGAAAACAGATGATATTCCAATAATCTTTCATCAAGGCCTTTTCATCGGTACAGGACTAGCATTTTTAATTTTATTAATTGGTATATTCGGCTTACGCCCTTTATTGACATATTTAAATCTTGAACCCGCTGCCGCCGAGGTATGTATTAGTTATCTGAAAGCCTTTGCACTTGGTTTATTCCCATTACTCTGGGTAAATACCTTGCGTAACACGGTCGATTCTCACGGATTAACACATTATTCCATGGCCATTGTCTTTACAAGCTTTGTGATTAACGTATTCTTAAATTACGCACTCATCTTTGGTCATTACGGCTTTCCTGAAATCGGTGGTGTTGGTGCTGGCTATGGTATTGCCGGTGCCTGTTGGACCAACTTTATTCTATTTAGCTTAGTCATTCTATTGCATCCTAAGTTAAAAGGCTATCGCATCTATAAAGATTTCCATAGTCCTAATTTCCACTATATCCGTGAACAATTACAAGTTGGTATACCCATTGGTTTTTCCATCTTCTTTGAAGCTAGTATCTTTAGCATTGCTGGTCTCTTAATGGTTCACTTTGGATCTGCTGTAGTAGCAGCTCATCAATCGGTTATTTCCTTTACTAATGTATTCTACTGCTTACCATTAAGCATTGCCATGTCTTCTACCATTGCCGTTGCTTATGAACTCGGTGCAGGGCGAAAAAAGGAAGCCATTCAATACTCTTATATTTCTCGTGTATTGGCCATCATCATAGCCGTTCTCATTTGCGCCTTTACGTTCACTCATATGGATAATATTGCTAATCTATTTACCAATGATGATGAAGTATATGAGCTTATTTATCACTTCCTTGGGTATGGCGTATTTTTTGCTGCCATCGATGCCATAGGTACTCCATTACAAGGTATTCTAAGAGCCTACAAGGATGTTAAAGTAGTTCTTTACATCTCACTCATTTCTTATTGGGGTGTATGTTTCCCAACGGCTTATACCCTTGCTAAAAATCCTAATTATGGACCATTTGGCGTATGGATTGGTTTGTTGGCTAGTGTAGTAGTTGCAGGTATATTATTTACACTTCGCACATACTATATACAACATTACAAACCTAGAGCTATTATAAAATAATAAAAGCACCTATTGAATATTACACATCAGTGTAAAACATCAATAGGTGCTTTTTCCATTTTATTTTAAAATCTCTTGTTTCTCTACTTTGGACATACGAAAGAAATTATATAGTGTTTCTGCCGTCTTATAATTCATAGATTCTACCTTTGAAAGTTCATCAATAGATGCCTCTTTCATGGCCTCTAAACTATTAAAGTGAGCCCATAATGCCTTACGGCGTTTAGGACCGATTCCTTCAATATGGTCTAATATAGACTCAAGATTTCGCTTGCCACGCAACTTACGGTGATAGGTAATGGCAAAGCGATGAGCTTCATCACGAATTTGTTGAAGTAATTGAAGTTCCGGCGTGTGATGACTCAAAATGATACTTTCAGATTGCCCTTCTACAAAGACCTCTTCAATACGTTTAGCCAAGGAAATGACAGGCACATCTGTAACACCAACGGCACGAATTAACGGCAAGGCTGCATTGAGCTGACCTTTACCTCCATCGATGATAATAAGGTCCGGCATAGGCCAGTCTGTTTCATTACCGTAGCGTCGTTCCATGATTTCTGCCATCGATTTAAAATCATCTGGCTTACCCTGTGTGGTTTTCAATTTAAAGCGACGATATTCCTTCTTCGCAGGCTTGCCACCTTCAAAAACAACCATGGAAGCTACTGTTTCAGCCCCTTGTATATGAGATATATCAAAACACTCCATACGTTCAGGTAAACGTGGTAAGTCAAGAATCTCGGCTAGCTTCTTAACCGCTCCGCCAGTCTTATCGATTTGGTGCTGCCACTGACGACGACGTTCTTCAAGGAAAGTTTCCGCATTTTCATGAGCCATCTTAATCATGTCCATCTTATAGCCACGCTGTGGCACAGATACATCTACGTGTTGACCTTTTAGCTGTGTAAACCATTCACTTAATAAGTCCCTATCTGTACTCTCCATAGGTAGTAGTAACTCTTTAGGGATAAAGTTTGTATCTCCATAGTATTGCTTGATAAAGTCCGTCATAATGGTTTCTGAACTATCACCATCATGTTGCACAAAGTAATTCTCACGGCCTAACAGACGACCACCACGGATGAATAACAACTGTACACAGGCCATCGATGTATCTACAGCCAATCCTAATACGTCTAAGTCGCCACGTTGAGTAACCATGCGTTGCTTTTCTTGTATCTTTTCAATACTAGATAATTGATCACGATACCGTGCCGCATCTTCAAAGCGCAAATCTTCTGCAGCAGTTTCCATCTTTGATTTAATTTCCTTTAGCAATGGTATAGATTTGCCTTCAAAAAGTTCTATAATTTCGTCAATATACTTCCGATAATCCGGTACAGATATTTTGTTAAAACACGGTGCCTCGCAGTAATGCATATGATACTGCAAGCACGGGCGTTCTACCTTCATAGATTTACAGGTACGCAATGGATAGTACTGGCGTATTAATTTCAGTACCACATGGACGGATGTAACATCTGTAAAAGGGCCAAAATACTTAGCTCCATCCCGTTCAAGACGACGCGTCATATATACACGAGGATAGTCTTCTTGCACTGAGATTTTGACATAGGGGTATGTCTTATCATCGCGGAGCCTAATATTATATTTAGGTTCATGCTCCTTGATAAGCGTATTTTCTAAGATAAGTGCTTCCATTTCCGTCTTTGTTTGAATGACTTCCACATCGACGGCACGTTTCATCATGGCCGTTACCTTTGGTGCCCGATTCGCATCATTACGTACATAGGAACGCACACGGTTGCGCAAATTAATAGCTTTACCTACATAGATGATGCGGTTATATTGATCGCGCCATAAATAGACACCTGGCGTCGTTGGCAGATGACTGACCTTTTCCAGTAATTCTTCAGACGGCATATTTCCTCCTTTCCTTGTAGATTACAAGAGAATAGATTACACACTTCTTTAAGTAATGACCTTTATAAGTTGAAGGACGTAGTCTATTCTCTTTATGATTTTTCTTTTATAGAAACTTAAATATATGTACTATTTTATTTCTTATGCTTCGCTGCTTTCATAAATTTCTTAGTCTGTTCCAATACAGGACCCAAGAATTTGCCGGTATAGCTTTCTTTTACCTTAGCAATTTCCTCAGGTGTACCAGTAGCCACGATAGTGCCACCGCGATTACCACCTTCAGGACCAAGATCGATGATGTGGTCAGCCATTTTAATAACATCTAAGTTATGTTCAATAACAACAACTGTATCGCCACCCTCTACGAGTTGTTGCAATACGTGTAACAACTTACGAATATCTTCAGCATGAAGGCCTGTAGTAGGCTCATCAAGGATGTATAACGTTTTACCGGTGCTACGACGAGCTAACTCAGTAGCTAATTTTACACGTTGTGCTTCACCACCAGATAATGTAGTAGCCGCTTGACCTAAACGAATATAGCCAAGACCAACCTCTTGGAGGGTAACCATCTTACGATTAATTTTAGGTATGGCACTAAAGAATTCTACAGCATCATCTACGGTCATATCTAATACATCAGCAATGGATTTACCTTTATACTTAACCTCCAAGGTTTCACGATTATATCGCGCCCCTTTGCAAACTTCACAAGGCACATATACATCTGGTAAGAAATGCATTTCAATCTTGATAATACCATCACCACGGCAAGCCTCACATCGACCGCCTTTTACGTTAAAGCTAAAACGACCTTGTTTATAGCCACGCATCTTAGCCTCAGGCGTTTGACTATATAGTTCGCGAATCGCATCAAATACACCTGTGTATGTAGCTGGATTGGAACGAGGTGTACGTCCGATAGGGCTTTGATCAATATTGATTATTTTATCAATATGTTTAATGCCTCGAATCTCTTTATGAGCTCCCACCTTATGATAAGAACGATACAACTGATTGGCTAATCCTTTATAAAGAATTTCATTGATTAAGGTAGACTTACCAGAACCACTGACCCCCGTAACGACAGTAAATAATCCTATCGGAAATTTTACATTAATATTATGTAAATTATTTTCCTTCGCACCGCGAATTTCGATGCAATTCTTGCCTGGTTTGCGGCGTTCTTCGGGAAGGGCGATAAATTTACGACCACTTAAGTACTGACCAGTAATAGAGTTTTCTACCTTCATCACTTCCTCAACAGTACCTGCTGCAATGATTTGACCACCATGTTCACCTGCTCCGGGACCGATGTCTACTAAATAATCAGCAGCGCGCATCGTATCCTCATCATGTTCTACAACAAGCAAGGTATTTCCTAAATCACGTAGCCCTTTTAATGTATCGATGAGGCGATCATTATCGCGTTGATGTAAACCGATAGATGGCTCATCTAGGATATATAATACACCTACTAAGCCTGAGCCAATCTGTGTGGCCAACCGAATACGCTGTGCTTCACCACCAGATAATGTGCCTGCACTACGGTTCATTGTTAGATAATCGAGGCCTACATTATTGAGAAAACCTAAACGAGCATTGATTTCCTTCAAAATTTGAGCGCCAATGACTTGTTCACGCTCTGTTAATTGTAGATGCCCAAAGAAATCTAATGCTTCCTTTATAGTTAATTGTGTGACCTCATTGATATTCTTATCCCCTACGGTAATAGCCAATACTTCAGGTTTTAGACGAGCACCATGGCAAGTAGTACAAGGCTTAATGGACATAAACTTTTCAAATTCTTCACGCATAGAATCTGTAGAGGCTTCACTATGACGGCGCTTAACCATCGGTAAAATGCCTTCGTACTCAGTAAAGAATTCCTTTATCTCACCTCTCATATTTTCATAGGTGAAATTTACCTTATCCGTCGTACCGTACATCACCTTTTTCTGTAATGCTTTCGGCAATTCATCATAGGTGGAGTCTAAGGAATATCCATTAGCTTTTAATAGACCTTCTACTTGACGCATAAACCAAGCATTAGGATTGGAGCTCAAGGCTTGCACGCAACCATCGGCAAAGCTAATAGATCCATCTGGAATAATGCGCTCCTCATCAACCTCCATAGTAGAACCAATCCCTAAACAAGATGGACACGCACCAAACGGACTATTAAAAGAGAACATACGCGGTTCAATTTTAGGTAATGAAATATGACAATCTGGGCACGCAAAATGTTGGCTATACATGTGTTCAGGTCCGTCTACCTCTTGAATCACAACGATGCCTTCTGCCCATTTTGAAGCGGTCTCCATAGAGTCAGCCAACCGAGATTCAATGCCTTCTTTTACAACGAGACGGTCCACAACGATATCGATGGAATGCTTCTTATTTTTCTCTAATACAATTTCTTCGTCCAAGGTACGCACTACACCGTCTACTCGAGCACGAACAAAGCCTTCTTTGCGAAGTTGTTCAAACACCGATTTATGTTCCCCTTTTTTACCTTGAATCATAGGGGCCAGCACTAAAATCTTTGAACCTTCGGGAAAGCTCATTACATCGTCGGTCATTTGTTGTATTGTTTGCTGGGTAATAGGCTTACCACATTCTGGACAGTGTGCATGACCTACGCGTGCAAATAAGAGACGTAAATAGTCGTAAATCTCCGTTACGGTACCAACCGTAGAACGAGGGTTGCGACTCGTCGTCTTTTGGTCGATAGAAATGGCGGGAGATAAACCTTCAATATAATCGACATCGGGTTTATCCATTTGTCCCAAAAATTGACGTGCATACGCAGACAGGGACTCAACATAACGTCGTTGTCCTTCTGCGTAAATCGTATCAAATGCTAGGGATGATTTACCAGAACCACTGAGGCCAGTTAAGACGATAAACTGATCACGTGGCAAGGATATATCAATATTTTTTAGGTTATGCTGACGCGCACCTTTTACAATCAATTGATCTTTCATTATCTTTCCTATTTAAAGAGATGATACCAAACGGCATCATCTCTCCGATTACTAACATGAAATAATATATGTATATTATCGCACATATAGTCTATATAATCTATGTGTTTTCTTACAATCTTTTAAAATTGCTCTTAAGATTTACTTTTTGGACTCGTCCGCTTTCTAGATTTGGTAGAAGCAGGCTTCTTCAACTTGCTATCTCCTGCACTATGCATATCGGACCATTGTTGACGTAATACGCCCAATTGATCACGTAATTTAGCAGCGGATTCAAATTCAAGCTGCTTGGCGGCGGCCTTCATTTGACGATCTAGCTCTTCAATCTTATTGTACAATTCTTCCGGTGTTATATCTGCCACCTTAGGTGCTGATGTATCTTGAACATATGATTCGTGTCCATGGTCCATGCCCTCTGAGGATTTTTTTTGTTTTCCTTTTTTCGGTGAAAGTCCCTTTCCCTCGGTAACCATATCTTCTTCGATTTTCGTTAATTCGATAAGCTCTTTTACATCTTTAGATACAGATTTAGGCGTGATATTATGTTCAATATTATAAGCCTCTTGCACGGCACGACGACGATCGGTTTCATCGATAGCTCGTTGCATGGAACCTGTTACACGATCTGCGTACATGATAACATGACCATTCACATTACGAGCCGCACGACCTATAGTTTGAATCATGGCCGTATCGGAACGCAAGAAACCTTCCTTATCCGCATCTAAGATAGCAACCAAGGAAACCTCTGGCATATCGAGACCTTCACGAAGCAAGTTAATACCAACTAATACATCGAATACGCCAGCCCGCAAATCACGAATGATTTCAGCCCGCTCAATAGTAACAATATCGGAATGAAGGTAACGAACTCGTACGCCCATTTCCTTCAAAAATTCCGTTAAGTCCTCAGCCATCTTCTTCGTCAATGTCGTAACAAGAACCCGTTCATTCTTGGCAGCTCGTTTGTGAATTTCTCCAAGCAAGTCATCCATTTGCCCCTTAATAGGACGAATTTCTATAGATGGATCTAATAGGCCCGTAGGACGAATGATTTGCTCTGCAATATTCGTTTCTACTTCCATTTCGTATGGGCCAGGTGTAGCCGATACGTATACAATTTGATTGATACGCTCTACAAATTCATCGAATTGAAGAGGTCTATTATCTAATGCAGAAGGAAGACGGAAACCGTATTCGATAAGAGATTCTTTACGGGCACGGTCACCATTATACATAGCACGAATTTGAGGCATCGTCACATGCGATTCGTCCACCATGATGAGGAAATCATCTGGGAAATAATCAATCAATGTAAACGGTGCTTCCCCAGCCTTACGTTCAGACATATGACGGGAATAGTTTTCGATGCCCGAGCAATAGCCCATTTCTTGCATCATTTCTATATCGTAACGGGTACGCTGTTCTAAGCGCTGAGCCTCCAATAGACGGTCAGCAGCTTTTAACTTCGCCAACTGCTCATCTAATTCGGCTTCAATACGCTCTACAGCAATATTCATCTTCTCTTTCGTCGTTACATAGTGAGATGCTGGATAGACAGCAACGTGTTTTCTTTCCGCAATAACTTCACCCGTCAAGGAATCTACCTCTACGAGGCGGTCGATTTCATCACCAAAGAGCTCCACACGAATGGCTCTTTCACTATAAGCGGCAGGGAAAATATCAATTGTATCCCCTTGTACACGGAAGGTACCGCGGATAAAGTTCATATCATTTCTCGTATATTGAATATCTACGAGTTTAGATAAGATTTCATCGCGCGATTTAGTTTGACCTAAGCGCAAGGACAATACAAGATCAGAATAGTCCTCAGGGTCACCTAAGCCATAAATACAGCTAACAGAGGCAACGATAATGACATCGCGGCGCTCAAAAAGGCTCATCGTAGCACTATGTCGCAGTTTATCGATTTCATCATTAATAGACGCATCCTTCTCGATATATGTATCACTAGAAGGAATATAGGCCTCCGGTTGATAAAAATCGTAGTAAGATACAAAGTATTCTACCGCATTATTTGGAAAGAAACTTTTAAATTCACTACATAATTGAGCCGCCAAGGTTTTATTATGAGCAATGATCAAGGTCGGCTTTTGAACTGCTTCAATAACCTTAGCCATTGTAAAAGTCTTACCAGTACCAGTGGCACCGAGCAAAACTTGCGCCCATTCACCACGTTCAATACCTTCTGTTAAAGATTGAATCGCGGTAGGTTGGTCACCTGTAGGCGTAAAGGGCGCCTCCACTTTAAATGGTTGGCCCCCCTCGTAATTATATGTACTATGCTTCATTACTGTTCATCCTGATGTTTACGGATGGCTTTCATTTCTTCATCCGTCAAACGACGACCTACATTTTCCGCTTGATTCAACGTATCCTCACCTTCTAAGACTTCGATGAGCATAGCAATAGAAAAGCGATCTAGTGTAGGTGTGGTCTTCTGGATTTCATCAGCCATCATCCAATCTGATTCAGTATAGTTATTAATACGTTCTGTAATTTCTTCCCAGTTTGAAAGTAGCAATCTCGTAATGGGGCGATATAGTTCAATACCGAAGTACTCGATTAAGCTAACTATCTTATTCATATTTTCTAGGCTAACATTACATTCATTTTTTTTATTTTCAGATTCTACATATTCAAGTAAGAATTCCCGGTTATATTTATTTGTCACCTTGAATCATTCCTTTATTAAATAGTGCATTAGCAAATTCTTTTGCATTAAATGGACGCAAGTCATCCATACCTTCGCCAACGCCAATCCAGCGTACGGGTACGCCCAGTTCCTCTTTAATAGAGATAACTACGCCGCCTTTTGCTGTACCATCTAGTTTAGTTACTACAATACCATTTACTGGTACAGCTTGACCAAATAATTTAGCTTGGCTTACTGCATTTTGACCCGTAGTACCATCTAAAACGAGCAATGTTTGATGCGGCGCACCTTCTACGTGGTTATTCGCTACGCGCCCCATCTTTTTAAGCTCTTCCATAAGGTTAACCTTAGTATGTAGACGACCAGCCGTATCTACGATAACAAGGTCTGCATTACGAGCTTTCGCAGCTTCCATTGCATCATATACAACGGCAGCAGGGTCTGCGCCTTCTTTATGTTTAACAATCGGCACACCAACGCGATCAGCCCAAATGGATAATTGGTCAGCTGCAGCGGCACGGAATGTATCACCTGCAGCAATGATAACCTTTTTACCTTCTTTAGTATAATAGTTAGCCAATTTAGCGATTGTCGTTGTTTTACCAACACCATTTACACCAACTACGAGGATAACCTCAGGATGGTGCAAAGTAATTTCATCTTCTTGATCGATGAGCATTTCCGTGATGCGGTCTTCCATAAACGGCATTACATCGCCTGTATGATTGATGATACCTTCTGTTACACCACGACGAATTTCTTTCATCAAGTATTCTGTCGTCTTAGGGCCTAGATCACTAGTAAGCATAACTGCTTCTAAATCATCTAAAAAATCATCATCGATTTGCGCATAACCAATAACGATGCTTTCTACATTTTTTACAAAAGACTTACGAGTTTTCTCTAAACCGTCTTTAATTCTATCAAAGAATCCAAATGCCATTATGCTAGATCCTCCTTCACATCTTCAAATGCTACTGTTAATAATCGCGATACACCGCGTTCCACCATGGTTACCCCTTGAAGTACTTCGGCAGCTTCCATCGTCTTTTTACGGTGAGATACAACGATAAATTGTGTTTCTTTATTTATTCGATTTAAGTAAGAGCTAAATCGTTCAACATTAGCTTCGTCAAGCGCCGCGTCAACTTCGTCAAGCACACAGAACGGAGCTGGACGATAGTCAAGGAATGAGAACAATAAAGCGATAACCGTAAGAGCACGCTCACCACCCGATAAAAGTGTCAATTGTTGACGCTTTTTCCCTGGTGGTTGAATGTAGAAGTCGATACCACCCGTCAAGATATTATCTGGATCAGTAAGTACAATTTGCGCAGTACCACCGCCAAACAATTGGCTGAATACTTCTTGGAATCTACGGCCTACCACATCCAATACATCATATAGCTGTGTACTCATCGCCTTATCCATTTCGGCAATAACCGCCTGTAATTGCGCCTTTGCCGTATCTAAATCAGCTAATTGTGTGGTTAAGAAATCATAGCGTTCTTTAGTCTCTTCGTATTCCTCAACGGCATTTGGATTGACTGGACCCAATTCGGCAATTTCGGCTATCAAACGAGCTTGCTCATCCTTCCAATCGCTAACGGAGCCTTCAATGCGAAGGACTTGAGCATCTTCCAAAGTAAAGCCTAGCTCTTGTAATTCTTCTACAAAGCGCTCACAGTCCATGCGATGACGTGTAATTTTACCTTCCATATCAACAAGGCGACCTTGCACCACTTTGTAGCGTTGATTCAATCGGTCTTGCTCACTGAGGATAGATTCCATTTCCTCGCGCCCCGTAGATGTTTTATCATAAGCTTCATCGCGAAGGGCACGTAATCGTTCAACCTCAGCCGTAGCAGAGGTCAACTCTTGTTCTGCAACTTCCTGAGCCAGAGGGATATCCTCTTCATAGCGTTGTGTAGTACTAACTAACAAATTACGAAGTGGTGTTAAACGCTCAATAATACTAGAAATAGACTGATTACGCTGTTCACGTTGTGATTCCCGTTCCTGAATGGTATGTCGCAAGGTATCACAAGTAAGGCGAGCTTCTGTAAAAGCTTCATACGCCTCTTGTTGCACCTTTTGCAACACGGTTAATCGACCCATCAACGCCCCTTGATTACCATCCATACCATGATCCTCTTGCAAGGAAGCTAATGCTGTTTCTTGATCTTTCAAGTTAGCTGTTGTAGTAGCCAAATCAATATCAATTTGTACTAAACGTTGCTCTTCTTCATGGAGAACACGTTTCTTACGATCCAGCTGATTTTGTATATTTTGTACCTTTGTTTCACTAGCCACATAGAGTAAGTTCGTATGTTGATAGCTTTCATCAAGAGTCGCTTGATCCTTTTCAGTCTCTTCAACCCGTTTTTCAAGGCTTTCTAAGTTAGCTATTAAGGAGCGAATTTGTTCTTCAATTTGTACCAGTTCTTGTTCAAGACTAGCAGCCTCTTCCTTGCGGCTCAATACAGAAGCACGCTTACGTTTTGTGGCACCACCGGTTAGAGAACCACCAGGTTGAAATTGTTCCCCTGTAAGAGTTACGATGCGCAATTGCTGATTGTATTTTTTCTGTAATCCAATGGCATCATCCATGGAAGACACTACCAAGGTGCGCCCCAATAAGTATTGGAAAATATGGGCGTATTTATTATCAAAAGAAATACAATCAACAGCAGTGCCTAATACACAGCTTTCATGTAAAGCCGGTGTATCATATGGTTTACCTTTAACAGAATCCATCGGCAAGAAGGTTACGCGACCACCTTGGATAGATTTCAAATAATTGACACCCTCCGCAGCAGCGCGAGCTGTAGTAGTTACAACGTGGTTAACACTACCGCCTAAGGCCGTTTCGATAGCCGTAGTATATTTCTCCTCTACCGTAAAGAGATCGCCAACAGCGCCCGTGATCTGTTCGCGCCAAGAACCTTTACCATTGAGGATGTTCTTTGTGCCTTCTAAGTAACCTTCGTGCTGTTCCTCCCACTGTGCTAATAGTTCTAATCGACCTTTTGCACGTTGTTCTTGAGTGCGCAGCTTTTGTAATTCCTTACGCTCTTCACGCGCTTTCATGACCGCATCCTTAGCATCATCAACGAGGGCTTGTCGTTGAGCAGATAAGGCATTAAACTTTTGACCTAGCGCTTCAAATTCAGAACGAGCGACTTGTAGTTCACTATCTACCTGTGCTATTTCAGATTCTAGAATAGCACATTGATTTTTACTTTCCCCCTTGCGAGCTTCTAAGCTCCGAATACTAGCCTTAGCCGTTTCAATAGCACTCACAACTTCTAATTGACGTTTCTCAAAAGCCTCTCGATTGGATTGCAAGGATTGGAACTTAGCTTGTTCTGACCTTACATCTTCAACAGCCTTTTTGTAACTCGCTTCTAATTCTTCTAGATTAGACTCTTTTTCTACTAATTGAGCACTTTCATCTTGAATCAATTGATTTAAGATGCGCAATTGTTGCTCCTCGCCCTTTTGCGTAGCCTCTAGCTCGCTAATGCGCATAGACGTTTCATCTAATTCACGGCGCGCTGTTTTTAGTTGCTCTTCTAAGAGACGTAAATGACCAGATAAGCGTTCTTCATCGCGTTGCTTTTCAGTATATTGAGCCTCCCACAACTTAAGCTGTTCCTGCTCTTTTGACGAGGACGATTGCAATTCGTGACGACGAGCCTCTAATTTAGACAATTCAGTTTGAAGCTCAATTTCTTCATCTTTAAAGGCAATATTATCGTTTTCAAAACGTGTTAAAAGACGATCAGAGGTCTTATAATTGTGGAAGCCTAATGCCCCATCATAATCGCGCTTTGCGCGGCTTAAGGTCATATATTTTTTAGTCTTTTCCGCTTTTTCAGACAAAGGTCCTAATTGCTCTTCAATGGTAGCCATTACGTCTCGTACACGCTCCATATTACGATCTGTACTGGCAATACGACGCAATGCATCTTCTTTATTGATCTTAAAGCGAGAAATACCTGCTACATCTTCAAAGATAAGGCGCCGTTCTTCAGGTTTAGAATTTAAAATAGCATCAATTCGGTTCTGCCCAATGATAGCCATGGAGTCTCTACCAAGACCGGTATCTGCTAGTAAAAGATGTATGTCCTTTAAACGACAAGATCGCTTATTAATGAGGAACTCACTTTCACCAGTGCGGTATATACGGCGTGTAATGGCTACCTCAGCCATATCTATATCTAATTGTTGGTCACTATTGTCAAACACAAGTGTAACCTCAGCAGCGCTCATAGGTTTGCGCTTTTCCGTACCAGAGAAAATAATATCCTCTGCTTTTTGACCGCGCAAATTACGGACATTGGATTCTCCCAATACCCATTTCATAGCATCCGTAATATTACTTTTACCACTTCCGTTAGGACCAATAACGGCAGTCATTCCTGGTGAGAATTTTACAATCGTTTTATCCGCAAACGATTTAAAGCCCTTTAATTCCAACCGAAGTAATTGCATGACTGCCTCCTTTCTACCAACAACCCTAAATAATCATATCTTTTATTATAACACATATTGCAGGCCATCAATACAGCAACGAACGGTATTTCTCGTGCGTTCTTCACACCATTCAAATGCATACTGCGGATACTGAATCTGAAAGTATTTAACGTTTCGATTATTAAGGCCTCGCACCTTAGATGTTAAGCATCTCGGATAAGAAATAACAATATTATGCTGTACTGCAATACCATTATTCCTAATATAATTTGTTCTATCATTATTAGTGTTATCTATATATCCACTATTATCAGCATTATAAGCACTAACTCCACTAAATCCTAGATTTTCATAAGTAGCGTAGTCAGTTAGATTAAAACAATCGTTACTTAGTGCGTACGTATACTGAGATGCATGCTCATCAATACAACGTTCAATTCGCTGCTTATACTGTTCGTTCACAACCAGCTCCCCCATAGCGGGCTCATATGGCCCCGCTACTAAGCTATTCCTAGAATCTAATTCTTCTGTACTTTGTAAACCCGTGCGAATGACTTCAATGCCATGCTGTTCAAACCAATCTTTTAAAAATGAACAATACTGTATAGCTAGCTCAGTACTTAGTGGTTTATATTCTCCAGCTCTATACTGTTCGGCTAGCTCTGTATTTTCTATAACTAGTACGGGATAGATACGTACAAAATCAGGTCGTAATGCGGCTACTGCAATGGCCGTTTCTATTATGGTTTGCCAAGTCTCTCCTTTTAGTCCCGGTAAAAGTTGAACCCCAACGGTCATATCACGATGTTTTAATCGTGTAACAGCCTCTACTACCTCTTGTGCCGTGTGCCCCCTCTTAGCATCGACTAAAATACCATCATTCATAGACTGCACACCAAGTTCCACAGTTTTTACTCCATAAGACTGTAATAATGTAATCGCTTCATCTCCTACAGCATCGGGCCTTGTAGAACAGCGTATGCCATCAATGAGGCCCTGTTGAAGCATTTCATAGGCAGGCATTAATAATTTATGTTGTAAATCTTTAATAATAGCCGTAAATGATCCACCATAAAAGGCAACCTCCCAAAACTTTTCATTCCGCTTTGTTCCTACATAGTCTTTGATTGTTTGTTGTATATATTCTGGAGTTAGGTGACTAATACCAGATTGGCCTGTAATACGAGATTGATTACAAAATGTACACACATAGGGACAACCTACGTGAGGTATAAAAAAGGGAATCATACCAAATGGTTTCATAGACACCTCCTCTTCTTATGTAAAAATTATTATTCATCTATTATTATATAGATTATTGTTCATCTATCATTATATAGATCATTATTCATCTACCATTATATAGATTATTACTCACATACTATATATTACTCACATACTATTATACAAAAAAAGCGCCATTCGGCGCTTTTCTATTTATCAGCCATCAACTTTTCTAAAGTCAATTGAGCCGCATGTTGTTCTGCAATTTTTTTACTTTTACCAGAGCCGGCCTCGTAAGTAACACCATTAATTTCAACCTCCATATGGAAGGTTTTAGCATGATCGGGACCACTTTCACTGAGCAAATGATAGACAATATGTTTATCCCCATCACGTTGCACATATTCTTGTAATAATGTCTTATAATCTTTGCCCCGCTTACCTTCTAAGGCTTGCATGATATAGGTAGTTAAATGCTTTAAAACAAAGGCCATAGCCGTTTGATAATCTGTAGAAATATAAATGGCACCGATGAGAGACTCAAAGGTATCCGCTAATATAGAGTTTCTATCGTTACCACCGGAAGCGCGTTCTCCATGACCGAGCAATAAATATTGTCCTAGTTGCAAAGAACGACTCACAGATGCTAAAGAATCCTCACACACTGTAGCGGCCTTAATTTTCGTTAAATTACCTTCAGCCATATCTGGATATGTCTTAAATAGGTATTCCCCAATAATAAGATCCAAAACAGCATCGCCTAAAAACTCTAATCGCTGATTGTGATGAATATGCTTTGATTTATGTTCATTCGCATAAGAAGTATGTGTAAAAGCACAATCTATAATGGATATATCTGACACAGGTATGTCTAAACGAGCAACAAGCTCATGAAGAGATTCTTCACGAGCTTGTGTTATCTTACTCTTATGCGTTTCGATAGTAACCATTAAGCTTCATAACGGCGAATGCAAAGTGTACCGTTATGACCACCAAAACCGAAAGAGTTAGAAAGTGCACATTTTACTTGAAGTTCACGTGCGCCTTCACGAACATAGTCCAGATCCAAACCTTCATCAGGATTGTCACAGTTAATTGTAGGGTGAACTTTACCAGTTTCAATCGCCATTGCCATTACGATAGTTTCAATAGCACCAGCAGCCCCCAATAAGTGACCTGTCATGGATTTAGTAGAGTTAACAGCGATATTTTTAGCGTGATCGCCGAACAATTCTTTAATAGCCAATGTTTCATTTTGGTCATTAAGGCCAGTAGATGTACCATGAGCATTGATGTAGTTAACGTCTTTAGGATCAATACCTGCATCTTTAATTGCTAATTCCATACATTTACGAGCTTGAACACCACCTGGAGCTGGTGCAGTGATATGGTAAGCATCACCATTGCTACCATAGCCCACAACTTCAGCATAGATATGCGCACCGCGTGCTTTTGCGTGTTCTAATTCTTCAAGAACTACGATACCAGCACCTTCACCCATTACGAAACCATCACGGTCACGGTCAAATGGACGGGACGCCTTTGTTGGCTCATCATTGCGTGTAGACATAGCTTTCATAGCCGCAAAACCAGCTACAGCAGCCGGAGATACCGCAGCCTCAGTACCACCAGCAAACATCACATCAGCATCTCCACGTTGGATGATACGGAATGCATCGCCAATCGCATTTGTACCAGAAGTACAAGCAGTTACGTCTGTAATAACTGGACCTTTAAGACCAAGGCGAATAGATACGCGTGCAGATGTCATATTTGCAATCATCATAGGTACTGCAAATGGACTTACACGGCCAGGACCTTTTTCGAATAATGTTTCATACACCTCATGGATAGAGTCAATGCCGCCTATACCTGTACCAACTACAGTACCACAGCGATCTAAATCTGCTTTATCTAAATCAAGATCAGCATCTTCACAAGCAAGAACAGCTGCACCGATAGCAAATTCTACAGAACGGTCCATACGACGAGCTTCTTTCTTGTCTACCCCATAGTTTGTAATATCAAAGTCTTTTACTTCACCCGCAATGCGTGTTGCATAGTCAGATGCGTCAAAGCGTGTAATCGGCCCAATACCAGATTGACCTGCCAATAACGCATTGTAGAAGTTCTCTTTACCGATACCTACAGGAGTCACTGCCCCTAAGCCAGTAATTACTACACGTTTTTCCAATTATTCCACCTCTTATAGCTATACAGCCCTTTAAATTAATCAATCTCTGCTACTTGCTGTTTTAATTGAGCAAAGATATCTTTAACTGGCATAATCCTATCGACTTTTCTCATATTATTGCCAGAGAACACCAACCCCGTTTCCACATCACCTTGTTGTGCGCGAGAAAGAGCACGGATAATGCAGAATTTATGGGAACAATGTTTTAAACAGTTATCACACACCGTTGGAGGCGCTACAGTACCATCTAAAACAGATTCAGCAAATTTGTTTTTTATTGCTTGACCAGGCAAACCAACAGGACTTTGAATCAATACTATATCCTCAGGGTTTGTAGCTCGTACATACATTTTTTTCAATTCATCAGATGCATTACATTCATCAGAAGCAGCAAAACGGCTACCCATTTGAACACCACTAGCGCCGATTTTTAACATTTCAACGATATCATGGCCATCTAGAACACCACCAGCAGCAATTACTGGAATGTTTTTTACCGCTGCTACAACTTCGGGAACGATTTCTCGAGCGGAACGATCCGTCCCCAAGTGTCCACCAGCTTCACAGCCTTCTACGATTACAGCTGCAGCACCTAAACCTTCAGAAATGCGAGCTAATTTTGCGGACGAAACAATTGGTACAATAGGAGTACCAGACTCTTTGCCCATTGCGAACATATCTCTTGAAAAACCAGCACCTGCTACTACAAGATCAATGCCTTCTTCGATGGCAGTCTTTACTAAGCCAGCAAATTGAGTTGCTGCTACCATCGCATTTATACCAATAATACCCGTAGGTGATAATTTTCTAGCTAATTGTATTTCGTATCGTAATTCATCGAAAGGCAAGCCCGATGCCGCAATAAGGCCGATACCACCTTCATTTGCAACGGCTGCTGCCAAGCGAGCTGTAGACAATCTAATCGCCATACCACCTTGAATAATAGGTACTTTGGCCACTAGATTCCCAATGCGAAGTTCAGGGAGCTTCACTATCAAATCCTCCTGTAAATAAAACCGGTTGGGAGGCCACTCGGCCTCCCGTTCGGTTGAATTGTTAGCTTTACAGCTTATTTAGCAGAATCAATATATTCTACTGTATCCTTAACGGTTTTAATTTTTTCTGCAACGTCGTCAGGGATTTCAACATTGAATTCTTCTTCAAATGCCATGATCAATTCAACGATATCTAAGGAGTCAGCGCCTAAGTCGTCGATGAATGTAGAATCAATGGTAACTTCAGCTTCATCAACGCCTAATTGTTCCACAACGATTGCTTTAACTTTATCGAAAGTGTTCATTAGTGGTTCACCTCCTTTCAAAGTGTATTTATATATAGTCTAATTTTACAACTACATTACCATGCCACCATCAACATTGATGACTTGACCCGTAATATAATTAGCAAAATCGCTAGCAAGGAATGTTGCTACTGTTGCTACTTCTTCGGCATCAGCCATACGGCCCAACGGAATTTGAGTAACCATAGCTTCTTTAACTTTTTCTGGTAATACATCAGTCATATCTGTATTGATAAAGCCTGGTGCAATAGCATTAACTGTAATACCACGGCTAGCCAATTCTTTAGCACAGGATTTAGTAAAACCAATTACGCCCGCTTTAGAAGCAGCATAGTTAGTTTGACCAGCATTACCTATAACACCAACAACAGATGTCATGTTAATAATATGACCAGAACGTTGTTTCATCATGATTTTAGATACTGCTTTAGTTACCAAGTAAACACCTTTTAAGTTGATATCGATAACAGCATCAAAATCTTCGTCTTTCATTCGCATTAACAAACCGTCACGCGTAATCCCCGCATTATTCACGAGAATATCAATGTGACCAAATTCTTTATGAGCTTCTTCCACCATGGAAGCAACTTCATCAGCATTGGCTACATTAGCTTTAATTTTAATGGCTTTGCGGCCTAACGCTTGTACAGCTTCAACAGTTTCTTGCGCTGCACCTTCGCTACCGCTATAGTTTACAACAACATCAGCACCAGATTGTGCTAGATTGATAGCTACAGCGCGACCAATGCCACGGGATGCGCCAGTTACAATGGCTACTTTACCCTCTAAATGCATTTTATCGAACCCCCTTCAAAAATTCAAGCGTTTTCTCTAAGGATGCAATGTCTTCAACATTGGCTAATTCCATATCTTTGTTAATCTTTTTAGTAAAACCTGTAAGTACTTTCCCAGGCCCCACTTCAACAAAGCGAGTAACACCAAAGTTTACCATTTCAGCTACACAATCTTCCCATAAAACAGGGTTAGCGGCTTGAGTAACTAAGGACTCTTTAATGTCATTGGCATTAGTCAAAATCTTACCAGTAACATTTGCAACTACAGGAATTTGTGCATCACTCACTTGGATCTTATCCAATTCTTCCTTTAACCGAAGAGCTGCTGGTTCCATCAAACGGCTGTGGAATGGAGCACTCACCGGAAGCATTACTGCACGTTTCGCTCCTGCTTCTTTCATTTTTTCAGCTGCTGTTTCCACCGCTGCAGTTTCACCGGCAATAACGATTTGTCCAGGGCAATTGAAGTTAACTGCTTGTACAGAACCTACAGAAGCATTTACTTCTTCACAAATTTCTACAACTTGCTCACGAGGTAATGCCAAAATTGCCGCCATAGCGCCTTTACCCAATGGCACAGCTTCTTGCATATATTCACCGCGTTTATGAACTACATATACTGCGTCTTTAAAGTTCAATACACCGGCTGCTACTAGAGCACTATACTCACCAAGACTATGCCCGCCTACGATATCAGGCGTAAAGCCTTGTTCTTTTAGAATTTCATAACAAGCTACGGATGCAGTCAAAATAGCTGGTTGTGTATTTGCTGTTTTAACGAGCTCTGTATCAGGACCTTCGAAGCATAATTTACTGATGGAATAACCAAGTGCTTCGTCAGCCTCTTCAAAACGTTGTTTTACAATAGGATACGCATTATACAAATCTTGTAACATGCCTACTTTTTGAGAACCTTGACCAGGAAAAACAAATGCCGTTTTCATTAGGGGCCTCCTTATTTACTAAGACCTTGAAGATTCTTAATCACTGTTTCAGCTTCAGTCATGATATCTTTAATGATAGTTTCACATGGTTTAACATCTGTTAACATACCAGAAATTTGACCGATCATTACAGAACCTTCTTTTATATTACCATCAATAGCAGCTAAACGAAGTGTGCCAGCGCCTAATGCTTCCAATTCCTCTTTAGAACCACCACTAAATTCAAGGGATTTATATTTATGAGCTAACGCATTATCTATAATACGTACAGGATGACCTGTTGTTAAGCCAGTCATAACTGTAGCACGATCTTTTGCTTTCAATACAGCATTTTTATAATTTTCATGGGCAATACATTCTTCGGATAATACGAATCGTGTCCCCATTTGTACCGCTTTAGCACCTAATGCAAATGCCGCAGCCATACCACGACCATCTGCAATACCACCAGCAGCAATAACTGGTACATCTACAGCATCAACTACTTGAGGAATTAATGCCATAGTTGTAATATCACCTACGTGACCACCAGACTCTGTACCTTCAGCAATAATTGCATCAATACCGCCACGTAATAAGCGCTTTGCAAGTAATACTGATGCAACTACAGGAATAACTTTTGTACCAATTTCTTTCAAAGCGGGAACATAAACACCAGGATTACCTGCACCTGTAGTAATAACAGGAACACGTTCTTCCACAACTACTTCCATAACCTCTTTTACAAATGGAGACATGAGCATAATATTACAGCCAAAAGGCTTGCTAGTGCGCTCTTTTAATTTATGGATTTCATTACGGAAAATATCAGGAGGCATATGACCAGCACCAATAATCCCAAGGCCACCAGCTTCAGAAACGGCTGCCGCTAATTCTGCAGTACCGAGCCAAGCCATACCACCTTGAAAGATTGGATACTCAATCTGCAATAAATCACAAATGTCAGTCTTAATCATCTTGATGTGTCCTCCTTAATACCATTTCAAGACCAGGCTTGCCCATGTTAGGCCTGCACCAAATCCTGCAAACGCAACATTATCACCGCGTTTGAAACGTCCCTCGCGATTAGCTTCATCAAGTGCAATCGCTACAGACGCGGCAGATGTATTACCATACTTATGTAAATTAACAAAAACTTTTTCCATTGGCAGATGTAAACGTTTGGCTGCCGAATCAATAATACGAATATTCGCTTGATGAGGAATGAAGTAATCTAATTCGTTTAACTCCATACCAGCGCGTTCTAAGGATTTTAAAACCGTACGCCCCATCGTTTTAACGGCAAATTTATATACTTCAGGGCCATCCATATGAATAAATGTTAAGCCCTCTTCTACGCGTTGATCATTTGCCACCACAGCAGTGCCACCTGCAGGAATGCAAAGCGCTGGTCCGCCAGTGCCATCGGCGCCCATGTCAATACCTTTAATGCCATAGCCTTCAGGTACTTCAGATACTACTGCAGCCCCAGCACCATCACCAAAGAGGATACATGTACCACGATCATTCCAGTTTACTCGACGGGAAAGAATTTCCGCCCCCACGACGAGTACTTTTTTATAAATACCAGAACTAATATAACTAGCGGCAGTAATCAATCCATATACAAACCCAGAGCATGCCGCTTGTAAATCATAGGCTGCAGCGTTTTTGGCACCTAAGTTCGCTTGCAATACACAAGCTGCCGAAGGAATAATCATATCTGGTGTTAAGGTAGCAAAGATAATCATGTCGATTTCCTCTGCAGTGACATTAGCCATTTGCATAGCTTTTTTTGCTGCCTCTGTCGCCATATAGGATGTATTCATACCTTCCGGTGCAATGCGTCGTTCTTCTATACCCGTACGCTCTCTAATCCATTGATCATTGGTATCAACCATTTTTTCAAGATCAAAGTTTGTTACTACATTGTCAGGAAGGAAGCTCCCAGTACCAATGATTCCTACAGGTTTATTCATCATAGTCATACTTTAAGGCTCCTTCAATATCCATCGTTTCTCTTATGTGTTGAATAATTTTACGCTCTACTAAATCACTAGCAATTTCAATAGCAGTTTTTATTTCTTTTGCTTTAGAACTACCATGAGCAATCATGAATACCCCATTAACTCCTAAGAGCGGAGCACCACCATTTTCTGTGTGATCCAAACGTTTTGCCATCTTTTTCAAAGCTGGTTTTACAAGCATAGCTCCTATCTTGGCGAAAATACTTCCTGCCATGATGCTATCCTTTACTAATTGCGTAAGACCTGTTACTAAACCTTCCGCAAATTTAAGTACCACATTGCCTACGAAGCCATCACATACGACAACATCAACGGCACCTTTAGGAATATCACGACCTTCAATATTTCCTTTAAAATTGATAGTCTTCATACCCTCCAAAATCGGATATGTCGCCAATACGACATCGTTCCCCTTTGTGGCCTCTTCACCAATATTTAACAATCCCACAGTAGGATTTTCTTTTCCTAATAAAAGCTTAGCATATTCAGACCCCATTAAAGCACCTTGTACAAGATGTTTAGGTTTACTATTAGAATTTGCACCAGAGTCTAACATAACTGTTATACCACTTACCGTTGGCATTGGAGTTGCAATGACAGGGCGATCAATGCCCTTAATGCGACCAAGACCAAACAAAGCCGCTGCAACAGCAGCTCCCGTACTACCTGGAGCAATTACAGCATCACAACGATTATCGCGAACCAACGAAGTAGCGACCACAACAGATGCATCTTTTTTCTTGCGCAATGCTTGACCTGGATGTTCATCCATGCCGATTACCTGGCTAGCATGATGTACAGAAATACGTGGATTCTTAGCTTCATTATTAGCTTCTAATATATCAAAAATTTGCTGCTCATCGCCGACGAGCACCACTTCAATGTGTTGATTTGCTCGTACGGCTTCAATGGATCCAAGTACAGTCTCCATTGGAGCAAAGTCGCCACCCATGGCGTCTATTGCAATTTTCATAATTTACACCCTATTCTCTACGGATTCCATAATAAATTTTGCGCGAAACACTTCTTTTATTTTATCTCTTATTATAACCCAAATAAAGAACTTATTACCTCGGCGACGAACAATTTCTGCTTTCGCTACCAAATTAGTACCAGATCCTACCGGGTTCTTATATTTTATATTTCCAACTTCCGCAGAGCAAACAGTCGTCCCCATAACCACTTTTGCAAGGGAATTTGCTTGAGCATATAAATACTGCGGTTCTACATATCCGAATTGATCTTCCATATCAGCCGTAGTACGCAACATAGATAATGCTTGGTGCCCCTCGGTGACATCAATCAATTCGCCAACCACTTCATATGATACATGTTCTGCCATTTCATGTGATTGACCTGTAGCCATAACACGAATACGTTCACGCAATTCAGGAATACCCAATTCTAGTCGATCGAGACGAATTGTTGGCACACTTACACCAAAGTGTGTTGCCAATTCTTCATCAGTAAGAAATGGCGTAATATTCAGTTTTTCTTGTAACTGCTTCTGGCGCTCTTGCTTCTTTAACCGACTCATGGGACCACCTTTTATGACCTATGGGACCACCTTTTATGACCTAGTATTAATATTACATCCTAAGTATATACAATAATTCCCTTATTGGCAAGACTTTTCATACATATAGTAAGATATTTTCATAGCATATACAAAATATAGTTGTTTTTTTATATTTTAGTATTATTGTTTATAAAAAATAAAAATGTGTCACCATTTTATAGAATAATCTTACTATAAAATAGTGACACTTGCTATTGATAACAAAATATATAAAAATATGAGTGTATATTTTGAAAGCATATAAAAAAGACGCCTACAAAGTAGGCGTCTCTCTCTGCTCACATATTAAGCATTAGCTACTACTTGTTCACCTTTATAGTGACCACATGTAGGGCAAACACGATGAGGCATCTTAGGTTCGTGGCATTGTGGACATGCTACATAACCAGGAGCTTCTAATTTCCAATTAGCACGACGACGATCGCGACGGCATTTAGACAATCTACGTTTAGGTACTGCCATTATCTGCACCTCCTTAGTACAATCATTAGGATAATCTATCATCTTTCTCATCAAGCAAAGCACGTAACTCTGCAAATCGAGGATCCACCACAAAGGATTCACAAGAACAAGGTGAAACATTTAAATTTGCTCCGCAATGAACGCACAATCCTTTGCAATCATCCTGACATAACACTTGAGAGGGCTCATTGATGATTAATGTATCCCTAATTAGTTCAGTTAAGTCAATTTCTTCTCCATCAAAAGAATTCACATCATCTGCAGCATCTCGACAATCACTAAAGATTTCCTCAAAGAAATCTTTTCGATAATGTTCTGTGGTATTTAAACAACGGGAACAATCATAATCGCCTTTAGACTGAATCGAACCTTGAACGATGTAATTTTGACCATCAAACCAAAACTCACCACTAATGGTTATATCATGACGGCTCCAAGGAAAAGCAGTTACGTCACCAAGCTCAGAGGCTGATATCGTATAGCTATAAGGAAATTTCTTTCCTATATGTTCTTTTGCTTGCTCTACTTGCAGTTTCATAATCTTACCTCGACTCATAATATTATAAACATGACATGGTGCTTTGTCAAATAAAAAAGACTATCTCAAGTGGACTCAAGATAGCCTTTTGGTAAGTCAATTACATTTTTTCGAATTGGTCTTTACCAACACCGCAAATTGGGCAAACATAATCAGCTGGTTGATCTTCGAATTTTACGCCTTCAACAGCTTCGTCATAAACCCAACCACATACTACGCATACATATTTTTCCATGTGTATTTCCTCCTTCACTTGAAAATTATTGTTTAATGTTTATCTTTAATTAATTCAGATACTCTATCTGTAATGTAGTATATCAAAGACATCGAAACTTTTCAATACTCATTTTCTTATTTTCTCATTTTTTATAATATTTAATAATCATAGATACTATGCGGTTTTCTACTACTTAACTCATTTGAAATATATTATCATTTAGTTTTTTTATCTTTAGACTACTGCTGAATATTTTATTTTAATCTAATAATTGGAAATTAATTTTGAAAGCATATTGTTTAAATAAATAACTATAATAACCTTATCTAAGGTGTACATAATTACTATATTATACTATTATATAGAGAAGAGATTATGTGACTACATATAATCTCCAAATAATATTACGCTTAATCTCTTTAGTATATAAGTATATACTGATGAATATTCTTGACTTTATTAATACTCTAATTTTATATAAGAAAATAAAATCATTCTTATATAAAATTCTCCTATAAAGGTATAATAAAGTTTCAGTAAATTTAATTATTATCATAGGAGGCTTTATGAGAACAGCGTTAACACAACTTTTACAAATCGAATACCCTATCATCCAAGGTGCTATGGCCTGGGTATCTGAACACAAACTAGTTGCTGCCGTAGCTAATGCAGGTGCTACAGGTGTAATTGCTCTTGGTGGTCGTGATGCAGAATGGACGCGCAACGAGATTCGTGCCTGTAAAGACTTAACGGATAAGCCTTTCGGAGTCAATCTCATGTTAATGGCTCCCAATAAAGACGAATTAGTGGATGTTATCATTGAAGAAAAGCCTGCATTTGTAACACTTGGAGCAGGCAATCCTGTACCATATATTAAACCATTGCAAGATGCAGGCATTAAAGTTATCCCTGTTGTTCCATCTCTAAAACTTGCTAAACGTATTGAAGAAGCTGGTGCTGATGCAATTATTATTGAAGGTATGGAAGCTGGTGGACATATTGGTAGCCAAACAACCATGTCCTTGATGGAAAATATTTTACCTGAGATTTCCATTCCTGTTGTTGTAGCAGGCGCTATCGTAGATGGTCGTGGTATTGCAGCAGCATTGTTGATGGGTGCTGAGGGTGTACAAATGGGTTCCCGTTTTTTGTTAGCTGAAGAATGCCAAGCCCACATAAATATGAAAGAAGCAATTATCAAAGCCACAGATACAGACTCTGTTGTAACGGGTCTCCTCTCCGGTCACGGTGGAGTACGTAGCTTGAAAAACGAATTCACTTCACGTTACTTAGCTGCCGAAACAGATGGTGTTACTACCCCTGAAGAACGCACCAAAATGTCCCAAGGCACTAACAAACGTGCTGCTATCGATGGTGATGTTGTAAATGGTGCTGTACAAGTTGGACAAGGTTTAAACCGACTTACTACTATTGAACCTGCTCACACTATAGTACAAACAGTAATGAACGAAGCTATCATGTCTATTCGTAAAGCACAACGTCTTATTGAAATCGTATAGTTAATAAATTAGGAGTTCCTTATGTTACCATTTCACGGAAAATACCCCAAATTAGATCCCAAAAGTTGTGTTATGCCTGGTGCAGAACTTGCAGGTGATGTTGAACTAAAAGAATATGCTTCCATTTGGCAAAACTGTGCACTTCGCGGTGATGTAAATAAAATTGTAGTAGGTCGCTATTCTAATGTACAGGATAACTCTGTATTACACGTTGATGATGACAGGGCTTGCATTCTTGGAGATTATGTAACAATTGGCCATGGTGCAATAGTACACGCTAGTACTATCGAAGATAATGTATTAGTTGGAATGGGCGCTATTGTATTGAGCGGTTGTCATATTGGCTCTGGCTCTATTATTGCTGCTGGTGC
This sequence comes from Veillonella parvula, assembly GCF_032575955.1. Classification (GTDB taxonomy): domain Bacteria; phylum Bacillota; class Negativicutes; order Veillonellales; family Veillonellaceae; genus Veillonella; species Veillonella parvula_J. The sequence continues at coordinate 136,424 of NZ_JAWFXN010000003.1, forward strand.
AGTCATAAAGGAGAACACTGTAATTCCACCTAATTCTTTAGTTGTTGGAATCCCAGCTCGCATAGCTCGTACAGATGAAACGCAAATCGAACGTATTCACAATCAAGCACTAAAATATAAACACTTGTGGACTGTAGAATATGGCATGCTTCCTGATGCGGGTGGCGAGGAATACGATAAGAACGCAAAAATCGTATAATTACATATACATTAAAAGCGGATAGTTGATTAATTCAACTATCCGCTTCTTTTCTATATATTATATTTACTTTTATTAACTATTATTTATTGCTACTTAGCGCTATTTAATTTTGATTGAATGATTTGCTCTACCATAAGAGCTGTCCCCATTGTTAAAGCTATAGGAAACAACATCTCTACAGAGAAACGAGATAATTCAAGCATAAATACACAAGATGTCAAAGGCATTTTTTGTGCAAGGCCTAAGAATACTACGGCCCCCACAAAAGCAGACATTCCCAAAGATACTGGCGCTATAGCAATAGCCCATACGGTACCAAATACGATTCCCAAAGTACTACCTAACATCATAGATGGTGTAATACGACCACCATATGCACCAGCGGTCAAAGCAAGTAAAACAGCTACCCATTTGGATCCAAATAAACCCAATGCATATGTCCATGTGATATCGTTCGTAAAAGTCAACTCATTGCCTGCTTTACCATTTCCAAGAATTTCAGGAAAATACATAGCTAAAACACCAATTAGTGTAAATGCTACGATAGAAATAGGAATCATTATGGGACTACTACGGTGAATAGCGGGTAGCTTACTTTGTGTAATATTAAATAAAACAACACCAATTGCAATAATAGCGCCTAAAACGATAGAAAACTCTACATAATGACTTCCCAAACTGGGTTGTGCCATTGTATATTGAATGACATCTCCTACGCCAGCTTGTCGCGTCACAAATGTAGCCAAGCCACAACATAAAAGGGCTGCACTCATAGCGCGTACATTCCAAGTAAGAAGCAAAGTTTCTAATGTAAAAATTGTCGCAGATAATGGTGAATTATAAACTGCAGCTAGGCCAGCGCCTGCAGCACATGCAATTAATAATTGACGGTCTTCTTGTTTTATATCAAAATGTTTAACTAAAAAGGTGGTAATACCAGCACTAGCCTCACGTGGTGCAACTTCTCGACCTAATGGAGAACCAATACCTACCGTAATTATTTGCAGTGTTGCATGTAAAACAGTAGTAATTGGATTCATATCCATTTTAACAGAAACTGCCGTTTTTATATCTACAACGCCTTTACCATATCTATGAATCAAAACCCAACCTACGCCACCTATCACGCCACAGACGATTAAAGGTATCAATCGTTCTACTGGTGATACTCGGGCCACAGCTGCACCAAAGCTCAAATGATCAGAAGAGGAATAATTATATACGAAATGTTGGATTCCATGTAATAAATGCGTATAGGAAGCTCCTACTAACCCCGCTATAAAGCCAACTATAATAATGAGACCTATAAATCGTTTATCAAATATCATATTTACTCCATTGCTAATATAATTTCCCCAGTCGCTAATGTCTTTTTAACATCAATGATGCGCTGATTTGAGGAACCTCTGAAGCGCAATGCAGGGTCCTTAAGTTCATCTACAAAGCGGCCATCTACGAGAATGTCAATTTCTTGTAATAAGGCACTTCGTAACTCATCTTCTAAGATATCATCTATTTCATAGCCTGAATAGGCCCAAATCTTCTTTTCTGGCTCCGCTGCACGAACAGCTCTCACCACCGGTAATAAGCCTTGTACATTTTGAAATGGCTCCCCACCTAATAATGTTAAGCCTGAACATGTAGGATTCTTCACATAGGAAACTACTAAATCTGTCTCAGCTTGCGTCCACACCTTACCGGCATTAAAATCTTGGTATTCTTCGTTAAAACAATTATAACAACAATGTGTACACCCTGTTACAAATATAGATGTACGAATCCCTTCTCCATTGGCAATATCATATTGTCTTATTTGCCCATATCTCATCATAACCTCCATAGTAGTGCCTATCAACTTTGATTAACACTATATAGATATATTTCAATTTCTCATATATACAGTAAAAGCTGTGCCTTAGGCACAGCTTTTACCATTTACAGAACTATCGTATTTAGAATTAAAATCGTATCTATTAAAATATCCACATCATTAGATATCTATGATAATTATATTAATCTATATAACAGTTTATCTTAATATATAGAATAATTATTAAAACTATACCTCTAATAATCTTAAATGTGCATTACACGATCTTTAATTTCCTTTGTGCGCCCTTCATTCCAGAAGTTTTCACCAAGATATCCACAAGTACGACGGATAACAGTTAATTTATCGCGATTTGTATTGTGACAACGAGGGCATTCCCACTCGTTATGTTCATTTACCTTAATTTCTCCATCAAAGCCACATTCGTGACAATAGTCAGACTTGGTATTAAATTCAGCATAAGAAATATGATCATAAATATATTGAATCATCGTCAAAACAGCTGGAATATTATTAGTCATATTAGGAATTTCCGCATAGGAAATACAGCCACCTGTAGATTTCTTTTGAAACTCAGATTCAAAAGAAAACTTGTCAAATACATTAATCTCTTCTCGTACGCTTACATGATAACTATTAGTATAATAACCTTTATCCGTAATATCCTCAATAATACCAAAACGAGCGCGATCCAAAGAAGAGAATCGATGGGTTAAACTTTCAGCAGGTGTACCATATAATGCGAACCCCATGTTATGTTTAACTCGCCATTCATCAACAGCTGCATTTAAACGATCCATAATCTTCATCGCAAAAACGCGACCTTTCTCGCCCGTATTCGATTCACCGGTAATTAAGCGAGTTGCTTCATAAATACCAATATATCCCAAGGAAATAGTCGCATAGCCGCCAGTCAAGAATTTAGCAATTTTCTCGCCTTTTTTAAGTCTTGCAATGGCACCGTGTTGCCAATGGATTGGCGACACATCGCTCACTACGTCCTTAAGTAATTCATAACGAAGCATTAGAGCTTTTTCTGCTAACTCAAGTCGTTTATCTAAAATTTCAAAATATCGTTCTTCACTACCTCGGGCTAGAATGCCGATTTGAGGTAAGTTCAAGCTTACTACACCAATGTTAAAACGTCCATCAAACTTGTATTCACCATTTTCATCCTTCCAAGGAGATAAGAAGGATCGACAGCCCATAGGACTAAAGACATTACCTGAGTAGTTTTCCTTCATTTTTTTCGCAGAAATATAATCAGGGTACATACGCTTAGCCGTACATTGTGCTGCCAATTCAGTTAAGTAATAGTATGGACTATCTGGTGTTACATTATGCTCATCAAGAACATAAATCAACTTAGGAAAGGCTGGTGTAATATATACATCGGCTTCGTTTTTTACACCTTTAATACGTTGGCGCAAAATTTCTTCTGTAATAAGAGCCGCTTCCTTCGCGTATTCATAGTCTGGTTGGAAATACATAAATAATGTAACAAATGGAGATTGACCATTTGTGGTCATCAATGTATTGATTTGGTATTGAATAGTTTGGATACCATCTTTAACCTCTTTACGCGTACGTTTCCACGCTATTTCACGAGCCTTTTCCATATTAGGCTCCATGCCGTAAATCTCAACTTGCTCTTCAATAACATTATTGAGGATTTTTTCATAAGATTTACGTACAAATGGTGCCAAAATACGGTCAATACCATTAATACTTTGACCACCATATTGACCAGATGCTACTTGTGCAATGATTTGTGTTGTTACAGTACAAGCAACTTGGAAAGACTTAGGTGTATCGATTTTCTTACCATTGATTACTGTGCCATTTGTAAGCATATCTTCCAAATTAATCAAGCAACAGTTAAACATAGGTTGAATAATATAATCCATATCATGGAAGTGGATAGCTCCACTATCATGGGCTTCCAAAATATCGGTAGGAATCAATTTACGACGAGCAATATCCTTAGATACTTCACCAGCAATTAAATCCCGTTGGGTAGATACAATAGCAGCATCCTTATTAGAATTTTCATCAAGAACACTGATATTACTACGATCTAATAAACCAATTACATCATCATCAGTTGTATTTTGACGGCGTTTAAAGGCTTGAACAGCTTTGTAACCTTCATAGGCACGTGCCGTTGCAGGATTATGATACTCAATCAACTTATAATACACTTGATCTTCAATAGCATAAATTGTCATGTCTTTTTGAAGCTTAGTAGCATATTCCTCAATTTCATTTGCAATACGCTGTGCCAAGCCCTCTTCGTACAACCCAGTACTACTATGTTCAGCTTTTTCAATAGCCAAAGCAATCTTGTTTTTGTCGAATGGTACCTTCGTGCCATCACGCTTAATGACCTGCAACATATTGGCAACCTCCCCATCTTGTTACTGCCAAAATATATGTTAAGAAGTATAAAAAGTATGTCTAATCACACTTTTTATAAATTTAAATGTAAAAATGTAAAGAATTATTAGAAAACCCCTCTATTTTTACTGCCTTCTCAGTATACTATATATGGTGGTTGTTTTCAACCCTAAATACAATATAAAGTAAAAATAGGTCCCTCTATCTATGTCAATATGACATGGATAAAAGAACCTATATAAATTATAATGCAAAGCCAAATAGACGAGTTAAGAAATTACCCTTTTTCCCCACCCAACTAGATGGGACAGAAGGATAAAATGTGCGATTAGCTAAGAGGTCGCGTTCATTAAGATGGATATTTGGCAACAAATCTTTTTTATACGTATTGTCTAATTCAGAAATTGCTTCCACATAACCTTGGTACGCCTCAACATCATAGCCATCGCTGTAACCAGTACCAAAGAAATGAATTAAACCATTTCGATATAATTCAATAGCCCTATCATAGTTAGCGTTACCATGATCAAAAGATGCCATATTACATTGAATCAAAATACCTCTATCAACCCATGCTAGTAATTGTTCAGGTTTAGTAAATAATTGTCCATAAGTTTCTACTTCACTAATAATAGGTACAAGCCCCATATCTAGTAGACTTAATAACCACGCATTAATATGATGCACTTTGCTATTTTGTGGAAGAGCAACTAATATAAAATGGCTATCTCCCAACGTATATTGATTGCGATGAGAAGCTATATATGCAACCATTTCATCACAAAGCATTACGCGAGCTCCACTGTGAATAGTTATATCTACTTGTTGCTCCTTAACCATAACTTTTACTTCATTAACTAAAGAGTTTATAGCATTCCATGTGTTCAGCTCCATAGATACTGTTACATCAGGCGTACTAAAAATATCTGTAATACCTTGTTCAGACAAGGACTTAATCATTTTTACTGATTCTGCCATTGTTTGAGGCCCTTGTGGACCTAACACAGCTGGCAAAATGCAACCATGTAAATCAACCACGCGACTCATAATCTTTCCCTTCTACTTTCGATTCTCTTTTCAAAAATCGACCTCTTCTATAAAGTTCATGTTCTTCTCATTTAAGTTTATAATTCATTTTATATTCACGATTATAACAAGGGACCTGTCGCTTGTATAGTGGTTTTTCTATAAAAATAAATAAATTATTATATGTTCATTTAATACAATTTTTATATATTCATTTATTCTTCATAAAATATGACCCATAATCTCTACAATTATGAGTCATATTTTACACATTATTATATTAATAATTATTTAATTTTTAAATGTACTTTTATCTTTTATCATGACTAATATAATAAGTTAATTTCACTACCGATATACCGATGATTATACCAACTGTATCAATCAGTACATCAGACAGTTGAGAGCTGCGTCCTAGAGAAAATAATTGTATAAATTCATCTAGACTAGCTATTACTATACCCACTCCTATTGTTTTTACTACTGTGCCATATTCAATATAGCGGCGTAGAACTACATATAAAACACCACCAAGGATTGTGAACTCTGTAAGGTGGGCTAATTTTCGAATAATCCTATTTAAGGCCCATATATTTCCGTAAAAGCCTAATTTATTAGCTATAGGGGCAATCCACTTTGCAAAAATAAGACTAAACCCATCAGAGGTTCCTCCATTTTGCAAGGAATTATCCCATATAAAAAACACAATTAGACATAACACAATATATAGTATCCAACGTTTCATACTACTCTCCTAAACGCCACAATACATATAGCTGTATTAATCTCTATCAAAAATATCTCGTGTATAAACTTTATCTTTTACACCTTCTAAGCTACTATCCCAGCGATTAGCTACAATAACATCACTGACACGCTTAAAGTCTTCAAAATTACGAATAACTGGCGAATTAAAGAAATCTTCTGCATCTAGTGTAGGTTCATATACTACCACAGCAATCCCTTTCGCCTTAATACGTTTCATAACACCTTGAATGGCTGATGCTCTAAAATTATCAGAGTTCATCTTCATGGTCAAGCGATAGATACCAACAATTTTCGGATTTTTAGCAATAATAGTATCTGCCACATGATCTTTACGTGTTCTATTCGCATCGACAATGGCAGAAATTAAGTTTTGTGGTACATCATTATAGTTAGCTAATAATTGCTTTGTATCTTTTGGCAAGCAATAACCACCATAACCAAAGGAAGGATTATTATAAAAATCTCCAATACGAGGATCTAAACAAACCCCCTTGATGATTTGACTTGTGCTAAGGCCACGTACTTCAGCATAGGAGTCTAACTCATTGAAATACGCTACACGTAATGCTAAATACGTATTAGCAAACAATTTAATTGCTTCCGCTTCCGTAGAATCAGTATATAATTGTGGAATATTTTCTTTAATAGCACCTTCCGCTAGTAATTGGCCAAAACGACGTGCTCTGTCAGAATCCTCGCCCACAACAATACGGGATGGATGTAAATTATCGTATAAGGCTTTACCTTCACGCAAGAATTCTGGCGAGAAAATTAAATTCTCCGTATTAAATTCTTTACGCATTTGTACCGTATAGCCTACCGGTACAGTTGATTTAATAATCATTACTGCATCAGGATTAATCTCTAGCACAGTTTTAATGACTTGTTCAACAGAAGATGTATCGAAAAAGTTTTTTTGAGGATCATAATTTGTAGGTGTCGAAATGATAACATAATCTGCACTGTTAAAAGCTTCTACTGGGTCAAGTGTAGCTTTGAAGTTTAACTCCTTAGTAGCTAAATATTCTTGCAATTCAGCATCTACAATAGGTGTCTCTTTGCGATTTAACATATCTACTTTTTCCGGGATGATATCGAGGGCTACTACTTCATTATGTTGAGCTAATAACACACCATTGGAAAGGCCTACATAACCTGTACCAGCAATTGCAATTTTCATTTATTTGCCCTCCATCATATAGAAATCTTTATACCATATGGCAAAACGCTTTAACCCTTCTCGTAAGGTTGTATTAGGTTTAAAGCCAAAATCTGCTTCTAACGCACTTGTATCAGCATATGTAACAGGCACATCCCCTGGTTGCATGGGTACTAATTCTTTATGCTCCTCAAAATTATAATCTTCTGACAATACGCCAGCAGAAACCAATTCCTCTGAAAGAATGCGCACAAAATCAAGTAAATTTTCTGGGTTGCTATTGCCGATATTATAAATAGCGTACGGTGGAACCGGCAAGCCATCCGCACCATTGCGACGCTCTGGTGCAGTAGACATAACCTTAGAAACGCCTTCTACGATATCATCGATATAGGTGAAATCACGCTTACAATTGCCGTAGTTAAAAATTTTAATTGTCCCACCATTACGTAATGTATTTGTAAAACCAAAGTATGCCATATCTGGACGACCTGCAGGGCCGTATACAGTGAAGAAACGAAGCCCTGTGCTAGGGATGTTATATAATTTAGCATACGAATAAGCCAATAACTCATTTGACTTTTTTGTAGCTGCATAAAGAGATACAGGATTATCTACTTTATCATCTATAGAGTATGGGATTTGTTTATTTGCACCATATACAGAAGAAGATGATGCATACACTAAATGCTCTACACCTCTTTCACCATCGTCATAAGAATGACGACAAGCTTCTAGAATATTATAAAATCCAATAATATTAGACTCGATATAGGCGTCGGGGTTAGTGATAGAGTAACGAACCCCTGCTTGAGCTGCTAGATTCACTACAACTCGTGGTTTATAGATAGCAAAAATTTCATCAACAAAGGACTTATCTGCAATATTCCCTTTTTTAAAAATCCATATATTCTTATTATCTTTGCTAAGTTCATCAATCTGTTGCAATCGATACTCTTTCAATGCTACATCATAGTAATCATTAACAGAATCTATGCCAATAATTTGAGTCCCTTCTGCTTCAGATAGTAAGGACATAACTAGATTAGCCCCTACAAATCCAGCGGCACCCGTTACAAGGATTACCGTGTTGTTTAAATCTACATTTTTTGAAAGCATATGTACTCCTTTCATAGTTCTGTTAATTATGTCGTTTTACTTTACTTAAGACTTTTTTATAGCCAGAAGCAATAATTATGCGCTCAGATGGAATGACGTATAAAATAGCCACATATAATACAACACATAAAAGCATACAGACGACGGTCCACCATACTGCATCATAGAGATGTAAAATACTATAGGCAATTAACCCAACTATAGATGCTGTAATGAGATATACACTGATATTAGATATTATGCGAAATGCACTCATATTGACAAATAAAGCCAGTAGCAACATAGAAGCCACTAGCATTTCCATTCTTACTAACGATCGAGCATATACAAAGGTACTGAAATCATATTGAATACAAATATAAATAACTGGTATTAAAACTACTAGATGTAATATTTGAGTCCAAAATGATAGATTAGGCATCCCTTTTGCACGAAATATTTCGGAAATCAAATTAGCTGTTACAGTCATAATAGCCGAACTCAATGCCCAGGAACCTAATACAATGCCCGCTAACGTCCATTGTGGCCCTAGTAAAAGCTGAACAACAAAGTCTTGAAATACAAATAAGCCTACACCTAGAGGTACCAAAAATAGAGCCATATAGCGTTGGAATGTAAAGAATGTATTCGAAAAGGCCTGTTGATTATTTTGCACACGACTTAAAGCCGCGAATAATACAGGAGCCAAAGATGCTGTAGCCATAGCCATTACAGTCGTAACAATAGCCATTGGCATCTTATATATACCCAAATAATAAGCATCTAAAAAACGGCTAATAATGAATGTATCCACCCAAGCAGTGAGCCATATAGAAAATGCTTCAGCTAAAGACCATGCACTATAGTTAAACATATTCATAAAGACGCGGCTACTAAAAAACAGATGAATTTGATTCTTCCGACTCTTTAATAATGCCAACGCCGTAAATAGCTGAGACCCTAGCATACCAGCAATTAAAGACCAATAATCGTACCCCATAAACGCCATTGGTATAGATATCAATATAGGTGTAAGAATTGTTATGAGCCTAATATTTAAAAGAAACTTGAAATTAAAATCTCTTCGATACAATGCCATTTGGACACTACTAAAAGCAGATAAAGGAATCATAGCGCCCATCACGGCTAAAGGTATACCTAAGCCATCATTACCTACTAATACAGCCAATTCATCACGACCGATTATGATAGCGCTCCATAAAACTAGAGAAAACACTAGGTTGGCAATAAATGCCACATCTGTAGCCTCTTGCTTATCTTGGGCACTTTCAAACTCATGCTGAACAAGAAATTTTTGAAAACCCGCATCAGCAAGCATTTCCGCAAAAGATATAACCATCATAATCGTCGCCAATATGCCGAATGCAGTCGGTGCTAACATATGAGCCAATATTATATTTGTCAGTGGTGTGATAAGCTTTGCCAAAACCTCTGTAATAACAGACCATTTAGCAGCAGCTACGATTTTAGTATCCATTATTTCTTATTGATATTCTTAATGCCTCTCAAGAATAGTTCATGATGAGCTTCACATTCCAAATAATTTTGTATTGCTAAATAACTCGTTTTGCCCAAAATAAGTTCTACCAATTTTCGGCCCAATAAAGCATTAATAGCGCGTACAATAAATGATCTACCTAAAAACTCACGCAAATAACGTTTTACATGTGTATCAGCAAAGACCTTATAAGCTTGAGTCACAAAGTGAGGGTCTTTAATTTCTTCACTACGTTTTCTATAAGCCTCTAATGTTTCTGTAGCTTCAACTTCTGTGGCTAATCGTGTACCATTATCGGTTCTACGAATAGGCAATTCAGACACCACAAAATCATCCTTAGTTACGTCTACAGTAACTAGTATTGAATCTTTAATAAACTCTTGATGGTTTACAAAAAAATCGGAATTAAAGATAAAGTTGCCTTGTCCATAAATGATAGTGCCCCCCTGGTAATCTTCGCGAGACCCTACACAATGATTATGTTGACAGATAACGAGATTCGCTCCACTATCGACAAATTTACGGCAATATCTCTGTAGCATAGGAGATGGATAGCGATAGAATTCCTTGCCGCCGTGATATAGAACGATGACGTAGTCGCATTGTGCCTTTAAAACTTTCACTTCGTCAAAGCTTTCTAGCACATCAAAAGGATTAGCCCCCATTGTATGACAAGTAGCCATAGTAAACTCGTTCTCTGTACAAAGATAGAATCCAATACGTATATCATCTTTTTCAAAGATAAATGGCTTCTTAGCCTCTTTCAAATTAGCTCCAGCTCCAGCATGAGCAATCTTATGCTGCTTCAACAAATTTAATGTTGTCGTCAACCCTTCTACCCCTTGATCTAAAGAGTGGTTATTAGCCAGTGTTAAAAATAACGGCTCTAACGCCTTATATCCATTAATTGTTTTTGTAGGCGCAATTAAATTATTACCAAATTTTACGATGGGTGTCTCTATATCAGTAAGAGGAACCTCTAAATTGAAAACATTTAAATCCGATTGCTTCAAAATTTCATAAAGCTCTTTTCCTACAAAAGCTTCTCCATTACCGTTTTCAAATAATGTTTTATTAATATCCGTAGGAACTAAATCAGCCCCGATGTACATTCTCAAGATGTAACCACTCTCCTAATTCATAATCCTTTGACATAGGACGAAATCTTTCAAATCCAGCACCAGGAAAAAATGTTAATTCTCCAATAAATAGATGCCCTTTAATTTCATAAAAATCAACACGCAAAAATGGACACCCTTTGCTAAGCTCCATCGCAACCTGTTGCATTTCACCATATGTGTCTGGCTTTGGAAACTCTGTAGGTAACGGTGGATAATGTCCAAAATGAATTCCCATAGGATTCCAATCGATATCATAGAAGTTCATACGCGTTCCTGTTTTAGAAAAACGATTAGAACATACTACTGTTAACTTTGGTTCACCATGAAAGCAATACATCTTATAATCTAATATGTCATTGCTACCTAACTCCGACAAATATTCCTCTCCGATAATACGTCGAGGAACATTCTTATAAGGCCACTCTCTAGCAATACGTGAATAATCCCGTTTTAAGAATGTTCTTAATTTAGCTTTTGCTGCTTCCCAATCAAGTGTTGATTTATCTTTACAAATAACGATGCCTCCACTATCATGTGTACATTTCAAAACGAATTGATTAGGCAACCTATCAAGGTCAATATCATCTACAGAGTTCCATACGGAAATCGTAGGTATTATATACTGATTACCTACACGTTGAGCAATAAGATGTTTAGCTTCATGTTTATCAACCATCACTGTTTGTATTGGGTCTCTAAAATTAACCTTAAGCCATTGTAACTTTTCGCTGAAAGTTTTTGGATTTTCTAGATCTAAAGGGTATCCCATATACTTAGGAAATACCTTCTTCAAAAAGTCTTCATCAGACAAAGAGTCATAATAACCCGATTTAATTAATACCCTCGTACGATAGTAAGGTTTTGTTAGAAAGGACATGCCAACATTACACAATTTTCTAAACTTCATGTTTTCGTCCTTTCCGAAGCAGTTGCACCTCTAAATAAAACAACATCATATAAAAATAAGTACTTTTACTTTCATAAGAAACCATCCCCATATCCATAACAATCTGTGAAAGAAATAGAATAAGTACCATTATATATTCATTACTATGGATATCACGATAGCGAATTAAATTATAAGCTACATAGAGATACATTGAATAATAGGCTAGTAAACCAATGACACCCGTGCCAGCTAATAACTCAATATAATTGTTATGCAAGTAATAATTATCTTTGCCATATACGAAAAAAGTATATACAGATGGATTATTGATGCCTACACCAGTTATGGGAGATTGATAAAATAAGTCCCATCCAATATCTACCAAAGCTAACCGAATAATAGTGGATGAGTCCCCCCCTGTGCCTGTAAAGGCTTCTACCATGTTAGACATTCGGTCTAATACTTCAGAGAACATCGGCAATTGCAATACCGCAATACCTATAATGGTAAGACCTAATAAGGAACCAATAATTTTTACAATAGAATTGACCGCATTAGCACTACGAAAACTTTTAAAAATAAAGAGTAATACTGTACCAACACCGACAAAAACTAAGGCCTTACGACTACCTGTAGCCGCTAAAATACCAAGTGTTGGTAATGCAATAATATGCCACCAACGAGGACGGTCGTATAGCATATAATACAAGGTCATAACAATAGCATTGGCCCCCAATAGCCCTACCGTATTCGCATTCAATGCATCATTAGCAATACGTGCTGAGGATGATAAAACAGTAATAAAATAATCTAAACCGTAGAAATAAACAGTATAGAAACAAACTATATAGCCTGTCCACATGCCAATCTTTAATAATGTATCCACCGATTTCTTATCTTGATAACACATGTATAAAATGATGAGCATAAAGAATATCTTGACCATATCAAAACTTCGGCTCATAGCTACGGAAACATCTGTGGCATTAATCGCACTTAGATAACAAGCACCAATAAAAATTAACATATAAGCATGCATCCAATTAAACCGCAGTTTTATAACACCCTGTTCTCGTATAAGATAAAAAATGATGAGGCCAAATAAGCATACAAATAATACATACGCACCATAGTTCGCTTCGCCAAGGGCAAAGGAAATGGTCAACGACAACACTAAAAAGATTAGAGTTATGAACCATATCATGCGATCAGCAAGAGCCGTAATATTTAACTTCAATGGTTCTCCTCCTTACAACTCATAAAACTTCTAACCAACGTTTTGCGATTTTCCATAATGGAAATTCATCGCGTACTTTGATGGCATTCTGTGAAAGTTTAGCCGCTAGTGCAGGGTCCTTTAATACACTGCGCATGGCTTCATACATAGCCTGCGTATCACCTACAGGTACGAGAATGCCATTCTCTCCACTTTTAATTACCATGCGAGCACCGCCTACAGGACAATCTGTGACTACTACAGGTAAGCCCATACCCAATGCTTCTAGCATGGAATTTGAAATACCTTCAAAATCAGAGGATGATACAAACATAGAACAAGGGGCTACCTTTTCTAAAATATTACTAGCAAAGCCAGGCAATAAAATGCGATTCTCTAAATTAAGAGACTTAATTTGAGCTCGTAGTTCATCCTCTAATACACCTTGTCCATAAATAACGAGTTTATACGCTGGAAACTCGTCTGCCAACATACTGAAAGCATTAATCATCATAGGCAAATTCTTTTGCGGATGCAAACGACAAGCTGTAACAATTGTCTTTTCTCGTTCCCCCTCTATTGGTGGTGGCAATTTACCATTAATAGGATTGGGGATAATAACACCACGATTTTGCACAGATTTTGGGAAATAAGAACGAGCATCTTCCGTTTGGAATACTAGTGCATCTGCAAATCTAAAGGCAAAGTTGCGCAACGCTTGCTGATGCCAACCAATAGGAACTTTGCGTGGATTATTGCGTTCAGAAAAAACAATGCGATTTTTTATAAACCAAGAGCTAATCGCTAAGATAAAACTCGATGCAGACAAAAAAGATAAGCATGTCGCATTTGGCCTAGTCTTTAAGATTTTGATTAGTTCTTTTATTTCTTGCATAAAGCGAATGACTTTATTAGAGCTTGTAGTATGAATTTCGATTTGTTCAATACCTTCCTCTAACGCATATTCATTACCATATCGATTAGGGCTTGTTTGGATAACTGTAATATGATGACCATCATGTACCCACTGACGAGCCAACTCTGTTAAGATTCGTTCAGCCCCATCGTTACCAAGGGAGATGGTGACAATTATTATTTCCTTTTTCATAAGCCTTCCTCTTGGATATATTCTGCCAGTCTTACATAGGCTTGTGCCATTGATACCTTAGGTTTCCAACCTAAAGACTTTAACTTCTTAGAACTTAAGAACATGTGTACTGTCGGTGCATAGCCGAACCCTTGTACATCTTCTGGAATATCAAAAACAACTTTACTCTTATTATTGCTCACATGAATGGCCACTAATTGAGCAATGCTTGCAATAGAACGAGTCTCTTCATCATGACATACATTATAGGCTTCGCCAGCTTCGCCCGCCTTCATAAGGGCTAAAATACCAGCTAATGCATCGGTAATGTAGCAATAGTTCGACATAGAATCGCCTTTTGTGTGAAGAACAATATTTTCATGTTTAAGAGCACTCTTGGTAAACTGCATGAATACACGGTTATCTGATACCGGAACACCAGGTCCAAAGGTTTGAGCTAGTCTAGCTATTACAGCAGGCACGCCATATTCCACAACATAGGACTTGCAATAACATTCACATAGTCTCTTACTTTCAGAATAGGAACTACGAACATTTAGGTGATCAAGATACCCTAATCGGTCTTCAGTCATAACTTGACCAGACTCATAAGGTACACCATATTGTTCCATACTAGATAAATAAACTACTTTCTTTACCTTTTTTCGACGGCCTAACTCGAGCATGGCCTCCGTGCCATAAATAGAGGTACGGATAGTTTCTACTGGATGTTCTACAAAAAACTTAGATTGTGTTGGTGCGGCTCCATGCAAAATATAATCACATGGCACATCAATAGATTCTAATGAACTATCCACTAGAGATAACGACTTATTATCTAAATACTCACCAAAAATAGTTTTTGCCTTTTCATGACTTCGTACATGACCAATCACTTTTAAATCCAGGTCATGAGTCTCATTGGCAAGTATAAGTAATTTTATAAACATCGATCCAATAAGCCCCGTTGCACCTGTTATAAGAATGCGTTGATGACGGAGGAAATGAAAGTAATTTTTTTCATGTACTAAAGCCGTTAACTCACGTTGAATAACGGAATTACTCATCTTTTAATCCTCCTAGCTCACGATTTTTAATAATCCCTGTGAACATATAATAATCAGATGGAGTTGTAATCTTTATATTTTCAGTTTCCCCTAATACAGGATATAGAGTATATCCATAGTGCATCATCATCGATGCGGAATCAATAAAGTCATGAATGCCCTCATCTTTTGCACGATTATGAACTGATATAATATCATCTAATCTAAAACTCTGAGGAGCTTTAGCCATGAGACATTCATTACGATTTAAAATATGCTTAATAGAACCATTTTGGGTAACCATAACCGTTTCTATAGCTGGAGTAACAGTAATGGCAGACCCCTTTGATTCAACAGATTCTATGTTTCTCTCTATAGTAGAATTATCTACAAGTGGACGAACCCCATCATGAATCAATACAGTCACCGCATCATCAGGAAATAAACGCTTAGCCTCTACGAGTCCATTATATTGGGATTCTAGAGCGCTTTCACCACCAGGCACAATGGATAATACCTTTTGTAGCCCCGCCTTTTTGATGAGCTGTTTTGTATGATCAATCCATTCTGCTTTGCAGGCAAGAACAATCCCATCAATTGTCTCCGTTTGTTCAAACACATCTAAGGTTTGAATCAAAATTGGTCTACCGTTCCATTCTAAAAATTGTTTTGGCGTCTTGCTATTTTTCATACGAGCACCTACGCCACCCGCAAAGATTACTGCTATTCGTTTCATAGGCCCTCCTTATGGTTGAGCTTCTTTTTTGGCATAATGTATGCCTTTATACTCCTTGTAAGGTGTATGTAGATCAGCAAATACTGCATCATGTTTTGCCACACGTTGTTCTATAGGTGGTAATTGCATATAGTCGCCCCAAATAAGACGCAAATATCTCTCATACCCTTTCATAACAGGTATTTGATGACCTTCAAAGTCTTTATATACAACAGAAGCAAAGTCCTCTCTAGGATGACGTAGCTTCATACCTTTTAAACTGCCAATTAACTCCGTACATTCATCACTGGTATCAAAGTCGTATTGAGTCATTCTCTTTTCTGCAAATCGCCAAATATGATAGCGTATAGACTGACTGGAAAAGATTTTATAAATATAACCAGCTAAAGCGCGATATGTAGGCCCTTTATTATCTGGTAAACGCTGCGCATTAAAGAGTGCAAACGTCATGGCCCACATCAATTGCAATAAACGACTAATTTTGCCGGGTGCACAGCCATCAATAGGCATAATTTCAAGTGCTAAACCATGACAAACATCTTCATGCATACTATGACGATTAATAAAGGTCGTATTATTATCTCTTATAGATGCACCTGCATCATG
Organism: Veillonella parvula; assembly: GCF_032575955.1. Lineage (GTDB taxonomy): Bacteria > Bacillota > Negativicutes > Veillonellales > Veillonellaceae > Veillonella > Veillonella parvula_J. The sequence continues at coordinate 153,125 of NZ_JAWFXN010000003.1, forward strand.
ATAGATGTGATCTCGATCAGTACGACAATACGTAAATCGTTCAGTGTCAGCATATTTTGGCCATAATTTAGCTAACTTTTCATAATCTGGACGAGGCATAAATAGATCTAAATCATCATCCCAAGGGATAAATCCATTATGCCGTATAGCCCCAATGAGACCACCGCCGCAAAGATAAAAGCGCAAATTATGTTTATCACAGAACTCTTTAAAGTACAGCAACATATTCAGCTCTTTTTCTTGTATTTCCTTTGTCATAGATGTACTCATAGGGACCTCTTTCAACGTAATACAGCTAATACTGTATCAATCATCGTTTTTATATCTTGTAAAAAAGAAAACTCCTTAATACTCTTTAAATTCCAAGCCATCTTGCCCGGTAAAACCTCATTTATATAGACTTCATCAACATTTTGAGCATTTTGTAAAAGTTGATCTTCATCCTTATAAGTAATACTGGCAATACTGGTAACCCCAGCTGGTAATAATAAGGTAGCTTTCATTTCATCTGTATAAGCAGACACGTAACGTGGAACCTCAGGTCTTGTACCAACAAAACTCATATCACCTAAAAGGATATTGATAAGCTGAGGCAATTCGTCGAGGCGACAGCTGCGAAGCATATTTCCGACCCTAGTGACACGCATATCATTTTGCGACGTCACTTGTGCTCCTAAAGATTCTGCATTTTTTACCATAGTACGGAACTTGTAGATGCCAAAGGTACGACCGTACTGTGTCACTCGAGTTTGACGGAAAAAAACCTCTCCCGCACTATCTCGTTTAATCATGATGGCTAGTATGAAAAATACAGGACTTAATGTAATAAGCAGTCCCGCTGCCATTACGCGGTCAAAAATGCTTTTACAAAGAAGGCTTGTACGTCTTTGATTTAATATTTCAAAATAAGGACGAACCGCTTCACACTGTAGCGCTTGTGGTAGATCATAAAAGTTCTTTACTAGCATTCGGTAATAATCCTTTTAAACTGCTCAATGATATATTGCACTTCTTCATCTGTAAGGAGCGTATGAAGTGGCAATGTAATTTCATTCTTAAATTGGTCATAAGCATTTGGATAGTCATCGATTGTAAAGCCTAAGTTTTTGTAAGCCGTATGCATTGGAATTGGCTTATAGTGAACATTCGTTGCAATGCCAGCCTCAGCCATAGCTTCTATAACCTTATTGCGATATTCCGCATCACGGCCATCTAAACGGACTAAATACAAGTGACCACTACTCTCATGCTCATCTGTATAATGGTTCAACAATGTAACAGGTAAATCCTTAAATGCTGTATCATAAGCTTCGATAATTTCTTTACGACGTGCCAAAAGTTTTGGGTATCTTTCAAATTGAGCTAGCCCAATAGCCGCCATGATATCCGTCATATTACATTTATAATAGGTACCTTTAATATCATATTCCCAAGCACCTGCTTTTGATTTTGCAAGAGCATCCTTATCTTGACCATGCAAAGATAGCAATTGGAATTGCTTGTAAATAGTTTCATCATCAATACCATCTATATGACGCCATGTAGCACAACCACCTTCAGCAGTAGTAAAGTTTTTTACTGCATGAAAGGAAAAACTACTAAAATCTGCAACATTACCTGTTGATACTCCTTTATAAGATGCACCAAAGGAATGAGCACAATCAGCCACAATAGGGATATGACCTAATGCTTTTTGAATATCATTAGATGGTGTGAAGAGAGATTTCTTTTCCTCTACAATGGAACGCAAGCGATCATAATCACAAGGCACCCCCGCAATATCTACAGGGATGATTGCTTTTGTTTTTGGTGTAATAACGCGAGCGACTGCATCGTAATCCATTTCATAAGCATCTTTCTGTGTATCAACGAGTACTAAGGTAGCACCTACATGAACTACAGGACTCGCACTAGCTGTATAAGAATAAGCACTAGTTATGACTTCGTCTCCAGGTCCAATCCCCAATACGCGAAGAGACATTTCAAGCGCTGCCGTAGCAGAGTTTAAACAAACGGATTTAGGTGTACCTAACTGATGAGCTATCTTTTTTTCTAATTCTTTAGTACGAGGACCCGTCGTAATCCACCCACTTTTTAAGGCTTCAACGACTTCATTGATTTCTAACTCTGTAATATCTGGAGGAGAAAAATTAATTCTCATATAAATCACCTCAATACTTTCTGTACCATATTGATACGTTTGATTTATCACATAGAAGACTGATTAAAACAGTTATATTAAGCATCAATTACGATAGATCCTAAAAGAGAAATACCTACTTGTGAAAGCCGTTTCTTAGCTTCAATCAAATCTTTTGGACTAGCTACTTCATTTTTAACAACTAACACAACACCATCTGATTTTTCTGCCAATACAACCGCATCTGTAACAGACAATACGGGTGGTGTATCTATGATAACCACATCATATTCATCACGTACATACTCAAAAATCGCAGGTAATTTGCTAGAATCTACAATATCAGATGGATATTCAACAACTTCACCCGCCGTAAGAACATCCAAATGAGGCACTACATTACGATGAATCGTCAAATCTTCATCCATCACCACCGCATTTGTAAGGCCCTTATTTTGTACATTAAAGGCTATATGTTGTGTTGGATTACGTAGATTACCATCTACTAGAAGAACTTTATTATTATTTTTAGATAAAGCTAATGCAGTATTAGCAGCCACCTCAGAAGTGCCTTCACCACTAGTGGCTGCAGTAATACAAATAAGCTTACACTTATATTGGTTACATACATATTGAAGATTGCTACGCAATGTACGGTATGCTTCCACAAGTGGTGTATCACCACGTTCATTAGAAATTAGTCTAATCATATTAACCTCTCACTTTGCGCAACAATGCTACGAAACGATTACTAGGCTCTTCGTATTCTACTTCTTTATGATTTGGAATCACGCCCAAGTTTTGAATGCCAAGGATGTCATTAATCTCTTGTACAGATTGGACTTTGCGATTACCGAAGAATTGGACCAATGTATAGAGACAACCAAAGAGGACCCCTAAAATGGCAGCGCCTAATAAAATAAGTACTTTACGCGGCGCAATTGCTTTTTCTGGTAATGTTGGAGCATCTACGATTTGAACTTCATTTGGTACCATAACCTCTGCTACCTTCGCTTCTTCTAAGCGAGTGGATAGCATTTGATAGATATCTTGTGCCACATCTACATCACGTTTTGCTTGGATATAACCGCGTTCTTTTTCAGGTAATCCCTTTATAGCTTCTTCGTTTGCTTTATCTAACTCAGCTAATGTAGATTGTTTACCTTGAGCTACAGCTAATGCAGCTTCATTTTTAAACTTATCCGCTAGCAATCCTTGTTGTGCAGAGTTGCTTGAAGGTGCTTGTTGAGATGCAATGGCATTGATTTCAGCATTTAGACCACTTTTAGCTTCTTCAATTTGTTGATTAATTTCTTTCATCGCAGGATGTTCATCAGTATATTTACCAATATAAGAAGCTTTACGAGATTCTAAATCTGCTAACTGACCCTTGTAGGCTTGAACCGTAGCACTATCAGCGATGCTTTTACCTGCAGAACCTAATTGCTCATTGATACTGCCAAGTGCAGCTTGTGCCGTTTCTAAATCGAGTTGATTTTGAGCCTTCTCACGATCAATTAGAGTAATCTTATCAGTTAAGCCTTTCATCTGATCAGCTGTAGAGTACACCTTATTATCTACTTGAAATTGTTGCAATTTATTTTCTGCTTGCTCTAATTCAGATTTCGCAGTAACAACGCGTTTTTGTAAGAATTCACGAGTAGTTCGTTGTTCAACATGAGAAATTTCGGCAAGACGTTTTAAGAAGGTATCAATAAGTAATTGATTAGCTTCTTGTGCTTGCTCAGGACTCTTACCAGTTACGCTTACTTGTAATAACTCGGTTTCTTTATACGGTTTAGTTTCAATGCGAGTTTTAACAAAATCTTCATATGTTGGCGCATTACCAGTACCTTCAGGATCTTCTATAGCAGTAATTACTGGCTCTACTACATTACGACTTTTTAAAATTTCTGCATCTGTGTTCATCAATTGACGAGACATAGAATCAGAATAGGCATTAGCACTAGATAATACAGAATTACTCAAACCTTGAGCTTGTTTAATGCGTAACATCGATGTAGATTGATATGTAGATGGTGCAAGAAAGGCATACGCACCACCTAAAACCATACATGCTACCGTAATATTAATAATTTTACGGCGCTTTTTAATGAGGACTCTGCCCACCTCTTTTAAATCAATAATTTGTTCCACCCATATACCCCTTTCTGTAAAAGTATACAAACAACAGGGTCTCTCCCACTTAGAATATTAACTGTACCTAACCCTCTCAATAAAGGCATAATGTATCAAAATTAAAATAGTCTTATACATATATCGGGTAATAAATGTATCGTCCATGACCTATACATTATGATTTGGATCGTATGTAGGAATAATATCCTGCAATACATTAATTACATCTATATCAGTTTTACATGTATCAAAGCGCTCTATTTCACGACTCAGCCATTCTTGATCAACATCTTCTAGAGCTGCTTCAAAAATTTTCTTATGCGTAGTAGTATTCGTACCTTCTCCGGCAGTTAATAGTTCTTCATATAACTTTTCACCTGGACGTAAGCCAGTAAATTCAATACGAATATCCTTATTAGGCTCAAAGCCAGAAAGGCGAATCATATTCTTAGCCAAATCGACAATTTTAACCGGTTCACCCATGTCCAAAAGGAACACTTCTCCTCCATTCCCCATGGCACCAGCTTGAAGTACTAATTGACTGGCTTCAGGAATAGTCATGAAATAACGTGTCATTTCTGGATCTGTAACGGTTACAGGACCACCTGCTTCAATTTGTTTACGAAATAAAGGAATAACCGAACCACGGCTACCAAGTACATTACCAAAACGAACTGTTATAAACTTAGTATCATATGTATGATTCATACCAAGTACAACTTTTTCAGCAACCCGTTTTGTAGCGCCCATAACACTAGTTGGATTCACCGCTTTATCCGTGGAAATCATAACAAATCGATCTACCCCATGAGCTCCGGCTACATCCGCAACATTACGAGTACCATAAATATTATTTAATACCGCAGCAATTGGCTGGATTTCCATAAGAGGCACATGTTTGTGAGCTGCCGCATGAAATACTACATCAGGATTATAGTTTTTGAAAATTTGTTCTAATTGATTCTTATCACGAATATCTGCAATAATTGGAATCAATGTATCTTGAGGCACAATATTGCGCAATTCTTGATGAATAAGATAAATACTATTTTCACCATGACCTAGGAGCAATAGCTTTTTAGGTTTTACACGTAAAACTTGACGACAAATTTCAGAACCAATAGAGCCCCCCGCACCAGTAACTAAAACTACTTTATCCTTAAGATATGTTTCAACCTTGGACGTATCGAGCTGAATCTCATCACGCTCCAATAAATCCTCGATTGAAACAGGATGTAAATGAGATACAAGAACTTCATCATCAAGCAATTGGTACATCCCCGGTAAAATATTGATTTTACATTTTAAAGGAGAACAGATTTCCATGATTTCTTGAATAATATCTCGCTTCACAGAAGGCATGGCAATAATTATTTCTTCTACCTTATACTTAGCAACTAATGCTGGAATATCTTCACGATTACCTAGAATTCTAAAACCATTCATAAGACGATTATGTTTAAACATGTCATCATCAACATAACCAATCACTCGACGAGAACGCTTATGATATCGTTCAATTTCACGAGCTATAGTTGCACCTGCATCACCGGCTCCTATGATCAATGTATTCACTTGGCCACTTTCACCATCGTCCCCACTGCTATAGTGAAGTGCCACATAATGAAGCAACATACGTCCCATACCAACAGCACCTGTAGTGAGGAACCATGTAATAAAATAGACAGAACGTGGTAATGACTTACCAAATACAAACATAGAGGAATAGAATAAAGCCGTACCAATTGTAGTCGCTACAAATACTGCTAATACCTCTCGCATCCCTGCATATCGCCAAATACGTGTATATAAATGCATTATCAAGAACATCAACATATACGAAATAAGTAATAACGGAAGTGCATCCACCATTTGATTAATATATTGAGGTTCTATGTGCCCATCAAATCGAATAAAAAGACTGATAAAAGCAACGATTACAATCGTCACAATATCGGTAATAAACAATATGGATGGTAATAAATATGAACGCAAAAAAACGCCCCCTTATATGATAGATATCGCCTTATCTTTAATCCTTACCTATTCGTGATACCATATAAGCCCCTGTTAAGATTGGAGCAATATCACGAGCAAAGTTGATACGACTATTCTTAGTTAAGTAAAGAATATCACCTTCACGCATGATGTAGTTTTCAGACATATCTCCAGTTTGTAAAATACGATTCAAATTGATAGGAATTGGTTTCTCTGGATTATCTTGATGAATCAAGTAAATTTTCTTCTTTGCTGTATCCCAGTTAAAACTACCTGCAGCCCCAATCGCATCAATAACTGTACTAGATTTAGTCAACGTATAGGCGCCAGGCTTATTAATTTCACCAAATACATATACGCGAACACCGCCCAATTTCGATACATTTACTGTGATATCAGGATTAATGATATAACGAGACAAACCTTGCTGTAATTCAGCCGTAAATTCATCTACAGTTAAGCCATCTGCTTTTACAGCACCAACCATAGGAAACGATACATATCCATCTGGTCTGACGGTATACACAATGTCATTACCATTACGTGTACCAAGCTCTGCCTGCTGAACCACTTGAATATTTAGTTCGTCGCCTTGATGCAGACGATATTCTTTATCAGAGCTAATTACAGATGCACTATTTTCCAATGGTGCATGGCCTTCCATTTGTACATTCTTAGCATTATAAGGCTGATTAGTATTTATATTAACTGGTGCAGCCATGACCATTGTTGTAGTACATAAGAATGTAGCCATCATCATATACTGTTTCTTCTTCATACTTACCTCTTTTTTATTCAACTTATTTAATTCATCACTTAATTATTGATGTATCTTATATCTAAAAAATCAGTCATGCTATTTTATCATTTTTTTAAATATACTTCTACAAATCTAGTATCTTCCAGGCGAACTTCATATAATCTTCAACAACAATTCCCTAAAAATACAGTATTTTCAATATATGTTCATTAATTATTATTTGCTTTTTTCATTCTTAATTCACTAGATTTATTATTGATTATCTTAAAAATAATAAAAAATTTATAAACTCACTTCATTATCAGCTCACATAGTGCTGCTATTTCTATCAGAATTAGTGATAAAAAATAAGGTGTATATACTAGAAATCTAGTATATACACCTTATTCAAAGTTTTGACAATAATAATCGCTTTATATAATTACTTATTCAACACGACCGCCTAAATAAGCTTCCATAACACGAGGATTATGGCGAACTTCATCAGCAGATCCAGATAATACCATTTTACCAGTCTCTAAAACATACGCATAATCAGCAATCTTCAATGCTTGACGTACATTTTGTTCTACTAAAAGAACTGTTGTTCCATCGGCACTGATTTCTTTAATTGTTTCAAAGATCTCATTTACTACTAAAGGCGCAAGCCCCATAGATGGTTCGTCTAGTAATAACAACTTTGGACGAGCCATAAGTGCACGGCCAATAGCTAGCATTTGCTGTTGACCACCAGATAAAGTACCACCCAATTGATAGCTTCGTTCATCGAGAATAGGGAATCGTTTAAATACCTTTTTAATATCTGCTTCGATTTCTTTATCTTTACGTGTATAAGCACCCATTTCAAGGTTCTCATAAACACTCATATCTTGTAGTATTTGACGCCCTTCAGGAACTAAAGAGATACCATTTTTTACAACTTGATAAGTTTGACGACCTGTAATATCTTGACCTTCAAAAATCACTCGACCAGATGTGGGTTTTACAAGTCCCATAATAGTCTTCATCGTAGTAGTCTTACCAGCACCATTAGCGCCAATAAGAGATACAATCGAACCTTGTGGAACCTCTAGGCTTATATCTTTTAGGGCTGTAATATGTCCATAACCAGCCACAATATTTTCTAGTTTTAACATATTACACCTCTTCTTTACCTAAGTATGCTTCAATTACAGCTTCATTATTTTGAATTTCTTGAGGTGTACCTTCAGCAATTTTCTTGCCAAAGTTAAGTACTACCAAACGATCACAGATATTCATCATTAATTCCATGGCATGTTCAATAACCACAACAGTAATACCTAGGTCACGAATCTTGCCAATCAATTGACGCAGAACTTCAGTTTCACTATCATTCATACCGGCTGCCGGTTCATCAAGTAAAATTAACTGAGGATGTGTCGCTAAAGCACGAGCAATTTCAAGACGACGTTGCTTACCATACGGTAATGATGTGGCAACCTCTTCCGCATCAGCTTCAAGCCCTACAAGCTTTAAAAATTCATAGGCAATACCACGGCAACGTTCTTCTTCAATACGTTGACGTTTTGTTTTCAAAAAGCTAGACAGAAATCCAGAGCCAGTGCGACAATGCATACCAGTTAAAACAGTTTCAAGAGCAGTCATATTGCCAAAGAGACGAATATTTTGGAATGTGCGAGCAATGCCCATTTCAACAGTTCTATGAGGCTTAATGCCTACAGCAGACATACCATCAAAAACAATTTCGCCTGAACTTACTGGGAATACACCTGTAATCAAGTTGAACAGTGTCGTCTTACCAGCACCATTTGGACCAATAACACCAAATACTTCACCTTGTTTAACGCCAAAAGATACTCCTGTGAGGGCTGCAACGCCACCAAAGCTTTTACTTACGTCATTTAATTCTAATAGCATTCAGTTCCCTCCTATCCTTGTTTTTCTTCTTGTTGTTTGCGTTTATATGCTTCAAAACGTTCTGTCAACACTTGTGATTCAGGAATATATGGAGCTTTTTTAAAACCTAATTTACGACTAATTTTGTCTACCATAGATTCTGTTAAAATACCATCTGGGCGAACTGCCATCAAGATAACGAGTAATGCACCATAGATAATATCCCGATAATCGGATAAGAAGCGCAATACTTCTGGCAATAATGTAAGAATAAAGGAACCTAATACGGAGCCCCATACTACATTAGAACCACCAAATACAGGGAATAATAAGATTTGTACTACCTTATGGTAGCTAAAGTCTGTAGGATTTATAAAGTTTGTAATATGAGCATACAAACCACCGCCAATACCAGCGATGAAAGCACCAATGATAAAGGCCATCATCTTGTAGTATACAACGTTAATCCCCATCAATTCTGCTGCATGATCATCAGCCTTAATCGCTGCAAAGGCACGACCCACACGGCTATTATTGATTCGTACGCAAAAGGCGATAATCAATACTAAAATAGCTAACAAAATAATGATAGCCATTAGATTGCCCCATGCAACAGCATCAATGCCCATTAAACCATCGATATCAAGTTCATAGGCTAAGTTTGTTAATTCTTGAGGAATGGATGGAATACCAGAAAGGCCTAATGCACCATTAGTAATATCCAAATTCAAGAAAATAACACGCACAACTTCGCCAAAACCAAGAGTAGCAATGGCAAGATATAATCCGCGAAGACGTGTTGTTGGTAAACCGATAATAACGGCTACAAGACTAGCAACTAAACCACCAATGATAATGCCTAAAACGATAGGCAAATCAGCTTTCAAAGAAAGGATAGCGCCTACATATGCACCAACGCTCATAAAGCCAGCAGCCCCTAAAGAAAGCTGACCACTTGCAAGTGTGAAATAAATTGAAATACCCATGATGGCATTGATGATGAAAAACATCACGATCTGTAGATAATACGGGTTCAATAAATCCATTATGGTCTCCCCCCTTTATCTTTAGATCCAAACAAGCCTTGTGGGCGCCAGAATAATAATAGGATGATGAGACCAAAGGCCACAGCATCACGGAATGTAGATGCGCCATATGCAACAGAGAAGATTTCTGCTACGCCTAAAATGAAGCCGCCAACCATGGCACCTGTAATATTACCAAGGCCACCTAAGATAAGTACTGCAAGGCCTTTAAAGCCTATAATAACCCCCATCGTAGGCTCAATAGCATTAAAGGACAAGCCTACCAACACGCCTGCAGCAGCACCTAAAGCAGATGCAATCATAACTGTAACAGATATAATCATTGTTGGATTAATACCCAAGAGAGCTGCTGTTTCCGTACTCATAGATACAGCGCGAATAGCCTTACCAATCTTAGTTTTCTTAATAACTATATTAAGAATCAGCATTAAAACAATAGAAACGCCTAAGCCAATAATTTGTACCATGGAAATTTTGAAAGCTCCAAAGTCGATTAGGCCACCAATATAGTCTGGTGGGAACGATCTAGTTTGAGGGCCCCAAAGCAATAATGCCAAACTTTCAAGGAAAATAGAAACACCAATGGTACTAATAAGTGGTGCCAAGTGAGACACCTTTTTCTTACGAAGTGGACGAAGCGCCACAAATTCTAAAAGATAACCAAGGATAGCACCGACAGCCATAGCTACGATAAGGGCTACAAAAATGTTAACGTCAAAAACAGTTACCATAAAAAGACCAACGAAGGCACCTATCATAAAGATGCCTCCGTGTGCCATGTTGATGATATTTAAAACGCCAAACACAAGTGTTAAGCCAATAGCGAGTACAGCATATAAGCTACCGAGGGTTAACCCGTTAACTAATTGTTGTAAAAACACTATACTACCTCAACTTTTATTTTTTTAATGCGTCAAATTGACCGTTTTTAATTTGTAAAACTTGAACTTCCATGGAAGGGTCGCGTTTTTCGTTGAACTTGAATTGACCAGTTACACCAACAAAGTCAGCAATATTTTTCAAAGCTTCTCGGAATTTTTCACGATCTGTAGTGGAACCTGCTTTTTTCAAAGCTGCTTCATAGAGGTATACCGCATCATAAGCTTGAGCTGCGAATTGGTCTGGTTCTTTACCGTATTTATCTTTATAAGCTTTACGGAAATCTTTTACCTTTTGATCGTCTTTGTTAGGGAACCAAGGTGTACCTACGATAACGCCATCAGCTGCAGCACCTGCAATTTTAATGAATTCAGGGCTGTTAAAGCCATTGGAACCAACTACAGGTTGATTCATACCCATTTCACGCATTTTTTTCATGATTAATGCGCCTTCTTGGTAAAGAGAAGCAACTACGATAACATCAGGTTTTGCTTGTTGAATCTTAGTTAATTGTGCAGAGAAATCAGTATCTTTATCTGCAAATGTTTCAGTATCAACGATTTGTACGCCTTCAGATTCCAATGCTTTACGAGCTGTATTATTTACAGATACCATTTGGTCATTATTGTTGGAGTACATAATAGCTGCAGTTTTGAAGCCTAAAGTTTTATGTGCTTCTTTAATTGCAGTATCTACTGCCAAGGATTCAGGTACAGCATTACGGAAAATGTAATCGCCGATATCTGTAATACCTTCAGCAGTTGTAGATGTACCAAGAGCTACGATTTTACTTTTGTTTGCTACAGGACCAGCTGCCATCATTTCACCAGATAACATTGGGCCGATAACAGCTACAACTTTATCCTTAGAAATTACTTTATTCATTGCATTAATTGCTTCGTTTTTATCACCTTTAGTATCTTCTACTAATAAGTTAATTTTTACAGCATTTGCATCAGCATTGATTTCGCTTACTGCCAATTCTGCACCAGCTTTAATGGACTCACCATATGCGGCTGCACCACCAGTTGTTGTTGTCAACAATGCGATTTTAGCTTCATTGCTATTTGCATTACCTGCATCTTTATTGCTGCCACAACCAGCAGCAACTGCCATTACACCAGCAAGGCCAAAAATGACTGCTTTTTTTAACATGGATTTATTCATGTTACACCCTTCCTTTAAAACATAAAACTTTGATTCTATACCTATATTATGAGAAATTTCAATCTTTTGTCAATTAAAAGAAAATGATTTTAATTCCTTAATAATATATACATTAAAAAGCTATTCACATAGCCGTTCCCACTTCTCATATAATGAATCCAACTCAGTTTGAGTCTCTTCAATTTGTATGGAAATTTTAGACATTTCATCTAAATCTTGTTGTACTACAGGATTAGCTAATTGCACCTCATACATTTTCATCGTCGCCTCGAGGCGAGCAATTTCAGCTTCTACCTCAGCTAATTGTTTTTCTACCATATAAGCATTTGGCTTCTTCTGATTTTCCTCTATAGTTTCTGATGCTGAAAGCATTGACTCATTAGTAGGAGTAGCTTTACTATCACGCTTACTGCTCTCAGAGTTTTTCTCATTAGCTAATGCTAATAAGTCTTCTTGCTCTTTCAGCTTTTCCTTATAGTATGAATAATTACCGAGGTACTCTGTAATTTTACCTTCATCTAGAATTACTGTTTTTGTAGAAACTTGATCTAAGAAGTATCTATCATGAGAAATAATAAAGCAAGTCCCTTCAAATTGTTGTAATGCTCTTTCTACGATTTCTCGTGTAGGAATATCTAAATGATTGGTCGGTTCATCTAAAATTAGGAAATTATCGCCTTGAAGAAATAACTTAAGCAAAGCTAAACGAGCGCGCTCACCACCCGATAATTCACCTACTAGCTTAAATACATCATCACCTTTAAATAAGAACGACCCAAGCACATTACGCGCCTTATCCTCACTGTAGTTAAAGTGATTCATAATCTCTTCTACTACCTGCCAAGAATCGTGCAACTCTTCGTGCTCTTGTGAGAAGTAACCCACTTGTACCCGATTGCCAATATCTACATGACCATTTTCAGGGAATAATTCTCCTACAATAGTTTTCACCAGTGTAGACTTACCAGCTCCATTAGGCCCGATAAGTGCTACGGATTCACCACGTCGAACAACAAGAGAGATATCATTAATAATACGACTTTCACCATATCCTACAGATAAGCGATCTAGTACTAAAACCTTATCGGCACTCATTGCTGCAGGAGGGAACGAAAATTGTAAATGATGTGAAGTAACAGGTGCCTCTAGACGTTCTAATCGATTGAGTTGAGACTGACGACCACGAGCCATTTTAGACTTGATACCAGCACGGTATTTATCTATATAAGCCTCTGTTTTCTTAATGTACTCCTGTTGTTTTTCATAAGCCACCATATCTGCCTTTAAGCGTTCATCCCGTTGTTGAATATACCGACTATAGTTACCGCGATAGGTTGTAGCCTTGTGATTATCTAACTCTACAACACCTGTGACAATACGGTCTAAAAAATACCGGTCATGACTTACAATGAAAATTCCACCCTGATAGGCAGATAGGTACCCCTCTAACCACTCCAGCATATCCATATCTAAATGGTTAGTTGGTTCGTCTAAGAATAAAAAATCGGGACTACGTACTAATGCTTTAGCTAAGTTAATACGTGTTTTTTGACCACCTGAAAATGCATTAGCCGGCTTATCTAAGTCATCGTCAGTAAAACCAAGACCATAGACTATGCGCTTTGTCTTTTGCTCGTAGTCATACCCGCCTAACCATTCTAGACGATTCTGTAAATAATCTAAGCGTTGTAAATCCGATTCGCTAGCCTCTTCAGATTCCAATCGACTAGTGAGTTCTTTTAATTGTTTTTCCAATGCATGAACATCGGCCCAAGCCTTTTCTATTTCTGTAGCAAGGCTATCATCCCCCAGATTTACATCTTGTTGTAAATAGCCAATACTAGCAACAGGCGACTTGACTACATTACCTTCATCCAGCTCTTCATAGCCTAATATGCACTTTAACAAGGTAGATTTTCCAGCCCCATTAGGGCCTACCAAGGCGAGTCGATCACCTTCTTTTAACTCAAAGGACACATTGGAAAATACTTGGCGCACTCCAAACGATTTTCCAAGGCCTATCATTCGAATGCGTTCCATTCACAACCTCCTAATCATTTACTCTTCATTATACCACAGTTGCCCTCACTAACATTAGCATTTCTATAGAGTCTTTTGTTTTTCGACTATGACGGAATAATTTTCCTAACAAAGGGATATCTCCTAAAATAGGTATCTTTTGTATTTGATGTTGATCTCGATTGTCCATGAGTCCACCAATAACCAGCACTTCTCCTGGTTGTAATCGTACTCTTGTATGTGCTTGACGTGTGCTTATTTTATAGGCTTTCATTTCAGATACCATAATAGGTGTACTCACCTCTGCATGTATTTTAGCATCTACACCATCATCAGCAGTAATAATAGGAGTATAATTCAACTTAATGCCCACCTCTTCATAACGAGTAGAACGCTTTCGTTCTCCATTCACTTCCGATTCTTCTATAACTGGTATTCTTTCACCTATCAAGATATGTGCAGTCTCACCATTGAGAGCCATAATAGATGGCTTTGCAATTAGAACGGCTTTACCTGAGCTTTCCATAAGACTTAGCTCTGGTTTTACAAAGAACTTATAGGCCTCTCCAGTCGGAGTTTTGCCAAAGGTAACGGCACCATAGGAATGTGTTTTATCTTCTCCATGGCCGGTCAAGCTAAGCCAAGACCATCTAAATCCTTGTTCCTTAGCATAGGATTGTTCCATAGCAATGATGGTAGCTTCTAATTGCACTTGTTTTGGTTCCTTGTCGATAGCACGTACTAAGGTTTCTACACGTCGCTTTTCTCCACTCGTCAAATGCATAATTACTTCGTTTTGTTCTGAAAGCACTGCCATTTTATCATTTTTTACCACTGTGCCTACCACATTTTTCAAAGACTCAGCCGGCAAATGTTCAGGTGATATAACATATAGCTCTCTTTTTTCAAGTTTTTCATCATCAGAATCAATAAGAAGGGTATTATGCTCCTTCGATACGGAAAAATGATATAACTTACCTAATTCATTAATAATTGCTTCTGGTGATTCTCCCTTTACAGTGGCCGTAATACTCCCTTTTAACGACTCTACACCAATTACGGATATACCATAACTACGACAAATGCCTAAGACGGTCTCCTTTAAGGATGCATTGCGTACAGAAATCGTTATGAGTTCGTTCCCAACCTTTTTTTCATTTTTATCTACTTCACTACTATTTACGATAGTTTCAGAACTACTAGCAGTTATTCTATCATTTCTATTAGTACCTATCCTATCAGTACTATTAGCAAATACCATGAACGGAGTTACAAGCATGACGACCATCCATAAGCTTATTCGCAATATAACTATCACTATAATCTTATCTATATATTTTAGACCTAGAAAGTTTACTCGATTCTTAGCCACCGTGATGAACCTCCTTCAATAATTTCTACACCACTTGCAGTTATCTTAGATACTGATATTTCTTTCCACACACTTCCTATACTAACCATTTGTTCCTCTGTACCTTTTCGTAAAATGGCAATATTCTGTTGTCCCTCAATAATACCTATAAGCTCTATGGGATGTTGTTTGATAGGATTACTTATAGTAGGTTGTATACTGGATCCAACTCGTCTAGCACTAGTATCTTTAGATTTTAATTCAATATAATTACCACTATGCTTTTTATTATTTTTTTTTTGTTGATATTTTCCATTTCTACGACTTTTATCTTCCGCTTTTCCAAAAGTACTCTTTTCATCATCGGACTCATATAAATTATTATTTATATCAACGAAATTGCCATTACTATCTTTAGTCATCTTATTCTGACCAAGTAAATCATCTATAGGAATATCTTTAAAAACCTCTCGCCAAGGATTTGCTCGCTCAACACCGGTAATATCATATAATAATCGTCCATGAACATTGCTTTTTACCTCTCTATCCTTTACATTTTTTATATCACTTTCATCTTTAAAATAGTTCTTTCCTTTCCCTGTTCTATTACCATGTGTTGTTTCTTTTGATAATTTCTCTGAGCCTCGTTCATTTTGATTACCATCTCTACCATTAGATTGATCTAAACTAATATGAACATTTTCCTCCTCATGAGGATAAAAAATACCAATACCTAAAAGGGCCACCGCAATGATAAGGAAAATACCAAGTGCAAACTTATAGTGGCGCATAATAAAATGCTGCTTATCAATCCACATTTTCATACGTTCTATATAGTCTCGTAAATTCATAATCCACCTCCTGCTGACATATTCTAGGAGGCTCTTTTAAAATCCTACAAAAAAATGACTCTACCAGTCACCACGGTGACTAATAGAGTCATTCATTATATTGACAAATCAAAACTATTTGTTCTTTATTTACTACTAAACCCATCTGGATGAGATGTATGCCAATGCCATGCATCTTTGATAACATCAGCAACATTACTAAATTTAGGATCCCAACCAAGTAAATTTTTAATTTTTTCAGAGGATGCAATTAATGTTCCTGGATCACCAGCACGGCGATCACCATATTGAACAGGAATATCGATACCTGTAACCTCTTTTGCAGTCTCGATGATTTCCTTTACAGAGAATCCATTGCCACTACCAAGATTAAATACTTGAGATTCTCCGCCTTTACGTAAGTAGTCCATAGCCAATACGTGAGCAGTTGCTAAATCATTGACATGAATATAGTCGCGTACACATGTGCCATCAGCCGTATCATAATCAGTACCAAATACAGTTATATGCTCTCTTTTACCGCGAGCCGCATCTAACACAAGTGGAATCAAATGAGTTTCAGGATGATGGTCTTCTCCAATCATACCAGACGGATCTGCACCGGCCGCATTGAAATAACGCAACGCAACATATGTAGAACCATAGATAGAACTATAATCAGACATCATTTCTTCTATCATCAATTTAGTGCGACCATATACATTTGTTGGTTGCAGTTGAGCATCCTCACGAATAGGCACTACCTTTGGCTCACCATACACAGCAGCCGTACTAGAAAATACAAAATGCTTTATACCTGCGGTACGAGCAGACTCAATAAGGTGATAGGAACCAACTACATTATTTTCATAATAAATAGCTGGATTTTGCATGGATTCACCAACTTGTGAGTGAGCAGCAAAATGCATTACACCTAGGATGTTATGTTCTTTCATAATGCCTACTAGTTTAGGATCTGCAATATCCATATTGTAGAACTTTACCCCTTCAGGAATAGATTCTACATGCCCTCGAGATAAATTATCTACAATGATTGGTGTATATCCTGCTTGTTGTAAAGCACGTACAGTATGACTCCCAATATAACCAACACCACCTGTTACTAAAATATTCATAGTTCCCCCTCATGAATTATGTACATCCTTTGCTCGAGCCAATTTGGGCCCAATGAGACGCTTATAAACCTCTACCCCTGGTTGATCAAAAGCATCAACGCCCGCAAAAATGGACTCAAAATAAACGGCCCAACAATGCATAAACATAATTTCCCCTAAATGGAATGCGTTTAATGTTGGTACAGTTATAGTCATGTTAAAACGATTGTCACTAGACAAGGCTTCTCTATTAGCATCTAAAGCAATGTTTAAAATATCACAAATGCCTACATCAGATAGAGAGTGTAAACGTTCATATTGACTATAAGAATCTGGAACAATGAGATTATGTTTCCAGTCCTTAACCTTAATAAATTGAACTACCTTATTTAGGCGCCCCTCTTGATGCTCTTGAACTTGAGCATGCATATCCATAGTACCTACTGCAGCTACTGGCGTGCGGCCATATGGTAGACAAGTATTACTCATTTTTCCAAGAGATTCGGATAGGAGCTGTACATACCAATCAGATAATGAGTGGAGTGCTTCACTATAAGGCATAAACACCTCTATAATACGACCATATCGTTCAGATGCAATATATTTCAATAATGCACTTAAAAGGCCTGGATTTTTAAAAATGTCTTCTTCTTGACATGCTACATCCATAGATGCAGCACCAGCTAAAAATCCTTCAATATCAAATCCTACAAGAGCGGCCGTTACAAAACCAACTTCTGTAAATACAGAGAAACGACCACCTACGCCATAAGGAATACTATAGGTCTTCCAATTATTTTCTATCGCCATAGATCGTAAAATCGTAGGATGTTCATCATCAGATACATCTGTAACAGCTATCACTTCGTAGTTAATATTACGATCTTGTAAAGCCTTCTCCAAAATCATGAAGTTAGCCATAGGTTCAATGGTAGATCCAGACTTAGAATTAATAACGAGCATCACCTTATAATCAGGACCTTTTTTCTGAGCTTGACACTCTAACGTACGAATTAGCCCTACTAAGTAATCACCATCCACATTAAAGCCTGCAAAGTACATTCTAGGATAGCCGTCGCGTTCCTCTGCACTGTAGTTATTCCAAAATGCTCCACATTGCACATCAAAAATAACTTTGCTTCCCAAATAGGAGCCCCCAATACCTAGAGATACAACCGTATCAATATTATGGCGTGCATAGTCACGTAATTCGTAGAGCCGCTCTAACATATCTGGTGTATTGATACCATCTTCTGAAATATATGGAAGTTGGTAAAACAACACAGGTTCAGGTAAACCATCTTTAGAAACATGACCTTCTTCGAAGCCTGTAGAACGCAAAATATTTGTATGACGCCATACATTTTGTATAGCTCGTTCAAAATTATTCACATCGCGTTCTTGTATGCAACTTTCATTATATATATTAGCATAATCTAACTCAAAACCTGATTGTAATCGCAACATCAAATATCTCCTTCACTGACATTTTATGTACAATATTTTTTTATTATACCATAAAAGAATGAATAAAATATTAGTTTATACAATCATTTTACCCACAAGCCATAACCGAATCCAACTGCATATACAGACCAAAGTAATGCAAAAGGAATGGCTAATTTAAATTTAAGCTTTAACGTCTTATGACGCCATAGGACCATGCCTAATAAAGCACCAACACCCCCAAAGGCAAACGCTAAAAATAATAATGTAAACTCTGAAATTCGATCATATCCATTAATGGCACATAATTTATCATATCCATACAGACTAAATACGATAAGATTCCAAATACCTACGGTCACCCAAAATTGCGTATCACTCATATCCCCAAACCTTATTTTTCTTACTTATGATGAGCTTTAAAATATTCCAATGTCTTTTGTAAACCAGCTTCTAATGTTGTAGTGGCAATAAAACCAAAATCACGTTCAGCTTTCACATTACTTAAGCGCGAATGTTTAATATCCCCTATACGTTCATTTTCATAATAAACCATAAAATCTGTCCCACTAATAGCCCGGAATCGCGTAATCAACTCATTCACAGATGTTCCCATATTGGTAGATACATTATAAATACCTGTGCATTGACCATTCTCCATAGCCTTAATATTAGCATCTACCACATCATCTACATAAATGAAATCTCTAGTTTGCTCACCATCACCAAATACAGTTAATGCTTGCCCTTTGACAATCAAGCGGTTGAAAATACTGATAACACCACCTTCACCGCCATCACCTTGACGTGGTCCATATACATTTGCATATCTAAAGCATACTGTATTTAATCCAAAAGCTTCATGATAAATTCGCAAATAACCTTCTGCAGTAAGCTTTGTCAAGCCGTAAAAAGACGAAGGCATACCACTCAAGTCTTCAGTCAATGGCAATACTGCCAAGTCACCATATACAGCAGCTGATGAAGGCATTAAAAATTGTTCAACTTTCACTTTACGACAAGCATCGAGAACATTAATAAGCCCTATTAGATTTACATCACAGTCATAACTTGGGTTCTCCATGGAGGATTGAACCATTGTTTGCGCCGCTTCATGAAATACGATAGACGGCTTAAACTCTTCAAATACAGATAGTAATTTTGGATCTCGTACATCCATCTCAATAAATCGAGCATCTTCATGTACAAAGGAGCGCATACCTGTAGATAAATCATCTATAACGAGTACATCGTGCCCTAATTCAATTAATCTATCAACTAAATGGGACCCAATAAATCCGGCCCCACCAGTAACACATATATTCATAGCGCCCTCCCTTCTAATATCTTTAAATACCTGCACCTTGTTTTGCTAGTGCATCAGCCATTTCATTATATGTATCGCCTGTATGAGCAGCCACCTTGTGAAAGTATACTCGCACATGATTTTTTATAGAATCATAAAATGCTGAATACTCTTTGGTTAGCTCATTATTACGTTTCCATCTCTTAGTAGCCCACATTTCTATGCCCATATAATCATAGTAAAGTGAGCATTCAGAAATTCCATTATCAACAGCATATTTCATAACATGCATAGCAGCCAACAACTCACCAGCTACATTCCAAAACGATGTATATCGTTCATCAGTAGAGGAAAAAGAAAAAGTTTTCCTCTTGCCATTCAAAAAGATAACCCCACCTGCCCCAACAGTATTAGTCTCTTTATTATAACTACCATCGATATACCCAACCATATAGTTTGGAATAGTAAAATCTGGTTTCACAACACTTGCTGATACTTTACTTTGAATACTAGAACTAGAACCTATAGGCCTAGAATTTTTAGATTTAAACTTCACTTCTTGTGGCGATTTAAGTTCACTCTTTTTAGCGCTCATAAAATCACTTAAAGACAAACCTGAATTCTCTACAAAAGCACGTGCTTCTACTTCTGTGGAAAATGATTTGTAGATAGCACCACCATAGCCCTTTACTTGTTTCTCACAGTCAGACCATGTAGTGTAAACTCCTGGCACACGACCCTGACGAACAGCATAAAACTTTTTTGCCATACGCCCCCCTTAATGGTCCATTGTCAGTTCAACAAATTCAGCATTTACGACAGATGCCAAATCCTTTGGATTTACCTTCATTTGCATCCCGCGTAAACCTGCGCTTACATATACAAACTTTTGGGGTTCCATAGTAGCATCAAAATAGGTAGGAAATGCTTTTTTCATGCCTACTGGAGAACATCCACCGCGCAAATAACCTGTAATACTTAACAAATCCTTAACATGAACAAGCTCTACAGACTTATTATGACTAACACGTGCTGCCTGTTTCATATCTAACTCTTCAGCCACAGGAATACAGAATACTACATATCCAGTTTTGTCACCTTTGCCAACTAATGTTTTAAAGACTTGTTTCTCATCGAGTTTTAATGCTTCTACTACATGAAGGCCAGCAGCACGCTCTTCAGACCACTCATATTCGCTAATACTATAAGGTATCTTATGAGTATCTAAAATACGTAATGCATTTGTTTTTTTATGTTTCTCTTTACTCATCATAACCTCCATATACTAGCATAGCAAATAAATTTAATCATTACATAATATATTTCTATAGACAAATATAATTTTTCATTACTATTTATTTATGATTTTATTAATATTTTTTAATTCAATACGCAAAGTACCATCATCATTAGTTTTTATCTCAATAAACTCACGATTTTTCATATATTCTACAGGAAATGAAATCTCAATACCTGTATCTGTTTTAATCTTATGATGCTCTCCAACCTTCGTGGCGAACTCACGATTTACTGGCAAAGGACGCAGCATATCCGCATCAGCTAATTCTTTCTTTGCCGCCTCTTGTTGAATAGGATTCGCTTTAAATACCTCTTCTACAATACGAACAGGATCAACGGTATCTGATACTTCTGCATTTTTAGCAATCATAGATTTAGCGGTTGTCAACTCAACAACGCCATCAGACTCATGAGCTTGAGCCACCTTATCTACGATAGTCTTTACCTTTCTCACCGTATCTCGCGAGGATTGATTAGTCCCTAATTGCAAGACCTTATCTGCTAGGATATAGGATACCTCACCATCAAATTCACCTTTAGGTTCAAAAATACGAACACTAAAATTAGAGAGATTAATAGATGCAAAGGCCCGTAATTTTTGTGATGGCATAGGTAGTACTGCCTTATGAGAAACGAGTTCTGTAGCCAATGTACCATCATCTTCACTGAATAATTGATGGGTAAAAGCATCATGAGCTTGACACAAAAGAATACAAACATAAGGCATATCCGTAACGGCTTCACAGATAATTGTATCAATAACAACAAAATCAGTAGCTTGTTTCATGTATGTAAACAAGCTTTCACCTAAATTCTTACATAAATCAATAAACTTAAGCGCTCCATTTTTATAGTCTACTAATTGTTTGCCTACAGGACTCGCATCATGTAGGGTTCCGGTTCTAGCCCCTGGATCTTTAAAAGCCTTAACTACATGATTTGCTATATAATCTTGTATAGCTTGATCCCCAACCTTTAATTCATGTTCAGAATATACAGCTAACGAGGATGTAAAGTCGAAAATCTCTAGCGCCGCCTTATTAATCTGCATGATGCCTCCTTGTAGTACAAAAAATGTTTACCCTTTATTATACCACTCTTTTAACTTTCGTTTATCAACTTTTGAGCATTCCGTAAGGGGTAACATAGGAATTTCTATTATAGCTTTTGGCCACTCTACAGGAGGTCTTTTATTATGAATAAGTTCTATAACTTCACTCAATCTAGCCTCACCATCTAGCACCATATAAACTACGTAGTCTTCTCCTCGTATCTCATCAGCAATATCGATAATAGCAACCTCGGAAACCCCTTGTAAGGATTGTAAATACAATTCCATCTCTGGGATAGAAATTTTATATCCCCCTTTATTGATTACGTCACCTGCTCTCCCATTAAACATAAGATACCCGTCACTATCAATGTATCCACAATCATTTACAGTATACGTATTGGGAATCCCTTCAATACGATAATTTGTTGTCACATAAATGACATTATCATTCTCTGCGATTTTCACGGTTGGAAATGGTCTCCCTACCGTACCTTCTCGCGCTAACCATTCTTTACCAGTGCAATACGTTATATAGTTAAGCTCTGATGCACCATAGTACAAGATAAACTCCATATCAGGGCATATATGTTGTAACTGTTCCATTAATTGTCGATCCAGAACTTGAGATCCTGCAATGATGTATTTAATGGATGATAATTTACTTTTACAATGTCGAACCAATAATCGTAGTTTCGTTGGTAATGCATATATATGGTCTACATTGTATTCCTCTATAAGCTGCATCCATCTACTAGGACGCAAGGAACTCGTTGTAACAACAGTCCCTCCAGCCCATAAAGAGGCAATGACCATATTGCTAACACCTGTGAAACTAAAGTTTCCCTGTAAAAAGATTTTAGTATCTTTGTTTATATGAAAAATATCATTTTGAATATCAAAAAAATCGCGCCAAGACATTTCTCGTCTCCACAAAGGTTTTGGTTGTCCCGTAGTCCCCGATGTAAGTACCCCAAAATCAGCTAATGGCGGTACACCTTCATAGGCTATAACACGAGCTAGCTCATCTACATAAGCCGTATCCATCTCATTGTGACATACCATAGGAATATTACCTTTATGTAATGCCCCAAGCCACTGTGTAAGTTGTTCAACAAACGACAGTTCCTGAATTAAAAGAATCTTAGTATTTAATGTCTTTTTAGACTGAGTAAGATTTACAATGCGACTTGTATTATTAATATCTACCGATAGAATAGCATCATATAGTTCACCATATGTATATTGTATGTCATCTACGATTAAAGCCATTTTATGGGGCTCTAAATCTTTATGCTGTTGTAAGCGTTCAATAATTGTCATATTACATGCGTTCCATAATTAAAGCCGTACCTGTGCCCCCTGCACCAGCAATAGCACATAAACCATAGCGACCACCACAAGATTCTAAAGCAGCCATACAGTGAAGCACTAATATGGCACCAGAACATCCATAGGGATGTCCATAAGCTAAGGCACCTCCAAGCATGTTATATTTTTTAATGTGATTAGGGTACGCCTTGTTAAAAAGAACATCAATGATGGCAAAAGCTTCATTCCATTCCACCACATCAATATCATCCATAGTTAAACCTGTACGTTTTAAAATGCCTTCTGTGCTTTCAAGAGCGCCCTCCGGACTAAACTGAGGATTTCCTGCCCAAGGTTTAACGCTATGAATTTTAAAAGGACCTTTTTTATTAGATAAATATACAAAGGCCGCTCCATCATGAGTTAAACACGCATTGCCTGCATTTGTAATAGAGTCAGCTCCCAACAAAGGTTTCATCCTAGACAAGAGTTTTTCGTTCATCGTAGGTCGAATACATTCATCTATACATCTTTTACCATCTATAGTAATAGGCATAATATATGACTGTAAATATGGGTTATCTAAAGCTGCTGATGCTCTTTGATGACTGCCAATAATATGCGGATATAAATCTTCCTTTGTTACATTGTATTTATGAATAGTCCGCTCGGCCCCTTTGAGCATAGCTAAAGGCGATTGATCTTGGGGCGTAAATTGAGCTACCTTATAGGGACCTTCTCGGTCATCCCCAGATGCATACACCCGCTCTGGCTGTAACGACGAACTTTCAATACCGCCTGCAATAGCAGAATCCATAATACCAGACACAATATGTGCATATGCTATCTCAATACTCATCAAAGCTGAGGCACATTGCATATCAACGGTGATAGCAGGCACAGAATTTGGTAAATTACACATAAGACCCATGAGACGGCCAAGGTTACCACCAGTACCAACTGCATTACCACAGAAGATTCCATCTATATGTGAAATAGTATAACGATTAATTATTTCATCAATTACTTGAGAGCCCAAAATCTCGGGTCTCATATGTTTATATTGTCCATTTAAAACGCCGATAGGACTTCTAAGCCCACCATGAATATATACTGACATATATACTCCTTCTATTAAAAGCAAAAAAGAGGCATCCCGCAGAATGCCACTTTAATTGTATTCTAAATTTTAACTTTAGTTGCTAACCAAGAAGCAACCAGACATTTTACGATATCTCCAGGAATAAATGGGAACATGACTACAGGCAAGGCCGCCCAAAGTTCTGTTTTTGTAACAATCATAAAACCTGCTACACCAAAGAGGTACACTACAGGAATGGTAATCACAAGAGATCGCCAGGCATAAGAGAAAAAGCTTTTTTTAGAACCTTTAAATATACTTAGTAATGTATATGCAACTGGCCAAGAAAAAATAAAGCCACCTGTTGGTCCCAACAATTTGCCAAGACCAGCCGTACCGCCAACAAATACTGGTAACCCAACTGCACCAAGCAAAATATAAATGATAAATACGATAAGTGCATCCTTAGGCTGTAACAATAGGCCGATTAATGTGGCTACCAAAGTCAAAGCCGTTACCATAGCGGGACTAAATGGCAATGGGAAAGAAATATATGCTGAAATACATAATAAGGCTGTTAATAAAGCCATTTTTGTTAAACGTCTTGTTTCCATAATTACCTCTAACTAATACATCTTTGTTTCAAAGATGATGAATCTTCATTTTCACCAAAAAACGTAGCCGAAAATGCCAATGTATCGCCAATGTAACCTTCTACATGAGCATCTTCAGGATATTCCACCAAAGTTACCTTGTCATCTGCAATAACTGGTGCATGAAAATAAATCGCCATTTGCAGAGCAGATTTACTAATATTCCAAAAATCCCACATCGTTTCTAAAATCATGCAGCCAGGAACAACATAAGGATTCTCACGATGGATGGGGTTCGTATCATTAATATCATTTACAAATCGTATGACCTCTTCCTTAGAGAAAGATATAGCACCATCTGTTCCCTGTTGGTTTATAGTAGAACGAATGTTAAATTGTTTTGGCACTGGTCGTAAATCGACCATTAAGAAGCCAGTCGTATCCATAATACCAATTGTGGTGGTTTTAGCTACTTTCGATACAATTTCACATACGGTTCTATCACTACCTGAGGAATCATAATGCATATGTTTAATAACGCTATGTCCTGGCAGGTTCAAATCATTATTACATAATGCTTTAAATAATGTTCTCATATAATCACAGTCCTTTTATTTATTCAATATCTTGATTATAATCAACATTATTTCATTCGTCAACAAAATGCATTGTTCATATGTTAACAAATAAATATCAAATGAGTTTGAAACTATAAATAAAAAGAGCCTATGACATATATCATAGGCCCCTCACATGGAAGTCTCATAGATTATCTATTTTAGATCTAATTCCTTTAGGTAAGCTTTAAAGCTTTCACCCAATTCTTCGTTGCGCAATGCATACTCAACAGTGGCTTTTAAATAGCCCAATTTATCCCCTGTATCGTAGCGAATACCTTCATATGCTAATGCATACGTATCCGTTTTAGAGGCTGCCAATGCATCAGTTAATTGGACTTCATTACCTACACCAGGCTTAGTAGCTTCTAAGATATTGAAAATATCTGGTGTTAAAATATAACGACCTAATACAGCGAGTCGAGATGGAGCATCCTCTTTCTTAGGTTTTTCCACCAAGTTATCAACGCGATATAAATTATCAGCCAATGCTTCACCAGATACAATACCATAAGAACTAACTTTATCTTCCGGTACAAATTGAGCGCCTAAAATAATACCAGGATGCTCATTATAGCAATCAATCAACTGTTTTAAGCATGGATTTTCTGGATTGTAAACAATATCATCACCAAGTAATACTGCAAATGGCTCATCACCAATAAATGCTTTTGCACACAATACAGCATCACCAAGTCCACGAGGTGCTTTTTGACGAATAAAGTGAACTTTAATGTCCGCCAAATCCTTAATCATAGCCAATGGTTTATTTTTACCTTGACTTTGTAATAACAATTCTAATTCAACACTACTATCAAAATGGTCCTCAATAGCACGTTTATTACGACCTGTAATAATTAGAATTTCTTCAATCCCAGAATCTAAAGCTTCTTTTACAATGTATTGGATAGCAGGTGTATCGACAATAGGAAGCATTTCTTTTGGTTGTGCCTTGGTAGCTGGTAAGAAACGTGTACCAAAACCAGCTGCTGGAATTACAGCTTTTCTAATGCGTTGCATAGTATTCTCCTAACTAAAAGTCTTTACCTACAAATTTAATTTTCCATTGATCATTTTTATTTTTATGTCCATCTTTATATGTTAAGTACATATCGAAGGAGTGTAAATCACGATGCCATGTATAATAGACCGAATCAATATCCCCACTCATCATGTTATTCTTAACACTTACAGAAATATCATCAAGGCGAGTCAATTTATAGGTACCACCATAAATAAGCTCTTTTGGAAGCTCTGTCGTATCAAAACGATAAGGTGAATTATTGTAGGTAATATTTCGTTGATTATAGCTAACCCATACATTAGCACGATTACCAACTTTAGATTGGAATCTAGCCCCCCAATAAGGCATGCTACGGATACTACCATCATAGCCATAGTAGTCACGTTGGTAACCACCTAAGAAGCGCAAATCAGCATTTTTGCCAAGCTTAATAGGATCATGAGAAACTTCTGCATAATATTCTTTATGAGAACCTTTTACAGAACCCTCTTTCCAATAACCAGCATTAATACCACCACGTACAGTAATTGGAGAATTCCCTACATGATATGTATGAGTATCCAAACGAGCTTCACCTATTTTTTCTACCCATACTGTTTCATCATTATATTCATTAGACTCCTTGCTATACCCAACAGAAGCAGTCCCCCAAGGTAAATAATGACGATATCCCACCTGAGGTTTAAAACCAGATTTAGAATACCAACGATAGTCAATATAAGCTTCACCGTTTTTACCGATAGGATATTCTGTACTACCATGTAAGCCAATACCATCATCGTTACTATACGTAGGTTTTGGTATTAAGGAAAAAATACTAAATTTGCCTTCTTTGTCATGACGCAATGAAGTCGTATAAGATGGCAAGGATAATACTTTAAAGTTTTTAATATAAAAGGATGGTTTTTTAATAACGACTTTATCACCAGGATATACCTGAATATCTTGACCCTCCACACGATAATCTGGAGTATGAACAAAAGCCATTGCATGTTTTGTAGTTACCATGCCCTTTTCCATATGGCCTATTTGTCCATCAAAAGTAGCGTTATTGCCCTTTACATAATAGGGATCGCTCCATCCCATGGCTTGGTCCGCCTCAAAGTGACGATCGCTAGTGCGATACGTCATATTTTGACCTGTAATATCTTTTGTTTTACCGCCATCTTCCAAATAGCGATAGCCCCCAACAGTACGATACTCTGTAGTTTTAGTATTACCTTCAATACGTGGAGCCATCAAAGTTTGATTACCTTGAGACACCACAACATCGCCTTGAGCATATACATCACCTGTAGAGCCAGTATAAGACATTTTGTTAGCATCGATACGTGTAGGCAACTGTTCAGCAGGAGTAGCAGATTTCGCTTTTTCACCACGACGTACAACACGGATATTACTATATTCAGGTGTAGATGCTTTAGAAATTTCTCCTGCATAGGATTGACCTACGCTATCCAATGTATCTTGATATACAATAGTTGACTCAGTAGCGGCCCATACAGGTTGTGCTAAACAAACAACACATGCCGCTGCCAGCCATTGTACTTTACGTTTCCTCATGGTTACTAGAACTCCTATTACTTTAAGAATTTGTTAATTATTGATTACGCTTTACAACAACGATAGGTTGAGAAACATTTTCTACAGGTTCTTCTGGCTCCTCAACTGCTGTAGCATCTTCAGCTACAGCTGCATTTTCATCAGTATCATTATTTTCTACATATTCTTCAGATTCACCTGTTGTATTAGGTACAGTTACAGCATCAGCTAATTCATCATCACTATGAGCTAAACCATCACCACCAATAACAAGACCTTGAATTGTTACGGAATCTTGAGGTTGTACATATACAGTAGCACCAGCTGGGTACTCAATATTTTTACCTTTGATGAAAGCGCCCCCTACAAGCCCAACAGGACCGAGTAGAACTGCGCCCGCCACAGATGCACCTGCTGCTTTAACTTCACTACGAGTTTTATCCTTAGCCTCTTTACCTTGTACAGCAGTAAATTCTGTACCATCAATAGCTGGGATTGTATCAAATGTAATATCTAACGCACCATTACGACCAAAGGAACGAGCCTTTTTCAAAGAAGTAATTGTTCCGGAACCTACAGTGCCCGCAGGTACTAATAAGACATTGCCATCCATTACATTTTCTGCAACAGTAAAGGATACAGTATCACCTTCACGACTAGTTTTAGAAGAAACCGCTTCATTTAAAGTCACTTTGAACACTTGGTTACCAGACAATGTGCCTACTTGGTTAGTAAGAGACACATTGCTACCATATACCTTTGTCTTCAAAGAAATAATACGTTTTTGTAAGGAACCGCTACCAATGCGACCATTAACACTACGTTCCATCTTTTCTACACGGTCTACAAGAGATCCTGCGTTAATGCTATTTTGATATGTATATTCCAATGCATCCATTTCTTCGCGCAAAGAAATATTAGTACCACTGCCTTCTACGGAATTGTAGAGGGAGTCAACACGTTTGCTCAATGTTGCGGAATTACCATTGAAACCAGTACCATACACGGTTTCATCAAGTTGATTAATGCGGTCCACAACAGCACCATCTTGTACAGTTCCATATACAGTAGTTTCTAAAACATTTGTTTTTTCAGTTACTGTACCAGGAGCGGCAAATGCAGTGCCTGAAATTAGGGATGCCATTAAAAGTGTAAGTACTTGTTTCTTCATAAATTCCTCCACAATGTATCTAATGTATAACTGTTATACAACAGAATAAGCACGGGCCTAAGACCGTGCTTATTCCCTGAGTCTATCAATTTATATGCTCAGTGGCCATTAAATTTTCAAATCAATAATAGCAGATACACCTACGCCTTGAACACGAGATGCACCAACTGGGTTTGTGCTATCAACAGGAACTAAGCCTTTGACACGAACCATACCATTAAAGCTACCTTCTACTTGAGCAACAGCTTTAACTTCTTCAATGCTAGAAGCAGGCCCAGTAACTTGAGCAGCACCGATATAACCTTTTGTACCAATACTGATAATAGGAACTACTTTAGTTGTATATTCAGTACTCAAGTTATTTTGTTTCAATAATTTATTTAGGAAAGAGTCAATTTGTGGACCAAATTTGTTAACAACAATGCCGATACCACCAATTTTAGCTGCACCACCAAGAATGCTACTAAGTCCACCAGCTTGAGTTGTCAAGATACCACCAAATGCAGTTGTAGTTAAACAAATCCCTAGAACAGCTGTAATAATCTTCTTTTTCATAATAAGCCTCCTATAGATACTTATATTTTAACAAATTCTATACATAGATTCTAGTGAAAGTATAAGAACTTACACATAAAGATACTAACATAATATAGATTTTCGATGAATTCTTAATGAATTTTACGCAACTTAATTTAATGCTATCATCAACGATAAATCGTGTCAATATCTAATACGAGCTACATCTAGAAAGCTCAAAAATTGAAATAAAAAGATTAACAAAATGATATAGTTTAATTACTTTTATTAATTATAAATTTAACAAATTCGTGGAACCTGATCTTCGCCTAATAAATCAATCAAACGAACACCTCCAATAGCCGTTTGTAGACCAACCTTACCAATATTTTTATCTAAAGTTTTACCAATTAAAACTGCTTCGCTTCCCTCTTCAAAACTATGAAGAATCTTGAGAACTTCGTCCGTAACAGATGGTTCAACGATAAGAACTACTTTCCCTTCATTCGCTAAATATAAAGGGTCATACCCCAATATATTACATACTGACTGCACTTCTTCATGAATAGGTATGGCCGTTTCTTCAACTTTAATGCCTACTTGACTCTGATCAGCGATCTCTTTTAAAACGGTACCTAGGCCACCACGAGTGGGATCTCTCAACAAAGCAACTTGAGTTCCTACTTTATCTAATACTGCTTGAACCATCTTATTTAGTGGTGCACAGTCAGTTGTTAAGGAGTCAGATAAATCTAACCCAAACCGTTGCCCCATAACGGCAATGGAGTGATCTCCAATAGCACCTGACAAAATGATATCTAGCCCTGCTTTCACACGATGTGGACCAATATCTATTCCATCTGGAATCATGCCAATACCAGCAGTATTAATGTAGATTTTATCTACTTCGCCCTTTTTAACGACCTTTGTATCACCTGTAACAATTTGAACATTTGCGGCTTTTGCCATTTCTGACATAGTGCGAAGAATTTCATCTAGCTCTTCAAAGGCCAAACCTTCTTCTAAAATAAGACCACAACTTAAATATTGAGGTATCGCGCCATTCATGGCTAAATCATTCACAGTTCCACAAACAGCCAACTTGCCAATATTACCACCAGGAAAGAACGCAGGTTGCACCACATAAGAATCTGTAGAGAAGGCCATGCGCCCGGCTGTAACAGGAAACTGGGCACCATCGTGTAGGGGCGCCAATAAATCATTTGTAAAATATTTCAAAATAAAACGGTCCGTCAACTCATGACTAAATCGTCCACCATTACCATGGACTAAGCGAACTCGTTCCATATTAATCCTCCCACGTCGATCCACCACTAGAATAACCATATTTATACCATGCAGCACAGCTACCCTCTACAGATACCATACAGGCACCCACCGGATGATCTGCGGTACAGCTTTTACCAAATAACGGACATTCACTCGGTTTAATAAGGCCTTGCAAAACACGTCCACATTGACAGCCTTTAGGATCAAGAGATGGTTTATCCAAGTTAATAGGAAGGACAAGCTCTACATCATAAGCTGCATACTCACCCTTTAATGCTAAACCAGAGTTAGGAATCACACCAATACCACGCCATACATCATCGCATACTTCATATACTTCCTCGATCATAGCTTGGGCTACAGGGTTTCCCTTCTGCATAACTACAGAATGATACGTATTGCCCACCACAATATTACCAGACTCACGTTGCTCTAAAATATTAGCTATGGCAGACAATATTTCTAAGCCATCAAAGCCAGCGATACAAGATGGAATACCGTATTCTTTGGGCAAAAATCGGTATGGTTCTTCACCAATAATAACACTCACATGGCCAGGTAAAATAAATCCATCGATATGACCTTCTTGTTTATCTAATAGTGCACGCAATGCTGGAGGCACTAATTTATGAGATACTAAAAAGAATACATTCTTAAGTCCTGCTGCGTGAACGGCTTTCACAGTAGCACATATAATCGCAATAGTCGTTTCAAAGCCAATAGCTAAGAATACTATTTTCTTTTCTGAATATTTTTTGCTAAGTTCTATTACCTCTAAAGGCGTATAAATAACATGGATATGAGCTCCTTTTGTTTGAGCTTCATTGAGACTACTATAGCTACCTGGAACCTTTAACATATCCCCAAAGGTAGCAATAATAACATCCTCACGTTCTGCATAGGCTAAAGCCTTATCCATATAGGTTTGATCAGTTACACATACTGGACATCCTGGTCCACTAACAAGTTCTATGCCACTTGGCAATAATTGACGAAGACCTTCTCGGAAAATCGATACTGTATGCGTACCACAAACCTCCATAAGCCGCACAGTTTCACCGGGCTTATGAAGCGCATTGATGCGCCTTAACAAAGCATCAGCTGTGTGCTGCTTTTCCTGCAAAGTAAGCTTCTTCAAGTTCTTCTAACTCCTTAAAGGCCTCTAATGTTTTTTGAGCCTCTTCTTCATCAACAATTTGTACAGCAAAACCTGCATGAACTAACAACCAGTCCCCGACCTTTGCATCTGGTACGAGGAGCAAGCTGCAGTCACGGGTAGCACCTGTCAATTCAACGGTACCAATAGCATCATTCACAGCAATCAATTGCGCTGGTACAGCTAAGCACATATTATCTCCTTATCTATATCATTTATAACAAGTTTTATATACATTTACTTCAATAAAACAGCTCCGAAATATATGAATAAAATTAATATTATTGTATCACAGTTACACTCATTATTTAGTGATAGTGTGCACAAACAACTAGAACTTAAACTAGCTATGGCACTCACATAGATTAAACAATATTCAGGACATTACTAAATAAATTTATCTAAGAATAAGAGCTATATGACAATTTATAATTGATTTCCTAACCACAGTTGTCCTAAAGCAAGTCCACCATCATTAGAGGGAACCGCTTCATTCATATATAAATTACCTATATGCCACGTCTTATATATAAATTCTAATAGTTTACGATTTTGAAATACACCACCAGACATAGCCACATCACTAATATTATATCGCTCCATCAAGTCTGCAGCCGTTTCGCATAGTGCGATTGCCATTGTTTTATGAAATGAAGCGGCTAAATGAGCTCGACATTCACCACGAACAACGCCATCCATAATAGATTGAACTGTAGGTGTAAAATCAAGAATATGTCCGTCATAATTGTAAGCAAGTAGTGATCCTTTTTCATCACCACATAGAGTTTCTAAGGAAATGGCAATTTGTGCATCATAACTATGGACCATACCAAGACCTAATAAAGCACCTACAGTATCAAATAATCGCCCACAGCTTGTAGCTTGAATCATGGGCATCGTAGATTGTAATGCTTTATCTAAAATTTCCCATCCCTTTGGAAGTTCTTTCATCCACTCTTTATATACAAAAGGGATATCATCGCCATAATAATTACGAATATACCATAAGGCTTGTCGCCAGGGTTCAGAAACAGCCTTTTCTCCACCAGGCAATGGAGCCGCATGAATATGTGCCAATCTCTGATATTGATTGCCTTTACAAAGGAGAAATTCCCCCCCCCATATAGTCCCATCTGGTCCATAGCCAGTACCATCCATAGCAATTCCTAGTACCAGCCCCCTTAAATTGTGTTCTGCCATAACAGACGCTATATGAGCATGATGATGCTGAACAGGTATAACAGAAAGATGGAAACTTTCACCTATTCTTTCACCTAACCGAGAAGAGAAAAACTGGGGATGACTATCTATAATAATCTTTTCTGGTTGTATAGAAAATAAATTTTTATATCGCTCAATGGTCCATTCTAAGGTTTTATGAGTAGATGCATTCTCTAAATCTCCAATATGGGGTCCTACAAGAGCTTCACTACCTTTATTCACAGCAAACGCATTTTTCAAATCACTGCCCATAGCTAATATCGAAGTTTGTTCTAAACAGTCACAATGAATTGGCTCAGGTACATAGCCACGACTGCGACGAATAAATCGAGGTTTATTATTGATGACCACCACCACAGAATCATCAAGAGGAGCATAGATTTCACGATTATGAACGAGGAAATAGTCTGCTACCTCACCTAGTTCATTAAACGCTTGGTCGTCATTATATAATACGGAATCACCACTTCTGTTACCACTGGTCATAACCCAGGCTGCATCAGAGGGCAATAACACCTCATGCATTGGTGAATAAGGCAACATCACACCCAACATATGATTGTCAGGTGCAACGTGAGGACTTAACCGAACAGAACTATTATGATTCCTTTCTAATAACACAATAGGACGTTCCATCCCCGTTAATACATCTAGTTCTACATCGTTAATATGTACTAACTCAATCGCCATATCTAGAGATCCCACCATTATTGCTAATGGTTTATGCGGTCTATTCTTCCGCTTACGTAATCGTTGTACAGCAGCGTCATTTCTAGCATCGCAAACAAGATGATACCCTCCTACACCTTTTATGGCGATAATATTACCTTCATTGATCAATTCCCGCGTAGTATTCCATACATTTACCGTATCTACAGCCGTGCGATTTGGCTTGTATAAAGTATACCAAGGCCCACAATAAGTGCATGCATTTGGTTCAGCTCTATAACGACGCCCCTCTATATCTTCATATTCAGCCTTACAATCTTCACACATGGGGAACTCATTCATCGTCGTCCGTTCTCTATCATAGGGCAAAGATTTGATTATCGTATACCTTGGTCCGCAATTTGTACAATTGATGAAAGGATATTCCTTTCTACGTTTATCTTGTTGTAACTCTTTAAGGCAATCATTACAAGGCGCAGTATCAGCACTAATAAAGGTACTCACGGATTCACCTAAAGGGGATGCCTGCACAACAAAATCACTTTCATGCATATTAAGTGTAAGATGCTGTACAGTTTGACTAGTAATACGACATAAACGAGGTTGCTCCTCTTGAACAGCATCTAAAAATAACTGCAATTCACCTAGAAAACCTTGAACTTCAACATACACGCCTTGACTATCATTATATACAAAACCTGTTAATCCTAGAGAATGGGCCAACATAGAAACAAGGGGTCGGAATCCGACCCCTTGAACTATACCGGTATAGCGAATTCCCCAGCGTTCTGTAGTTTGATTACTATTTTGTTTCATATAAACTCCTACTATACTCGGAGAATCAAGTGTAATTAACCTAATGCAACAGGAATACTGCCATCAATACCAGCTTGTTCTAATTCAGCTTGAATCATGATAGCACATTCAATACGTTTCTTCTGTAAACGACAACCAAATTCATAAGGTGTCTCTAGATCGCCACCCAATGTAATGTTGTTAGCATGACAGCCACCGGAACAGAAGAATTTCGCCCAACATTCAGCACAAATTGGCTTAGAGAATACATGTGTATTACGGAAATCTTTAGGAATCTCTGTATTTTGTAAACCATCATACACATTACCAAGCACGTATCCATCTTTGCCTACAAATTGATGGCATGGATAAATATCACCATTTGGTACAATCGCCATATATTCATGACCTGCCCCACAACCTCGAAGGCGTTTCGCCATACATGGCCCACGATATAAATCCATGCGGAAGTGGAAGAAGTTAAACTTCTCACCCCAGCCTTCTAACTGGCGTTGTAAATAAATATCTGCTAGTTTTTCATATTCTTTCTCTAAAGCTGGCCAATCTTCTTCACGAAGTACATAGTCCCCTTCTTCACCGACAACAGGCTCCATGGACAAATGCTCAAAGCCGAGATCAGACATTGCCATAACGTCTTTAGTAAAGTCTAAGTTTTTATGTGTATACGTACCACGTACATAGTATTCAAGACCGTGACGCTGTTTTACAGCATTGACAAGATTCTTTGCAATATATTTATAGGATTCAGCACCACTACCCGCTACAGGTCGCATCGCATTATGAACGGATTCACGACCATCCAAAGATAATACAAGACTCATCTTATGCTCATTCACATAATCAATTTTATCTTGTGTTAAAAGCATACCATTCGTGGTCAATGTAAGTTTGAAGATTTTGTTGTGCTTTTCTTGAATGGATTCAATGTATTCAACCGTTTGCTTAACAACATCCCAGTTCAACAATGGCTCACCACCGAAAAAGTCAATTTCACAATGTTGGCGAGGTCCACTCATTTTAATAAGAAAGTCCACAGCTCGTTTTGCTACATCAAAGCTCATCAATTCTCGTTTAACACCGCCGTAATCACCTTGACTAGCAAAGCAATATTTGCATGCTAAGTTACAATCATGAGCAATATTTAAGCATAATGCCTTAACAATAGGTTTCTCACCTACTACAAGTTTAAACTCTTTACTCATCGGTGCAAATAATTGCTCCGCTTTGATGAGCTCATCTAACTCGTCCATAATCTCATCTAGTTCTACTGCATCTTCTTTAGCATCTAACGCAGCATGTACAGCATCGCGATTAGTGCCATCATATATGTCAAGAACTCTATCGATGAGTTCGTCGATAACATGGATAATACCGCTATTTACGTCTAAGCAGTAATAGTTATCCTTCATCCGAAACTTATGGATCATTGGTTTTAATTCTAACATGGTACCTCCAATTGATTTGTATGGTAAAAGCTCTAGTATATAGAACTTTCTAGATAATTGTACCACATTTCCACACTAAACGTTATAAAAAGAGTCATAAAGATATACTATACAATGTATGTCTTTAAAACATAAATAAAAAAGGCCCGCTAAGCGAGCCTCTTCATTATTTTTGTTTGCAAACTTGGTTACCAACTGTGCAGCTTGTTTTACAAGCGGATTGGCAAGATGTTTGACATTCCCCACAACCGCCAGTTTTAGCAGTTTTTTGTAAGGATTCAGTGTTGATAGTACGAATACGTTTAGCCATGATTATCCTCCTCAATACTTATCGAATGATATTTATTTTATCATATTTATAAAAAGCCTGTAAAATACTATTTCGTTATATTTTCGTCTACAACTTCAGCTTATTTGGTTTCTACCACTTCAGTTTCTCCTAATTGATGGTCTGTAACTTTTGCGTCTCGCATAGCTTCACCTTTAGTTTTCTTAGGAGCATCCTTACGCAATACTTTTCGTAAAGCCATTGCCACTGGTGTTACAATTACAGCAGCAAAAACTGCTTCTGGAATACCATGTGTAACAGACAAGAATACAATAGAGCCTAATACTTGATCTGGACTAAGATTCATTTTAAGAGCAAACATATCTGCATAGAGTAAGAAGATTAATCCCATAACCATGATCGTATGAAATACAGTCCCCATAAAAGCAGAAACAATAATACGCGGACCTTGCGGTGCTTTCCACAATAATAGATATACCAAATATGCTAATACTGGGAAAAGTATACGCGGTAATACGGAAATGATTGGATTAATAAATAGTGGGGATAAAATATTAGGAGCTGTAATATTTTGCCACAAACTATAGCAACCAAAGATAAAGCCAACAAAGGCCCCCACTTTTGGTCCTTCTACAATAGCACCAATTAGAGTTGGTACATGTAAAGTTGTTACATTTAGCGGTCCTAATGGAATAATACCATAACCAGAAAGCCCTAATGCAATAGTGATACCTGCTAGTAGACCAATAATTGTCAATTCTCGAATCGTAATGCCACTTTTCTTCTCTTTTTTGGCCTCTTTACGTTCAACTTGCTTCAGTTTTTCATTGTCGTGGATTGATACAGTTGAGTTATCATCCACTGGACGTTCAATGTTGTTCATAGATCCTCCTTCGTTCTCATTCCTTACGGATATAAGTCGAAACTAGAAATTAAATACGTTCACGGCGTCGTGAAATTATACCACGTTCTACCAATGCGCCTATAATCACCGCTATACCTGTCATACCAGCTTCTAATAAAGTGGGAGTAACAAACACGAGCGGATTACCTTGATACGTTGGGAAAACGGTGGGAACTAAAGATACAATAAATTCTGGAATATAACCACCGTATAAAATATGGGCATTCATAGCAAGCCATAAAGCAGCGGTTAAAACAATGCGAAATAATCGTATACCTCTATATGCTATATCTCTTGGATATAAATAAAATACAA
This sequence comes from Veillonella parvula, assembly GCF_032575955.1. Taxonomy (GTDB): domain Bacteria; phylum Bacillota; class Negativicutes; order Veillonellales; family Veillonellaceae; genus Veillonella; species Veillonella parvula_J. The sequence continues at coordinate 191,509 of NZ_JAWFXN010000003.1, forward strand.
ATACCAACAAAGAAACTAGTAATAATACAAGTTCAGCAAATAATATATTCACATTCATTGATGATGCATACATGAAGTATACCATCGGATCCTGTAAATCAATATACAAAAGCGAACCAATGTATAAAAATGGGATTGGTATAGTATACCCGATTATATCAAGGGCTTCATCTACCATGCCCCATCGATGTTTTCGATCAAAAAACTTAGTTGCTAACAGACCACAAAGTTCAATGAGCACTTGAACGATAAAATACACCACGAATAGAAGCAATGCTGTTACAATTCCATTCTCTGTTGTAAAGCTAAATGGCGTATGAAGAAATGAAAATACTGTCCACCAAGCCCAACTATATGCATGATAGCCCATACTCAATGGTAGGTCGTCGTTAAATTTAGCATTCTTAAGTCTACGCACCATGAGTGGTATTACAAGAGACAATACAGGGAATACTAATATAGGTAACGCTAATGCTCCACTCAAGGAAAGAACTGTTGTTACAGCACTTACAAATAAAGCGCAAACAACGGTAAATAACCAGAAACTCTTATTCATTACGGCCTCCCACTAAGCGAGTAAGACCATACGCTAGAATCAAGCTAATAGTGACACCGATATACATAGCTACTAAGAAAGCTACATCTCGGCCTGCTGTAGGCCAGCCCCATAACATCGATAAATCTACACCGAGAAAAATACCTTTATAGCTAATGCCGTGGATTATAATCCAACTTACAACATAAGCAATACGGCTAATCGATTTACCATCTCCAAAGGTACTACTTTTAAATGATAAATATGCCCAAGGCATAATTAGGGATAAAAGCAAATACCATACAAGTGCTACCATCGCACTCGATCCATTATGAATCATATACGCAATAATAGGAATGACTACAATAAATAGATTCAAGTAGATGGATCTTTTACAAATATCCATTAATGTGTTCATAAAGATCTCCTATGATATGTAATCTCTTTGTATTTTACAATAATCATAGATAAATGTCATCAAAAAAGAAAAACCTCCATATAGGTAAATGAATACCTTATATGGAGGTTTCTAATTAAGCTACTACAGAGTCAGCTGTTACATCAATTGTAGGAACAGCGTCCTTTGGTTCTTCTTTTTTCAACAATGGAGTCATGCTTTCTAAGCCGATACCCAATGTGAATAGATTATGCAACCATGCTGTTTGGCTTGGCGGCATAATACCGAGTACGCCACCACCTACAAGAGCACCGTTGAAACCAACGATACCATTGTAATTAGCTTTGATACGTTTCATCAATGCCATAGAAATGCGGCGTAAATCTACAAGAGCTTGTAGATGATCGGAAGAAATAGTAACATTTGCAATTTTTTGAGCGATTGGTGCGCCTTCATTCATAGCGATACCAACATGTGCTTCAGAAATTGCTGGGGAATCGTTAATACCATCCCCTACCATCATAACAGTATAGCCTTCAGCTTTTGCTTGTTTTACATAAGCTGCTTTATCTTCTGGCAATACTTCAGCATGCAATTCATCGATGCCGAGTTCGTCAGCTACACGTTGTGCATTACGTTTGGAGTCGCCAGTCATCATGACAACCTTTTTAATACCCAATGTGTGTAAATCAGCTATAACTTGTTTTGCTTCCTCACGAACAGGGTCTTTAATACAAATAACCGCTGCTAGTGTACCTCCAATAGCGAGGTAAATATGTGAAGATGAATTTGGTAAATTGTTGAATTTTTCTTGTTCATCTGCAGGAATTTTTGTCTTTTCATCATCAAAGATGTAGTGAGCACTACCAATGCGTACACGGTAGCGACCAACTTTAGATGCAATACCATGAGCTACAACGTATTCTACGTCGGAGTGCATTTCCTTGTGAGGCAAGTCATGATCCTTAGCAGCGCGTACAATTGCTTTTGCCATGGAGTGAGGGAAATGTTCCTCAATACATGCAGCTAATTTCAACATTTCATCTGCATCATGACCGTTGAACGGGATGATTTGTTCAAACTCAGGTTCTGCTTTTGTAAGAGTACCAGTTTTATCGAACACAATCATATCTGCTTGTGCAATTTGTTCTAAGAACTTACCACCTTTAACAGTGATACCGCGTTTAGATGCTTCTTGCATAGCGGAAAGTACTGCTAATGGAATGGATAATTTTAGAGCACAAGAGAAGTCAACCATAACGAAAGACAATGCTTTCATTACATTTCGAGTCAACAAATATGTTAAACCAGCACCAATAAAGCTAATTGGAACTAATTTATCTGCCATGCGGTATGCTTGTTGTTCCATACCGGATTTCATTTGTTCAGACTCTTCAATGAGGTTAACGATTTTTTCGTAACGAGATGTTTTGGATGTACTACGTACTTCTACAATAGCTTTACCGTCTTCAACAACAGTACCTGCATATACAGAACTGTCTTGATCGCGACGAACCGCTTCTGGTTCACCAGTCATGGAGCTTTCATTAACAAGAACAACACCATCGATAACGACGCCATCCAAAGGAATCACTTCGCCTTGGCGAATAATAATTTGATCACCTGCCACAACTTCGTTAACTGGCTTGCTCACTTCAATGTCATCAACTAAAACCCATACTTTATCTACGTTCAAGGACATGCTTTGAGCGAGATTTAATACAGATTTACGGTGAGTCCATTCTTCTAAGATATCACCAATACCTAATAGGTACATAACAGCGCCAGCTGTAGGGTAATCCTTTTGAAGTAATGCAGCACCAATAGCTACACCATCAAGTACTTCGACAGTTAACTTACGTTGCCACAATGTTTTAATAGCCTTACCAATAAATTTAATACCATCAAACCAAGCCCATGCAGCTGCAATAGGCGCAGGAAGCACTGCTTTTTTACCTAAGTAAAGTGCAGTACGGTTGATCATCATTTCACGGTATTTTTTATTTACCAAGCGAGGAGAATATTCGTTTAAAGCAGGAGCTTCAGACAAATCTAAATCGCGTAGACCTAGCACTGCATCACGCACAGCATCAACATCGCCAGTATGTTTAATGGCGATTTGACTGCTACGAGTGTAGAAGGTTACATCTACAATTGCATCATTAAGGAGTAATGTATCCTCTACATAAGCTGCTTCAGCCTCTGTAAAGTGATGACCAGTTACCTTAACATGCAAGCGATTTCTGAGTTTTTTTACTACAGAAAATTGTAACATATGTGCAATCCTCTAATTATTTGTTTTCTTCAAAGATTTCTTCGTTGCGTGCTTCGTTGATTTCTTGAGCTTCTGCCAATACATCAGATGCGGATGCTTGTACTTTTTCAGCTGTTTCTAATACAGTTTCTTTAGCGCGAAGACCAGCTGCTACGATACCAGCATATACTTTTTTAGCATCTTTAGAAGTTAATACTTTAAGACCTACAGTACCCAATGCAAGACCTGCTGCGAATAAGTTAGCGTTTTTAAGATTTTTTTGATCGATGTTGAACATGATAATATTCCTTTCTACTAAATATGATAAAAAATTTAATTACTATATTTGAAAAGAGGAGCCATTATAGAGACCCCTCATTCAAATTCAGAATTCGTATTAGCTTACTTAGCAGTACGTTTAATGCCTAGTGCTTTATTGGAACCATCACAGCTGCAGTTACCACCGCAACCAGAAGATTTTTTAGAGCCAGACTTGGAGCTACCGCCACCACAGCCGCAGCCACCTTTACCAGACATTTGTTTGTAAAATTTATTACCGATATAAGCTAATGCTAATACAACTATGAGTCCTATAACAAGATTATCCATTATTATGCCTCTTTCTCAATATCTACTAAATTATAATATGTGTATTAGTGATAAACAAGATAAAAGCAATATCTAAAGGATATTTCCCTTTTCTCATTATCATTTAACCACGAATATTGATAATTATCAAGTATTATTTTTAAATTACTTATAACAAAATCGCAATTTTTAAATTCATTTTTGTTTAAAGAATCTAAAAGTGGCTAAACTCTCCTATTTAGCGATTTTAGATTAGAAACCTAATGCGCGACCTATGTTATAGAAGATGAAACATGCAATCCATGCAAATGTATTTTCATAGCAGAACATGAATGCAACCCATTTCCAAGAACCTGTTTCACGTTTGATAACAGCTAATGTTGCCAAACAAGGTGGGTAAATTAATACGAACAACATCATTGTTAATGCAATCAATGGTGAGAAGTTTGAATCATTTTGTAAGTAATCAGTCAATGGAGCTGGATTTTTATCATCACCACCTACTGCATATACTGTACCCAATGTAGAAATTACTACCTCTTTAGCCGCTAAACCAGCTACGAGAGATAAGCCCATTTTCCAGTCGAAGCCCAATGGTTCAAGTACTGGGTTGATTGCTTTACCAAAGGATGCTGCATAGGATTGTTCAATTTTTTCAGCAGCTTGTTCTTTATCAAGTTTGTCATTTTCAGCATCTAAGTTAGCACTGTTTTTATACATTGCCCATGCTGCTGGGAACAAGTCTTTATTTTCATCTTTAATATCATTGAATAATTCAGGTGCTTCAGAATCATCCTCTACTGCTACTTCAGGTTCATCTTCTCCTGCTTGCTTAGCAGCATCAGTAGCATCTTGTACAGTAGATTTCATATCTTCAACAATTTTATCAACTGCATCTTTTTGGTCATCTGTAGCAATACCGAATTGAGATAATGTAGCTGCATCTTTTACTTCATACTCTTGAGCAACTTGTTCTTTCACTGCATCATAATCTTTGGAGTATTCTACATCCATTGGATATGCAGTGATGAACCAAATCAAGATGGAAGCAGCCATAATGAAAGTACCGGCTTTAATGATGTACAATTTAGCACGTTCATACATGTGCATCCATGTAGCTTTCAATGTAGGCAAATGATATGGAGGTAATTCCATTACAAATGGTTCTGCTTCACCAGCAAATAAGAACTTACGGAAAATTTTTGCAAAGATAATACCGAAGATGATACCCAAGAAGTATACAGAGAATACAACTAAAGTACTATCCCAACCATTTGGGAAGAACGCATTTGCAAATAAGATATACACTGGCAAACGTGCAGAACAACTCATGAATGGTGTAATCAAAATCGTAACCATTCGATCCTTGTAGTTGTCGAGGATACGGGCACCCATTACGGATGGTACGGAACAACCGAAACCCAATAATAAAGGAATAAAGGATTTACCATGTAAGCCACATGCGCGCATTACACGGTCAATAACGAAGGCTGCACGAGCCATATAACCTGTATCTTCCAAGAAAGAAATGCCAAGGAAGAGTAATAAAATTAATGGTAAGAATGAAAGTACCGCACCTACGCCGGCAATAATACCATCAGATACGAGTGACTGTAATTGGCCCTCTGGAATAGTCTGAACCGCATAAGCTTGTAATGCAGCGAAACCATCCTCGATCCAACCTTGAGGAATACCACCAACGAAGTTAACGAACGCAAACAATAAGTACATAACAACCATGAAGATTGGTAAGCCCCAAATTCGATGCGTTAAGATTTTGTCATAACGGTCAGAGCGTGTTTCCAATTGAGTTGGCGCTTGTGTTAAACATGTATTATATACTTCTACTGCAAAGCGGTGACGATATTCTTGGAAGACAATATCAAGATCAACTTGATCCTTAATTTCTTCACGAATAGCTTCAGCCTTTTGAATAACAGCTTCCGTATTATCAAAGCGCATAACTTTGCCAATAACGTCAGCATCTTTTTCTAACAACTTAACAGCAATCCAACGAAGTGGATATGTAACAGTGCCCGCTTGTTTTAGCAATTCTACAAGCTCACTAATTTTACCTTCTAACAAATCACCATAGTTAATTGTTACACCAGGAGCTTTTTGAGAAGCAGCTACACTAATTGTTGCTTCTAACAAGTCTTTTGTACCAATGTTTGTACGACCTACTGTGCTAACAATTGTAGCCCCTGTCATTTCTGCCATTTTTTTTAGGTCGTATTTGATGCCCATTTCTTCAGCAACGTCAGCCATGTTTAGAGCAATAACCATTGGCTTTTCAAGTTCCAATAATTGTGCAGCTAAATATAAGTTACGTTCCAAGTTAGATGCATCAAGAACATTAACAATAACATCTGGGTTATCATTTACGATAACATTACGCGCTACTAACTCATCCAAGGAACGTGCAGTTAAGCTATATGTACCTGGTAAGTCAATAAACAATAACTCATGGCCATCAAAGTTCGTATGGCCTTCCTTTTTTTCTACTGTAACGCCGGCATAGTTACCAACGTGTTGCTTCGCCCCTGTGATATTGTTAAACATTGTAGTTTTACCACAGTTAGGGTTACCTGCTAAGGCAATGCGAATTTGCCCATTCTCTGCCATGTGAACCTCCTATTGAACCTCTACATCAATCATGCCAGCTTCGCTTGTACGAAGTGCTAATTCAAAGTTTTTTACTTTGATTTCCACCGGATCCCCCAAAGGGGCAAACTTCATAACATGGATTTTTGTACCATTTACAAGACCCATGTCAATTAGACGATGCTTAACATTGCCACTGCCATGTAGTGCAACAATAAGACCAGACTCACCTGGTTTCATGTCTTTTAACTTTTTGATAGCCATACGACACCTCCTAATTATTGTACCTAACAACCTCATATTAAACACACCAAATAATAATGCGTATTAATATCTTAAATTATTATATCAAATCAAGCATTAATTTCAACAATTATTATCATTTTTATGGTTATTTTTTATCTCATATCTATATTTTATTATCATATTTAATATGAGATTATCTATATAATTATCTAATAAAATACTGAATACTAGCTGAAATTTAATATTTCATAGCTATATATTTAGATACTGTAATCAATAAACTCTATTAAGATTATCATTTACAAATACTCTCACATTCTCAATTAATAGTTTATAAACAGTTTAAATGTAGCTATTTTAATATTTTCATTTCTCATTTTACTTAGTTATATCAGTATTTTTCCATATATTATCAAAAAAATATACCCAAAATACTATAATATTTATTGAGCCTAGAGTATGTTAAGACTATACATCTTCCAAGTTCAATTCATTTGCCCCTAATATGTGCATACGTTATAATTAATATAATATGTATTATAGAAAGGACGATTCATGAAATCTTTTAAATCTTTAGGTGTTTGTGATGAACTTATCCAAGCCCTACAAAAACAAGGTATAAAGGAGCCTACGCCAATTCAAGAACAATCCATTCCTGTCGTCTTTAAAGGGAATGATGTCATAGCCAAAGCTCAAACCGGCACGGGGAAAACACTAGCATTCTTACTGCCAATTCTACAACGTGTACATACTGATGTTCATCAAGAACAAGTGCTTATCATTGCGCCTACACGAGAACTAATTAAACAAATTTCCGATGAAGCGAAGGAAATAGGTTCTATTTTAAATGTAGATATCCTCCCTCTTATCGGCGGCAAAACAATCGAGGCACAGTTACAACAGTTAGGCCGCCGACCTCAAGTCATCTTAGGTACACCTGGTCGTCTATTGGATCATGCAAAGCGCGGTTCTCTCCATCTAGACTGTATTCGTCGTGTTGTACTAGATGAAGCAGACCAAATGCTTCACATGGGCTTCTTACCAGATATCGAAAATCTCATCGGCCAAACAGATGCCAATAGACAACTATTACTATTCTCCGCTACAATTCCAGATAAAATCCGAAATCTCGCAAAGGCATATATGTCTAAACCCGTTTCAGTAACGGCAGAAGGAAAACACATCACTCTCGAATCAATTGATCAACGAGTGTATATGATGAATCCTGAAGAAAAAACACAACGGCTCATCAAAATGATTGAAGATGATAATCCGTTTTTAGCTATAGTTTTCTGTAATAAACGGGAAGGTGCCATTCGTTTATCCTACGAATTAACTGCAGCGGGGCTCAATATAGCAGAAATGCACGGTGACTTGACACAAGGTCGTCGCACACAAATTCTGCGAGACTTTGCAAAAGCTAAAACACAAATCTTAGTGGCTACTGATATTGCGGCTCGCGGTATCGACATCGAAGGTATCACACATGTATATAATTACGACGTACCTCGCGATGTAGATTACTACATCCACCGCATTGGCCGTACAGGTCGTGCTGGTAACTCTGGCGTGGCTGTAACCTTTGCGACACCACAAGACGAATCATGGTTACGACGCATCGAACGAGCTATCCAAGCTACACTTACAAAATATACTAAGGATGGTCAGATCAAAACTAAGGGCAATGCTAGCACTGCTCCAAAACGCACAAAATTAGCTAGTAAACCTAAGATTACAAGCACTTACCAATCCACTAAGGCTAAAGCTCACAAAGCACGAGGCCATAAAGGCTCCAATACACGCCAACGCCGTGCTTCTACCTCCCAAACTGGTCGTCGTGGCAAACGCAGATAAAATTCAGCTTAATATCCTAAACTAAATGAAGCAATTTTTCTTCTACAAGAACAGTTTCAAAAAAAGACGCGCACAGCTAAGCTGTACGCGTCTTTTTATTATTTACAATAAAAACAATCATTTCTAAGTAATGTTAGATTTGTTAACATAAATACTCGGTACCCCATCTACATCAGAACATTGGGTCTTACATTGAGATCGATTACTACAAATCCAGTTTGTTCGACCTCTCACCTCTTGTTTCACAAAGTAACCTACTTTACATCTAGGGCATTTATATTGTTTATCTTCATCAGATACTTCAATATTACCTTCAACACTAGAAGTATCCTCTTCTACTTGCTGCGTATGTTTACACCTAGGATAATTCGTGCACCCTAAAAAGGCACCAAATTTACCATTCCGCTGTTGCAAACGGCCCTTTTTACACTTAGGACATACAGGCAATGAAGACAAGTCTATGCTTTCATTATCCATAGGGCGTTTACGATTTTGGCTCGTTATAGTTCGAACCACATTTGGCATCATTTGATCAAAGTTTATTACTTTATCAAAATCAAGTTTATCAATTAATAATTGTAAAAACTTAATTTGATCCGCTAAGAAGGAATCTAACGTATCCGCTCCTTCACTCATGAGTGCTAAGCGTTCTTCCCAAACAGCTGTTTCATCAGGATAAAGCAGCTCTTCTGGCAGAGCATCTACTAAGAGATAGCCCGTTTCCGTTGGAGATAAGACTTGCTTCTTCCCTGACGTTTTCATAAAGCCTCGACTGATAAGCTCATCAATTATGTTTGCCCGAGTTGCTTCTGTACCAATACCAGATACAGCCTTTAATTGCTTTTTCAAGTCTTCATTTTTTACGAATTTATGAATTTCCTTCATCGCTTGTAGTAATGTGGACGGCGTAAAACGGGATGGTGGCTTTGTTTGTTTAGCCTCTACAGAAGAATCCGTATATAAAACAGTATCGTTCTTTTTAACCGCTGGCAAGTGGTCCGTTTCTTCAATAACCTCTTTTTTAGGGTCTGATTCAGCCCCACGCTCATCGGTTAGATCAGGCTCGTCATTGTCTGTCGTAGATTTAGACTTATGTCGTTTATAAAGCAATTTCCATCCTTCTTCGATAACTACACGACCATTAGCTACAAACTCTTCCTTACATTGTTCTACTACAATTTTAGTTTGCTCGTAAATATGCTTCCCATAAAATTGCGCAATATAAGCTTGACTGATGAGGAAATAAATATTTCGCTCCTCTTGGGACAAACTATTTATATTGCAGGCCACCGTTGTAGGAATAATAGCATGATGGGCGGTAATTTTCTTTTCATTCCAAGCACGGCTCTTAATAGAACGATCTGCATCGGCAGCCCACTGTGCTAATCTCTCATCACCTGCATTTTGTAGATTGTTGAGGATTGCATTGCGATCATCATATTGATTGGGTGGTAAATATTCACAATCAGAACGTGGATAGGTAGTTAATTTCTTTTCGTATAATTTTTGCGCTGTATCAAGTACAGTCTGTGGATCATAAGAAAAGGCTTTACCTGCCAATACTTGTAAGGATGATAAGGATAAAGGCAATCGTTGTACATCTTTTTTCTTAGACTTTGTAACACCTTTAATAAAACCGTCTGGTCCAGCTTGTAAACATTCTACTAATTCATCAGCAATAGCTTTATTAATGAGTCGTCCATCTGGGTCAAGCCCCTTTTGTTCGTCTGTAGGCTGCCAAGTCGCCCAAAACACCCCATTAGGATGGTTATATAATACCTTTACAGTAAAATAGTCTACTGGTTTAAATGCAGCTAACTCTCGTTCTCTACGTACAACAAGAGCTAACGTTGGCGTCTTTACACGACCAATTGGCAATGTTACCTTATGACCTTTATAACGTTCAGATAATGTATAGGCCCGAGATAAATTCATCCCAATGAGCCAGTCTGCTCGCGCTCTTGCCAATGCAGATTGATATAGATTGTGAAAGTCCTTGTTATCTCTCAAATCATCAAGAGCAGAACGAATAGATTTTTCATCGAGGGCATTTAATAGAATACGCTGCACTGGTTTTGTATTACCTACATAGTACAAAACTTCGTCAACTAAAAGTTGACCTTCTCGATCCGGGTCACCTGCATTGACAATGACATCTGCTTTACTAATAAGGTCTTTTACAATTTCAAACTGTTGACGGCTGCTATCTGTGACAAGCAATTTCCACTCATCAGGCACGATAGGAAGATCTTGAGGGCGCCAACGGATATATTTATCATCGTAATCTCCTGGCTCAGCCTGATGCAATACATGACCTACTACCCAAGTCACCACATCATCCCCTTGGATAAAATAACCATTCCGTTTTTGGATATTCTTATTTTCTGGTAAGCATTTACTGATTTCGCGAGCCATGGATGGCTTTTCTGCAATAAATAACCGCATGGATCCCCTCCTTAACCTGAAGATAACGGCTAACCCCAAGCCGTTCTATGAAATCTCATTATACTACAATTTAGTGGTCATAACTAGAAAAATCATGTATAATTTTTACGATATATAGACTGTGAAAGTAAAACCTAAAGATTTATCTGCTTTCACAACACATTAATAGAGGTGAATCATGACATTTTTAGAAGAAGTACAACGTCGCCGTACGTTTGCTATCATATCTCACCCGGATGCGGGTAAAACAACATTAACGGAAAAATTACTATTATATGGTGGTGCCATTCACTTAGCCGGGTCCGTAAAGTCTCGTAAAACTGCAAAACACGCCGTATCCGACTGGATGGAAATTGAGAAACAACGTGGTATCTCTGTAACGAGCTCCGTGTTGCAATTTGACTACGACGGTTGCCGCGTAAACATCCTCGACACCCCTGGTCACCAAGACTTCTCAGAAGATACATACCGTACATTGATGGCTGCCGACAGTGCAGTCATGCTTATCGACGTAGCAAAAGGCGTAGAGGCCCAAACAAAGAAACTATTTGCTGTATCAAAAGAACGCGGTATTCCTATCTTTACATTTGTTAACAAAATTGACCATTTCGGTCGCAGTCCATTCGATCTAATGGAAGAAATCGAAAATGTTCTCGGCATCCGTACGTGCCCTATGAACTGGCCTATCGGTATCAACGGCGAATACAAAGGCGTCTACGATAGAGAGCACGAAACTATCGAACTCTTTGCAAAAGACGAAACTCATGGTCAAGAAAAACTTGCATCCGAAAAAGGTGCTTTAACGGATCCGCGCATGAAAGAGCTATTAGGTGACGATGTATACCAAGCATTGCTCGACGATATTGAGTTGCTAGACGTTGCTGGCGATCCATTCGATTTCGATAAAGTTCGTGCTGGTGAATTGACCCCTATGTTTTTTGGTTCTGCTATGACGAACTTCGGGGTAAAACCATTCTTAGAAAAATTCTTGGAACTAGCTCCATCCCCTGCTCCACGACAAGCGATAGAGGAAATGGTACAACCCACTAGCGAAGACTTCTCTGCTCTAGTATTTAAAATCCAAGCAAATATGGACCCGAACCACCATGACCGTATCGTATTTATGCGTATCTGCTCAGGTAAATTCGAAAAAGGTATGTCCGTATTACACCGCCAATCTAATAAAACAATCCGTCTATCTCAGCCTCAACAATTCTTGGCTACGGAACGTACCATCGTAGAAGATGCGTACCCAGGCGATATTATCGGTGTTTTTGATGCAGGTACTATGGGGGTAGGCGATACACTTTGTGCACAAAAACACAAAGTAACTTTCGGTGACTTCCCTGTATTCCCTCCGGAATTCTTTGCCCGCGTATCCCCAAAGGATACTATGAAACGTAAACAGTTCCAAAAAGGTATGACTCAATTGGCTCAAGAAGGAGCTGTTCAAATCTTTGAACAACCAGGCGCCCTTGATTCCTTCGTAGTCGGTGCCGTAGGTATGCTTCAATTTGAAGTTCTTGAGTACCGCCTCAAAAATGAATATGGTGTAGATTTATTAAATCATACTTTGCCATATGGTGTTGCTCGTTGGATTGACGGCGAAGTTGATATTGCATCCTTGAAAGGTATAGATAATGCGATGATTGTAAAAGATAATCGCGATCGCACCGTAGTTCTTATCTCTAACGAATGGCAAATGGGTTGGGTTCAAGAGCGTAATCCGGATGTAACATTCTTAACGGCCCCTAAATTACACCATGAGCTATAACGCCTAATTAACTTATTGCTAGGTCTATACATTTTAGTTATATCTTAACATGCATTTATAGAGCGAATTTATCACCATATATAATTTAGAGTCTTACTAAATCAACATAAAAATATTAAGTTTTAGAACTGGAGTATATTTTATATGATTATAAATATAAAAAATATATTCCAGTTTATTTTTTTATAACAAGAAGGAAAATCACAGATTTAAGTCGAATACATATAGTATGATTATGTACATAAGTAATATATATTATTACTTTTCTATATTTATATGTATAATCATAAAATTAGTTTTATTAATATTATTGTTTTTTGTGTTGTTATGAGTGTTTAAAGATAAAAATATAAACTTTTTATACGTTATATATTCTATAGTATTTTTTGACCATTCATGATACCATAAAACTCAGATTTATTTTTTATTTTAAAGGAGTGATTTTATGCCACTTATTGACTTAGCCTTAGTCAACAATGTATGGACCTTAAAACTGTCCATGATTCAAACTGTAGGTCTTGCCGTAATTACCTTATTCATCGGTACTTGGATCAATAAGCATTCCAAGTTCTTACAACGTATGTGTATGCCTGCACCAGCGGTAGGTGCTCTTCCATTTGCATTTTTAACTGCTATTTTATCTTATTATAAGATCTTAAACATTACCTTTGAAGGTTCCTTACAAACATTTTTAATGCTTGCCTTCTTTACCACGATTGGTTTAATGGCATCTTTAAAAGTCCTCAAAAAGGGCGGTATCTTCATTATTTTCTTCTTCTTAGCTTGTGCAGTGTGGATTGTAGTACAAAATACTGCAGGTATTATGATTGCCAAAGCATTAGGGATTGAGCCGATTATCGGCATCATGGCAGGTTCTGTATCTATGATTGGCGGCCTTGGTACAGCTGGTGCCTTTGGTCCATATTACGAGCAATTACTTGGTATCCCTGGTACCGCTTCCGCAGCAGTTGCAGCTGCAACATTCGGCATGGTAGCTGGTACAATCCTCGGCGCGCCTGTAGGTGAACGCATTATTAAAATGCATAAAGTTAAAACACCTTATGAAAATCCTGAGTTAATGGAGGATGAAGGCATCGATATAATTGAAGATCACGTTGAGAGCGGTGGCAAACAATTCAACGCTCAAGATCTTTTAACAATCTGTATGTGGATTGGCCTTGCATTAGGTATCGGTACCATCGTAAGTGCTGGATTATCTGTTCTTACTCCACTACCTGCATATATTGGCGCTATGATTTGTGCAGCAGTAATTCGTAACTTTGGTGATTTTACTAAAGCATACAAAATCAACGATGCAGCTCTTGATGCAGTATCTAATGTAGCATTATCCTTATTCGTAACAATGGCTATCAACAGCTTGAAATTAGTTCAATTAATTGATCTTGCTTTACCACTCATTACAATCTTAGTTGTACAAATGGCACTTATCTGTGTATTTGCATACCTTATTTACTTCCTCTTTGGTCGCAACTACGATGCAGTTATGCTTGGTGCCGGAGCTATCGGTTTCGGACTGGGTGCTACACCAAACGCATTAGTTAACATGTTATCCTTAGCAAGTAAACACGGCCCATCTCCTCGTGCTTGGCTCGTAGTTTCCTTAGTAGGTGCATTCTTAATTGACTTTGCAAATGCTTTCCTCATTACAACCATGGCTGGTATTCTTTACTAACTAAAAAGGACCCATTCGGGTCCTTTTTTTCATGAAAAAGAGCTTACTGGAATGATATTTTATCAGTCCAATAAGCTCTTTATGTATTATACTATTTGATTAATGCTGCCCATGCGTTGGCTACATCAGCAAATTCTTGAAGTGTAAAGGTCTCACCTCTTCGTTGACCATCAATATTTGCTTTTGCTAATAACTCTTCAATTCTATCTCTTGTTAAACCCGTTGTCTTCATCGTATTAGAGAATGTTTTACGGCGTTGCGCAAAACCAGCTTTCACAACGCGAAAAAATAGTTTCTCATCAATCACATCTACAGGTGGTTTATCACGCAATACGCAACGGATAACAGAACTTGTCACCGCTGGAGCTGGCAAAAAAGATTTAGGCGGTACATCAAGAACAATATCTGGTTCCGTATAATACTGAACAGCAACAGATAATGCGCCATAGTCCTTTGTACCGGGCTTTGCTATCATCCGTAAGGCCACCTCTTTTTGCACCATCACAACTAGACGTTCAATAGGTAATTTACTTTCCAACAAAGACATAATAATAGGTGTTGTAATATAATATGGCAAATTGGCAACCACTTTAAAAGGTTTGTGATTCATAATCGTTGGCACATCAAGCTTTAACACATCACCATGAATGATACGTACATTGTCATAAGATGCCAATGTCGTATCTAGTACCTCTAATAAGCGACGATCTAGCTCGATAGCCGTTACATCTGCCCCACTTTGAGCTAAACCTTGTGTCAACGTACCAATACCAGGACCGACCTCTAGGACAGGTTCCCCTACGGTTAATTCCGCAGCATGTACAATTTCATCAACTATGCCTCGCTTAATAAGAAAATTTTGCCCTAGCTTTTTGCTCATTTTAATATCAAAACGCTTACATATATAATGCACAACCTCTGGGCTTGCAATTACTGATTCTAACATCTTAACTCCTATTTTAACAATTTACTGCCTCTTCATAAGCATCTCGAGTTATACCATAATGATTTAAACGGTACAAAAATTGTTTACCATTACCGTATCCAATACCTAATTTAGCACCAATAACCGCTCGACGTGCTGCACTACCAGGCATACCAGACAATCCGTGACGCACTAAGTCCACCATAGTAAATTCGTTGGATGATTCTAAAGACTCTACGTGTAATGTAGATAGAGCTTTTCTGATTGAATCTGGAGATGCTTGTTCTATGCCAATGTCATCATTTGCAAACGCTTCGTCACGAGGCACAAAAGCATGTTGTGCATTAGGAAATTTTTTAGTTAAAACGCGTCGGATTCGCTCCCCTGCTGTATCAGGATCAGTTAATATGATAATGCCACGTTTCTCATAGGCAACGCGAATCATATCGATAACACCTTTTCGAAGAATGAAACCTTCTGTAGCAATACAATCAGCCTCTACAGCTTGAGCGATACGCTGAATATCAGATTTTCCTTCTACGACAATGACTTGTTTTAGCATAAATCCCCCTTTTATTCTATTAGTACATTGTAACATATATATAACATTGCTTAAATACTTATAATCGAGTAGTATTAATAGTGTAATATATAAAAGGAGGCCAATCATGACCTTACAACAATTAAAATATGTAACAACAATTGCCAATATAGGTAGCATTAGCGAAGCTGCCAAGAGATTATTTGTGTCTCAACCAAGCCTTACCAAAGCGATTAAAGAACTAGAGAAAGAAATGGGCATCACCATTTTCGATCGCACCAATAAAGGAATTACCGTATCCAAAGAAGGGGAACGCTTTCTCGGCTATGCGCGCCAAGTGCTGGAGCAAGCAGCCCTTTTAGAGGAACAATATAAAAGCCAAAGCGGCGGTAAAAAACAATTTTCCGTGTCTACCCAACACTATTCCTTTGCAGTCAATGCCTTTGTAGAGCTTTTAAAAGGCGCTGGAATCGACCAATACGATGTATCCTTACGAGAAACACAAACCTATGAAATCATCGATGACGTAGCTCATATGAAGAGTGAAATTGGTTTACTCTATTATAATGATTTCAACCGTCCTGTATTGGAAAAACTGATTCATACTAATGAATTAACCTTTACAGAATTATTTACGGCCCATCCTCATATCTTTATTGGTAAAACACATCCATTAGCCAATAAAGAGGTCGTCTCTATGGACGAATTAGAAGAATATCCATATATTTCCTTTGAACAAGGTGATCATAATTCCTTCTACTTTTCTGAAGAAATCTTCAGTACCGTAGTACGCCCAAAACATATTCGTGTTCGCGATAGAGCATCTTTATTTAGTTTACTGCTTGGCCTTGATGGATACACTGTATCTAGTGGTGTAATCGATAAAGAGGTAAATGGTGAAAACATCATTTCAGTACCACTTGCCGAAGAAGGTTTAATGCACATCGGCTATATTACTAATAATAAAATGCAACGCAGCCGTTTGGGTCAAGAATATATCCATGCCCTAAAACAATATGTTAGCAACTACGGTAGACATATTAAATTGCCGGAAAACAAAAAATAATTACATATCATATTATTAATAAGTCTATATAACACGATTGTTCAATTTAGTTCGATTAAATAATATATTAATAAAGCACTCTCTTTTTAGAGAGTGCTTTTCTATAGGTATAACTTATCGAGCAAAAATTTATATCAACATAGCTTTAAACTATATCAAACTTAAACATATTGATATTTTTATATATAATCATACTTCGCTATAATAAGCCTATCGAAATTATCGGTTTTACCGTTTATATAAGGAGGATTATTATTATGGCTAAACATACAGCACCATTCCACTTTGATATTGTAGGTTCTTTCCTACGTCCTGTAGAATTAAAAGAAGCTCGCGAAGCTTTCAATAACGGAAATATTACTAGAGAAGAATTAACAGCCGTTGAAGATCGTCTCATTACAGACCTCATTCAAAAACAGAAAGCGGCTGGCCTACCAGTGATTACAGATGGCGAGTTTCGCCGTGCCTATTGGCATCTAGATTTCATGTGGGGCTTTAACGGCGTAAAAGAGATTGAACTAGAACACGGTTACAAATTTGTCGGTCAAGAAACAGCGCCAGGTTCCCTCGCCCTTACTGGTAAAATTACGGGAACAAACCACCCATTCGTTGAGCATTTCAAATTTGTAAAACAATTTGAAGACGAAAATACTACGGCGCGTCAAACAATCCCAGCCCCATCCCAATTCTTAGCTGAATTATTTCGTGAGGATAACGGCATTACAACACGCTCCTTCTACCCTGATTTAAAAGAACTCATTCAAGATATTGCAGCTGCCTATCGCCAAGTGATTAAAGACCTCTATGATGCAGGTTGCCGCAACATTCAATTCGATGATTGTACTTGGGGTATGTGCTGTGATCACGCTTACTGGACAGGTCGCCAAAAAGATAAAAGCGTAACCATCGAAGGTGAAACTGCTAAATATTTACGTTTGAATAACTTGGCACTTGAAGGACGCCCTCACGACTTAGCATTTACCACACATGTATGCCGTGGCAACTATAACTCTACTTGGGCTGCTAGCGGTGGTTACGAACCTATCGCCCCTATTCTATTTGCCAAAGAGAATGTAGACGCTTATTACTTAGAGTTTGATGATGATCGTTCTGGAGGTTTTGAGCCATTGCGTGAAGTTTCTCCTAATAAGAAAGTTGTATTAGGCCTTATCACATCTAAACGCCCAGAGTTAGAAGACAAAGAAGTCATCAAAGAACGTATCAAAGAAGCGACAAAATATATCCCCCTCGAAAGACTTTGCTTATCCCCTCAATGCGGCTTTGCATCCTGTGAAATCGGCAACCAATTGACCGAGGAAGAACAATGGGCTAAACTAGCATTAGTTAAAGAAATAGCTCAAGAAGTATGGGGTGATTAAATGAATGAACATACAATATATTTAGGTGGCGGTTGTTTCTGGGGCCTTCAAGGATACATCAGAAAAATCTCCGGTGTCTTTTCTACTGAAGTAGGCTATGCTAACGGTCCTACAGAGAATCCAAGTTATGAAGATGTATGCCACAATAGTGGCCACGTAGAAGCTCTCAAGGTTACTTACGATGCTGATATACTATCTTTAGACCACTTAATTCAATATTTCCTACGCGCTATCGATCCATTTAGCGTTAATAAACAAGGTGGTGATGTAGGCATTCAATATCGTACGGGTATTTATTATACTGATCCAACAGATAAGGCCGTTATTGAAAGTACCTTAGCTCGTGCTCAAGCTTTTGAAGGCAAACCATTTGCTATCGAAGTATTGCCTTTAGAGAACTACTACTCTGCTGAGGAATATCATCAAGATTACTTAGACAAAAATCCTAATGGCTATTGTCACATTCCATTGGGGTTATCTGATGAACCACTCATCGATGATAATACATATGCTAAACCTTCCCAGGAAGATTTAGAGGCATTAACGCCACAAGAGTTTGAAGTAACTCAAAACTCTGCTACAGATGCACCTTTCAGCCATGAACTAACAGATGAGTTCAAAGCAGGTCTCTACGTAGATATCACCACTGGAGAGCCACTATTTGTATCAGCCCATAAATTCGATTCCCATTGTGGCTGGCCTAGCTTTACTAAGCCAATAGCTAAAGATGTTATCAAATATTACCAAGATAACTCACATGGTATGAATCGCATAGAAGTTCGTAGCCGCATCGGTAATGCTCATTTAGGTCATGTATTTGAAGATGGTCCTAATGGCTCTCTTCGCTACTGTATCAATGGATCAGCTTTAAGATTTATCCCTAAAGAAAAATTAAAGGGTACCAAATACGAATACTTAATTCCATATATTGAAGACTAAAAAAGGACGCCTTAATCATAAGGCGTCCTTCTACTATATCTATTATAATTGAATATTACTGAGCTAAGTAGGTCCAATAAAAAGAGGATATATCTTATAGATATACCCTCTAAATCATCATATTAGTCCAAAACGTACACTGTAACGTCTTGGCGACCAAAGTCCATAGCCTCCCCATAAGAGTCCATTACAAGGTCGATTTTGTTACCTACTATAGCACCACCTGTATCGGCAGCAATAGCTTCACCGTAACCAGGAATAAATAAACGTGTACCCAATGGAATAACATCTGGGTCTACTGCGGCAATGCCACGTACTGCAGGTAGACCCGTAGCGGTAATACCAGCACCATCACCATCGCCAGCAAGATAAGCAGATGCTTCCATTACGATAGCGCGAGATGCACGTCCTGCTACATTACGAGATGTAGTCATCTCACGAGTGCCCTCTTTAATAATTGTAGGTACCATTGCACGTTGTGTTACTTTAGATACATCATTAGTTTTAATAACTGTACCATTACTATATAGTGTTTCACGTTGTACTCGTTCTAAGCCAGGTTGACCAACTTGAACAACCTCTTCTTCGCCCTTAGCCATAGTATCATCTTTTTGACGAACCACTTCAACAGCAACTTCTTGATCTACTGTAGATAGAGAGCGGCTTGTTACTTGAGCAATTGTTATACGTGTACCACTTAAAACAGATCCATTTTCATCGCCCACTACTACATAATTAGGTGCTTTGAAACCAAGCTCATTAGCAACACCTTGAGCAGTTGTTTCTGTAGTGAATACAGCTCTTGTTTTACCATTTACAGTTACATAAACTGGAATAGCACGAACAACCGTTAAGGTTGTTCCATTTTGAACTGTAGATGAACTAGAAATAACTTTATCATTTGGATTTAACTTAACCCCAGCATCGCGTACAATGCCTTCGTTAGAATTTAAATGCGTTCTAACAGTGTGTGCTGCACCATCGACCATTACGGTAACGGTTTTATCATTATAAGAAAACCCGGTCATGGTTACAGCTGTTACAATCAATCCGGCAACAACAGACGAAATATATCGCTTGTGTGTCTTATGAATTCTCATGTTGTAATCCCTCCTGTAATGGTATTATTCTACTACAGATAGATATAACCTGTCAAACACTGTAAGTTAACAATAGGGCAAAACCCTTTATAAATACTGAATTTATAATAGTTTGTATTTTGTATTTTTTAATAAAAGTCCACTGTATGCGTACATATCGATATTTTTAAATACTATACAATATATTCCGAATTGTGTACATATATACAATACTAATACCACATATAGTATATACAGATTTTTTATTACTAAATTTGTATTTTTATGTGTTTGTCAATTGTTACCAATATTTTCTAGAATACCCAAAACTTCACTTTACCCTCATTTTTAAATGTATAAGAAAGTAAAAAAGCCCATATAATGGGCTTTTTATATGTTATGTAATTGTATTAAAATTCATTACCTAATATATTAAGGTTTCTTCATCATCTATTCATTTTTAACATCGGTTGTAACCGTTCAATGACCGTCATTGACTCTCTGTGTTCATGCTCAATAGCAGCTTTCATTAGTTCCTCTTGAGCAGATATAGGATTCTCTCGATCATTGATTTTATGATACGAACCATCTGCTCTCATAAAATGAGCTTTTAATGTATCATCTAAATATAAATCTAAAATACTTTTTACCCGTTCTTTATGGCGTTTATCTTCAATAGGAATCATAAGCTCTACACGTTCATTCAAATTTCGAGGCATCCAATCTGCACTAGATAGATACAGACTTTCATTCCCTCCATTACGGAAGTAGAACAAACGATGATGTTCAAGAAAACGGCCCACAATTGAGCGTACTGTGATATTATCACTAACACCGGCAATGCCAGGACGAAGCGTACAAATACCACGCACGATAAGATCGATACGAACTCCAGCAGAAGAAGCTTCATACAACTTAGCAATGACCTTTTTATCGAGCAGAGAATTCATCTTACCAATGATATAGGCTTCTTCCCCATTCTTAGCAAACTCGATTTCACGGTCAATAAGTTCCATAATTTTTTCACGTAAATTTAAAGGCGCTACAATAAACTTATTCCAAATTGGTGGGTCAGAATATCCAGAAATCAAGTTAAAGAAACGTGACGCATCATCGCCATACTCATCATTACAAGTAAATATACCACAATCAGTATACATGCGAGCTGTTTTACCATTATAGTTTCCCGTTGCTAGATGGACATACCGCCTAATACCATCCGTTTCCCGGCGTACCACCATAGTAATTTTAGAGTGTGTCTTAAGACCTTTTAAACCATAAATAACATGACATCCCGCTTTTTCGAGTCGACGAGCCATATGAATATTGTTTTCTTCATCAAATCGCGCCTTAACCTCCATAAGGACGGTTACTTGTTTCCCATTATCTGCCGCTTTTATTAAGGACGCAATAATCGGAGAATCCCCACTAACGCGATATAATGTTTGTTTAATGGCCAATACATCAGGATCTATAGCTGCTTGTGCAATAAATTGCTCAACCACTGCAAAAGATTCAAAGGGATGATGAACAAAAAGATCTTGCTTACCAATAATAGAAAATAAGCTATCACCTTCATAATCAACTAATTCACTAGGAATCTTAGGATCAAACGGTTCATATCGGAGCTTATCATAACCTGGATAATTACAGAAATCAAAATACATACGGCAATCCAAATGTCCATCAATGCGATATACGTCCTTTTGCTCTAATTCTACACTTGTAAGGACAAAGTCTAATAAGTGATCCTTTATCTCTCCACAAACTTCAAGACGTACCGCATCACCACGACGGCGACGCCGCAAGGATGCCTCTACTTCAGATAGCAAATCTGTTGCTTCTTCCTCATCTATTTCAAGGTCTGCATCACGAGTAATACGGAAAACCATATAATCTTCAATACCATAACCTTGGAAAAATTGATTTGCATAATAAGTAATGACATCTTCTAGATAAACAAATCGATGTTCCTTATTACCACGGCTTGGAACTTCAATGATTCGATCTAATACAGATGGTATTGGCAAGATAGCAATCTTGTAATCCTTAGTCCCATCCTCTTGTATTTGAAAGATACGTACAATTGCATTAATGGTATGA
This sequence comes from Veillonella parvula, assembly GCF_032575955.1. Lineage (GTDB taxonomy): Bacteria > Bacillota > Negativicutes > Veillonellales > Veillonellaceae > Veillonella > Veillonella parvula_J. Next base: position 213,931 of record NZ_JAWFXN010000003.1, read on the forward strand.
TTTGTTAAAAATGGAAATGGATGCCCCGAGTCAACAGCCAATGGTGTTACTACGGGGTATATATGTTCCTCAAAATAATGGCGTAGCCAAGCTTTTGTTTTTACATCTAGTGTATCAGGATGGGTAAAGAAAAAGCCATGAGCCTCTAGTTCAGTCAGTACATTATTTAAATACGTGCTTTGCATGGAAACAAGACGTTGTACAGATTCATCAATCGCCTTTAATTGTGCTTTTGCATCCATATGGGCTGCATCATATTTAACAATGCCATTCACAACTTGATGACGTAAGCCAGCCACTCGAATCATAAAAAACTCATCTAAATTAGAACTAGCAATAGCAATAAAACGCAACCGCTCCAACAGCGGAGTATTTGGATCTATGGACTCTAATAGTACACGCTGATTAAATTTTAGCCAAGATAATTCACGATTAAAATAATATTTAGCATTACTGAACATGGCGGTCACCTCCTCTTACAAGCATAAGTTCCATACCAAATACTTCTGTAAAATATTCAGCATCTCGATTAAACGTCCACCATTCTAGAGAAATATCCTCATTAGTGCGACAGAATACATACAATACATTATCGCGCTCTTCCAATATAACATCTGAGATTTTTTGGTTACTCCCTGCGTCGAGAGCACAGGCCACACGAATGATAGCTACTAACTTTGTAACCTGAATCTTTTGTAATTCTGTTAAGGAATTAAAATATGTATCATCATCAGATGGAGTTCCCTTATAGTGATAAAATACGACATTTGCAACTACTTGTTTTTCTTCTTCTGAAAGCCCAAAAATATCTGTGCCCATCACAATATGATACGCATGCTCTCCATGGTTTCGTAAATTAACAAACTTGCCTACAGAACACAATATAGCTGCAATGCGGCATAAGTAACCCCACCGCTCCGGTAAACCTTTATGGCGTAATGTTTTACAAAATAAAGAACTGAAACGTTCCACCTCAGCATCATGAATGCTGTCTGTATGATATCTAGCGGCAACAGCACGAGCTAATTGAGCATTTTGCTCACGCAATTGGTACATAAAGGGATTATTTTCCGCCTCAACGCCATAGAACCAGCTTATTCCTTGAGAGAAGGAGAAGCTACTAAAAATCAACGATTTAGGCTCTATAGCTGTTATAATTTCATTAAATAAAATCATAGTAGGCATCAAAATATTCGCCTTATATTCAGGTAGTTTATATCGATTGATCAACTTAGTGGCTGTTACACCATCAAAGGATTTGATGAAGCCCTTAAAACGTTCTGGTTCAATTGTAATAATATCGTCCTTATTACTGCCATCTCCCATGAGACGCGCCATATATTGAGCTTCATCGCCTGATAAAATAACACTATTAATATTGAAGGTCTTAAGCTCCTCCCGTAATGGGCCTATCATGCGATGTAAATACTCAGTAATAGCCATTGGAAACGATGTAGAGGAACGTTGGTTGCGATTAAAAGATTCCATAACACGTAATGACCCGCTATGCATATTGCGCTGGAATAATAAGCTTTCACCACGCCAAACGGTTAAACCTACACCACCAGAAGTAATATCAAGGAATAATGTTGCCTTTGTAGGATCCGTCAAGCGGTACTGATTAGTCATCTTGTAGTATAGTAAGGCATATTTGTAATACACCTCTTTAGGCATGTCGATAACCTCAACACGCATACCTGTTTGAATATAAATTTGGTCCAGAATACTACGACGATTAGCGGCTTCACGTATTACAGTAGTACCATATAATCTAGAGCGACTCACACCGTAATCAGCCATTAATTGTTTATATCCCTTTAATATATGACAAATTTCCTCAATCGTTTCAAAACTTAAACGAGAGGTTTGGAATAATTCTTCCCCAAAGGTTACCTCCCTAGCTGCATAATCTATAACGCGTACATCATCGATGCCCTTGTATTCTAAAATAGTAATACTCATGCTACTGGAGCCTACATGTAGCACTGCATATCGTAACGCTTTTGGTAATGCCATTATGCCTCCTTACGAGCTTCCTTCCACTCTATTTCTAATGTTTTCTTGAATTCTTTTTTAAAAGATTTTCCTAATTTCTCTACAGCCGCTTTTGTGACACTTATATCGCGACCGTTCAAATAGGTTACTACTAATTGTACACTAGTATATTTTAGATTCACGGATAAATGGCGAATGAATTGTTCATGACTTTCATCAAGAGCTTCAGCCAAGGCTAGAATAATAGATATTTTTTGTCCCAACAAACGCTGTTCTTGATCTAACAATTTACCGTATAAGAAGTTTTTATACTCTTTTGGCGTCAAACCATGAGAGTTCATAACAAGGAACGCGCTAAAAGCTTGTTCAATATGGGAAAGCCCATATAAATTACTATTGACAAGCATATAACAGCCATGTCGGGCATGACTATAATAATTAATCCGTTTACCAATATCATGTAATAAGCTAGCCGCAATCAAACAACGTCTTGTATTTTTATCAGCTCTATGAAGTGGTTCTAATTCATCATACAGTTTAATAGCTAAATCTGTAATATATTTAGCATGAACTAACTCATGTTTAGTCATACCTAATAATACATTCTCTGCAGAATGTACTAAAATATCATCAATAATAGAGTTACCACCTAAGTAGTGCGCTCCATAATAGTCGTAAAATAAACCTTCTCGCAAACCACAACCACCAACAACGAGTGTTTTAGTATTTACGTAGTTAAATAATTCTTCTACGATAGTGAGACCTGCAATAATGATATCAGCGCGCTCCGATGATAAACCACTAATCTTTTTGCGCTCCTCTAGAGTTTTGCCTTTTACTTCTTCCAAAATTTCATGGAATCTATGATATGGAATTTCATAATTATGTAGCTTTGTAATAGGATAAGATAACTTGCGTTGATCCATTTTAGCAATATTACGAGCAGTGCCACCGATACCAAGAAGCGGTAATTTCACATTGCGAAGCCATGTATGTTCCTTAATCGTTTTCTTTACAACTTTCGTCAGTTTATCAAGTTCTTTAGGAGTATATTCATCCCCTTTTTGATAGGTACCTGTTAAGGTAAGGGCCCCTATCGGCAAGCTCACCGATTTTGTAATATGACGATTTCGTACAAGGGTTATCTCGGTACTGGCACCACCTAAATCAAAAATAATAAAATCCTTAAGTCCAATGGTATTGATAACGCCAAGAAACCCCAGGCGAGCCTCTTCTTCACCAGCAATACATTCTAAATCCAAACCCGTTCGTTCTTTTACGGATTTAATAAAAGCATCCCCATTTTTAGCCAAACGTACTGCTGCGGTAGCAACAGCTTTAATCGTATTTGCCTCCATTGCATCAGCCATGTGTACAAAACCTTTTAGAGCACGCAAAGAGCGTTCCATAGCTTCTTTGGTCAGTTCGTGAGTTCCCCACATATTCTCACTGAGACGTACACTTTCTTTCTCTTGATATATCAGTCGATAACTACCAGTCTTAGAAATTTCATATATGACAAAACGAACTGAGTTCGAGCCTAAATCTATAAATGCAATACGTTTCATGTTGCTATCCTCATCTTACTTCTGTTCAGTCTGAATATACTTTAGTATACCATAGAAAAACGCGATTCTCACCGCTAAGGGAGAACCGCGTTTTATAATTTATAATTCTAATTTAGTTTTATCATGTATTCTAATACTTTGTACGCAAAAACTTAGTAATTAAAGCCAAACAGATATTTTATTCGCTAATTATCTTATGAACTAGTTTCTACATTTACTCGATACCAAATACTCGTTTACCATTATTAAAAGCAATTTCACAAAACTCATCTACATCGAGCCCTTTAAGGCTTGCAATTTCTTCTGCCACAAACTGAGTTTTACTTGGATCATTACGACGGCCTCTAAATGGTGGTGGTGTCAAATACGGTGAATCGGTTTCAATAAGTATTCGTTCTAATGGCACTTGTCTTGCCACTTCCTTAAGATTTGTAGACTTAGGAAATACTACAGGACCTGCAAAGGAAATATAAAAGCCCATTTTAATGGCTTCTTTTGCCATCTCCCAGCTACCAGAATAGCAATGGAAAATGCCCCAGTTATCCTTCCCTTCATTGCGCAAGATATTCATAATATCACCATGTGCATCGCGGTCATGGATAATAATTGGGAGATCTACTTCACGAGCAAGCTCTAACTGACGAATAAATACGCGTTTTTGTGTTTCACGGTCAGAAAAATCATAGTAATAATCTAGTCCAATTTCACCAATAGCACGTACCTTATCATTGTTAAGAGCTTGTTCCTTATAAAACTCGTAGTCTTCTTCTGTAAAGTCCTTTGATTCATGGGGATGAGTCCCTACAGCCGCATATAATTGATCGTACTGTTTAGCCAAAGCTAAACCAGACTCAACGGTACCTCTGTCAACACCAGGAATCATAATATATTCTACACCTGTATCAAAGCAGGCTTGTAACATCTCATTACGATCATTATCAAAGCGCCCATCATTCACATGAGCATGTGTATCAAAAAGTTTCATTATTTAACCACACTTCCTGCCGGTAATGATTCGATATTTGTTACCTCTAAATGTTCTTCCCAATCAGAGGCGGACAAAATCATACCATAAGACTCAATGCCCATCATCTTTTTAGGAGCCAAGTTAGACAAATAAATTACCTTTTTACCAACCATAGCCTCCGGTTCATAATATTGGGAAATGCCACTTAATACTGTGCGTTCTTCAATACCGATATCCAATACAAATTTCAACAACTTCTTGGACTTAGGCACCTTTTCACAGCTTATAACTTTAGCTACACGAAGATCGAGTTTCTCAAAGTCATCATAGGTAATATTTTCTTTTAATGGTGGAATATTAGATGTATCTATAGCTTCTTCAACTTCTTCTGTAACAACTACATCTACCATTTCAGGAACTTCAAAACGTGGATAGATAGGCTCACCTTTTACAACTTTAGTACCTGTTGCCAATAATCCCCAAGTTTTAGCATCTTCCAACGTAGCCGCTTCAAAACCTGTAAGCCCTAATTGTTCCCAGATTTTTGGAGCTCCTACAGGAATTACAGGACTTACTAAGATGGCAATGATACGCAATGCCTCTGCCAAGTGATACATAGCAGATTGCAAGCGCGCTTTATCATGAGCATCTTCAGATTTAGCCAATACCCAAGGCATTGTTTCATCAATGTATTTATTCATGCGACCAATGAAGGACCATACAGTTTTGATAGCTTTATTAAGCTCCATATTTTCCATCGCCGCTTCAAAATCTTTTGCAGTTTGAACGGCTAATGTAGATACATCACGATCCAAATCATCCATATCATCGCATTTTGTAATCACACCACCATGGTATTTTTCAATCATCGCAATAGTACGGTTTAATAAGTTACCTAAATCATTAGATAAATCTGCATTAATTTTTGTAACGAAGTTAGGTAACGTAAAGTTGCCGTCATTACCTAACGTAATCTCGCTTAATAAGTAATAACGCAAAGAATCTGCACCATATGTATCAATCAATGGGATTGGATCGATTACGTTCCCCAAGGATTTACTCATCTTTGTGCCATCTACAATCATCCAGCCGTGTCCAAATACCTTTTTTGGTAATGGCAACTCAAGGCTCATGAGCATCATAGGCCAAATAATAGTATGGAAACGTACGATTTCCTTACCTACTAAATGGAGATCTGCAGGCCAGTATTTTTTATATAGTTCACCATCACCATCAAATGGAGAGAGTGCACTAATATAGTTCACTAATGCATCGAACCAAACATATACTACATGTTTAGGATCAAATGGAACCTTGATTCCCCAATCAAAGGATGTACGAGACACCGCCAAGTCTTCTAGACCTTGATTTACAAATTGAATCATCTCATTACGCCGAGATTCAGGCTGAATAAAGTCAGGATTCTCTTCAATAAACTTAAGCCATTGATCCGTATATTTACCGAGTTTGAAGAAATAACTTTCCTCTTTAACACGCTCTACAGGGCGACCGCAATCCGGACAAGTATGATTAGGTCCTAGCTTCTGCTCTGTCCAAAAAGTTTCGTCCGGTGTACAATACCAGCCTTCATATTCGGCTTTGTAAATATCGCCCTTCTCATAAGCTTTTGTAAATAACGCTTGAACAACCTTTTCATGACGTTCATCGGTAGTCCGAATAAAATCGTCATTGGAAATATGCATTTTTTCCCACAATGCTTTAAAACCATTTACAATATTTGTAGTATATTCAAGAGGAGTAATGCCTTGTGCTTCTGCAGCACGTTGGATCTTTTGGCCATGTTCATCTGAACCAGTCAAAAAACGTACATCATATCCTGCTAATCGTTTAAAACGTGCGATTGTATCGGCTACAGATGTACAATACGTATGACCAATGTGCAACTTAGCACTTGGATAATAAATAGGTGTCGTAATATAATACGTTTTCTTTGTGTCTCCCATGATGAGCCTCCTTCTAACCTTCGAATGGGAAGGTTTAACGTTCTACAATATTATATACATCCCGGCGGGAAACGTTAAAACGCTTTGCCACCTGGCGAATAGCTTCTTTTTTAGGTACCCCTGTATCTACAAGGGCTTGCACAGCATCTTCATAAGATACTGGTTTATCCAACACTTCACTAGTATCAGACTCCACTGTATCAGCACCGCCTACGATAAGGACGAATTCACCTTTATAGGTGAGCTGTTCTAAATCCTTTATAAGGCTTTCTAGATCGGTGCGTACGAAGGTTTCAAACTTCTTCGTCAGTTCCCTTACCACCGTTATAGAGCGATTACCAAAGACTTCATACATATCTTGTAAAACCTCTTGTAATCGATGCGGGGCTTCGTAAAACAGCAAAGTTCCCATCACTTGTGAAAGTCTTTTTAATTCTTCAATACGATGTTTCCCCCGTTTAGGCAAGAACCCTACAAAGGTAAAGGATTTAGTATCTAAACCTGATGCAATAAGTGCTGTTAACGCCGCATTGGCTCCTGGTAATGGAACTACAGTTATGCCTTCTTCAATGGCCTTTGTTACAAGGTCTGCCCCTGGATCAGAAATAGCAGGCATACCCGCATCACTAACGCAAGCAATAGACTGACCTTCTAACAAAAGCTCCATAATATAAGCACCTTTTTCCTCCTTATTATGTTCATGATAAGAAATCAAAGGCTTTTTAATATCAAAATGTTTTAACAATATGCCCGTATGACGCGTATCCTCAGCCGCAATAGCATCTACCTCACCCAAAATACGAACAGATCGATACGTCATATCTTCTAAATTACCAATCGGTGTAGGCACCAAGTATAAGGTGCCCCATTCATTATCGTTCATACCAAGAGGACACCTCCTTCGTGTACACATTCGTTTTTTTGTAAACGATGAGTGGTGGCTCAAGTACAAGACCTGCCTGACCTTGAAAAATAGACTCTATCAAAACTAATTTTGCTGGTTTATCTAGCATACCATGAACAAACCGAATTCGTTTTGCTTGGAAGTTAAACTTTTCTAGTTCATGTAATACATATTGCAAGCGACTAGCACTATAAATCATCCACAAGCGACCTTTACATTTAATAAAGGAGTGTACCGATTTCAGAACATCACATAAAGTTGTATGTCCATCATGAAGTGCTAAAGTACGCTCTTCAGATGTAGGCTTTGCACCGCTTTCACAATCATAAAAAGGGGGATTAACAATAACACCATCAAAAGGCTTATCTTGTATATCGCGATATGTCATATGTCGATAATCGCCACATAATATATTTACCACATCTTGTTTACGATTATGTTCTACGCTACGCTTAGCCAACTCAACGAGAGTTTCATTAATTTCTATACCTGTAATATGACCTGCCCCTAATGACGTACCTATAAGCGGCATAACCCCTGACCCCGTTCCAAGATCAACATAGGTATGACGACCATTAAAACGACAAAAATGAATGAGTGCTATGGCGTCAAAGGAAAAGCGAAACATATCAGAACGCTGATAAATCTGTAAGCCATCGATAATTAAATCATCAAGTCGTTCTTGATCATTCATCAGGCAATGCCACCTCGGACCATTTCAAATCGATAGTACAGCCCGCTTCGAGCTGTACCTTTACAGTATGTTTATGATGATTTACCTTTAAAACTTTACCAATACCTTCATCGGTAACAACCTCCTTACCAATGCCAGGAGGTGCTATATCTTGAGGAGATTGAGGGCGTTCCTTCTTCACATATAGGTCGCCACCTTTTTTATATAAATCATCTTCGTAGTTAAGGCAACACATCAATCGACCACATACACCAGAAATCTTCGTAGGATTTAAGCTCAAATTTTGATCCTTTGCCATGCGAATCGATACAGGCGTAAAGTCACCTAAGAAATTTGAACAACACAAAGGTCGACCACAAGCACCAATACCATTTAGTACTTTAGCCTCATCACGGACACCCACTTGGCGTAACTCGATGCGCGTTCTAAATATAGTTGCCAAATCTTTAACGAGCTCACGGAAGTCAATACGGCCATCTGCAGTAAAGAAGAATATAATCTTATTCATATCAAATGTGTATTCCACATTGATAAGTTTCATCGGTAACTTGCGTTTTTCAATTTTTTCGAGACAAATTTCAAAGGCTTTTTCTTCGCGCTCTTTATTCTTCTCAATTTGTTTCAAATCCTTAGAAGTTGCCTGTCTAATAACAGGTTTCACAGGGGCAACAACAGAATCTTCAAAGACCTCTTTGGGTCCAATCACAACCGTGCCGTATTCTACACCACGTGCTGTTTCAACGATAACCCCATCCCCAACGGATAGTTCTAATTGTTCAGGCTGAAAATAATAAATCTTTCCCGCCTTTTTAAAGCGTACGCCAACTATGGTTAGCATTTAATCCTCCTCCCGAGCATCATGAAGGGCGATACTAAGACCGTCCACCACGAGAGCGGTTTTTATATGTAAGCGCAAAGCCCGTTCTGCTTGCAATGTTTCGGTAATAACCTTAGCCAATGCTTGCATGGACCAGCGCGGTAATAATCGTAATAATTGAGTTTTGTACATAGGTACTTGTAATTGCGTATCTTGAGCACCCATTTTAATAGCCATCATATCTCTACTTACAAGGCGTAGCCAGTGCATCAATTCCGCTAGGCTTTCACGAGATAAGCTTTCACAAGCTAAGGAAATCATAGTAAACCATCGCGTTTCAAAAGCTAATATGTCCATCACCTTAACGGCTAACTCTAGCATTTCAATGCAATCTTGTGTCGCCAGTTTTTCCACCAATTGTGGATTACCATGACCAGCTAACAAAGCCTGTTCTATATCACCGGTAATTCCACGCGCTACAAAAGCGGTGCGAATCGTATCTACATCAACACTGTTAAAACCAACGCCCATACATCTAGAAATGATGGTAGGCAATACGGTGTTAATCTTGTTCGTAATAATGATGAAGTACACCTGTTCGGGCGGTTCCTCAATGGTTTTTAGCATAGAATTTGCCATGACTGCATTGGCTGTGTGAAAGTCCTCCACAATGACAACGCGGTTCCCATTGCCCGCCACAGACAGATGATCTTGTAATAATGAATACCACTGCTCTACCTTTAAGGTTGTTTTCATAGGGCGAATCCAAAAGGCATCACCCTTATCCATATAGATAGGTAATCCTTCGGCTTCGATACGTTTTTCCGTATCCCCATTTGCTAAACGGGCTTCCTTAACCTCTGCTAAATAAGATTCCCCCTTAGGTTGAGAGAATACTTGACGCCCTAGTAATAAAGATGCTAGGCCTATGGCCATATCTAGCTTGCCAAGACCAGATTCGCCATAAAACAAGAGACTATGAGGTAATGCATTACGACTTACAAGTTCAGATAGGTGTGCCTTAATCGAATCTTGACCAATTATAGAATCAAAATATGTCATAGCGCCTCCTATCAATACATGCTCAATATTAATATTATATAGGAAAAAGGCGACTTTTAAAAGAGTCGCCTTTTTCTAAGGTAGTAGATTTTCTACTACACTATATACATCATTATGAATTTCTTCAATAGTACGCAACGTATACTGACTAGACTTAGCTTTATAAGCACAAGGTATGCGGTGCCATTGATAACGCTTTACTAATTCTTCATACGCACCGTGAACGGCTACTAAATATGCATGATTTCCTTCGTGAATATCACCAGTATTGCCTCCTGTTTTACCAGTGCGCTCCGCCATAAGGGCTTCGCTCACTTCAAGGGGCATATCTAAAAGGCATACCGCATCAGGTTTAGGCAAGCCAAATTTTTGGAACTCAAAATCTTCAAGCCAATCTAAAAATGCAGTGCGTTCCTTCGGATTATCGTATTTTACCATTTGGTGCACCATGTTAGACGTTGTATAACGATCTGCAATGATGATTCCCCCATTTTTGTAAAACTGTTCCCAATCAGTTCTAAAGGAAGCAAATCGATCGATAGCGTACATGGAGCTTGCCACATAAGGATTTACATCATGTACATTCTTACCAAATTCACCAGCTAAATACATTTTAATAGGCATAGCGGCGCCGCTATCATAGTTTGGAAAGCTCACAGACTTAACGGCATGCCCTTCTTTGGTCAAGCGTTCTACTAAGAGTTTAGTTTGTGTAGCCTTACCGCTGCCGTCTCCGCCTTCTAATATAATCAAAGTCCCCATAATTACTCCTGTAACACCCAAATTGTTTCCAATGTCATATCATCAGACCCATTAGGTACATAACCTAGAGCCTTTCGATTCTCTATATATTGTAACACAGAGGCACTAATCTCTTCACCTACTGCTACACAGGGAATCCCCGGTGGATAATAAGCAATTGTCTCCCCTGCAATACGATGAAGTGCTTCTTTTAACGGTATTTGCTCACGATTTGCATACATAGCATTACGAGGGGTTATGCGCACAATAGGCGCTGGCAGCAGCGCAGAATCTTTACTAATGTCTTGCAATTGCTCTTCCTCTGTATTATTAAATTCTTTAAATGTACGTAACACCTTTTCACTTACAGCTTGTACAGCCTTAATAAGAGCAGTTACAGACTCGTTTGTATCACCTATGGTAATAAGCACTAACACATGATTTGCCTGTACTAACTCCACTTCGATACGATGATTGCGCAATAAATGTTCAAATTCTACACCTGTTAAACCTAAGCCTTTTGCATCAATCAGCACCTTAGTACAATCATAATTTATTACCCGCTCTTGAATATCTGTATATTCCATAGTAGCAATACCAGAAATTTTATTGAGTTCCTCACGTAAGTACATACTCAACTCTACTGCACGACTTACTAAATCATTACCTGCTGTGGCTAATTGATGGCGCGCCATATCTAAGGAAGCAAGGAAAATATAGTTTGGACTCGTACTTTGTAGCATTTGATGCATTTGCGTAATACGCCGCTTATCAATTTTTTTACCTTGCCCTAATAGCCAAGATGTTTGTGTCAAAGAGCCAACAGATTTATGTGTACTTTGAGCCACCAAATCTGCTCCAGCCTCTATAGCCTCTATAGGTAAACTTTCAGAGAACGGCAAATGAGGCCCATGAGCTTCATCAACAAGTACAATAAGTCCCCGCTTATGAGCCTCTTGTATGATATTAACAATATCTATGCCCACGCCATAATAGTTTGGATAAATTAAAAGAATCGCCTTTGCCTCTGGATGTGCATCCATTGATTTGATAGCATTTTCTAATGATACACCTAGTGGAATTCCCCAGCGTTCATCAAAATCACAGTCCATATATACTGGTTTGGCTCCTGAGAGGACAAGCCCACTAATAACGGAACGATGTGCTTCTCGAGGAATGATAATGATTTCATCAGGCCCTACAGTCCCCATGATCATGGCTTCGATCAAAGCTGTAGTACCATTAATAGAAAACCAACAACAATCAGCTCCATATAATTCGGCTGTTAAGTCTTGCGCTTCTTTTAATTCCCGTTCAGGTTCATGTAAATCATCTAAAGCATACATAACACCTAAGTCATAGGATAACGCTGGCCCCATCCAATTCTTTAACAGTTGAGGTGCTTCAACACCTATCTTATGACCTGGCGTATGAAAGGGCACAAAATGTTGTTCTTTATATGATTCTAAAGCCTCTACAAAAGGCATTTTTTCTTGATTACTCATATGTACCTCGTAAAAAGGGCATGAATCTCAATGAGACTCATGCCCTTATGCATGTATTTATCGCCGTGGACGACGTTTAGGATTGAATTGATTCATGCCTTTATCAATACCTACCTCTAAGGTGCCTAATACGGCTTTTACCGTATCCTTAATACCTTTTTGTACCTTCTCTTGCGACTCTTCACTAAATGGTGCTAAAACGTGATCAATGACAGTCCATTGTGGCAATGGACGTCCAATTCCTACGCGGAAACGAGGAAAATTTTCTGTTCCTATATGGGAAATTAAAGATTTAATCCCATTATGTCCACCTGAACTACCATTTGGTCGAATACGCAACTTACCTATAGGTAAATCCATGTCATCATAGATACAATACACATCAGATGGATCAATTTTATAGTACCGCATTAACGGTCCTACAGACTCACCACTTAGATTCATAAATGTTTGCGGCTTTACAAGTAATACTTTCTCACCATCTACGGTAATACTGCATACCTCAGCACGTTGCTCCTCTCTCCAAGGCGTGTGAGGGACACTATCGGCTATGGCATCAATAACCATAAATCCAATATTATGTTTTGTCTTTTCGTATTGCTTGCCGGGGTTACCGAGGCCTACTACTAATTTCAAGAATCACCTATTATTTATCAAATAAATTACTTACAGACACTTCATGGAAGATACGCATAATTGCTTCACCCAACAATGGAGCTACGGATAATTGCGTAATATTTGGTAAGTTGCAATTTTCCGGCAATGGAATAGTATTAGTAACGATAAGTTCCTTAATATTGGAATTTGCAATTCGTTCACTTGCCGGATCTGTCAACACTGCATGTGTAACAGCGGCGGTAACGGATTTAGCACCGAATTCTTCCAATGCTTTAGCACCTTCAACCAAGGATCCAGCCGTATCTACGATATCATCGATAATAATACAGTTTTTACCTGCCACATCACCGATGAGATTCATAACTTTAGCCACACCTGGTTCAGGGCGTTTTTTCTCAATGATTGCAATCGGTGCACCAATGCGGTCAGCCAAATCACGAGCTCTTGTAACACCGCCAAGGTCAGGAGATACAACGATAACATCTTCCATATTTTTTTCATTAATGTATTTAGCCAAAATAGATGCGCCAAACAAATGATCTACAGGCACATCAAAGAAACCTTGAATTTGGCCTGCATGCAAATCAATTGTTACAAGACGTGTAATACCTGCCGTTTGCATCAAATTAGCTACTAACTTAGCTGTAATCGGCTCACGACCGCGAGTCTTACGGTCTTGGCGAGCATAGCCATAGTAAGGAACTACTGCAGTAATATGACGTGCAGAAGCGCGTTTTAACGCGTCAGCCATAACCATGAGTTCCATTAAATTATCATTTACAGGATAGCTAGTTGGTTGAATGATAAATACATCTTTGCCACGTACGCTTTCATCAATCATTATTTGTACTTCGCCATTGTTAAAACGACCTACAAATGCTTCACCTAAAGGCAACCCTAAATAATCACAAATTTCCTTTGCCAATGCAGGATTTGCATTACCTGTGAAAATCTTGAGTTTTTTGCCGTCTTCAAATGCCATTTTGTTACCCTTTCATTTGCTCCTATACTGGTTACTTATCCATAATCCATACATTACAGATACACACTATTGCCTTTTTATTGTATACTATTTTGACCTAATTGTGTTAAAAAATATGAGATTTTTTTTATTTCTTTTTGAAAGTATCCTCTGTTACCCAATTATCTTTCACAATTTGCTTGCTACGACCTACCGCCAAGGCCTTATCTGGTACGTTTTTAGTAATAGTTGAGCCCGCACCTACATAGCTATAATTACCTATTGTTACAGGAGCAACTAAGTTACTATTACAACCAACAAATGCACCATCACCAATAGTCGTACGATGCTTAACTTTCCCATCATAATTTACGGTAATAGTGCCACAGCCAATATTAACACCGGCCCCAACATCACTATCGCCGATATAGGAGAGATGTGGAAACTTGGTACCTTCCCCAACAATAGAGTTCTTAACTTCTACAAAGTTACCTACATGAACCTTATTACCTAAAACTGTATTTGGACGCAAATGGACATATGGACCTACATCTACACCGTCTTTTACTTCACAGTCATGACCATAAGTAAAATGGATAATCGTATCATTACCGACTTTTACATTCGTCAAACGAGTATGTGGTCCAATTTCACAACGTTCACCAATGATAGTATCACCTTCAAGGACTGTACCAGGATGCAAAATTGTATCTGCACCTACTGTTACCTCAGGAGCCACATAGGTATTTTCAGGGTCAATAATTGTTACGCCAGCAGTCATTAACTCAACATTTTTACGATGTTTTAATATAGCTTCAGCCTCTGCTAATTGCAAACGTGAGTTTACACCTAAAGATTCTTCAAAATCCTTAGTCATGTATGCACTTACCTTGTCGCCACCATTTACGAGAATACCTACTACATCAGTAATATACAATTCACCTTGGGCATTATCATCAGATAATTGATCTAAGCAAGGCCATAGTTTTTTACTATCAAAAGCGTACATACCTGTATTTACTTCTTGAACCGCTAATTCTTCAGGTTTACCATCTTTCTGTTCTACGATACGAACTACAGAACCCACTTCATTACGAATGATACGTCCATAACCAGTTGGATCCGGCATATGAGCAGTTAAAATTGTAGCTGCTGCACCGGAATTTTTATGTTCTTCTAAAAGCGCTTCTAAACTTTCTTTTGTAACCAGGGGAGTATCACCGCATAACAATAAGATTGTACCATCATAGTCACCAAGTACTGGTTGAGCCATCTTAACTGCATGACCTGTACCATTTTGTTCTTCTTGACGAACAAATTCAGCACGCTCTCCCAAGTAATTTTGTACTGCATCGCCACCAAAACCAACAATAACAACATCGCGATTGGTACCAATGGATTGAACCGTTTCAAGAACGCGTTCTACCATCGCCTTACCGCCGACCTTGTGTAACACTTTTGGCAATTTAGACTTCATACGCGTGCCCTTACCAGCAGCTAAAATAAGGCTTGCAATATTCATAGTAATCTCCTATCTGTTATCTCTTATATCTCTAACCCATTTTAAATATTATTTACGTCATTATTTAGCCCATAGGTCAATACTCAATATAAACCATTATATCAGCCTATAATCTTCCTAATATTAATGATTTACTCTGCATCTAACACAGGCTCTATACTAATTTTCTTTGTATTTTCATCGATACCATAAAAAGTAAATAGTGATTCATAATCATCGATCAACTTCGGACTTGGTTCAGCTGTAGCTACAAGAACACCTGTGCCAACAACGACACCACTCATTTCAAGAACTAATTCTTTAAGCCCCTTAGCGGTACCGCCAGCTTTCATAAAGTCATCGATAATTAACACTTTCGCATTTGGAGGAATTGCCCGTTTAGTTAGAGTCATAGTTTGAATGCGCCCAGAGGAACCTGTTACATAATTGATACTAATAGCAGAACCTTCTGTTACCTTACTATCACGTCTAGCAATAACAAGTGGTTTATTGAAAGCTCTCGCTACCATTACAGCCAAAGGAATCCCCTTTGTCTCTACAGTCAAAATATAGTCTGGTTCACGGTCCACGAAACGAGTCATAATAATCTCACCCAGACGTGTCATTACATGCCAATCATATAAGATATCAGACATATAAATAAAACCACCTGGAATGATGCGATCTGGCTCCATTAAACGAGCTTGTACATCGCGTAAAATATCGTTCGCTTGTGTTCCCTTACGATGCGGAATAAATCGTACCCCACCAGCTACACCGGCCACCGTTTCTAAGGTCCCCAGTTGAAAGTGTTCCATAGACTGCCTTACACATGTCAAATCTTCACTAACCGTTGATTTAGCCATGCCAAAAAAGTCGCAAAAGTAATTTAAAGGAATCAATTTTTGCGGTGAATCAACTAACAGTTTTGTCATTGCCACCATTCGTTCTACACGCCGTACTTTATCCATAGGATTATCCTTTACTATTCATCATATAACTATTGAGTATGCTCATTAATTTAACATCATGAGTCATCATCATATATCTATTATTTATTATACCATAATTTCCGAATATTCGAGGTTTTGAATACATTATAATTCGGTAAAAGAAAAACTCTCTAGCATTTTATACAAGAATATGATTGTAGTCTATACATCTATCATATAATCATATAAAACTAGAGAGTTATCATTATAAAATATAAACCTTTACAGATTGACGTCCAAACTGTAATGCTTCTGCACGAGAATCAAAAGCTAAATCAATGCGATGCCCTTTAATAGCACCACCTACATCGTCAGCTACAGCATAGCCATAACCTTCAATATATAATCGCGTTCCCAAAGGAATTAATTTAGGGTCTACAGACACAAGTCCCTTCCGTAGACGACTACCTGTAGCTGTATATTTTCCGTTGCCAGGATCTTGAGATGAATAGCCACTAGCCTCCATCGTTAAAACTTTAGAGTATTTATTAGGCACTCCATTATGATTGCGTTCTGTGCCATGGCCTCCATAACGAGTCTCCATCTTTTCCAAAGCATTCATCGTAGCAGGACCAACACGACCATCTACAGGGAGCCCTTTAGATTTTTGAAATTTTCGAACAGCTTGTTCTGTATTATGACCGTAAATGCCATCTATAGAATCATGTAAAAAACCTTGATGCTTTAACATGGTTTGCACCTTACTAACGTGATGCCCTCGTTGCCCCCGATCAATAGTTTTTGCTAATGATACAGAGGATACCATTACAATCATACAAACAAGCGTACATGTAATAATTATTTTTTTTATCATATACACCTCACCTTACATTAAGTAGTATACTATACAGTTTTAAATAATCTATAAACCATAAAAGTTCTATTAATATCAATAATTCATATATATTAAATTATAGTTATAGTATAGTTTTAAGGGTGTATTACATATATATCATAAAATTATAAGATACCAATGAAAATCTCCATTATATCCTGCAAGAATATTCGCTTAGATTACTTCTAAAGTCGGAAATACTCTTCAGTCTATAATGGAGATTTAATAGTTTTATTCAATTTTAGCAGTTATGGTATACACCAATATGACATTCTTTTCGGTTTGCACCAACAAGTCTTAAGAAGATGTAGCCGAATAATGCAGAGATTAATGAGCCAAGTATAACGCCACCTTTTGCCATTTCTTGAGCGTGACCGGGTTCAAATGCCAAGATAGATACGAAGATACTCATTGTAAAGCCTATACCACATACAATCGCAGTACCATATACATGCTTCCAATTAGCTTCTGTAGGCATTGGTACAAGGCCACATTTCACCATCGCAAATACTGCACCAAAAATACCTAATTGTTTCCCTATAATAAGACCTAATGCAACACCAAGCACTACAGGATGTGTTAAGTCATTAACAGATACATTACGTAAATCTACACCGGCATTAAAGAATGCAAATATTGGTACAATTAAAAAACTAACCCAATTGGATAATAAATGTTCCCAATGTTGCATTGGACGAACATACTTACGGCCTCGTTTACCTTTTGAAGGAATTGTCATAGCTAAGATTACACCAGCCATAGTTGCATGTAAACCAGATTTTAATACACAATACCAAAGGATAAACCCTAAAATGATATATGGTAAAGGTCGTACATATCCTTGCTTATTACAATAGATTAAAGCAGCTACAACTACGACAGCCACACCTAAATACATCATGTGAATACTTGACGCATAGAAGATTGCAATTACGATGATAGCAATCAAATCATCTATAACGGCAAGAGCTGTTAGAAATACTTTCATTGAATTCGGTACTCTAGAGCCTAACGCAGATATAATACCGATGGAAAATGCAATATCCGTAGCAGTTGGTATTGCCCAACCATGTATATATTCAGAATGAAAACCTGCAATTAAGTAGTAGATAAAAGCGGGCGTTAGAACACCAAATAATGCGGCAATGCCTGGCATCACACGCTTAGCATTAGTATTAAGCTCACCTGATACTAATTCACGCTTAACTTCGAGACCTACAAAAAGGAAGAAGATTGCCATCAATGCATCATTAACCCATTCTAAAATTGTTAGATTACCTATATGGTGATTAACGATTTGAAAGTATTGTTCAGATGATGGAGAGTTCGCTAAAATTAAAGCGAGTACTGTTGCTCCTAGGAGTACAGATGTAGCTGCACCTGGAGAACGTAAGAAAACAAAAATGCGTTCCATTTGAATCCTTTCTATACTTACAAAAGATTATTTTATTAAATTTTACCACGCATCTTGCGTATTTGATAAGCTAAAATTAGGACAATCGCACCTAGCAAGCCTGCCGTGATTGATCCTATAAAGATACCTACCTTAGCCATTTCTTGTGTTATACCTGGTGGGAAAGCCAGTGTAGCAACAAAAAGGCTCATAGTAAAGCCAATACCACACAAAATAGCTGTCCCATAAATTTCAGGCCACGTCGTTTTTGTAGGCATCTTAATTGCCTTAGATTGAACCAAAATGTAGACGGCAGAGAATATACCTAATTGTTTTCCTAAGATTAAACCGAATGAAACACCTATGATTACAGGATGGAATAAATTGTCTATGGAAAAATCAGCAAAGGATACACCAGCATTTAAAAAACTAAATAATGGTATAATTAGGAAGTTTACCCAATTGCGTAAAGCATGCGCCCATTCTTCCATAGGATATACTACCTTATCTATAACTTTACCTTTAAAAGGAATTGTCATAGCCAGTACAACACCGGCAATGGTAGCATGCACACCAGATTTTAAAACTAAATACCAAAGAACTAATCCTAGAACACAATACGGAAGTGGTCTTAAATAGCCTTGCTTATTAGTATAAATCAGTAAACCAGTTACAGCCGCAGCAGCTATTAAATCCATAAAGTTAACGCCTGCCCCATAAAAGAGAGCAATAACGACTATGGCAATCAAGTCGTCAATAATAGCTAATGCAGCTAGAAAGGCTTTCATCGCTGTAGATACCTTATTACCAAGCATTGTAATAACGCCTATAGCAAAAGCAATATCTGTAGCGGTAGGAATCCCCCAACCATGTCTATATTCTGGCATATATCCAGCCGCAAAATAATACACAATAGCTGGCGTAATAACACCTGCAAATGCGGCTAATACGGGAAGCACACGTTTCGCCTTCGTATCAAGCTCCCCAGAAATCATTTCCTTCTTGATCTCTATACCAACATAAAGGAAAAAAAGAGCCATTAAGGCATCATTTACCCACTCCAGTATAGTCATTGGACCAAGGTGTATTTGCATGACTGCAAAATACTGTGCTGCAATCGGTGAGTTCGCCACAAGAACGCCTAAAATAGCAGCGGACAGCAAGGATATCCCACCAGCAGACTCTGACTGGAAAAATGCTTTTATAAAATTCATAATAACTACCACTTTCTGAGTCATAAATAATAATACGTATTTTTATGTATATAAAAACAACTATATTTATTATTATATCATTTCAGTTCGAAAATAATCAATATTGTTTACTTTCTTTAAGTAAAGAGATAAAAAATACAATAAGTGATACAGTTAAACAAATAGCAGCAATCGTATTCATAACAGGATTTTGCCAAAGTGGTAGAAGCAATCCTATAAGAACAGATATACTACAAAATAATGGTGTACGCCAAATATGCTTTTCCTCTACCGATACTTTAGATAGAATTACATCTGATTTTTTATACTTTCTAATAATAGTCATCATAAGTCCAGTCACGATACCAATAATGAGAACAATATCCCATATAGCCCACAATATCTTCAGAGCCATCGTATTATGATTATGAATATGTAGGTTAATCATAGTTGTCATACCTGTAAAATACCATGGAACTGCTTTAGTAGAAAATCTATCATTACTAGAATCGACATACAAGTTAGCATATACAGGCTGTCCAAGAAACATAGCTGGATCATCATCATTTTCTGCACCTAAATAAAATGCATAATGGTAATTGTTAAACTTAGATGGATAATCCATAGAAATAACTTGTCGATCTGGATATACTTTCATTATACGAGAAATTGCTTCTGATGGTTGCAATATTTCAGATTGTCCAATCGAAAGTTCCTGTTTAGCATTATGAAGTACATCGGCATTATAGTTATCATTTGCAATAAAAAAGCCCCCAATCCATACACCTGTTATACATAATATAAATCCCCAGACCGTTGCAACTATTGAGAATTCACGATGTAATGCACCTATTTTCATTTTCTTAGATAAAACAGAGGCTTTAGAATAACTTTTACGAAATGGACCATATAAAAAAATCCCTGAAATAATAGTGAGACTACATAAAAATGATAAGAATGTTACAATATATATGCCAATTTTACCTAAATCTAATCGTGTATGTAATTGATGAAGAGTATGTAACATACTACGAATCCAAGGATGTACAGGAGGCTCATTATGTGAAGTAATCAGTTCTTTAGATATAGGATTATATAAAACATAATCCCCACCCATTCCCATGCGAGCTGGAGGTGCTACCGTAGCCGTAGATTCAATAATACGATACCGTAAAATATGTGTAGCCCCCATAGCAGGGGATATATTCAAAATATCTTTTGATGGATATTTCTGTTTAACAAGTAGTGCCCCCTGATCAGCATACTTAAATATAGATTCTTCATGTTCATTCATCGACATTATAGCTGATGAATGATGTGTTGTTCCACCTTGAGCCCATGCATTTAACTCAGTTCGAAACATGAGTACTAATCCTGTAATACAAAACATTAAGAAGAAAATTAAGGAAATGATAGATAACCATTTATGAACTTTATATACTTTTGACATACGAATTCCTCCTTTTCTATTATTTTATACATCTAGATTGAAAGTAATTCAATACATTTACTACTATAGGTATAATCATAGATATATCTATGATTACTTGAATGTATATGTAAATATATGATACAATATTTACATCGTGCGGGCGTAGTTCATCGGTAGAATGCGAGCTTCCCAAGCTTGAGAGGAGGGTTCGATTCCCTTCGCCCGCTCCATATAATTTGTGATGTAATGTATATCACAAATTATATGCAAAATATTATAATATATATACTTTTTGTATTGTTTTTTAAGGAGATATCCATGAAATTAAGTGCAAGAAATCAATTAAAAGGTACTATCGTTGAGATCCAAGAAGGCGCTGTAAATGCAATCGTAAAAATCAACGTAGGTAATAATAATATTGTTACTGCTGACATTACTATTCAATCCGTTAAAGAATTAGGCTTAGCAGTTGGCAAAGAAGTTGTCGCTGTTATCAAATCCACTAGCGTAATGGTTGGTGTAGAATAATAAAGAATTAGAGCTGCTTAGGCAGCTCTTTTTTTGTATATATATTAAATTCCTAATAAGTTGTTATTAATATATAGGCTCTATGATTTTGTGATCATGGGGCTTGTTATTTACATAAATATGGAGTTGCTCAACTAGTTTACGATTCGATACCATTGGTGCTGCGCACCGCGGTATCGATTAGATAAAGTTTATTTACATATATTTAAAGTAGCTCAACTGCTTTACGGTTCGGTAACATTGGCACGTTGTGCCTCGTTACCGTATGGATTAGTTAGATACTACCATTAGCCGTGGCTTCCTATCAATCCTCACTGTGGATTTCCCTTCTCTGCTTCGCAGCTCGGTAAATCTTACGTTCGGAAGCACTCATATGGTTCGGCTGCGTCGCTTAGCTCTAAGACCTCTTCGGTTGCCCTACTTGCTTCCTCACTGTGGATTTCCCTTCTCTGCTTCGCAGCTCGGTAAATCTTACGTTCGGAAGAAAGCGATGCAGTGAATCTGTCGTCGTTTCACTCCTCCATCTTCTACTGCCCTGCTTTTCCCAGGGCCGTCTTACACGGACACGTACATAGATACAACCTCTACAACCTTGGCTGGAGGCTGGTCTAGTAGGGTTAGCTAGTCGAAGACTAGCAAAAAGAAAAAGGCCTACCTTTAGGTAGACCTTTTTCTTTTAGTCAATCAGCGGCTTC